>CAWECB010000001.1:0-22408 GCA_963807465.1 uncultured bacterium
TAGCCGACAATCCGAACCTAATCTGATTCTTGTCCGGAACTACACTGAAGTTGCTGAAACTTTCGTTAATTTCCGGGGGGAGGACCTCGATCTTCATCTTCTTACATTCTTCGATTAAGGTTGATATTCTGTCTAAGTCCGAACCTTCTGAGGTCAAGAGGGCGGCCATATACTCAACCGGATAATTGGCTTTAAGGTAAGCAGTCTCGTAAGCGATGATGGCATAACAGGCGGCGTGACTTTTGTTGAACGAATATCTGGCGAAAGGTTCAATCCAATGCCATAGTTGGTTGGCAATGTTCTCGCCGATATTATTCTTAGCCATTCCATTAACAAATTTTTCCTTCTGTTCCATCAGTAATTTTTCAATCTTTTTCCCGATAGCTTTCCTTAAGATATCTGCTTCGGCCAAAGTGAAACCGGCCAGGTCTTGGGCGATTCTCATGATCTGTTCCTGGTAGACAGGTATGCCGTAGGTGTTTTCGAGTATGGGCTTTAGTAGGGGATGCATATATCTCACTTCTTTCCCTTTATGCTTACCGTTAATATATTCAGGGATGTGTTGCATTGGTCCAGGGCGGTAAAGAGCCACCATGGCTATAATGTCTTCTATTTCGGTCGGCTTCAGTTGCTTCAAATATCTCCTCATGCCTTCCGATTCGAATTGGAAAACTCCGATGCAGTCTCCGTCCTGTAATAATTTATACGTCTTGGCGTCATCCAAGGGTATGTTGTCGATATCGACTTTTTCTCTTCTCACGGCATAGATCCTTTTAAGAGTTTCTTCAATGATGGTAAGGTTTTTCAATCCTAGGAAGTCCATCTTCAATAATCCCATTGATTCGACCGAATGCATTTCATACTGGGTGACTATTCCGGTTTCATCTTGCGTCGGATGCTGTAACGGGACCACATTATTCAGGGCGTTCCTCGAAATCACGACTCCGCAGGCGTGGGTCGAAGCGTGCCTGGCGCATCCTTCGATCTTTAAAGCAAGATCAATTAGTTTTTCGGCCTGTTTATCCGATTCGTACAGATCAGCGAATTCTTGAATTTTTTCTAAGGTATCTTTTAAGGTAAAGCCCAGGGGAATCATCTTCGCAATCCTGTCGCAATATGAGTAGGGGTAGCCCAAAGCCCTGCCCACGTCCCTGATTGACGCCTTTGCCGCCATAGTTCCGAAAGTGATTATCTGGGCGACCTTGTCCCTCCCGTATTTTTCGGCCACATAATTGATGACTTCATCTCTTCTCTTGTCCGCGAAGTCAAGGTCGATATCCGGCGGGGAAATCCTGTCCGGATTAAGGAATCTCTGAAAGTACAGGTCGTACTTCAGAGGATCCACGTTGGTGATGTTCGTGAGGTAGGCGACAATCGAGCCTCCAGCCGAACCTCTACCTGGACCGACAACGATTCTATTCTGTTTCGCCCAGTTGACGAAATCCTGGACAATCAAGAAGTATCCGGAGAAGCCGGTCTTGTTGATGACTGAAAGTTCGTATTCCAATCTTTCTATTACCTGTTTCAATCCGATATCTTTTATGGTTTCCGTTTTTATCTCTTTTCCCTTTAATACTTCTTTGACGATATCATCTAATTCTTTCGATTTGATGCTGTATTTTTTCTCGATCCCTTGATAGCACAGTTCCCTTAAATATCCTTCCGAAGTTTTGCTGTCGGGAACATCGAAAGAGGGAAGCTTGAATTCTCCCAGTTTGAGTTCGAGATTGCAGGCTTCGGCGATCTTTTGGGTATTTTCTATGGCCTCGGGGACATCCTTGAACGATTCTACCATTTCTTCAGTTGATTTTATCGAGAAATCTTCTCCTTTCATTGTCAGCCTTTCCTTGTCATTAATATCAGCTCCCGTATTTATAAGCATGAGGATGTCCTGGGCTTCGGCATCGTCCTTGTTGATATAGTGGCTGTCATTAGTCGCGACGAGGGGAATGCCAGTCTTCTTGGACAATTCTATCATCATGCTGTTCGCCCTTTTCTGTTCAGGAATGTTCGGATGATCCTGGAGTTCAAGGTAGAAATTGCCTTTGCCGAAGATGTGCTCATATCTCAAAGCTTCCTTTTCGGCATCTTCTTTTTTGTTCGACAAAAGGAGGTGGGGAATCTTTCCCTGGAGGCAGGCCGTCAGGGCTATTAGTCCTTCCGAGTATTTCTCAAGGAGGGCTATGTCTACCCTCGGCTTGTAGTAGAAGCCCCTTAAATGGGCTTCGGTTACTATCTTTACCAGGTTGTTGTATCCTTTCTCATTCTTGGCGAGAAGGATCAAATGGTATCTTCTCGCGTCAAGATTAGGAACTTTGTCTTCCATCGTCCTTACGGCCTCATATACCTCGCAGCCGACAATGGGCTTGATGCCCGCAGCCTTGGCCTTTTCGTAGAACTCTATCGCCCCATACATTACTCCGTGGTCGGTCAAGGCTACCGAATCCATTCCAAGTTCTTTTGCTTTATCAAGAATGTCGTCTATTTTGGGCAGGCCATCCAATAGGGAATAGTGCGAGTGCAAATGCAAATGTGTGAATTTCTTGTTCATTTGTGAGCATTAGATGATTTTTCTTCCTCCGATCTTTACCGTATTCGTATCTATATGGTTTTTCTTGACCTGGATTCCGGTCAAGATCAAATCGTTGCCTATGCTGGTGCTGTCGAGATCCAGAATTCCTTCAATCTTAGCCTTACTTAAATTGAGCGTTCCCATTACGACGGCCGAATCGAGGAAAAGGTCTCCGCGGACGGTAAGGTCTTCGTAGTTAACGCTTTCGACTTCCGCATTTTCCAATATCACATCTCCGCCGGTTTCTGTCTTGGTTAGGCTAAGGAATCCGGTATTGACAAGCCCTCTCGCTTTGATGCTTTTTCCTATCTTCGCTCCGACAAGATTGATCGTCCCGTTTACTTTAACGTCCTCAAGGATAAGGTTTCCGCTGATTTCGGCTCGGGCGAGATAGAGAGAGCCATTTATTTTCGCATTCCTTAAATTAAGGTCTCCGTTAATCAATATTTCTCCCAGGAACGCGGGGCCGAGGATTACAGTATTCTCCAGATTCAGCCCGAACTTTATCTTTTCGATGATCACCGAAAAATCGGCTATAGTTTTATTGGAAAAATCCGCTGGCCTTTCTTCTTTTCTTGCCGCCTTTATTTCGGCCATGATTTCCATCTGACCCAGATATTTTCCGTTCGTGATTTTGTCGCTTATTGTGTTCATATCCTAACCATGTGATATTATATATAATAACTTAATTTCAAATATGATTCAAGAAGAAAAAAGGCTGTGGAAAAAAGGGTATACCCGCGTGGCTGGAATCGACGAAGCTGGACGGGGACCCTTGGCTGGACCAGTGGTAGCCGGAGCCGTTTTAATACTCAAAAAAGACTTTGCAAAAGCCAAAAGAATCAAATCGGTCAAAGACTCAAAACAGCTTGTCGAAAAGAAACGGAAAGAGGTTTACGATAATCTTGTCCATAATCCTAATATTAAGTGGGGGATAGGAATCGTTTCGGAAAAGATGATTGATAAGGTTAACATCTTCGAGGCTACCAAGATGGCTATGATTAAGGCTGTCAGAGATATGGAAAAAAGGAATAAAATCAAAGCCGATTTCCTTGTCCTCGACGGAAGGATAAGGATAAATATAGATAGAAAGCAGGAATCAATTATCAAGGCCGATTCCAAGGTTTTTTCCTGTAGCGCTGCGAGCATAATCGCCAAAGTTACGAGGGACGAAATAATGGTCAAATACGACAAAAAATATCCAGAGTATAATTTTAAAAAACACAAGGGCTACGGAACCAAAGAACATATGGACAAAATTAAAAAATATGGGATCTGTCCCATCCATAGGAAAAGCTTTCGGCCCGTCGCCGAATTTGACATTTCCTAATCTTTATATTATCATATAGCCAGCACCGCCAATCGCGCGGAGGCGATCATTGTGAGAAAAAAAACAAAAACTGATTACGAAAGACTGCTTTCGGAGCAGTTTGATGTTCTTGCCGACATTGGTTTCTGCGGGGATGTCACGGAATTCTTTTTGGAAAGACGCGACCAGATAGTCGCAGACGCAACAGAACATCAGATGCCATTTCTCGTTGTGCCTTCTCAGGGACACCTCCTGCCCGGAATAATCGAGGAGAGAATGGACATTGTTCCAATCGAGAACAATCCGCACAGGTGGAGAGGATCGTACAATGGCCCTTATGTTATTCAGGATATAATGATGAGCATAATCAATGCTCCCATGTCCTGCGAACAAGGCTACCAGAATGTTCCGCAAAAAGAAACCCAGCCGTTCAATGTCGGTGAAGCCTGCCATCTTGCCCGCCAAAGGAAGAGTCTGGGACTGCCCGCATCGTGTACTATCTTTGCTCTGGGGTCGATATGCCCAAGTGCCAATGAAGATGGCTCCTACGAAATCCCCATCGTTCGGGTGAACGGGAAAGAGCATGCCGTCCTCGACAGCGTTACCGTCGACCAGTTCATTCGTGGGCCGATAGTGATACCGATGTCGAAAATAAGGACACAATATTAAGCCGTAAAAAACCGGCTTTTTTTTATTTTGACAAGCAAACCGATTGATGTTATTTTTATACCAGTACTGATATGTGTACTGGTGGCGCTATGTGACAGAGTTAAAAAAGGTAGAAACGATTCCCGATTCAATTGTGGGAAAGTGTCAGCACTGTGGAGAACCAGTTGTCTTCAGCAACTTCTTTGAATTCAAGTGCAATCATTGCGGAGCAGACCTTGACAATAGATCTCTCGGCTGGACAGAATCTGGCGATGGATGGAAAAGAGTAAGGCGAATCGGACCAGACGGAGAATGGCACGACATAAACGAGGAATTGCCCGAAGTATTCAATATACTGGGTTTCTTGGTTAAGGTAGGCCCACCAAAGGAGGTGGTTCAAGCTGAACAATAAAATCTTTGTTCAGCCTTTTTTGTACTGCTTTACAAAACAAGCAAAAAATGTATAATAGCCATATAGTTTTAAATAAAGAATATTATGGCAGTTCCAAAACAAAAACGCAGCCAGTCGAAAGTCAAAAGAACCAGGGGCAACATCTTCATCAAGGTCCCGGTTTTGGTTAAATGTCCAAAATGTGGAAAGCCGGTCTTGCCACACACTATCTGCGGCTACTGTGGCTATTACAAGGGCAGAGAGTTCATTAACGTAATGGCCAGGCTCGAAAAGAAAGAACAAAAGAAGAGACAGAAAGAGATAAAAGAGGCGGAAACGGGCGAAACCAAAGAAGCTCCTAAGAAATAAATAATCAACAATCTATGGCTTCCAGGCACTTATCAAGGTCAATAGCTATGCAGAGCTTGTATGAATGGGACTTTCATGGAAAAGCCGACGGCGAACTTGAGAATATTACTCAGAAAAACATCGAAGAGTTCGGTGAGGGCCTTGAGAGTTTTGATTTCATTTGGACCCTTGTCCGGGGGGTCGCCGAGAATATCGAGACCATAGACAAGATAATCGAGAAGACCGCTCCTGAATGGCCTATCGCCCAGATAAATATTCTCGACAGGAATGTTCTGAGGATCGGTATTTACGAATTACTCTACGAAAACAAAGATGAAGTTCCGCCGAAAGTGGCCATTAACGAAGCCATCGAACTCGCCAAGAACTTCGGCGGAGAAAACTCAAGGAAGTTCATTAACGGGGTCTTGGGAACCGTCTATCGTGAAATGGGGGACACGGAGCCCGAAGAACCTGAAGAAAACAATGACGAAGAATAACATCAAGGACTTTCCCAAACTGGAAAAAGAATTGAATCTTTCCTTCAAGAACAAAGACCTGCTCATCCAGGCTTTTTGCCACCGCTCGTATATCAATGAGAATCCCGACTTCTATTTATCCCATAACGAGAGGTTGGAATTCCTTGGCGATGCAGTGCTGGAGCTCATCACTACCGAATATCTTTTTCTTAAATATCCCGACAAGCCGGAAGGGGAGATGACCGGCTGGAGGGCGTCTCTCGTCAACTCGGGCATCCTCTCGGACGCAGCCAAGGAAATGAATTTTGAAGATTTTCTTTTACTGTCTTCTGGAGAAGAAAAAGAAAAAGGAAAAGCGAGAAAATACATACTATCTGACACTTTTGAAGCTTTCATCGGCGCTCTTTATCTTGACCGGGGATACGAAGTCACCAAAAGATTCCTTGAAAAGGATCTTATCGAGAAAAAGCTACCCGAAATCATCGAAAAGAAATTATTCAAAGACCCGAAGTCCCTTTTCCAGGAAAAATCCCAGGAGATAGTGAATATTACACCCTCTTACCAGGTATTGGAAGAAACGGGTCCCGACCATATGAAGCATTTTATCGTCGGAGCGTTCCTCGACAAAGAATTGATCGCACAAGGGGAAGGTTCGAGCAAGCACGAAGCCGAACTCAAGGCGGCCGAAGAAGCTCTACGAGCGAAAGACTGGTAAAGGGTTGAAAAATATCCCTAACTAGTGTAGTATGTCTGTATAATAAATTATCAAGAATATGTTAGTAATCAGACTATTTAGAACAGGAAAGAAAAAACAGCCTTCGTACAAGGTTGTTGTTACCGACAAAAAACATCCGCCCCAAGGAGGAAAATTCGTCGAACAGGTAGGATTCTACAATCCCAGAACTAAGGAAAAAACCATCCACAAGGAAAGGATACAGCATTGGCTAAGCGTCGGAGCGCAACCTTCGGACACGGTTTACAACATTCTTATCAATGAGAATGTGATTACTGGAGATAAGAAGAAAATCGTTTTCAAAAAGAAAAAGAAGGCAACACCAGAACCGGCCCCTAAGGCTGAAGCTACTCCGGTTTCGGAAGTTACGACGGAAGCTCCGGCCGAAGAACCCAAAGCGGAATAGTTTAAAATCGCCAACCCGGCGGTTTTTTGTTATAATCAATTAATGAATAATTCGAGAATAAAAACAATTTTTGTTTGCCTGTTCATAGTCGCCCTGGCGTGGATCGGCTACGTTAATATTGACAAAGTGCAGAGCTTCCTCGAAAATTCATTCAAAAATAATCCGTGCCAACAACCAATCGCATATTCTGTCGGCACGATCGATCCGCGCTTTGGGCTGTCCCGCGACGACTTTTTAAAGGCAGTCGAAGAAGCGGCTCAAATCTGGGAAAAGCCATTCAATAGGACTCTCTTCTATTACTCCGATAGTGCGGATTTGAAGATAAACCTGGTCTACGATTCTCGACAAGATACGACATTGAAGCTGCAACAATTGGGACTGACCATAAACAACGACCAGGCGAGCTACGACGCCTTGAAATCAAAGTATGATTCCCTGACTTCTTCCTATAACCAAGAAAAGATCAGCCTAAATGCTCAAACCAACGATTACAATTCGAAGAAGGCTGCCTATGACAGCCAGGTTAATTACTGGAACGCCCGCGGAGGTGCCCCCCAAAAAGATTACGATATTTTGGAGCAGACCAAGCAGGCTTTGAACAGCGAACTGAATGACATTAATCAGGCAAGCGCCAGAATCAATGATTTGACGGAATCGATAAACGCTGTGGCCGCAGCATTGAATAACTTGGCGGGAGAACTCAATCTCAATGTGGATACGTATAACGGAGTAGGAGCGACCCAGAGCGAAGAATTCCAGGAAGGAACCTACAAAACCAGTACTCAGGGAAAAGAGATAGACATTTACCAGTTTGATGACCACAATATGCTCGTCCGGGTATTGGCTCACGAGCTCGGCCATGCGCTCGGATTGGAACATGTTAACAATCCGGATGCCATTATGTACAAATTGAACGAAAGCAAGAATGGGCAACTTACGGTTGACGACATTAACGCCTTAAAAACGTTGTGTCATATTAAATAATTACATAATGACTATTGACATTTGCCTCCGCATAAACAATAATTATCCCTATAGGGGTAGAACTGATTAAGATAATAATGAAAGGTCGAACTACCCACGCGAAGTTATACTTATAATTGAAAATGATCATGGCAGAAGCACCAAAGGACAGAGAATTTCTTGAATTCATTGTGAAGACATTGGTTGATCATCCAGACGAAGTGAAAGTGGACAGGCAAGTTGACGAAATGGGCGTCTTATTGACGGTCAAAGTCAACCCGGAAGATATGGGTCAGCTTATAGGCCGCCAGGGTTCAACAGCAAGGGCGATAAGGAATCTTATCAGAATCATCGGTCTTAAGAATCACGCCAGAGTTAATCTGAAGATCGAAGAGCCCGAAGGAGGCTCAAGGAGAAAACCTCAGGAAGAAAGTGCACCTAAAGAATCTTCCTCGAGCGTTACGGAAGATTTCGAAGACTTCAAAATCTAATTTACATTAAGCTAAAACCGTGCTACCATAGGCATGGTTTTTGCTTATTATGGAATTCGATATCATCACCATTTTCCCCCATATCTTTGATTCCTATTTGAAGGAATCTTTCATTAAGAAAGCCCGGGACAAGGGCATTGTTAAGATTAAGGTGCATGACTTGAGGGACTGGTCCGACAACAAGAGAAGGACTGTCGACGACAGGCCTTACGGTGGGGGTTTGGGAATGGTGTTAAAAGCAGAACCGATTTTTAAAGCAGTTAAGCAGATTAAAAAGAAGAAGAAAACAAGGATAATTCTCTTTACTCCCAGAGGGAAGCAGTTCAATCAGAAAAAAGCCTTCCAATTGAGCAAATATGATAACCTCATATTTATCTGCGGAAGATACGAAGGAGTCGATGAGAGGGTGGGGAAGTACGTTGCCGACGAAGAAATATCCATCGGAGAATACGATCTCATGGGCGGGGAGCTTCCGGCCATGATAGTCATCGAAACCATTTCCAGATTAATCCCCAATGTCTTGGGAAAACCTTCGTTCTTAAAAGAAAGAATGACCAAGGGCGGGGGATTCATAGAATATCCCGAGTATACTAGGCCGGAAGTATTTAAACCGCAGAAAGGAAAAAAGTGGAAAGTTCCTAAAGTTTTGCTTTCCGGCCATCAGAAAAAAATAGGGGAATGGAGGAAAGGAAAAACTAAGGTTATTGAAAAATAGTAAACATTTTGCTATTATTATCCCATTGGGCGAGTACCAAAGTAGTCAAACGGGTCTGACTGTAAATCAGATGGCTTCGGCCTTCGGGGGTGCAAGTCCCTCCTCGCCCACAGTGGTTGTGGGGAAACGCCGATGTAGTTCAGTGGCAGAACATTCCCTTGGTAAGGGAAAGGTCGTGGGTCCGATTCTCACCATCGGCTCAGAGATTAATAAATAAGAAAAATATGGCAACAACGAAAAAGAAAAAAATGACCAGGCTCGTGTGCACGGTCTGCAAAAAGTCTTCCTATTTCACGAAAAAGACCAAAGCGGTCGAAGACAAACTGGAATTGAGCAAATTCTGTAAATACTGCAGGAAGCACACAAAGCATAAGGAAGTTAAGAGGTAGGGCTGAAAGAGCCCTCTCTTGTTAGGGGCGTAAGCTTAACGGTAAACTGCTTCTCTCCAAAAGAAGTCTTGTGGGTTCGAATCCTACCGCCCCTGCACGCTACATTTAGTATCGAGAGACTAGATACCTCTAATTCTACCTCTAAAGCAATTAGCTACTTTATTCCTAAGTGATTTTTTGTTATACTAAAACGAAGATATTAAAGAGATAAAAATTTTCAATTTTATTTTAGACGATAGAATATCAAAATTATGGTTGAAAAAATAATAAAACCAGAAGAAAAGTGGAAGAAAATATTGACGCCGGAAGAACACAGCGTAACGAGAGAGGATGTAGCCGAGCCTCCTTTGGAGACAGCGATATTCGGAGGAGGTTGCTTCTGGGGTATAGAAGCGGCATTCTCCCATATTAAGGGTGTTTCATCAGTCACTTCGGGATACTCCGGAGGCAAAACCGTTAATCCCACCTATGAAGAAGTTAGCAACGGACGAACCGGCCACGCCGAAACGGTCAAGATAGAATATCGCCCAGAAATTGTGGACTATGACGTTCTATTGCATATCTTTTTCAAGATACATGACCCGACCTCACTCAATCGCCAGGGAGCTGATACGGGTACGCAATACAGATCTATTATCATCTATATGGATGAAAGCCAGAAAAAAATAGCTGAAAAAACCATCCAAGGGCTCAAGGGAGAATATGACAGTCCGATCGTGACCGAACTTTCTCCTTTTAGTGCTTTCTATCCGGCTGAAAATTACCACCAAGATTATTTCAAGAAAAATCCTGAAAAGGCACCACACAGTTGCTCCGTAAAGGTTGATAAGATCAAAGAAGATTATGGAGATTATTATAAATAGAGTTAATCCAAAAGAGTTTGCCGTTTAAACTTTTTAAAGAAAGGCTTCCGTTTTTATATAAAAGTTATAAATGACACACAGAAAAAACCTTTTATATGTCTCATATTATCCCGAGAAGCTTTCGACCTTTATGTTTTTAGATTGTATTATATTTTAAATATACATAAGTTCAATTGTCTATTTTTTAGCATTCAGTGCGGCATCTATCGTTTGCTGATATTGAGCAAAAGGCTGAACACCGATAATCTGTCTGCTATCGACGAACAGGGTTGGCGTCGATTTGATGCCAAGACCTTGAGCGGTCTTAGTTCCTTGTTCAATTAAACCTATGTATTTCTGGCTATTAAGACAACCGGTAAACTTTTCGGCATCCAAGCCGAGCTGCTTTGCCAATGCCACGAATAAGGTTGTATTGAAAAAGCCGTCATTCTCAGAGCCATTCTTCTCGTTATACTTTGCCCGATAGAGCAGGTCATGGTATTTCCAAAAAGCGTTCTGATCAGCGGCGCATTGCGCTGCTTCGCAGCGGCATCGGATTCTTTGCCTATAAAGCTCATTTCGCGAAAGATTAATTTTGCTTTTCCAGTGTCGATATAGGTGGTTTGCAGCTCCCGGCTGGATATTATTATAAAATTGGGCGCATGCGGGACATTGGTAATCCCCGTATTCGATCAAAATGACTGGCGCGTTGCTCGCCCCTAAAATAATGTCAGTGGGAGTGGCCGTAGCTGCCGTATTAAGGTCAGCACCATTATTTACCACTGTTGTTGACCCCATCATCGATAATAATCCCGACAGAAGGAAAACGGCGATATTGACTAATATCACCAGTACCCCGAACAATCTCAACAGCTTGCCTTTCTGTAAAATAAGGAAGATTCCTGCAAGGAGCGGGAATAATCCTAATATCCTCGTTGCGGCAAATGCACTCGCGGTCGGATAGCCGGGAAGTAGGCAGACGAGATTAAAAAGGATCGTTATGGAAAATAAGATAATGCCAATCAGCTTCCACCAGCGACTTTTTGTCAAAAAGTAGCAACTCCAAAAGTAGAAAACTAGAGTTATGGGGACGAGACCGACGACAACCGGCTCCAACGCGAAGTGATTTAGGAGGAAGGTCAAAAGAATGAATAAGACGAAAGTAATGGCGACCCAGCCCACCCACAGTCCTATTTTCTTTAGCCATTCTTTGTGGGTTATTATCATATTAGTAATTATTATTGTATTGTTTGTTTAATGATAGCAAATTGATATGCAAAAACAAGGAATGAAAAGCAACTGCGTCCATTGACCAGCATCAAGGCCAATAAATAAACCCTACACTGATTGAGGGTAGATAAGTTCTGAATATCATTATCGGATTTTCGTCGGTTTGACAATTATTAATACGGGATGTATTCTTTAGTGGATCGCCAAGCATGGCGAAAACGGTTCAAAGAACCTTTAAATCTTAAGTTCAAGAGGTGAGTACGGTGGAAAAAAGAAACATATTTGAAGGTGATTTGGAAAGATATATGAACACCAGTCAGATAATGGAGCTGACGGGTTACGATATTAAAGCAATCATCGACGGCATGTCCGAATTGGTAGCCAAAAACCCAAAGGGGGATGTCGTAATAGTTAGGTTAAAGGACCTAAAGGAATATCTAATCAACGTCAAGAGTATTGCAGAGGCTCTTTTAGGGTCTTCTCCTCCAAAAAACTCATCTAAGAATTCAAATCCTGATAACTGGCTCAATGCAAGAGACGCCGCAGAATTATTATCCTGCAGCCGGTTGGAAGTCAACCTGATGATCAAAAATAAGAAAATCCGAGGAAGGGTAGTCGGAAGGGGCTGCTATGTTGACCCTGAAAGTATTAAAGAATTTTTAGCCCAGAAGGCAATAATTAGGCCTGCAAGTGGCTCGACGACCTCACCGGATACGGTTGTTCCTCAAGATAACGTCGACGAAAATAGCGGAGACAATAATTCCGCCAATGACTCGTCTATGGATATCGTTATCCCGGCAGACGATACCGACCAGAAAGGTAAGGGCGAAGAAGACCCTCCGATTACCGGAGATGATTCCGTTGACCCCCTTCCAGTAGAAGTACCTGAAAAGCCCGCCGAACCGGCCGGAGTTGGAAGCGAGGCTCCTCCCAAAAAACCCGACTTGGCAGACAGCAAGACGCTAACAATAAGAAAGAGGCAACACGGATGCCTTACCGACGATGTGGCGGAAGCTTTAAAAATAAGCCCGATAAGCGTGAGAAAGTGGATAGCAGACCCTAATTCTGGTGTGAAACACACTACCATAGGAGATGTTGATTATATCACTCCCGAAAGCTTGAAAGCATTCCTGTTTAAACAGAGAAACACAACAGTACTTTTTGAAGAAAAAAGAATGCCGATTAAGGCCTAGGCATAATTTAAAAGAGGATATATATCCTCTTTTTATATTCAATTCAGCTGAAAACAAAATCGCCCTTTCGGCGATTTTGTTCCTACCTACTTAATCCTTTTTTTCGCTCATTTCCTTTTTCAGATTCTCTTTTATCTTCTTGAGGAAATCCAGCTTTGCCTCCAGTATCTTTTCCTTCTTTTCCAAAAGAGCAATTTTATTCTCTTTTGACCATCCCATGTGGTGGTGTTCCCAATGCTTTCCCTCGCAACAATTTTCTTTGTTTTCTTTGTCGAACATATTTTTATAATATTTTAACGGATAAAGGTTTTTTACCTGGCGCCCGACCTTTTAATTTATCCCGCCATTACTTTGTATTATACAATTAAGAGATTTGAAAGTCAATTTAAGATTGGTGCTTTTTTTCTTTTAGAGATATAATAATTTAAATACACGATAAAGACATGGAGAATCTTCAACAAAGAACATTAAAGGGTATAAATATTTTCAAGAGCAATCTTTTGCTTTTTCTCTTTATCTGTTTGATTTCTTCAATCGTTTCGATCTATGTCGTCCCTTTTCTTGTCAGCGGTTCGACGATGCAACAGGAAATCAGCGAGGCAATTAATCAAGTCGGCATGAGCTACGGGGGAGCGCTTGCTTTTTCCATCGATCAAATAATTTCGTCAATAGTTTCTTTCTTCAGATTTTCCGTCCTTTCAACAGTATTGATGATATTCGCCTATATTGTTAAGTATAAGATAGATAAGGATATGTTCAGGATGAACAGTTGGAGAGACTGGAAATTCTTCCTCTATATTACAGGAATTTCTTTAATAATCGTAGATATTTTCCAGGGGCTTACCTTAAACAACGGAAATGATTTTATAATGAATCTAATATTAACGATTTTCTTTTGCGTCATAACGATTGTCTTTTCCTCCGTAATCCTGCCAGAGGAATTAAAAAAAATAAACTTACCATAAACGCTGTTAATATTTTTGTTTACATAAAACGAACAAATTGATATAATGTCCTAATCGTATAAAAAATCATTATATCAAAACATATGAACAACCTGAGAACAGCCGACATTAAAGGAAAAAGGGTACTAGTAAGGTGCGACCTCAACGTTCCCACGGATGAAAAAGGGAACATAACCGATGATTTCCGGATAAGGAAGCTCGCTCCCACTATAGATTTCCTTAGGAATGGAGGAGCGAAAATTATTCTCGTAAGTCATTTGGGCCAGCCCAAGGCTAAAGACCCGAGATTCTCTTTGCGCCCCGAGGCAAGAAGGCTTTGGGAGATAGTTAACGGCAAGGTAAGATTTTTAGCCGAAACGATCGGAAAAAATGTGGAAAAAGAAGTAGGGGAGATGGAAAAAGGGGAAGTCATAGTTTTAGAGAATGTAAGATTCTGCAAGGGAGAGGAAGACAACGACCCCAAATTGGCAAAGGAACTGGCGAAGCTGGCCGATATCTTCGTGCAAGACGGATTCGGAGTCTGCCACAGAAAGCACGCCTCTGTCGTTGCCATAACCGAATTCCTTCCGTCTTATCCCGGACTCTTACTTGAAGAAGAAATTAGGGTCTTGTCGAACGTTCTAGTCAAGCCCGACAGACCTCTTATCTCCATAATCGGTGGGGTTAAGATATCTACCAAGGCGAAAGTGATCGAAAGGCTTTTAGATAAGTCAGATTATCTCCTTATGGGCGGAAAAATTGCAAATTCTCTTCTTACCGCAAGGGGTATTTGCGTCAAAGACTCACTGAGTCAAGACGACGAAGACCTAGCGGAAGCGGTCAAGGGAATCGATTTAAACAGTCCAAAGCTCCATCTTCCCGTTGACGGAATAATGGCCCTATCCGACTCCGAAGAAGAATATATGAGAATCGGGGCGGTCTGCACACTAAGAAGGGAGGAAGGAATATTCGATATAGGACCGGACACGATAGAAAAATTCAAGATGATCATCGACGAAGCCCGAACAGTAATCTGGAACGGGCCCCTGGGATTTTTTGAAAAAGAAAAATTTAGCAAAGGAACCCTGGAAATAGCGAGAATAATCGCCCAAAATAACGACCGGCTGTTTTCCGTGGTCGGAGGAGGGGAAACCGTCGAAGCCATACACCAACTGGGAATGGAAAACGGGTTCGACCATATTTCCTGTGGCGGATCGGCAATGCTTGATTTCCTTGCCGGCAAGGACCTTGTTGGAATTACGGCGCTCGAAGAAAACGGTAAAAAGAAAGAAAATAATGATGAAGATTAAGAATATCGACAAAGCTGCCGAAAGGATAAGAAAAGCGGTTGAAAAAGGAGAGCAAATCGTAATCTTCGGTGACTCGGATCTTGATGGAGTTTCTTCAATGGTAATCGTAAAAGAAACCATAGATAACCTCGTTTCGATTCTGTCTAAAGGAGAAAAGAATTCTTTTCCCAATATTTTCTCTTTTTCTCCCGATAGAAGAAACGAGGGCTACGGATTGAATGATAAAGCACTGGCGTTCATCAAATCAAAAGTCGATGGAGGGCTCATAATCACCCTTGATTGCGGAATCACTAATTTCAAGGAAGTTGAAGCCGCGAATAACAGCGGTTTTTCCGTCGTGATTATCGACCACCACAAAACAATCGGCGGAATACCCGATGCCGAGGTAGTTGTCGACCCGAAGCAGGAAGGAGACGATTATCCTTTCAAGGAATACTGCAATGCGGGATTGGCTTTTAAGCTGTCGGAAGAAATCCTAAAAGATAAAATGTCCCCAATGCTAAGGATGAACTTTTTAGAACTGGTTGCCTTGGCCACTATCTCGGACATGATGCCAGAAGTCGGAGAAAACGAGGAATGGATCAAGGCCGGATTGGAAAAAATTGAAATGAGCCAGCGGCCGGCGTTGAGGGCCATATTTTCTTTTCTGGATCCTATGGATTTCTACTCTAAGAGGGACATGGTTTCCAAGATTAACAGCGCCCTCAATTCTTCAGCTATAAACGAACATATTCCCAAGCCGTATTTGTTCTTGACCGAATCCGATTTCGACAAGGCCAAAGAAACGGCAAAAGAGCTCTTTGAAGAAAGCCACCGTAAGCAAGAAGGGGTTGCCGACATGACGGACTATATAGAAGGAGTTGTTTCTGATAAGCTCCCCTCGAATATTGTTTTCGAGGGTTCTTCCGACTGGGAACCGGAATATCTGGGCGGAGTCGCCTCCCGACTAACCAGCCGTTTCCAGAAACCCGTTTTTCTTTACCGCAAAGGGGAAACAATGAGTCGGGGAACGGTCAGACTGCCCAAAGGTCTCGATGCCGTAAAAGCGATGGAAAGCTGTAAGGAATTGTTAGAAATGTTCGGAGGGCATGCTCCGGCAGCTGGCTTCACGATAAAAAACGAAAATCTTCAGAAGTTCGAGAAGTGCCTCAATGAATATTTCGGTAAATAAAAGACAGCTCTCATTGCTTTTTTAAGATAAAAAAGATATTATTTATTTATGAAAATAATAGTATATACGGATGGAGCCTCGAGAGGGAATCCAGGCATGGCAGCCCTGGGAGTTGTTATTTGTAACGAACAAGGAGAGGCTTACAAAAAATATTCGGAATTCCTGGGAGAGAAAATGACCAACAATGAAGCCGAATATAATGCATTGATTTTCGCACTGAAGAAACTGAAACTTTTGCTCGGAAAAGAGAAGGTGAAGCAAACGGAAGTGGAAATAAGATCGGATTCGGAATTAATGATTAAGCAGATGAATGGACAGTACAAGTTATCTGACAAGAGAATTCAGGAATTTTTTATAACGGTCTGGAACTTGAAGACGGAATTCAAGGAAATCAGATTTAAACATATTTTAAGAGAACTGAACAAGCAGGCTGACATGCTGGCAAACGAGGCCTTGGACAAAAGAAGCCAAGGAGGATTATTCTAAAACAAAAAGCCGCTCTTCGCGGTTTTTTGCCTTAACAAGCCCGTAAGCCGAATTCTGTTTTAGGCAATCATCTATCTGGGCTACGGATCGCTCCGCAGCTCAAGCGAACTACTTTTCTCCTTTGCAGGAGTTTGTTCTTGCTTCCAAGTAAGGATTTAGCCGTTTCACCCCCGAAATTTCTTTCGGGACTCACCCCGAAGGGTGCTCGCTTGCTTTCGGAAGCGAGCGTCTCTGTTCGCACCTCTTTCTCACGAATGGCGGGAATTACCCGCTACCTTTTAGATCCGCCGAAGCGGAAATGGAAGTTCGGACTTTCCTCCCCGTAAGGGGCGATCACCCGACTTGTTAAGGTATCTTATTTTAAACACAACAATATCCTTTGTCAAATGGAATATTTTAGTATATATTATATTATATGAGCTTTAAAGAAATACTGAATTTCCAGAACAGCGTCAGGGGCGCAGCCGTAATCATGATATTGGCTGTTTTACTAAGCCGAGTCCTAGGACTATTGAGAGATAGACTACTGGCCGGAACTTTCGGCGCATCGGTCAATCTAGATATCTATTACGCCGCTTTCAGGATGCCTGATTTGATTTATAGTATCATCTTCGCCGGAGGAATCATCGTCTCCTTCTTACCTTTGTTCTCGGAATACCAGAGAAACAATAAAGAAGAGGGCTGGCGGCTTACTAATTACATCCTCAACCTGTTCACGATTCTATATTTCGTTTTCTTTATAATATTCTTTTTCACAAGCCCCGAATTCATTGCCACTCTCGTCGGGAAATTCACCTCCGAGAATCAAGTGAAAGCAATAGCTCTGACGCGGCTGATGTTCATTGCCGTTTTCTTCTTTGGATTATCTTCGGTATTTTCCACCATCTTGAACTATTTCAACCGATTCGTAGTCTATTCTCTCGCGCCGGTCTTGTACAACCTCGGCATCATATTGGGAACCATTTTTCTGGCCCCCCATTTCGGTATCTTCGGCCCAGGCATAGGAGTCGTAGTCGGCGCTTTTATGCATTTTGCCATTCAGGTACCTTCGGCGATCAAATGCGGATACAAGTATATGCCCGTAATCAGCCTAAAACATCCGGCTCTAGTCAATTTCTTCAAACTGGTCATTCCGAGGATAATCGCCGCTTCGGCTTCACAGATAGACTTCCTCGCCGCCACCTTCGTTTCTTCAATGATAGGGATCGGGGCCATTTCCGTTTTCAATCTATCGTATAATCTAAGTTATCTTCCTATAGGGATATTGGGTGTTTCTTTCGCCACCGCAATTTTTCCATTGTTAAGTAAATTGTGGGTGAATAACCACATGGAAGAATTTTATACGCGTTTCAGGGAAACTTTTCTTGAGGTCCTGTATATTTCTTTCCCGGTAGGAATTTTAATATTCATCTTGAGAAACCAGATAATCGATATCGTCTACAGGACGGGTAAATTTGATGAAACCGCCGCCGCTATCACCGCCGCCTGTCTCGGCCTGTATTTTTTAAGCACTTTCACCCAATGCTTGGTTCCTGTGATTCTCAGGGGCTACTTCAGCGTTAAGGATACGCTGACTCCAACGCTGATAGCCTTGGTCTATCTGATTTTCGATGTTTCCCTTTTCTTCCCGTTCGTAGCCATGTTCGGCGGAGGGCCCCACCTTCTCTTTTTATTTCTTCGGGCATTCCGCGGTTATAGCCGTGCCGGCTTTTTTAAATAATACCGCCCTTGCGCAAGCAACCAAGACTATATTCGGAATAGGGAATATAAACAATTTCCCTTTGATGGGATTGGTCATGATATTCAACCTTTCTTCGCTTGTCGAATTTACCTTACTTTTTATCTTTTTCTACAGGAAAGTCGGAGATTTCGGGATAAGAAAGATAGGGATTTCGTTCTTGAAGATATTTATTGCAACTGTTATCATGGGATTCGTATCTTCGTTCGCCTTACAAATGACACTAAGCCTGTTTCCTGTAGGCTTCCTCGGCGCCTTATCGCAATTCGTGGCGATATCTGTCATTATCGCCTCCGGGGTTTATCTTCTTGCCACGCTTGCAATAAAATCTCCGGAATTAGATTTTCTTAAAAGAATATTTGCAGAAGAAAATGAATAAAAATGGAAATTAGGAATTTCGTCATCATATTCCATATAGACCACGGAAAGTCGACTTTGGCCGACCGGTTTTTGGAAATAACGGGAACGGTGGAAAAAGGAAAGATGAGGCCTCAATATCTGGACGCCATGGATTTGGAAAGGGAGAAGGGGATTACCATCAAGATGACTCCCGGTCAAGATGAATTGCACTGACAAGAAGGGAAATGAGATAATGCTCAACCTTATAGATACTCCCGGGCACATCGATTTCAATTATGAAGTTTCGAGAAGTTTGGCTGCTGTCGAAGGAGCCATGCTTTTAGTCGATGCAACCAAGGGAATACAGGCCCAGACAATTACTAATCTGGAATTGGCCAAAAAGCGAAGGCCTGGTAATCATTCGCCGCGGTAAATAAAATTGATTCTCCCCAAGCTAGAACCGAGGAGGTTAAAAAGGAAATATCGGAATTTCTGGAAATTGAAGAAAAGGAAATATTGTCCATTTCGGCAAAAACGGGCGAGAATGTGGAAAGAGTTTTGGAGAGGGTGATAGATAAAGTTCCCGAGACCGGAGATACATATGGATAAGCCGTTTCGCGCCTTGATATTCGATTCCCAATACGACACCTTTTTAGGAGTTGTTTCTTACGTCAGGGTCATTGACGGAAAAGTCAAGGCCGGATGACAAGATATCGCTTTTGAATGCAAAGCGGAAGGAGTGGTTAAAGAGATAGGCGTGTTCAAGCCGGACAGATGACCCCGATCAAGGAATTGAAATCGGGAGAAATCGGCTTCATCGCCACGGGGATAAAAGATCCGGAGAAGATAAGGATAGGAGATACAATCGTGCTTAAAGACGGCGGAGAAATGAAATTAAGCCCTTGGAGGGATACAAGGATCCGGAACCTAAGATATTTGTTTCCATGTATCCGCAGGACCAGAACGATTTCGAAACCTTAAAGTGGCTTTGTCTAAGTTGAAGTTGAACGACTCGGCTTTATTCTACCAGCATCAGAATTTCCAGGTATTCGGCCGGGGATTCTTGTGTGGGTTTTTGGGAACCCTCCATACGGAAATTACCATGGAGAGATTGAAAAGGGAATTCGGATTCGAACTGGTCATCGGAGCTCCACAGGTCTGCTTAAGGCAATCGGACGGAAAAGGTTTCGAAGTCATGGTTTACAATCCCACCAACTGGTCCTATAAATTTCAGGGAGTGCTTCGAGCCCTGGACGGAGGTAAGCTGATAATCGGAGAAGCTTATCTCGGGCGCGTGTTTCGAATTCGTGGGAGAATGGACGGAAAGCATATTGATTCAAGGCCTTTCGGAAAGGACAGGTACATTTTGGTATACGAATTACCTTTGAGAGAAATAATCGGAGCGTTCTACGAGAATCTTTTGAATGTTACCCAGGGCTATGCTTCAATGACATACAAAGAAACCGGATACAGGCCGGCCGAGTTGGTAAAATTAGAGATTTTAATCGCTGGACAGGCCCGAAGAAGCTTTTTCAAGGATTCTACCCAAAAGACAAGGTCCAGGCCGAAGGCAAAAAGAATGGTTGAGAAATTGAAAGAGGTTCTGCCGGTCCAGATGTTTGCGGTGGCCATCCAGGCGGCGGTCGGAGGAAAGATAATCGCCAGGGAGACGATAAGCGCCAGGAGGAAAGACGTTATTGCGCCTTTGTACGGAGGGGATTATACTAGAAAGAGGAAGCTATTGGAAAAGCAGAAGAAAGGAAAGGAAAAAATGAAAGAAAGAGGGAAGCTTAAGATTCCCGCGGATGTGTTTTTGAAGATTTTCGGTTCCTGATTACCTGCTCCTGAATAATCCCGGGCCGGCAAGGGAGATTATCATTGAAATCGTAACCAAAGAAACGATGATGATCCAGATAATCCTAAACTTTTTTGATTTGCTGTTCATGATTTTGTTAATATTTTTACAGTATTATGTTACCAAAAAAGCAGAAAAAAAGAAAGAGTGGAATAGAGATAAATAAAAAGAAGGTGATAATTTTTCTTTGGTCAGCTTTTTGCGTTCTTTTTGTCGGCTATCTGTTATTCTGCAACATAAGAATCCTTCAAACCAGGGATAATCTCTCTAAAAGCCTCCAGAGCCTTAATCAGAGCATAGGGGCTTTGACAAAAGAAAAAGAAACGCTAAGCTATAGCCTGGGAGAAACCTACAGCCCGGAATACATTGAAAAGGTAGCAAGGGAAGATCTGGGTATGCAGAAGGCGGGGGAAGAGGTCGTAGTTATAAAGAAAGAAGATGGGGGAACAAGCGGGTGCGAACAATAACCAGAATAATATTTGGCAGAACATAATCAACTGGTTCGACGCGATTAAGAATAAATTCTAGCCAGAGTAGCTTAACGGTAAAGCAACTCTTTCGTAAAGAGGAGACTGCGAGTTCGATTCTCGCCTCTGGCTCAATGGCTGTTTTTTGTTCTGTGGAAAACTATGCTTGTATTGCAAACGAAATAGCTCTCGCTTATAATTAAACTACCATGAACCTACAAATAAAAAGGCTTTCCGATTCTTCCTGGTTCAAGATAAAAGCGGACGATAAAATCATCTACGTCGATCCTGGCTATCCAGGGGAAACTCCGACTGTCGGCTTTGAAGAAAAAGGAGACATAATACTCGTCACCCATGACCATTACGACCACCTAAATTTGGATATTCTTTCCCACATAAGGAGCGCTGATACCGTTGTCGTAGCTCCCGCTTTGGCCGGAGAAAAGATTGGGGGAAACGTCAAGATAGTAAAGCCTGGGGATGGATTAAGCTTTAATGGCATAGAGATAAAAGTATTCCCCGCCTATAATATGCCCGGAGGAAGTTCGACCGTAAAGCCCCATACGAGGGCAAATTCCGTAAGCTACCTCATAAGCATAGGAAATAAGAACTTCTATCATGCCGGAGACACTGACTTCATACCCGAGATGAACAGCCTCGGCAGGGTTGACGTGGCACTCCTTCCCATTGGCGGAAAATACACCATGGACTTGGATGAAGCCGTAAGGGCGGCAATGGCCATTAATCCCGTGGTTGCAATTCCGATGCATTGCCTGAAAGCAGATCCTGAAGAATTCAAAAGAATGCTTGAAGAAAAATCGGAAGTTCGGGTAATCGTATTAAAAACAGGAGAAGATTATGAAATTGAATAAACTAACTCCCGAGGAAGAGAATATTATCATTAAAAAAGGAACTGAACCTCCGCATAGCGGAGAATATGATGATTTCTTCAAAGAAGGAACGTATATCTGCAAAAGATGCGGCACCCCTCTCTACGAGTCAAAAAGTAAGTTCGAGGCTGGCTGCGGATGGCCGAGCTTTGATGAAGAAATTAACGGAAGAGTGAAGCACATTCCGGATCCGGACGGCGTAAGAACCGAAATCGTCTGCGCTACTTGCGGAGCACATTTGGGACATGTTTTCAAGGGAAAAAACTTCACCCCTAACGATACAAGACATTGCGTGAATTCATTATCGATAAAATTCATACCTAAAAATTGACCGGCCTTCCTTAATCCAGTATAATTAAGAAAAAATGGTAATAGACCCCATCATAAAAAGAAGAGCCGTAAGGGAATACAGCGATGCTTCCGTTTCCGACGAATCGATCAAGGAAATAATCATGGCAGGAGAGTTTGCCCCAACGGCGGTTAATAATAGAAGCGTGGAATT
>CAWECB010000002.1:0-200179 GCA_963807465.1 uncultured bacterium
GGAGGAACGCCGCGGCCACCACGAGCACGACGAACCACAGGGCGCCGGCCCACCGGGCCGCACGAGCGGCGAGATCCCCTTCCGTCTTGTACACCAGCCACAGCGCCCCGTGCTGGAGGAAGAGGAGCACGAAGAAGACCGCCGTGAGCAGGCCGTAGGGATTGAACAGCTGCCAGAAGCTGCCGTGGTAGCCGGCGGAGTCGAACCGAAGCCCCTGGAAGATGTTGCCGAACCCCAGCCCGAGCACCAGGGGAGCGGAGAAGCTCGTGAGGGCCAGCAGGAAGTCCCAGATCGAGCGCCAGCGAGGGCTCTCGTCCTTGTTGCGGTACTCGATGGCCACACCGCGGATGATGAGGGAGAACAGGATCAGGAGCATCGGGAGATAAAGGAAGCTGAACATGGACGCGTAGGTGCCGGGGAAAGCGGCAAAGGTGGCGCCGCCCGCCGTAATGAGCCACACCTCGTTGCCGTCCCACACCGGCCCGATGGCGGCGAGGCTCACGCGGCGGTCGGTCTCGTCCCGGGCGAGGAAGAGACGCAGCATTCCCGCGCCGAAGTCGAAGCCGTCCAGCATGAAGTACACCGCCCACAGGAGGCCCCAGAGCACGAACCACAAAGTCTGCAGCGCCATGGCCGTCCTCCCCCTCAGTCCTCGACCTTGTTCGCGTACTTCGTCAGAGAGAAAGACATCGACAACCGCGAGCGAGACGTAGATCGCGATGAACGCGATGAGGGACCCCAGCACGTCGCCCGGCGGTGAGGTTCCGGGAGACCGCGTCCTGCGTCCGCAGCAGGCCGTAGACGATCCAGGGCTGCCGCCCGATCTCCGCCAGGACCCAGCCCAGCTCGCGAGGCGAGGTAGGGCAGGATGATGGCGACGGACATGATCCAGAGGAACCACCGGTTCTGCGGAGAGCTTCTTCCTCCACGCCAGGATGAGGCCGAGAAGCGCCAGCAGGACGAAGAGGAAGCCCAGCCCGACCATGAGCCGGAAGGCGACGAACGTGACGAGCACGGGCGGCCGGTCCGACGGCGGGAAATCCTTCAGGCCTTTCACGACCGCGTTCGCGTCATGGTAGGCGAGAAGGCTCAGGCCCCCGGGGATCTCCAGCGCCTCGACGGAGTTCTCTTCCTTCTCCGGGCGGGGGAGCTGCAGGATGTAGAAGTCGGCGCCCTTCTCCGTCTCCCACTGCGCCTCCATGGCCGCGAGCTTCGAGGGCTGGTACTTCGCCACCTGCACGCCCGAGAGGTCGCCCGCCACGATGATCATGATCGAGGTGACGATGCCGAACGTGGCGGCGATCCGGAAGGACCTCCGGAACATCTCTTCCTTCGTCCCGCGCAGGAGCTGGATGGCGGATATGCCCATGATGAAGAACGCGGTGAGGGTGTACGCGGAGGAGATGACGTGGAAAAACTTGATCCAGGCGTAGGGGCTTCCCAGCAGCGCGCCGAAGGATGTGAGCACCGCCTTGCCGCCGACGAGCTCGTACCCGCGCGGCCTCTGCATCCACCCGTTGGCCAGCAGGATCCAGAGCGCGGAAAGGGTGCTCGCCCCGGCCACCACCCACATGATGCCCGCGTGCACTCCGCGCGACACCCGCTTCCAGCTGAACATCCACACCCCGATGAACGTGGATTCGAGGAAGAAGGCGACGGTGGCCTCGATGGCCAGCGGGGCGCCGAAGATGTCCCCGACGAACTTCGAGTACTCGGCCCAGTTCATTCCGAACTGGAACTCCAGCGTGATCCCCGTGACCACCCCGACCGCGAAGTTCACCAGGAGGAGCCTGCTCCAGTACTTCGCCATGTTCAGGAACGTCTCATCCCCGGTCCGTGCGTAGCGCGTCTCCATGTAGGCGGTCATCACGGTGAGCCCGAGGGTGAGCGGGACGAAGAGGAAGTGGAACACGGCAACGGTGGCAAACTGGATCCGGGAGAGTACCGCGACGCTCATGAGCCGAACATATCATGGTCCGCAGGCCCCTTCAACAACCAGATGCCCCCGTGTAGATTCTTGCTTCGCGATGACGGGCACCTCCCGCTGGCTGCGTGAACATGCTTCTTCCGTGCGGGGCAGACTCGCCGCGGCGGTCGCGCTCGGAGAGCTGGCCGGGCATCCTGCTCGTCCTGCAGACCGGGCTCCTCGCGAAGGTCGCCGATGCGGTGATATTCCGAGGCTCCCCGGTTCCCGCGCTCCTGCCCCTGTTCGGCGGCGCGTTGGGCGCGATCCTCATGCGCGCCGCTGTTGCCGCCGCCGCGAGGCGCGCGGCATCCCGCTGCGCCTCGAAAGTCAAGAGAACACTGCGCGCCGAATGATGCGGCACATCGCGCGAATCGGTCCCCTTGGCCTTTTCAATCTGCGCGCCGGGGAGATCGCGCACGTGTCGGTGGACGCGGTGGAGGCGCTGGACGCGTATTATTCGAAATACCTCCCCCAGCGCTCGATCGCCTCGCTGCTTCCCTTCACGATCCTCGCCGTCGTCTTTCCCCTGGACTGGATCTCCGGGCTTGGTGCTCGTGCTCACCGCCGTGTTCCTTCCCGTGAGCATGATCGTGATCGGCGAGCAGGCGCTGGAGAGACACCAGAGGCTGTGGGGCAGCTCGCCCGGATGAGCGGGAGGTTCCTCGACGTCCTGCAGGGGCTTGCCACCGTGCGGATGTTCGACGCGGTGCGGAGGGAGACCGCCGAGATCGAGCGCGCCTCGCGCGAGCACCGCGTGCTCACAGTGTCGGTGCTGCGCATCGCGTTTCTCTCTTCCTTCATGCTGGAGCTGATCTCCGCCGTGAGCATCGCCATCGTCGCAGTGATTTCGGGATTCCGGCTCCTCCACGGGACCATGGCCTTCAGCCCGGCCTACTTCATCCTGCTGGTCGCACCCGAGTATTTCCTCACCCTGAGAACGCTCGGAACCCTCCACCATTCGCGCATGGAAGCGATCAGCGCGGCCGAACAGATCAGGGAATTCCTGGAGAGCCCTGCGGGGAGTGGCGGCACCCGGCCCGACTCCTGTGCGGCACGCGCGTATTACGCGCGCCCCAGCCCTCGAGTTCCGCGGCGTGGATTTCTCCTATGGATCCGGGCCCGTCCTTTCGGGTCTGACACTGTCGGTGGGCTCAGCCGAGCGCCTGGCGCTCACGGGGACGAGCGGCGCCGGGCAAGTCCACACTTCTTGCCCTTCTGAACCGCTTTGCTCGGCCGCAGCAGGGCACGATCGAGATCGACGGCGTGCCGCTCGCGGCGCTGGATCCCGCCGAGTGGCGCCGGGTCGTCGCCTGGCTCCCCCAGCGGCCGACGCTCTTTCACGGCTCCATCCGCGACAATGTCAGGCTCGGGCGGCAGGATGCGTCAGAGGAAGAAATTTGCAAAGCCATGTCCCTCGCGCGCGTGGAAGAGCTCGCCCTGGACACGCACGTGGGGGAAGCCGGGCAGGGCCTTTCTACGGGCCAGGCCCAGCGCGTCGCCCTGGCCCGGCTCTTTCTCCGCGCACCCCTGCTCGTTCTCCTGGACGAGCCCACCGCGCACCTGGATGCCGAGAACGCGGCCCTGGTTTCCGAGGGCATCCGGGAATTGTCCTCGGGACGCACGACCCTGCTCGTCACCCACCGGGCCGAGTCCGCGGCGGGCATGGACAGGATCGTCGAGATCAGGGACGGAAGGGCGGGGCCGATCCGATGAAAATCGCGCTCCGCCTCCTGTCGCTCCTCCTGCCCTCGTGGCGCATGGCCCTGCTGGGGATCCTCTTGTCGCTGTTCGCCCTTGCGGCAAATCTCAGCCTGCTTGCGCTTTCAAGCTGGTTCATCACGTCGATGGCGCTGGCGGGCGCCGCCGGGGCGTTCATGGACTACACGACCCCCGCGGCGGCGGTTCGGGCCTTTGCGCTCGCTCGGGCAGGCGGGCGGTACGCGGAGCGCCTTGTCAACCACGACACGACCCTGCGGATCCTCTCCACGATCCGGGTCTGGTTCTTCCGGCGTATCGAGCCCCTGGCTCCCGCCCTGCTGCAGGCGCATCGCAGCGGCGACCTGCTGGGCAGGATCCGTGCCGACGTGGACACGCTGAATGACTTCTACGTCCGGGGCGTCGTGCCTTCGGTCGTGGCCCTGCTCGCCCTCGCTGCTCATCGTGACCTTCCTCGTGCGGTTCGACCCGCGGATCGCCGCGGATCGACGTGGCCGCACTCGCCTCCGGCGGTGTGCTCCTGCCGCTTTTCCTGAGAAGATTCTCCCAGGCGCCCGGCAAGGAGCGGGCTGCCCTCTGCTCCGACCTTCGCGCCTCCGTGGTGGAGCACGTGCAGGGCATGGCGGAGCTGATCGCCCTGGGAGCAGTACCGGACCGCGAGAAAGAGATGGGGCTGAAGGAGCCGGGAGCTCGAGCGTTGCGAACGCCGTCTTGCATCGCTCCAGGGGACCGGAGACGCGGGGCTGATCGCGGCGAGCTCCCTCGCAGCGTGGACTGCGGCCCTGGTGCTTGCCCTGAGGGTTGCGGCCGGATCGCTGCCGGGCGCCGAGATGGCGATGCTCGCCGTGTTCATCCTCGCGACGTTCGAGGCGGTCATGCCTCTTCCGCCGGTAATCCAGCGCGCGGGGGAGCTCGCCGCGGCGGCACGTCGTCTCTTCGAGCTGATCGACGCCGCTCCGGCAGTGAAAGATCCGCAGAGCCCGGCTCCGGCTTTCCGCTGCGGACAGGGAGAGTCACTCGGGCTTGTCGTACGAGACCTGCGGTTCCGCTATGATCCGGACAGCGCCTGGGTGCTCGAAGGGCTCTCGATGGAAATCCCCCCGGGGGGCAGGCTCGGCATTTCAGGCCCCAGCGGGGTCGGAAAGAGCACACTGGTGAACCTGCTCCTTCGATTCTGGGACTACGAGCAGGGAAGCATCACCCTGGAGGGAGCCGGCAGGCGGGTAGAGCTGCGGTCGCTCCGGAGCGAAGACGCACGCCGGCTTTTTTCCGTGGTGCCGCAATCGCCTTTCTTCTTTCATGCTTCCATCCGTGACAACCTCTCGCTTGCCCTGCCCGAAGGCCGCGTGGGAGATGAGGAGAAAATCCGGTCCGCCGTGGAAGCGGCGCAGCTCTCCCGTCTCGTTGCCGCCCTGCCCGCGGGCCTGGAGACGACCGTGGGCGAAAGAGGGCACGAGCTTTCCGCGGGCGAAGCCCGACGCCTGGCTGTTGCCCGGGCCCTTCTGAAGGAGGCTCCCGTGTTTGTCCTGGATGAGCCCACCGAGGGGCTGGATGAGAAAATCGCCGACTCTCTGATGGACGCGCTGGACGCCCGGCTTCGCGGAAAGACGCTCGTGATCATCAGTCATCGGGAGCGGGACCTGCGTCTCGCGGACAGGGTCGTGCGGCTGGACAAGACCTGAACATCGTGCGCGAGGCGCTCCTGGAGCGAGCCATTTCCGCCATACCCGAATCACCTGATGTCCAAAGTTCGCAAGACGTCGAAAGTTTCCGGTGATTCCGTAGTAGAAGTAGTGACCCATTAGTTTCCGCGTGAGCTGGTGTAGTTGCTCGCTGATCGGCAGATGACGATTCCTTCTGGACCAATCCGACACTTTCTTGAGCGCCCTCGCGAAGGGGCCCTTCTCGATGCTCCGCATGATGACCCAGTTCCCTTTACGCGACTTTCCCCAGTAGTGCGTGAACCCAAGGAAACTGAATGTCTCACGTTTCGCTCGGTTGTGATCCTTGGGTGGCTCGCTCTCAGGTTTTTTTGCAGGGGTATGGCCAATATGATCAGCCTGGAGTCCATTCCAATCTATATTCCTCTGTTCAAGAGCATTTCAAGATTTGGAGTGTTATTTTCGGATAACCTCAAAATACCGACGACCGTGCTGATCTTCCTCGCGGTATTTATCATGTTCCTCTACATCGCGCATTTTACACGATTTGGACGGAATATTTACGCCATCGGCGGCAACGCTCAGTCCGCGCTCTTGATGGGACTGAGGATCGGCCGGACGAAGATCCTCATATATGCTCTTTGAGTGGCTTCCTTTCGTCTTTGGCGGGTATCGTCTATATTCTGAATACCCGGCCGGAAACAGCTTGGCCGGTGTGGGAATAGAACCTGACGCCATCGCCTGTGTCGTCATCGGCGTTCTGATCATGATTTTTATCTTGCTTCAACGCGTGATCAGTCAGATATCAGTATTTTCGAAAACAAAGGCGGAGGTGATACTTAGAGCCTATCCAGAAACCCAAATAGCTCGAAATGTTATCAGCGCGCAGGCGAAATGAAGCATCGCAATATAATTCGCCACCTTCTTCTCCCAACGCACCAGAAGTCGGCGATAGCGGTTCATCCATGAATGCGTCCGTTCCACTACCCAGCGCCGCGCGCGGTAGCCAGGCACGCTGTGCTTCTCTTGCACTTCTTCGCCTCGCGCCTTGATGCGTGCCGTGTATCCCCAGTGGCTGACCAACTCTCGGGTGTCGGGGTAGTCATAGCCTTTATCCATGCACATGTTCTGCGGCTTGCTCTTGGTCGCCCGAGGCCGCTGGACGACCATCGAGCGCAGTGTGCCCTCCACGAGTCTCTTATCGTGGCAGTTGGCTCCTTCGACCGTCAATCCAATCGGTATCCCATGCCCTTCGGTCAGCAGGCTACGTTTGACCCCGGATTTTGCCCTATCTGTGGGGTTTTTGCCTGTCTTTTCGCCTCCTAACGGGGCCTTCGTCATCGCTCCATCCATACACTGCCATGCCCAGTCCAGTCCTTTTTTTTTCATCCAGTTCCAGCAATCCCGCCTTCCACATCTTCTTGAAGACCTTGGCTTCTACCCACTGCTGAAATCGAACATGCACCGTACTTCCCGCACCCAGACTCCGCGGCAACGCCTTCCACTGGCACCCGGTACGCAGCACGTACAAAATAGCGGTCATCGCCTTGCGGTCACCCATTGGTGGCCGCCCCCCTTTGGGCCGTTTCTTCTGTCGTGGCAGAAGCGGTTCGATCCGTTCCCACTCTTGCTGCGACAGACAGTACTTCTCCTCGATCCCCATGACCTCGTCGACCATCTTTCCCCTCCCAGAGAAATCGATCGACTATAGAGTATCAGCTTCGGGAGTTTCTGGATAGGCTCTTAGGAAATCGGGAAACTGAAAGTAGGCCAAGGACTTGGAAAAAACTCTCGCCATTCACCTGAAGCGCATTTGCAAGACTGCCCTTCGAATAAACGGGGTAGAGCTGACATGTAGCTGTTAATGTGGTTCAGGCGAATCCTGCTTCCTCCGCAGCTCCGTTATCCAGATACACGAGGCGCTCCGTGCCTCCCTTTCCAGTCTGGCCATGGTATGCCGTTCGGCCCCGAACGAGAAGTTACTCGAGTACCGGAGTTGGAGCTCATCTGGTGCAAGTACTTTTACGCTCTCAATCAGGGCCGAAATAGTCCTTCAGGGAATTCGCCAGCATCATTGCCTGCATCCTATTGTGCAGGTGCAGCTTGGAGTAGATCACGCTGACATGGTTCTTTACCGTCTGCTCGGCAATCGAAAGCTTTCGAGCGATCAGGGCGTTGTCAGCACCCTTCCCGATGAGGCGAAGGATTTCGATCTCCCGTTTGCTCAGGTAGCGCAGGAACGAAGTTTCGGCTGCCGTGGGCACCCGTGAGCCGGGACTTTCATCCGACTTGCCTTCACCTTCCCGGATTCGCAGGAGCTTGTTTGCGACTTGGGGGGAGATGATGATCGAGCCGTTGCAGACGGCGCGAAGCGACGCGATAAGGTTGTCCGGAGGCATATCCTTGAGCAGGTACCCGGCCGCCCCGTGATTCATGGCTTCCACGACGTAGGCGTCGTCGTCGAACGTGGTGAGCATCAGCACGTGGATCTGCGGATAGGCCTCGTGGATGATCTTCGTCGCTTCCACACCGTCCATGTCGGGCATGCGCACGTCCATCAGGATGATATCCGGCTGCGAGTCCATCACCATCTGGATGGCCTCGCGACCGCTCAGCGCCACTCCCACGACCTCGAAGTCCGGCGCCCGAGTGTCCAGGACGGTTCGCAGGCTTTCCACGAACAGGACCTGATCGTCGACAAGGAGCACGCGGACCTTCGTCACGACGCCTGCCCCTGTTCGAGCGGGATATCGGCAGTGACGAGAAACCCGAAGGCGGTGTTCTCGGCCTTCAAAGTGCCCCCGAGGTGCGCGACTCGCTCGCCCATGCCCGCAAGCCCTATGCCGGGGACGATCTCCTTGGCCCCCGCGCCGTTGTCCGCGACGCTCAGCCTCACGGCATGCTCCACGACCCAGAAGCTTACTGTTATTTCCGTCGCATTGCCATGTCGGAGCGCGTTGGTGAGACATTCCTGGAGCATGCGGTAGACCGCGTCGTCGACCTGGACGCCGAAGCTCGCCGGAGCGTTTCCTGTGTGGAGGCGCACGGAGACCAGCGTCGCGTTCTCGAAGATCCTCGTCAGCTCGGCGATCCTCCGCATCCCGCCCGCGTGGACTTTCGAGACTGCGCGCAGGTTCCGCATGGCACGGCGGGTTTCCAGCAGGCCGCGCTGTGCCTGGTTGCGGGACTTACCAGGAGATCCTCCAGGCCTTCCCTTCTGTTCCGCGCGAGGTCGGTCGCGGCCTCCATCATCATCTGGATGTTCATGAGCGTGTGCCCGACGATGTCGTGGATCTCGCGGGCGAGCCGCTTCCGTTCCTGCTCCTCCGTCTCCCGCTGCACCCGGGTCGCCAGATCCTGGAAGTCGAGGTTCGCCTCCGACAGGGCCCGGACAGTGGCGTCGATACGGAGGATCTCCTCGTTCTGGCGACGGATCTGGTGCCCGCGGTTTCCCACCAGGCCTGCGAGCCAGGTGAGAAAAATGAAATAGGCCGCCACGAGGGCCGCCGACACCGCTTCAGCACCCTCGATCCTTGTCCCCCATGCGACGAGCGTCACGGAGAGCAGGACGAGGACGCGGTGCACGTTCCGCTGGAATCGCATCGCGACCGGAAGAAGCCCGGTCGCGATGCACAGGAGGAGGAAGAATTGCGGGAGCCAGAACGGTCGGAGGCGAGGCGTCTGAAAGGTGAGGAACAAAGACCACCCCCGCCACTGCATGCCCACAGAAGGTGATGACGAGACTCGGCGTTTGTACCCCGCTCAGAATGCGTGCCCGCATACGCCTGACGTACGGTTCGCTGGCAGGATATCACGGGTGCGGTACTAGTACAATTATTTCCAACTTCGGTACCGCGGTAACTTCCCGGCCGGGCGGCGCGCGGCTACCGTGTGATGAGAAGGCTCGATGCAGAATCCAGGCGGACCTGCGAAAGGGGGTGAGGAATTTCTGGAGGTAGTCGTCTGGGATCGTGACGCATCGAAGCCGGTCTGCAAAGCAAGGAGTCCCTATGAAACGGAGATATGCAATTCTCTTTGCGCTTGGTCTTCGTCGCGAGCCTCGCGGTGCCCGCCATGCTGGCCGTCGCGCAGGAAAACGTCACCCTGACGGTCGCAGTCGTGAACAACCCCGACCAGCGGAAGCTGCTGGAGCTCTCCGACAAGTTCCAGGCGCAGCATCCCACCATCAAACTGTCGTTCGTGATGCTCCCGGAAAACGAGCTTCGCGACCGGGTGACCACGGACATCAGCACGAAGGCAGGGTCGTTCGACATCGTCCAGATCGGCACCTATGAGACCCCCGTCTGGGGGAAGAACGGCTGGCTGGCGTCGGTCGACGACCTCATGCAGCAGTATCCGGACAACGTGCAGCCCAACTACGACGTGAACGATCTGATCAAAGGAATCCGTCTGGGCCTGTCGGCCGACGGCAAGCTGTACGCGGTGCCCTTCTACGGCGAATCGAGCATGCTCTTCTACAACAAGAAGATGTTCGCGGCCGCGGGGCTGAAGATGCCGGCAGAGCCCACGTGGGACCAGGTCCGCGAGTTCGCGCGGAAACTGCATAACCCGGCAAAGAAGCAGTACGGAATCGCGCTGCGCGGGCTGCCCGGCTGGGGCGAAATCCTGGCTCCGCTGGATACCGTCATCAACACCTGGGGCGGAAAATGGTTCGACCAGGACTGGCAGCCGCAGCTGACCTCCCCGGAGTTCAAGGACGCTGTGAACTTCTACGTGAAGCTGCTCAAGGACTACGGAGTACCCGGTGCCGCAAATAACGGCTTCTCGGAGTCGCTCACCATGATCGCGCAGGGACAGGCCGCGATGTGGGTGGACGCGACCGTGGCGGCCGGCTTCCTGGAGGACCCGAAACAATCGAAGATCGTCGGCAACGTCGGCTTCGTGATGGCGCCATATGAGAAGGTGAAGAAGGGCTACCACTGGCTGTGGTCCTGGGCGTATGCCATCCCCACAACGAGCCAGCATCAGGCCGCGGCCCTGCAGTTCCTCACCTGGTGCACGAGCAAGGACTACATCAACCTCGTCGGCCAGACCTACGGCTGGGCCACCGTCCCGCCGGGGACCCGCTACTCGACGTACAAGAACCCCAACTATCTGAAGGCGGCAAAGGAGTTCGCCGATGTCACTCTGAAGTCCATCGAGTCCGCCGACCCGACGGACGCGACCAGGGACCCGGTTCCGTACACGGGCGTCCAGTTCGTGGGCATCCCCGAGTTCCAGGGTTTCGGCACCGACGTGTCGAAGCAGATCTCCGCCGCCATCGCCGGCACCCAGACGGTGGATCAGGCCCTGGAGACGAGCCAGGACATCGTGACAAAGGCCATGACGGACGCGGGGTACATCAAGTAGCCTCGCACCGGCGGCGAACGTATGAACCATACTGACACCGGGCTTCTCTCCCTCCGCCTTCGCGGCGGGGGGAGAGCGCCGGTGTCCCCAGAGAGGCCTTCCCGTGCGGAAACAGATACAGGTGCGTTCTCGTCCCTGGATGCACAGGCCGGCGATCATCTACCTGATCGTGCTGACGCAGGTGCCGGTGCTCTTCACGCTGTACTACAGCGTGACCAACTGGAACCTCCTGCGCCCCGACCGACCACGGATGTTCATCGGCCTGCAGAACTACATCGGCTTCTTTCTGGCCCGGGACACCGCCAGGATCATGCTCAATACCCTTGTGTTCTCCGTCGGGGTCGTGGTCCTTTCCCTCGTCCTCGGGATGATCCTCGCTCTGCTCCTCACCCGGGAGTTCAGGGGACGGAACCTGGCGCGCACGCTTCTGATCACCCCGTTTCTCATCATGCCCACCGTGTCCGCTGTCATGTGGAAGAACATGCTGTTCAATCCCGCGTTCGGCCTGATCAGCTCCACTCTCGCGGTCGCTCGGCGGTCCCCGGATCGACTGGATGAACCAGCACGCCATGGGATCGCTCATCGCCATCGTCACCTGGGAGTGGACGCCATTCATGATGCTGATCCTGCTCTCAGGGCTGCAGGGCCTGGCAAAAGAGCAGCTCGAGGCGGCGCAGATCGACGGGGCAGGGCCGCTCACCACGTTCCGCTCGATCATCCTCCCGCACCTCACGCGCTATATCGAGATCGGCGTGCTGCTGGAGACTCTGTTCGTCCTGAACATTTTCGGTGAGATCTTCACCACCACCACGGGCGGGCCGGCAAATTACACCACCACGCTGACCTTCAACATCTACCTCGAGGCTTTCAAGCGCTGGAACGTCGGACGGGCGAGCGCCTTCGCGGTGATTGCCGTCATCTTTGCGAACATCATCACACTGCTGTTCATACGAATCATCCGTCGTGACTCGCGTACAGGAGAGACAGCATGAGGCCGCATCGAATGATCTGGGGTCATCTCCTTTCGATACTGACCGTCCTCATTGCCCTCATTGTCTTCTTCCCGATCCTGTGGATGGTGCTGACCTCCTTCAAGTCCGAAGCGGACGCCTTCACGTACCCCCCTCCGCTGATCTTCCACCCGACGCTGGACCAGTACGAGGTGGCCCTGGGCGCTTCCGGCTACTTCCATTACCTGCTCAACACGGTGATCGTCACGGGGTTCTCCACCCTGGTGGCCCTGCTTCTCGGCGTGCCGGCCGCCTACAGCCTGGCCTTCTATCCGACCCGTCGGAGCAACTTCACCCTGATGTGGGTCATGTCCACGCGCATGCTGCCTGCCGTGGGTGTCATTGTTCCCCTGTACATCATCTTCAAGAACCTGGGCTGGTTCGACACGTACCACGGGCTGATCGTGCTCTATACGGCAATGAATCTCCCGCTGGTGATCTGGATGATGCGGTCGTTTTTTCTGGACCTGCCCTACGAGACGCTCGAAGCGGCCCGCATCGACGGGGCCGGCCTCCTGCAGGAGCTGCGGCTCGTCATCCTGCCCATGGCGCTCCCCGGGCTGGTATCCACCATACTCCTCTGCCTGATCTTCACCTGGAACGAGTTCTTCCTGGCGTTCAACCTGACCATCACGAAGGTGCCGCCGCTCACGGTTTTCATCGTCGGGTTCAAGACGTCGGAGGGGCTGTTCTGGGCCAAGATGTCGGCCGCGGCAACCGTGTCCGCCCTGCCGGTCATCATCGCCGGCTGGCTCTCGCAGCGCCAGATCGTGAGGGGCCTGACCGCCGGGGCCATCAAGTGAAACGAGAGGGCGCGCGGGACCTGCCCTTGCGCCCGCCCCAGTAGAGACAGAGGAGGCGCCCTGCCGGTTACCAGGCGCAATAGCCTCCGTCGATAATCAGGTCCGAACCGGTCATGTAGTCCGACGCCTCGCTGGCAAGGTAGACCACTGCGCCCTGGAGGTCGGTGACCTCTGCCATGCGGTGCATCGGGATGAGCGGCATCCAGGCTTCCATCATCTTCTTGCCTTCCGGAGTGGCGATCAGGTTCTCCACGAGGGAGGTCTTCGTGTATCCCGGGCTGATGGAGTTCACACGGATGCCGTATCGTGCCCATTCGGCCGCGAGACTCCGGGTCATGTGGATGACTCCTGCCTTGGACACGTTGTACGGAACCTGGTTCTGCGGGGTGTTGACGATATGCCCGGACATGGACGCCGTATTGATGATTTTCCCGTACCCGGTCTTCTTCATCTCCCGCGCCTCCGCCTGCGCGCAGGCAAACACGCCGTCAAGATTCAGATGCATGACCTTCTGCCAGATCTCATCGGTGATGTTCTCCGCATCCACCCACTGTCCGATCCCCGCGTTGTTGACGCCGATCGTGAGCTTTCCCCACTTCTTCAGCACCGTGTCCACCATGCGTCCGATATCGGCCCGGTCGGTCACGTCCGCGCGCACGGCAAGTGCGTCCACGCCTTTGCCCTGCAGCTCCGCCGCCACCTCCCGGTGGAGTCCGGCGCAATGTCCACCACCGCTACCGCCGCGCCGGCTTCTCCCAGCGCGTGGGCGAACGCGCGGCCGATTCCCTGTCCTGCCCCCGTGACAAGGGCGACTTTCCGTTCAAGCGGAACCTCTCCAGGATGGGAGCTGCCTGTGTCACCTGATCCATGACGACCTCCTTCTGTGTGCCGCCCCCTCGGCGGGGCGCTTTTGAAAACTGCCCTCTATCCCTTTACCGAGCCCGCGGTCAGACCCTTGACCAGCGAGCGCTGCGCAAACCACCCCAGTATGGACGGGGGAAGGATCACGAGCGTCGAGATGGCGCTCAGCTTGGCCCAGAACAATCCTTCCTGCGTCATGAAGCTCGCCATGTAGACCGGCACCGGGGCCGCGTTCACGTACGTCAGGTTGATCGAGAAGAAGAACTCGTTCCAGACGAAAATGAACACGAGCAGCCCGATGGACACAATGCCCTGCCGGCACAGCGGGACGATCGTGCTGAAAAACGACCGCAATCGGGAGGCGCCGTCCAGGTCCGCCGACTCCAGGATTTCCCGCGGCACGTCGAGGAGGAACGCACGTATCATCCAGATCACGATCGGAATATTGACCCCGGAAAAGATAAGGATCATCCCGCCGAGGGTATCCAGGAGACCGAGCACCCGGAAAAGGAGGAACACGGGGATGATCATGGCCACCGGCGGGAGCAGCGTCGTGGACAGGAACCAGAAGAAGAGGTTGTCCGCCCTTTTCAGCCTGCCGAACACGATGACATACGACGTCGGGACCCCGACGAGGATGCAGATGGCCACTGCCGCACACGGAGATGATGGCGGAGTCCTCCAGGTAGCGAAGGATCTGCTGCTGGAGGACGATCCCGTAGTTCTGCAGGGTCGGGTGGGCGAGCCACAGCGTGGGCGGGACCGCGTCCGCCTCTGTCTTGAAGCTCGTCAGGAGCATGTACAGGAGCGGAAATGCCCAGATCACGGCGACACACCAGGCCACCGCGATCCGCAGCAGGCGGCGGCCCCTGCCCGCGCGGGAGATCATGACGAGGCCTCCGCGAAGCGCCGCCGGAACCAGCGGAACAGGACGAAAATGGCCACGAGGGTGATGGCCACCGTCACCACGGCAAGAGCGGCGGCGTGACCGACGTCCCAGCCGAGGAATGCCAGTCGAAACACGTAGAAGGGGAGGTTGGCGGAAGAGTAGCCGGGACCGCCCCGTGTCGTGACGAAGATGAGCCCGAACACCTTGAGCACGAAGATCATTCCCAGCAGGATCGCCACCTCGATATGGTTCATGATGATCGGCAGCCTGATGGAGAGCAGCTCCCGCCACCACCCGGCCCCGTCCACCCGGGCGCTGTCGGCGATCTCCACGGAGATGCTGCGGAATCCCGCGAGCATGATCAGGACGAAGAAGGGGGTCCACTGCCAGACGATGAGGATGATGATGGTGAGCAGGGAGTCGACGCCGAAGAAGTCCACCGGCTTGATGCCCAGCAGGGATGCGACGGATTCATTGAAGCCGAAGGACGAGTTCAGCATCATGGTGCGCCAGATGATGCCGGCCACCGCATCCATCACGAAAAACGGGGAAATGACCAGGGTGCGCACGATGTTCACGCCGGGAAAGTCCTGGTTCAGCATGAGCCCGAACAGGATCCCCAGGACCGTGCAGGCGGCAAGGGAGACCAGCGTGATCAGCGCCGTGTTCAGGACGACAGAGTAGAAATCACGGGTGACCAGGATGTCGAAATAGTTGTTCAATCCGACGAACGTGATCCCGAGATCGGGGCGGACGACGATCCACTGCACGACGGAGAGCCCGATGGTGACCAGGATGGGCGCCTGGGTGATGACCGCCACGATCACGATTGCCGGCAGGGTGAGGAGCCGGGACCGCGGGCGGTTCAATTCGTTCATCCCCTGCTTCATTGAGCCTGCTTGAGGTACCCGCCGTCCCGCGCCACCCGCAGGGCCGCGGCCTGCGAGTCCGCCAGGGCCGCGTCCAGGGTCTTCTGTCCCGCGATGTACGCGGCGAGCTGCTGGGAGATGGTCTCTCCGAGGCTCTGGAACTCCGGAATGGAAACGTACTGCACTCCCACATAGGGGACGGGCGGCAGGGTGGGGTGCTCATAGTCGGCGTTTTCGATTGCCGAAAGGACCCTGCGGGCAAAAGGCGCGGAGGCAAGGTAGCGCGGGTTGCTGTACGTGGATGCCCTTGTTCCCGGGGGGACGCGCGTCCAGCCGACCTGGTTCCCCACGAGGGAAACGTAATTCCTGTCCGTTGCCCAGCGGAGGAACCTGAAAGCCTCGTCGGGGTGCCGGGACGAGGACCCGATGGCCAGCGCCCACGCCCAGAGCCAGCCGTTGTTGCCCTTCCGGGCGGACGGGGCCTGGGCATAGCCGATCCTGCCTGCGACCTTCGAACCCGGCGCTTCCAGCGCGCCCGCGGTCACCGTTGCGTCGTACCAGAGCGCGGCCTTGCCGCTCTGCATGATGGCCAGGCACTCCGTGTAGCCGTTGGTCGTGGGATTGGGCTCCCCCGCGTCGGACAGGATCTTCTTGTAGAACTCCCATGCCTCCCGCATCCGGGGCTCTTCGAACGCGGGCTGCCAGTGCTCGTCGAACCATCGTCCACCGAACGCGTTGATCATCGTGTCGAACGGGGCCAGTATTTCTCCCCACCCGGGCAGGCCCCTGAGCACGATCCCGTATGTTCCTTTTTCGATGCCGTTCAGTCTCACCGCGAAATCGTAGATCTGCTGCCAGGTGGGCGTCTCCGGCATCGCGAGGCCCGCGCGGGCGAACAGGTCCTTTCGGTAGAAGACCATGCTGCTCTCCCCGTAGAAGGGAAGGGCGAACTGGGCGTGGTCGTACGAAAGCGCGGAGCGGATCGACGGGAGCAGGTCCTCCCGGTCGTAGGCGTCCCTTTCGGACCGGGGAAGCCGGGCAAAGAAAGGCTCCAGGGAAACAACCCACCCATTCTTGCCCCAGAACGGCGCGTCATAGGTTCCGATTGTCACGATGTCGTACTTTCCCGAGCCCAGTCCGACGTCCTCCGTGACTTTCTGGCGCAGCTCGTTTTCCGGAAGCACGACGAAGTTCAGCCGGATGTTCGTGCTGCGCGTGAACCAGCTCGAGAGCTGCTGCATGATCAGCATGTCGGGGTTGTTCACCGTGGCAACGGTCAGCTCGACCGGGCCGCTCTTCTCGCGCGCCCCCGCTGGAAAAGACGGCTGTGGATCCGGCGAGAAGCATGGCAAGTACGGCAAGGGTCCTTCTCATTGGGGGCTTTTTATCCGGCCTCGGGCATCCTATCCCACGCGCCTTGCCGAAAGAAGTTACCGCGGTACCGGTTGACGGCGGAATAGTACTAGTACTACTTCGCAAACCGAGGTCGGCTCTTCAGCGAGTTGACGAGCTTCATCGCCTGCATGCGGTTGTGCACGTGCAGCTTCGAATAAATCACGCTCACGTGGTTTTTCACCGTCTGCTCGGCGATCGAAAGCTTTCTTCGCGATGAGAACATTGTCCGCGCCCTCCCCGATGAGGCGAAGGATCTCGATCTCCCGCTTGCTGAGGAAACGGAGGAAGGAGTTTTCTCCTGACGGCATGACGCGCGTTTCAGCGCCTTCCTCCGCGGAGGCCTCTCCCTCCCGGGTGCGCAGCACCTTGTTCGCGACCTGGGGGGAAATGATGATCGAGCCGCTGCAGACCGCGCGGAGGGAGACGATCAGCTCTTCCGGGGGGATGTCCTTGAGCAGGTAGCCGGCCGCTCCGTGGTTCAGCGCCTCCACCACGTAGACGTCGTCGTCGAAGGTCGTGAGCATGAGGACGTGGATTTCGGGGTACGCCTCGCGGATGATCTTCGTCGCCTCCACGCCGTCCATGTCCGGCATGCGCACGTCCATGAGGATGATATCCGGCTGTTTTTCCACGACGAGCCGTATGGCCTCGCGGCCGCTCAGGGCGACACCCACCACCTCGAAGTCCGTGGCGCGCGTCTCCAGCACCGTGCGGAGACTCTCCACGAACAGGACCTGGTCGTCCACGAGCAGGACCCGGGTTTTGTTCATCTTTCCTCCTGCGGCCGCAGCGGAATCTCGGCCAGGACGTGAAATCCGAATGGCAGGTTTTCCGCCTTCATCGTGCCGCCAAGCTCGGCAATCCGCTCGGTCATGCCGGCCAGCCCGACGCCGGGCACGATTTCCTTGGAGCCCTCCCCATTGTCGGAGATGCTGATCCGCACCGCGCCGTCCGCCATCCAGAAGTTCACCGAGATCTCCGTGGCGTTTCCGTGCCGCAGGGCGTTGGTCAGGGATTCCTGGACCGTGCGGTAGACCACCTCGTCCACCGCGCGCGCCGAAGCTCTGCGGCACGTTCCCGAAGTGCACGTGCACGGAGACCTTCGTCGCTCTCTCGAAGATCCGCGCCACGTCGGCGACCCTCCGCATCCCGCTGGACCGCTGGACGGGCGCCTCCCGCAGGTTCCTCATTGCGCGGCGGGTCTCCAGGAGCCCGCGTTGCGCCTGGTTGCGCGACTTCACCAGGAGGTCCTCCAACCCTTCCTTCCTGCCCTTCGCGAGGTCCGTAGCCGCCTCCATCATCATCTGGATGTTGGTGAGCGTATACCCCACGATGTCGTGCACCTCGCGGGCAATGCGCTTGCGCTCCTGTTCCTCGGTCTCGCTCTGTACCCGGGTGGCCAGCTCCTGAAAATCGAGGTTCGCTTCGGAGAGCGCCTTGACGGTGCGGTCGATTCGCTGCATCTCTTCCTGCTGGCTTCGTATCACATGGCTCCGGGATCCTACAAGACCCGCAAGCCATGTCATGAAGACCAGGTAGAGGCCCAGGAGGACCGCGTACACCGGCGGCGCGCCTTCCACCCTCACGCCCCACGCAATGAGCGGCCAGTGCATGGAGGCGAGCACGACCGAGTACCCGAGGGAGATCACCGCGGCGATGATCCCCTGCACCTCCGTCATCGTCACCCAGATGAACACGGTTCCCAGCACGGCCCCGGTCGTGAGCGCGGGGCCTTCAGGGACGCCGATGACGACCTCGACCATCATTGCGCAGAGAAGAACGACCACGCGGTACACATTCTTCCGCAGAATCCGTACGATCAGCAGGAGCAGGGTGGCCAGGCACAGGAGGACATAGAACTGGGGGAGCCAGACAGGACGGAGCGCGGCGTCACGAAACGTGAAGAAGAACAGCAGGCCGGCCATGCTGTGACCCGCGAGAATTGTCCCGAGGCTGGGCGCTCGATCCGCGATCCATGGTCGTAACTGCATAGAGCGCGCTTCATCAACTCACCTGAGGATAGCACAGCCCCGGGTACCTAGTACAATTCTTGCAAACTTCGGTACCCCGGTAACTTCCAGGCAGCCGGGGGCAGGTGAAAGGATGAGCCCATGAAGGCAGCATTCATTGAAAAGCCGGGTGAGATCGCCGTGCGGGAGATCCCCGTCCCCGCAATAAGGGATGACGAGCTCCTGGTCGAGGTGAGGGCGAGCGGGATCTGCGGCACCGACATCCACATCTTCCGCGGCGAATACCTCGGCACCTACCCGGTCATCCCGGGCCACGAGTTCTCCGGCATCGTCACGTCCGTCGGCGCGCGGGTGACGCGTTTCAAGCCCGGCGACCACGTTGCCGTGGAGCCGAACATCTCCTGCGACAATTGTCCCGCCTGCCTGTCGAACCGTCAGAACTTCTGCGAGAAGTGGAAGGCGGTCGGCGTGACCCTCCCGGGGGGCATGGCGCAGTTCGTGGCCGTTCCCGAGAAGGCCGCATTCGACATCGGAAAGCTGCCGTTCACCGCCGGCGCCTTCGTGGAGCCGCTCTCCTGCGTGCTCCACGGCGTGCAGCGCACGGGGTTCTCCCTCGCCGACCGGGTGCTGATCCTCGGCGCGGGCCCCATCGGCATCCTTCTGCTGAAGGCCATCCTGCTGGAAGGGGCCAGCTCGATCACCTCGGTGGACAAGAACCAGGCCCGGCTGGCCCTTGCGCACGCGTCAGGGCGCGGCGCAGACCGTGTCATCATTCGAGGGCCTGCCGGAGGACGGCTACGACGTGGTCGTGGACGCCACCGGGGTGCCGGCGGTCATGGAGAAGACGCTGGGCTTTGCGCGGAGCGGAGGCAGGGTCCTGCTCTTCGGCGTGCCGCCGAGCACGGCAAGGATCACGTTCGACGCTTTCACCATCTTCCGCAAGGGCCTCACGATCCTCTCTTCCTACACCTCCGTGCGGAACTCGATCCAGGCGGTGCGGCTCCTGGAAAGCGGGAAGATCGACGTTTCACCGCTCGTCTCCCACGAGCTGCCGCTCTCAGGATTCCGCACGGGGAATCGAGCTGATCGAGCAGGGGAAGGAAGGAGTCCTGAAAGTTCTCATACGGCCCGACGGCCTATAACGGGAGCTGCGTTTCACCCTGGACGAGCCACTTCACCACTTCCGCGGCCACGCGGCCTCCCTGTTCACCCCCCAGGATGAGATGCTCGCCGTTTTCGATGACCAGGTGGCGCTTTCTGGCGGCAGAGATCCTCTGCTCGATCAGCGGGATCACGGAGACGGGAACGCTTCCGTCCGCGTCCCCCACGATGGTGAGAGTGTCCGCTTTCACCTTTGACAGGGACCGCCGGGCCATGCGCTTCATGTGAAGGAGGGACGCGGCCTGGCTGGAGTACCTCCACTCCCAGTACTCCCTTGCAAGGACCGCGGAGTCAGGATCGTCGAATCCCTCTTTGGCCGCATAAGGCCAGCGCATGCGTCTGATGAACAGCTTCATGAACGGGGTGAGCGCCAGGAGAGGATTCCTGGTTCGAAGGGCGGGCGCCAGGAGCACGAGGCGCGTCACGGGAAACCGCGCAGCCAGAAGGACCGCGATGACGCCGCCCATGGAGAAACCCACCACGTGAACTGTCTCACAGCGCGCCCTCAGGTCGGCATATGCGTCCACCGAGGCGCGAAGCCAGTCACGCCATCCTGACTGGAGGAAATCTCTCCCGTTTGTGCCGTGCCCCGGGAGCCGTGGAATGCTGACCGTGAGGCCGCTGCCTTGCAGCAGGCTTCCAAGTGTTGCCAGGTCGCGCGGTGTGCCGGTAAATCCGTGGATGAGCAGCGCGCCGACCTTCCCGCCGGGCAGGCTGAGGGGAAGGGCGGTGGGGAGCGCAGATGTGTCCGGCGGAATCCCTCGAAGCCTCATCTCCCCAGACTATAACACATGTTGACGTTCCCATTTCATGCATCCATACTCCTGCAAAAGGAGATTCAGATATGCTGAAAAGAAGTTTTTTGCTGGTTCTTGCGATGCTTGTGGGATTTATTTCAGGCGCGTTCGCGGAGGATCCCTGGATGGTCCTGCCGCCGACCCCCACGCTGCCTGCGGCAGCAAAGAGCGGCTATGCCCCGGTCAACAATATCAAGATCTGGTATGCCACGTTCGGAAAGGGCGCCCCGGTGATACTCCTGCACGGCGGGCTCGGCAATTCCAACTACTGGGGCCTGCAGGTTCGCGCCCTGTCCAGCAGGTACCAGGTCATTGTCATGGACAGCCGCGGCCATGGCCGCAGCACGCGGGACGAGCAGCCCTATGGCTACGATCTCATGGCGTCCGACGTTCTTGCCCTTATGGACTACCTCAAAATTCCAAAAGCCGCCATCGTCGGCTGGAGCGACGGAGCAATCCTGGGCCTGGACATCGCTATCAACCATCCCGAGAGGCTGACCAAGCTTTTTGCTTTTGCCGCCAACTCGGATCCGAGCGGGGTCGCGGATATCGGCCAGAGCCCCGTGTTCAATGCCTACATCGCGCGGGCGGAGAAGGAATATGAGAAGCTTTCCGCCACGCCGACCGAGTACAAGTCTTTCCTGGAACAGATCTCGAAAATGTGGGAGACACAGCCTAATTTCACAAAGGAGCAGTTGAACGCCATCCCCGTGCCGACATGGATCGTGGACGCGGATCATGACGAGGCGATCAAGAGGGAAAACACGGAGTTCATGGCCGCGCAGATCCCCGGCTCCGGCCTGCTCCTGCAGCCCCGGGTCAGCCACTTCTCTTTCATCCAGGATCCTAAGCAGTTCAACGAAAACGTGCTCCACTTCCTCTCGACCGTCCCCGACGCTCGCTGAGCGCGTGCGGACACAAGGCCGATCGGCGACCGGGCGTGAACCCGACGCCGATCGGCGCTACAGAGAAGTCTCCGGCCGCCGAAAGTTGAGCGCCGACGCTCCTCCGCCCCGGAATGGTGCTGTTGTCCTGTCGAGTCTTGACACGGATCGTGGAGCCCCGTCACAGTCTCGATGGGCTCCGCCCGGATTTCAGAGAAAGGGGCATCCGCAGATGCAGCCTCCATGGACGAAGATCGTGGACTATTCCACGAAACCGATATTTGTCTGCTGGGAAACCACGAAATCCTGCCTGCTGTCCTGCAGGCACTGCAGGGCAACCGCGATCCGCAACAGCCTCCCGGGGGAGCTCGATCATGAGACGGGGATGCGGCTCATCGACCAGCTCCTGGAGTTCGGAGAGCCGTATCCTGCCCTGCTGCTGACAGGCGGGGACCCCCTCATGCGCGCGGATGTCTTCGACCTGCTCAGGCACGCCAAGGACAGGGGCATCTACACGGCCGTGGCGGCGAGCGTCACGCCCCTCCTGACCAGGGAGAAGCTCGAGCGCATGAGAGATCTCGGTGTGGAGATAATCTCCGTCAGCATGGACGGGGCTTCCGCTGAAATCCACGACAAGATCCGCGACATCCCGGGGACCTGGCGGGCCACACTGGATGCAATCGAAATGTCGAAGACCTGCGGGGTCAGGCTCCAGGTCAACACGACCGTCATGAAGAGCAACCTCCGCGACCTCGCGGACATCTTCCACCTGGCCCGGGAAAGGGGCGCGGTTGCCTGGGAGGTGTTCTTCCTGATCCGCACAGGGCGGGGATCTTCCCTGGAAAATCCCGAGCCCTGGGAGTGCGAAGAGGTCGCCCATTTCCTCTACGACACGACCCGTTACGGAATCCCCGTGCGCACCTCGGAGGGCCCCCATTTCAGGCGCGTGTACCTGGAGCGCCAGAAGGGCGGCGCGGCCCCGCCGGGCGAGCTGTACACCTACCTTTCCCGCAGGCTGCGGGAGCTGGAGGGGGAGCCGAAGACCGCGGCCTCCCTAAGGATAAACGCGACCGGAGACGGCAAGGGCATCATATTCATCGGTCATGACGGTGAAGTCCACCCGAGCGGTTTCCTGCCCCTGTCCCTGGGCAATGTCAAAGAGACGACCTTGAAGACGATCTACACGACCCACCCCCTGCTGGTGGGCATGAGAAACCCGGCAAACCTCAAGGGGCGCTGCGGAGCGTGCGAGCACAACGTGATCTGCGGCGGCTCGAGGTCAAGGGCGTGGGCGGAGTTCGAGGATCCCTACCAGGAGGACCCGGCGTGCCCGTACGCTCCCTGCCGGGGAACGCGCACAACAGATTGCCGCGTCGATTTGAGGATCCGGTGATAGAGAAGGGACAGGACGCTGCCCGGCAGGCCAGGAGCCCGGGAGCGCCGAACAGGCGGGCTTTCCCCGTCAACCTGCTCCTGGACGGCCGAAAGATCGCTGGTGGCCGGCGGCGGCAGGGTGGCGCTGGACAAGGTCCGCCTGCTGCTGGACGCCGGTGCGGACGTAAAAGTCGTCAGCGCGGAGCTGTGCGACGAGCTTGAAGCGCTGCCGCAGAAAAACGCCGTGACATTCCTGCGGCGTGACTTCATCGAAGAAGATCTGGACGGCATCTTTCTGGTCTTCGCTGCATATGAGGACCGATTCCTCAACAGCCGGGTAGTCGAGCGCTGCCGCGCGCGCGGCATCCTCTGCTCCTCGGCGGACGGCAACTGGGCGGCGGGAGACTTTGCGGTGCCCGTGATACTCCGCAAGGACGATCTGACGGTCACCATCTCCACGGGAGGCCGGCCGAGCAGCGCTTCGCGGATGATCAGGGAGCAGCTTTCGCGCCAGATCGAGCACGCTGATTCCAACTCCGTGCTCGTGATCGGCACGAGCCACGAATACCTCTCCATCGACAGGAGAGAGCCGTACCACCTCGTGGGCCAGCGCATGGAGCGGACCGGAATCATGCTGATGCAGCTTGTCGGCGTCCAGGAGTTCATCCTGTTGAATACGTGCAACCGCATCGAGCTCCATGCGGTTGTGTCGGACAAGACGGACATGACGGCGCTCCTGGGCGCGGGTGCTGGGATTCGACAAGCTGCGAGCCCCGGGACTACTACGTGAAGCGCCAGTACGAGGCATTTGCGCACGCCGCGATGCTGAGCGCGGGGCTCTTCTCGCAATCCCCGGGGGAGTATCACATCGTTTCCCAGGTGAAGGAGGCGCTGGGATACGCCGTGCGCGCCGGTTGGGCGGGCGGCGTCATGCAGGAGTGGGTCTCCACGGCGCTCCACATTTCCAAGGAGATCCGCAACACGACGGGGCAGTTCCTGAAAGACCTCGAGATCGAAGATCTCTGCCTCACCTACCTGCAGGCAAATCGCCCGGACCTGGAGCAGCGCGCGGATACTCGTGCTGGGCTCCGGGGTGGTCGGCTCAACGATGGTGGAGAAGCTCGTCCGCACGGGTCTGGGCTGCGACTGGTGCTACCACATAAACCGCCCGGAGCTGCCGGCGTCATGGGCCGGGAAGGTTTCCCTCTGCGGGCTGGACGACCTTCGAAGCAGCCTTTCCCGAACCGACGTGATCGTGTGCGCCACGTTCAGTCCCCACCTGGTCCTGATGAAGGACCATGCCCCCTCGTTCGACCCGGCACGGAAGGTCTTGTAGTGGACCTGACAATGCCCAGGAACGTGGATCCTGCGCTGGGAGAGTCCGCGCCGAACGTGACGGTTGCCGACCTCGAGGATCTGAAGGGATGGTACGACCGGGAGGCCGCCGACCTGGAGAAGGCCCTCACGGCTGAGCCTGGCAGATCGTGGAAGAGAATAAGAGCATGTACGAGAAGCTGGCCAGGGCGCTTCTGCCCGCGCGGTAGCGAAGGTCAGCCCAGGTTCGCGAAAGCAATTTCGGCGGCCTTCACAGTGGCCGCCACTTCCGCCGCGCCGTGCGCGGTAGAGACAAAGCCTGCTTCGAACTGCGACGGCGCAAGATAGATGCCCCCTTCGAGCATCCGCCTGAAGTACCGGGAGAACCGGGCGGTGTCGGATTTCTTTGCGCTGTCCCAGTCCCTGACCGGTTGAGCGCTGAAGAACAGGCCGAACATCGAGCCGACGTGGCACACCTGGTGGGGCACACCCGCCGCTCGCGGCCGCGCGGGAGAGACCGTCCGCCAGCTCGGCCGTCGTTTTCTCCAGACGGCCCCAGACTCCGGGAAGCGCGAGCTCCTTCAGGGTCTGCGATCCCCGCGCTCATGGCCAGGGGATTCCCGGAGAGGGTTCCTGCCTGGTACATCGGCCCTGCCGGCGCAACCAGTGCCATGATGTCCCTGCGTCCGCCATAGGCGCCGACGGGCAGACCGCCCCCAATGACCTTGCCCAGGGTCGAGAGGTCGGGTGACGACCCCGTACAGGGCCTGGGCGCCGCCCGGGTGAACGCGGAACCCGGTCATCACCTCGTCGAAGATCAGGAGCGCGCCGTCGGCCTTTGTGACGGCCCTCAGCCCCTGCAGAAAGCCCGGCTCCGGAAGGACGACGCCCATGTTCCCCGCGACGGGCTCCACGATCACCGCCGCGATTTTTCGCCGTTGGCGGTCGAAGATCTCCTCCACGCCGCTCAGGTCGTTGTACGCGCAGGAAAGGGTATCCGCCGTGACCGCAGCCGGCACGCCCGGTGAATCCGGCAGGCCGAGCGTGGCGGCCCCCGAGCCGGCCTGCACGAGCAGCATGTCGGCATGGCCGTGATAGCCTCCGGTGAACTTCACGATCTTGTCCCGGCCGGTGATACGCGCGGGCAAGGCGCAGCGCGCTCATCACCGCCTCGGTCCCTGAATTGACGAACCGGATCAGCTCGACGCTCGGCATGAGCCCGCGGACCAGGCGGGCAAGGTCCAGCTCCAGCGGGCTCGGCGCGCCGAAGCTCGTTCCGCGGGACGCGGCCTCGACGATCGCGTCGAGGACGCGCGGATGCGCATGCCCGAGCACCAGCGGTCCCCAGGAAAGGACATAGTCGATGTAGCGGTTGCCGTCCGACGTCGAAAAGCCAGGGCCCTTCTCCGCGCTCGATGAACAGGGGCTCGCCGCCGACCGCCTTGAATGCCCGTACGGGAGAATCGACTCCCCCGGGAAGAAGCGTGACGGCTTCCGCAAAGAGCGCGCGGGACTTTTCGACTTTCAACGGCGATTTCGGTGACATCGCGAGTAACTCCTTGTTTTTCGAAATGTCCCAACGCGCTCGATGCTGCCCGGACTCCGGATTCCACGCACTGGGGAATCCCGACGCCGCGGTAGGATGAGCCGGCAAGGAAAAGCCCGGGAAACCTTGCGGCACGCTCATTGATGGCCTCTACGCGCCGGACGTGACCGACCGTGTACTGCGGCATTCCGCGGTCCCACCAGTGAAGCTGCTGGAGCAGAGGGGCGGCAGTGATGCCCATCGTGGCCGACAGCTCATCGCGGGCAATCTTGAAAATCTCCGGTCGGGCCGGCCCCGCAGGTCCCTTCGGCCGAACCTGCCGGCCATGAGCCGAAGCAGGACATGGTCCCGGGCGCGCGGCCTTCCCATTTCTGCGAGCTCCAGGTGCAGGCAACCAGGTCGCTGCGCTCGACGCCCGGTATCAGGTAGCCGTAGCCGTCAAGGGGGTGCGAAACATCTGCCCGCCGATATGCGAGGTGGATCACGATGGTGGAGGCGAAGTGGATCAGGCCGAGCATTTCCCGCAGGCCGGATCCAGGGGCGCAAGCAGCCGCGCGGCCTCGTGCGCCGGGGTGGCGATGATGAGCGCATCGGCTTCACGCTCCTCACCGCCGGGGACCTCGATCATGTAGCCTCTCCCACGCCGCGTGATGGATTCAGCCGCGGCCCCCCGCAGAATCGTGATCCCGGTGAGCCGCCTTTCCAGCGCGCGGACAAGCTCCGTCGTCCCCTTCGTGAACGTGAGAAACGGTGGACCGGTCCCGGCGCCCGGTTCGGTGGTCCGGCGCGGCGGAGGGACAATCGCTTCACGGCTCAACAGGCGCGCGTCCCCCGCGTGAATGCCTCCCACCAGGGGCTCCACGAGAAGCTGGAAGGCTTCCTCGCCCCATCGGCGGATCATGAAGGACGCCACGGATTCATCGTCTTTCCCCGTCCCTGCCGGAAGGTCCCCATTCTCCCGGACCCGTTTTTTGCCTGCCTCCGAGAGGAGGGGACTGGCGGCAAGGGCCGCGGAGTCCATTGGCACCATGCCCGAGAAGCCTTCAGGCAGGGGAAACAGGGCGTGGCCGTGCATGATGAAGGAATGCGACTTCCGCGGGTCCGGGGGATCAGGTGCGCGCCTAATCTGCTCGGCATCAGAACCCGCAATATCCGGCAGTGTTTCGAGCAGATTCGCATATTCGTCTCGCGACGTCGGATCAATAGTGAAGCCACGGGCCGCGTCGCGGCCGGTACCGGCAGTGACCACTGGAATCCCGAAGCATGGCAGCTCCATTCCGATGGTACCGCGCACTGTCAAACCGAAATCGATAACCTTGAACAAGGAGAAGGTGTTAACGGCCGTATCGGCCGGCATAAGCTTAACGTGGGCGGGCAACTCCCCGAACCGCTTGTGCAAAGCTTCCGCTTCGAGCTGCACAAGTGCGGCGCCATCCATGCGCGAGCGCCAGACATTGACGGGGTGGACCTTTACGACCCAGTTGAGCGCCGGATTCGCAATGGCGCCGCGCACTGTCTCGACCAGCCAATCCTCATAATCATCAAAGAGATTGTCGCCATAGAAGAAGGTTGCATCGTAGAGAATGTGCGAGAAGATGACTGCGGTCTTCTTTCGCGGATCAAGCCCAAGTGTCGCTCGCAATTCGTCCGCCGAAAATACACACTTACCGTCTTGAAGCTGCTGGCGGTTATACCAAGCGCCCAATTCGTTGTAGTTATCGGCGATGCGCTTGACGACGGCCTCGTCATCTTGTGCACGCCACGGCATCGCGAGCAGGCGCTGCCGCGTGGATCAGGACAGTGCCAGCGGATGCTCGGCCCGGGTGCTGAGACTGTAGCGGCGGTAGATCAGGCAATCGGACTGCGGGGCGCCGCACCACTGGATCGTATCAACTCCGTGCAGAAGGCAAGCGTCGAAGATCTCCCCCGCCGGCGTGTAGCCGCGCTCGACGAAGACCGCAATATCGGGGCGGCGGTCCTCGAACATTCTCTCGACAAAACTCTTCGCAGCTAACGAGCGCGCAAGCGTCTTGCGTGTCGCTTCCCGATGTCGCGGGTCGGCATCGTCGAGACGGCCAATGCGAAAATGCCGCAAGACGATCGATTGGACATTGCGTCCGACGCGAAAGCCATCGACCTCCAGCTTGACGAGCGATTGGAGGTCCGGGCACTTCGCCATCAGGCTCTCGGCAGCGCACTCGGCGGCCAATTCATCGGCATCCCCGATCTCGTCGCACAGGCGAATGATAGTCGCGTCGGAAACGGCGGCGCGGAATATCCGTTCGACCGCGATATCCGGACCATCGAGAAGCACGATGATGCGGTATCCTTTAAGGCGCAGCAGTCCCGCAATCAGCAATTCCACTTTTGCCGTTGCCGGCATCGCCATGACATTGCAGAACAGCGCCGTTCGGACGCCGGCGGCTGGGGCGGCCGCACGCAACGGCGCGAGCTGCCGTGCCCAGCTCCACAGATCGCGCTCCACGCTGACGCGATTGCGCACCCGCCGCAACAAAGCGCGCTGCTGCATCTCAAGCCCTTGCCAGCAACAGCCGCTCGGCGGCGACGAGGTCTTCGAGCGTATCAATGTCCACCGAGCTTTCCTGGTCCATAGGATATGGGATAAGTCGCCCGCCAAACACGTATTCGGCGAGCCGCTGGGTGCGCGTGATGTAGATCGCGGCGCCGTTGCGGGCGAAAGTCGCTGCTTGTCCTGACGGCGATGCGGCTGGGGAGTCGAAAAAAATGGTTCGAGATAGCCTTCCGAATTGCGTCGCATGACCGACAATGGATGGAAAATATGGGGAACTTCGATGCAGCTCACCAAGCTATCGGCACTCGGATCGGCTGCAAAGAGCGCGGCCGCATCGTCGATATGACGCGCGGCGCGCAAAGGCGAAGTTGGCTGAAGCGTCAACACAGCGTCGGGTACGTAAGATTGCTTGGCAAGTTCGGCGACGACATGGGCCAGCACCGGGCGGGTCGGCGCGTCATCCGTGGCCAGTTCGGCTGGGCGGAGACGCACCTCGGCGCCGAGACGCTGGCTGATCTCAGCGATCTCCTCATCATCGGTGGAGACAATGATCCGCTCGACCGACCGCGCCTCCTGCGCGGCTGAGATCGAATACGCGATCAGCGGACGCCCGCATAGCAATCGGATGTTCTTGCGCGGGATGCCTTTCGATCCACCTCTCGCGGGAATAATGGCGAGCAACCGCATTGGCGCCGAGCATCAGTAAGTGATGCGCTTCTGGACGTCGATACCGTTGAGCCCGGCGAGAACCTCCGCGATCTTCTTGCCTGCGGTGCCGTCACCATAGATGTCCTCCATTGGATGGCGGCCCGACTTCTTTTGCGTCATTATCGCCTCAGCGATCGCCCCAGTATCATGGTCAACGTCGAGCACATTGCTGCCGCGTTCGCGCGCCGTCTGGCGGGTGCCGATATTGACGACGGGCGTACCGATGAACGCACCTTCACGGATGCCGCTAGAGGAATTACCGACGAGGCATGCGGTCCGGCTCATCAGGCGGACATAGGTGTCGATCGGCAGGTTCTTGAAAAAGTGCATGTCGTCGGCGAGCCCGCGCTCACGCCACTTGCGGATACCACGGGCGATGTCCTCGGACCCAGCATCGGCATTAGGCCACAGCACAATCGCCGCGAGACCGCATTTGCGCACGGCGGATAGCGTCGCCGTGATCTGCTTCTCACCCTCGCCATATTCGGTCGTCACCGGATGCTGGCTCACGATTGCGAACGGCTTCGACAGATCGAGGGCAGCGCCCACGCCGAGATCGAATATCTTGTCATCCGATCTGTTGCTGTCGGGATCAAAATCTCGGCAACAAGGTCAATGCGCGGGCAGCCGACGCGGAATACCATTTCTTCTGGCTCGCCGAGCTTAATGATGCGTTCGGCGGCATCACGGCTCGCCGGGAAATGGATGTGAGCGAATTTGGTCACGGCGTGACGAATGCTCTCGTCGATGGTGCCAGAGACCTCTCCGCCCATGGTGTGCGTGGCGGCTGGGATGGCCGAGCTTTGATGAAGAAATTAACGGAAGAGTGAAGCACATTCCGGATCCGGACGGCGTAAGAACCGAAATCGTCTGCGCTACTTGCGGAGCACATTTGGGACATGTTTTCAAGGGAAAAAACTTCACCCCTAACGATACAAGACATTGCGTGAATTCATTATCGATAAAATTCATACCTAAAAATTGACCGGCCTTCCTTAATCCAGTATAATTAAGAAAAAATGGTAATAGACCCCATCATAAAAAGAAGAGCCGTAAGGGAATACAGCGATGCTTCCGTTTCCGACGAATCGATCAAGGAAATAATCATGGCAGGAGAGTTTGCCCCAACGGCGGTTAATAATAGAAGCGTGGAATTCCTCGTCATTAAGAGCAAGGAAAATAAAGAAGCGCTGTATAAGATCATCGAACCAAAACAGGAATTCCTAAAACATGCTCCGGTCTGGATAATCCCACTAATTGATACGGCTAAGTCCAGACTGCCTATACAAGACCTCTCTGTCGCCACCGAGAATATGCTCATAGAGGCAACGGCCTTAGGACTAGGAAGCGTCTGGAGAAACATTGAACCCTTGATTGCTGAAAATATCAAAAAACTTTTGGATGTCCCCGATAATTTCATGATCATAAACATCGTCCCGTTGGGCTACGCAAAAACAACGCCCAAGCCTCACAACGAAGAAGATTTCTCGGAGAATAAAATACATTACGAAAAGTGGAGATAACAGCACCCATAAACAAACTGCCGACCTGGCGGTTTTCATTTAAACGGGATATAATCGGGGTATGTTTGATTTGATTTCCTTAATCGAAACTATAGGCTATGCTGGCGTATTCGCTGTCGTTTTTGCCGAATCGGGAATACTCCTGGGATTCTTCCTGCCCGGAGATAGTCTGCTTTTTACGGCGGGCCTCTTGGCTTCAAGCGGATTTTTCAACATATTCTTACTAATGCCGCTCCTCTTCATCGGAGCAGTGGCCGGGGACAGCTTTGGGTATTATTTAGGAAGAAAGTTCGGCCCGGGAATATTTAATAGAAAAGAGTCGTTCTTTTTCCATCCTAATAACGCGGAAACATCTAAAAGGTTTTTTGACAAATACGGAACCAAGACAATCTTCCTTGCCCGTTTCATTCCCATAATCAGAACCTTCGCTCCAGTGCTTGCCGGAGTAGGGAAAATGGCATACGGTAGGTTCCTATCGTATAATATCGATTGGGGGGGCGGCTTGGGCCGTAATCCTGCCCCTTATTGGATATTATCTCGGCCGGAGCGTTCCCGACATCGATTACTATGTCCTGCCTATCGCCGCAATCATCATTATCGTCTCCTTTATTCCTGCGTTATTGGGAATTAGAAAGAATGGTTGACATTTAAATTTTTATTGTTATAATATATAAGGTTATTCAAATGACCGGTTCTGCTAAATTACTGTATCCGAGCGAGGTTGTTGGTCTCTCGAAAGAGGAACTAGGGAAATACGTCAAAAGTCTCGCAGATGATGAGTTATATGAGCTAAACGGAAGGATGTTGTCCGCAAGAGGCAACTTCATCTGGACAAGATGTGCTATCTTGAAAGAACTAGTAAGCAGGCAGTTCGTAATTATCAAAAAAAAGGGTAGCAGGGGAGAATATCAACCCCAGATAGACAGCCTGTCTATCGGAGAGATAAAAATGGCTCTTTTCAAGTTTGTATTCCATCGAAAAAGAATCGAATGCACTTTCGACACCAATGGGAAACTACTACGAGTAGTCCCCCAAAGATAGATAGTTAACTAAAGACTTATCTATCTTTTTTATTCCTCTTGGGTTGTGGTTGACAAATACAAATAAAAGAGTATACTCGAAGCATAACTAAATAATCCACAGATAGCGGGCGCACATAAGTCCCGCCGAGGATAAAACAAGTAAAATTGTTGTATTGTCTGTGGAAACACGGATTTTTTAATAAATATGCCATCGACAAGAGAACAAAAACAGAATATCATCAATGACCTTGAGACCAAGATTGAGAAGCAGAAGTCCATGGTTTTCATGGATTTCACCGGAGTTAAGGTTAAAGAATTGGCGAATTTTAGAGAGAAGCTAAAAGAGCAGAATAGCGAGCTGAAGGTGGCGAAAAAGAGCTTGATGGAAATCGCTCTCAAGAACAAGAATATTGATTTGGACACAAAGAAGCTGGAAGGAGAGGTAGCCATGGTAATGGGATACAAGGATGAAATAGTACCCAGCAAGATGGTCTACCAGTTTTCAAAGGAAAACCAGAAGGTGAAAATACTGGGAGGATTCCTTGAAAACAAGTTCTATGAGGTAGCCGATATTATAAGGTTGGCCGAGCTGCCCTCAAAAGAACAACTGCTTTCTATGTTGGTCGGAACCATGTCCGCTCCGGCGACAAACTTTGTGGGGGTATTGCAGGGTAATTTAAGAAAGCTGGTATTCGCGCTTTCGGCGATTAAAGATAAAAAAGCATAATCAAAATATAAAATCATTAGAATAAGGCGTAAGGTAAAAACACTGTTTAGCCCTTAACGAATTATTCGATGTAAAAACAAATGGCAGAAGAAATAGAGACAGTAGAGGTTCCTGAAAAGTTCAAGAAGCTTGTCGAAGAAGTGGAAAAGATGTCTGTTCTAGACTTGGCAGAATTAGTAAAGGTGCTTGAGAAAAAGTTCGGTGTATCGGCAGCTCCTCAGATGGTAGCCGCAGCAGCCGGAGTAGCTCCTGCCGCCGCAGCAGCCGGAGAAGAGAAATCTTCATTCAATGTCGTCTTAACATCGGCCGGGGATAAGAAGATCGAAGTTATCAAGGTTGTAAGGGATGTAACCCAGAAAGGATTGAAGGAAGCCAAGGACTTAGTTGATGCCATAGCCACGGCTCCTCAGACAATCAAAGAAGACGCAAAGAAAGAAGAGGCGGAGGAATTGAAGAAAAAATTCACCGAAGCTGGCGCAACTGTAGAACTAAAGTAAGCTTTAAAATCAAAGCTCCGCACGATGCGGAGTTTTTGGTTTAATAAAAAGAAAACGCTGGCACATTGTGTCAGCTTGGGATGAATTAGAAGATTTTCTCTAGTGGGAGTTGTTGAGGAAGTGTTTGGGCCCTCTCTCTTTGGTTATTGAAACCATTGATCATTAAGAGCACAACATCTTCTCATATCTCCCTTGGTCGCATAGGTGCAACCAGATTCATTCAGGTCTCTGGCAACCGGCATTACATCCAGTTCCAGTAAAAGCCAGCGCGCGGGCATGGCGTAAGGCTATGCTTTAACCATGAAATTCTCCGAAGTAGAGTTTTCCTCGGGCCGAAGAGGGCGGAGGGGACGAGTCGACCGATGGTACGGATTATGCCTAGTGGGGTAATCCGTTCTCGACGGGACTATGCCTCCTCTCTTGGGCGCTTGTGCTTGGGCCTTGATCAGGTTCCGTTTACAGGCCGGCGCAACCACACACTGATACCGTTGCACAACAGTTCGAGTTCATTATATCAGACTTCCTGAATCGGTCATCAAAGAGAAACTCCCTGGTGACCTGCTTTAGCAATACTCGATACATATATTGTTAAAGTAGGCCACCAAGAATCTTCTTTATTCATATAAAAAGAACATATCTGCATTATAGACATTTAATAATTTTTGTCAAATTCCAAAATGTGGAAAACTAAAAAACACCTCCGATGAAAGAGGTGCTCTAGCTTATTTGCAAACGCTTGCTGGCTGGTTTCCCGTGGCCCTGCAGATAACCTTTGTCAGTGTGGTCTTTTCCGCAGCTTCCCCCTGAGATTCTCCTGACCCTATCCTGTAATACTTGCATCCGATTACCAAAGTGGGAACCGAGCCCGTGCTGTACTGAGTAAAGATGTTCTGATCTTTGCTTGAGTCGATGTTTTCGTGGAATGAGATGACGCTACCGAACTCCTTAATGATTCCCTCCAAGATGGGTTTCTCCCATTGGCAGTGAGGACAGGTTCCTGAACCGAAGAAATATACTATGGGCTTCTCGTTCTCTTTGCAAACATCGACAGCCGTTATTTCCTTAAATCCTCCTTCTACGTCGGTTGCTGTTTTCTGGGCCATTTCCGGCTGGCTAGTGTTAGTATTAGATGAACCGCTTGTCGAAGGATTCTTACTGATGTCTATACTATCCTGAGTGAAGAGATCCTTTCCGTCGGCGGAAACGTACGATACGAACTGCTGTCCGCCGAGAGTAAGGTCGAACTTGTAGAGCTTATTTATAACCTTGCCGTCAATTTTCGAAAGGGTAGCCTGCTGTCCCGAGGTTGTCAAATTCTTATTAATGTAGTTTATGGCCTTCGCGGTCGCCGCCTTGGGAGTCATATTATTGAAATTGTCCTTAATGACTACCACCGCTAAAGCAATAGATACTAGAGCGAGAACGATAGTTACGATCTTCCACTTATTCATATTCATTTCCATAACTTTGTGATTTATTATTATGCTGTCTATTATAGCAATTAACTTTTAGAAAGCAAAGCAGTTAAAGCCCCGCAAGCGGGGCAACTGTTTTTTTGATTGTTATTACTCGTCCTCTTCTGCGCCGAAGTCATTACCAATTTCTTCTTCATCATCATCCGTATCGTCATCCATATCATCATCTTCGTCTTCATCATCATCGCCGAGTTCCTCTTCGTCTTCCTCTTCTTCGTCTCCGTCGCACTCATCGCAACCACACTCATCTCCCTCTTCTTTTTCACCTTCTTCTACGGCTAACGATTCGACTTCTTTTAATTCTTCTTCAAAAATCATATTTTTATTAAAGGTTATTAACAAATGCTTTATCTTTTAATAAAGATAATTTGATGCCTATTTTTTCTTATAAATGCCGACCTTTTTTCCTACGATGCTATCATTATAATTGTAGAAAATTTATTGTCAAGGCCTATCTCGCTGTAGACATTTTAATTAAAAAAGTTATAATTATATAAACACACAAAAAGAGAAGAAATCATGAATATTTTCATAAAATACCTATACTGGCAGTTCGTATTATCCCCCAAGAAGATATTGGGGATAATAAAGAACTATTTGGCCTTCGGGTTTGATTTCTTTTCAGTAAAAGAATCTTTAAGATCTCTATTCTCCCCGTGGAGAAGGCAAAGCTGGTCATACGGTCGAGGCTTTGACATAGGACGCTACATCGAAACATTCTTCTCGAACCTCATAGCGAGGATAATAGGATTCATAATGAGAGTGTTCATCCTATTATTATTTGTTTTATACGAAATTTTCTTTTTAATCCTGGGCGCTGCTGTTTTTTTGCTGGTTCTTATTTATCCCGTCCTCGCGATCTGGGGCATAATCTACAGCTTTAAATACTTATAAGATGTTTGATCTAAACAAAACTCAAATAAACGGAGCAGTCGAACTGGAAAATCTGTTCCTTCTTTTAAGGATAATCAAGAACCTCCTCTTGGCGGTTGCGTTAGTTTTGCTTGCCGCCTTCTCTTACGATATAGTTTTAGGAGAAACAAACAGGTTTATGCTGTCCAGCTTACTAGGATGGGTCATCCTCTCATTATCTTCTTTTCTATTATTAAGGAATTTCGGCTACTTTTTTAATGAATGCCTAAAAAATCCGAAAAGAAAAATATCTCTGGCTGACGCAACGAGTAAAAACGGAAACATAGCCTCTTATCTTAATTTTAGAGCCGCTAAGTATCTTTCCCTGGCCTTGCATTTCGCTAAAAGTAAGAAATTGAAATATCCCAACCCGACGATACTCCTGTATTTCTTCCTCGATACCAAAAATCCACGAATCATTTTCATATTTTCTAGGCTTTTAATAGACCTTAACGGACTTAAAAAAAATCTTAAGGATAAGATACACAAAGAAACGCAAGTCGATTTATCAAAGGAAGAGTTCGAACAAATATTCGCCGATGCGACCAATCTAGCGATAAAAAGGGGATCGGAAGAAATAAGGGAAGGGGATGTAATGGCTGCTTTAAGCACGATAGAGCCCAATCTGAAAGAAATCATAACAAATTCCGACCTAGAAGAAGTAGATTTCGAGAATGCTAACCAATGGCAGGAATCCGTTTACAGGAAAATCCACAAAGATAAACGCTTCTGGGATTATGAAAATCTTTTAAAGGCGGGTTCGATAGGGAAATATTGGGGTGCGGGGTACACTCCCACCCTTGATTGCTTCTCGACCGATTGGACCGATATCGTAAGAGCAAGGGGCTTCGAGGAAATAATTGGTCATAAGGACAAGATTGAGCAGGTTGAGATGATTCTTTCTAAAAAGGGTGGAAATGTATTAATCGTGGGAGATCCGGGAGCCGGAAGAAAGAACATAATCCATGCTTTGATAAGGAAAGCTCTCTTAAAACAATCCACTCCGGAAATTAACAATAACAGATTTGTCGAACTGGACATCATTTCCTTAACAACGAACATCTCTTCGTTCGAACAGATGGAAAAGGTTTTGGACCAGTGTTTCGCCGAAGTGGCTAAGGCCGGCAACGTTATACTCGTAATCAACGACTTCCATGATTTCTTGGGAAAACAACAGAAAGCCGGCATAGTTGATATTTCCGGAATCATCGCTCCCTATCTTTCCATGCCTAGCTTCAAAACGATTTGTATGACTTCGAACGAAGGACTGCATAAATATGTGGAAGGGAAACCTGGGATACTGGCCCAGTTCGAAAAGGTGGAAGTTCCTGAGATGTCAACGGAAGAAACCTTAATGGTTTTGGAATCGAACGCCTTCGGATTGGAAAGGGAGTATGAAAAATTCATACCTTACACGGCCCTAAAAGAGACCGTCAAAGTCGCCGAAAAGTATATTTCCAATTATCCTTTCCCACAGAAGGCCATGACCCTTCTTGAGGACACAGTCATATACAGCAGAAAATTACCCGACGGGCAAGTGATATTGCCGGAGTACGTAGACCAAGTCCTTTCGGAAAAAGTTCAGATCCCAGTAGGGAAAATAAAAAGTAAAGAAAAAACAGTTCTTTTGGACCTTGAGAATATCCTCCACAAAAGAATCATCGCCCAAGATGAAGCTATAAAAGATATCTCTTCAGCCCTGAGAAGAGCGAGGACTGGTGTCCAGACGAGAAAAGGACCAATGGGAAGCTTCCTTTTTCTGGGGCCGACTGGAGTGGGCAAGACTGAGACCGCAAAAGCTCTCGCCGAAACATATTTCGGCTCCGAGGACAAAATGGTGAGGATAGACATGTCGGAGTTCCAGAGGATAGATGATATCCCGAGGTTACTAGGAAGCGAAGAACAGGAGGGTATCTTGACTACGCAGATAAAAGACAATCCATTCTCTCTAGTATTATTGGATGAAATAGAAAAGGCTCACCCGAACGTTTTAAACGTCTTCCTGCAGGTCTTGGACGAAGGATACGTCAATGATAATCTAGGTAGGAAGATATCATTTGCAAATACGATTATCATAGCCACGAGCAATGCCGGATACGAAGTAATACTAAAAGCCATTGAAGAAGGCAAAGAGATGTTCGAGATAAAAAAGGAACTTCTCGACTTTATCTTAAATAAGGGAATATTCAGACCGGAGTTCGTCAACAGGTTCGACGGAGTGGTGGTATTCAAGTCATTAAGTAAGAATGACTTAATGTCCATCGCCCAATTACAGCTGGACAAGATAAATAGCAACCTTAAGAGCAAGAAGATAAAACTGGATATCACTCCTGAATTGAAACAGGCAGTCGTTGACCTAAGCTATGACCCGGTATTCGGAGCGAGGGAAATGAAAAGGGTAATACAGGATAAGATAGAAAATACTATCGCCAGGGCTTTGCTTTCAGATTCGATTCCTCAGGGAAGCAAGATTCGGATTGATCCCAAAACGTTTGAGATAAGCTTCGTACAATAGAATTAACGAAAGGACGCCGGTGGGGAACCGGTGTTTTTTGTTTACCTGGGGACAAATTATCCGGAAGACCGTTAAATCAACGTTTTTGCCATGTAGACAAGTGGTTGACAAGTTTTATAGGGTGGGGTAAAATGGTGGTACAGTGTTTACAAGTGGGGAAAAGTGTGGATAACTCAAATGAACTGGGGACAAATAAAATATGATAATCGGCCAATACATCTACAATCTGGATCCAAAGAAGAGGCTCACTATTCCTACAAAATTTAGAAATGTACTTATCTGACGGCGCAGTATTAACGAGAGGAATAGACGGATGCCTTTTCCTATACCCGCAGAAAGAATGGGAAGCTTTAGCTGAAAAATTAAGCAAGCTTCCTTTGTCGCAAGGAAACGCAAGAAGCTTTGCGAGAGTGATGCTTGCCGGAGCCATGGATGTGCGAGTGGACAGCTTGGGAAGAATTTTAATTCCCGACTATTTAAAAGAATACGCAAATTGAAAAAAAGCGCGGTCATTGCTGGATTGTTCGACAGGATAGAAATCTGGGACGAAGAGAGATGGCAGAAATACGGACAGACAACTGACACTCAAGTTGGAGACATAGCCGAAGGATTAAAAGAATTGGGGATATAAATATGCACATACCGGTATCTATTAAAGGAAATCATCGAATGCCTTGATTCGAAGCCGAATGAAAATTACATCGACTGCACGCTTAAACGGAGGGGGGCACACGAAAGAAATACTAAAAAGAAACGGACCCGATGGAAAAGTATTAGGCATAGAATTGGACAAAGAGATATTTGAAAAATAAAGTGGAAAAACAAGAGAGATTGATTCCAGTAAATGATTCGTACGTCAATGTGAAAAAGATAGTCTGAAGAGAATGATTTCAGAACATAAAAGGAATACTATTCGACATCGGAATGTCTTCCTACCACATTGATGAGGCGGAAAGGGGATTCAGCTTCCAGAAAGACGAACCGCTATTGATGAATTACGAAGTAAATGGATTGTCAGCCGAATAAATAGTGAACGAATGGAGGGAAGAAGAAATTGAGAAAATATTAAAGTGAATACGGAGAAGAAAAGTTCGTAGAAAGATAGCGAAAAAAATAGTTGAAAGAAGAAAGGAGAAAAGATAAAAAGCACCTTCCAGTTGGTAGATATAGTCAAAGAAGCGACGCCCGGATATTACCACCACACCAAAATCCATTTTGCCACAAGAACATTCCAGGCGCTGCGAATAAGGGTAAATGACGAATTGGATAACTTCCGCGGAACTCTCCCGGAAGCCTTAGAAATGTTGGAGAAAGAGGGAAGGTTAGTGGCCATTTCCTTCCACTCCTTCGAAGACAGGATAATAAAAGAATTCTTAAAGGAGAAAGGGAATAGAGGGGAGAGATTGAAAATATTAACCGAAAAGCCGATCACTCCGGGAAAAGAGGAAATACTCAACAATCCGAGAAGCTAGATCGTCCAAATTAAGAGCAGCCGTAAAGATATAATAACATGACCATAGCCAAAACTGATTCGCAAAGATTTTTCGTGATTTCAGAACCCTGCATCAATATTCCTAGTTTGCTTTTATATCTTCCAGATAGTAAAATTAACCGAGGCGAATTACTTAATCGGACAGAAGGAAAGCGAGGTGAAACAATTAAAGAAAGATACCGCCCAATTGGAGCTTTCGGTGTCGGAAGAAAGGAACTTGAGTAACTTTGAGGCAAAGGTTTCGGAGGATGGATACCAGAAGATCAATAATGTCAACTATATCGTAGTTTCTGAAGCGTCTCTAGCCTCGGCAAAATAATGGCCATGGTCAATAATACAAGACTGAATATCGTCATAATAGTCGTCTTTTTGATGGGGGGGATAGTTTTATCCCGCTTATTTTATTTACAGATAAAAGAAGGTAATTATTACAAAGCGATGGCGGAAGGACAGCAGAACTCAATCTCCGAAGTCGAGGGCGCAAGAGGACAGGTCTATTTCAAAAACGGGGAATTACTGGCGAGGACGAAGACGAGCCATATCTTTTCATTTCACCGGAGGAAATCACGGACAAAGACAAGACAGCTTATGATATTTCGCAAACCGTGGGAATCGACAAGGATACAATCCTTAATCTTATGGCCAAAGCGGGAAGTTATTACGAAGTAATCAAGTATAATTTGAGCAAAGACGAAACGGATAAAATTAACAATCTCGATTTCAAGGGTGCTTACATCGGATATAAGACTAAGAGGTATTACCCCCAGGACGAGACGCCTGCCAACTGATCGGATTCATCAATGAAGATGGAGTGGGCCAGTACGGAATCGAAGGATATTATAACGACATATTGAAAGGAAAGACGGCCCTCCAGAAGCAGGAAAAGAACCCCTGGGGATTCTTATTCTCCTTAACGACGAACGATTCGATGGACGGAGCGTCGCTTGCCACGACCATCGATTACAATATCCAGTTTGAAGCCGAAAAAGCTGTTACAGGATGGAGTGGAAAAATACGGGGCGGAAGGGGGGCAAATCATCGTCATGGACCCGTCGACCGGAGAGATTATCGCCATGGCTCAATATCCCAATTTCGACCCGAATAACTATCAGATCGAAAGATGGAAGATTTCCAGAACTCCGCCGTAGAAAAGTTATTTGAACCCGGCTCTATATTCAAGCCAATAACCATGTCCGCGGCCATAAACGAAAACACAGTCGCTCCCGATACGGTATTCGACGATAAGCTCGGCTATGCCCAATTCGGCACTTATAAGGTGTATAATTACACTGATAAGGATTGGGGTAAGGTGACTATGACCCAGGTATTACAAGAATTCTATCAATACCGGCGTAATGTTCGCCGAAAGAACGATGGGAGACGACAAATTCTATAATTATCTGGATAAATTCGGATTCTTCGAAGATACCGGGGTGGATCTTTCGGGAGAAGTATATTCCGAAAACAACGAAATAAAAAAAGCATACAATAATCGCAATTCCGAAGTGACTTTCGGCACCACCGCTTTCGGACAGGGAATAGCGATGACACCTCTCCAAATGGTAAGGTCTTTTTCGGCAATCATCAACGGAGGAAAACTTATGAAGCCCTATATAGTTAAGGAAATAGATAAAGGAGGAACAAAGCAGGAGATACAGCCACAGGTCATAAGGGACAACATTATTTCCGCCGAAACGAGTTTAAAATTGAAAAACATGATGATCAACGTAGTCGAATCCGGATTCGGCAACCTGGCCAAGATCCCCGGCTACTATATTGGCGGAAAAACCGGAACAGCCCAAGTTCCTTATACCTCTCTCGGAATAAACAAGTCGGGATATTCAGACCACACCTGGCAAACATTCATGGGTTTCGCTCCGGCCCTCGATCCCAAGTTCATAGCTTTAGTTAAACTCGACAACCCGACCAAGACGAAAACATCCGAATATTCAGCCGTGCCCATCTTCCACGATTTGGCTAAATATATTTTCGACTACTGGCAGATTCCGCCCGATTATGACGCTTCGCAACCTTTGGACAAAAAGTAGTTTTCGTGATATTTACTATTAGATATTGGTCCCATCGTCTAGAGGCCCAGGACATTAGATTCTCAATCTAAGAACACCGGTTCGAATCCGGTTGGGACCGCATATTAGTTTCCATTATTATTAATTAAAATATAAAGATGGATTCCTCTTTAACTTTCTATATCTCTTTATTCTTCATTTGCTGCGCCGCTTTCTGGTTTTCCGGCAATCTGGTAGTGAAAAGTCTTATGAGGATATCCCGCTCGCTGGGGTGGAAAGAATTCGTGGCTTCTTTCCTGATAATGTCTATCGCTGGCTCTCTGCCAAACCTTTTTGTCGATATTTCTTCCGCTTTTGCTCATAAGTCCCAGTTGGGTTTTGGTGATATGGTCGGCGGTAATATAGTTGACTTAACCCTGTCGATTGCCCTAGCAGCTCTCTTTTCCCGCAGAGGAATCCCGGCTAAAAGTCGCACCATTCAAAAGACGATTCTATTCAACGGCGCTGTGGCTGCTCTACCTATAATAATGGCCCTAAAGGGTTCCTTGACCAGATTCGACGGCATCATCTTGGTTTTACTATATTTTGCCTATATCGGATGGATATTTTCCAAAAAAGAAAACTTTTCAAAAAATTGTGATGAAGTTGGAGAAAGTAAGAAAAGAAATAAATTCTCTGCATCCGAAATCATCAAGCTGTTAACGGGCTTGGGAATATATTTAGTCGCCGCTCAAGGGATAGTGGCCTCAGCTAACTTTTTTTCAATTTCTTTGAATATTTCGATACTGGTTATCGGCCTTGTTGTGGTCGGGCTTGGCAATTGCGCTCCCGAAATGTATTTTGCCGCTGCCTCTGCCATTAAAGGCAATGATGATCACGATTGGATGATTTTAGGTGATCTAATGGGATGTGTTATTGCTCCAGCCACTTTGGTCATAGGTTTAGTTGCGATCATATATCCGGTAAATCTGGCAGGAATGATGCACAATGTCTGGCTCAGCGGTATTTTCTTGCTTCTTGCCATAGCCGTCTTTACTTTATTTTCCAGAAGCGATCAGCATATAACTAAAAAGGAGGCTACCATATTACTGTTTATTTATATATTTTTTATAATCGCTGAAATTTTTGTTAAATAGATTTGACATATAAATATTTTCGCTTATAATCTCTTTGGAGGTTTAAAAACGGTTGCCATAAGGATTGACCTGCTAACGGCAGGATTAATGATGAATGAAAGAGATGAGATAGCGGGTAAGGTCAAAGAGATTGCCCTAAAAATCAACCACGAAATGATTGTAGCTGAAATAGGGGGAAAACTCCTTTACAGAAACACGCCCTTGTCGCCATACATAAGGATAGCCTGCCCAGAATGGAGAGTCGTTGACCTTGTAGAGGCTTTTGAGTCTCTTGGAGTCGACATCGTCGCCAACGGAAAATTCATCCAGGCATCACCAAAGAAAACGTCCGAGACCACTTCCGGGAAGTGAGGACGGTAAAAATAATCACTCTTAGGTCTCTTTTTGTATACAATCATTGACTCCTGGGCAAGAACGTGATATAAACAAGACTGTATTAATTAACTTAGAAAACTATGTTGGCAGTAATAAAAACAGGGGGAAAGCAGTACAAAGTTACTCCCGGACAGAAGATAAAAATAGAGAAGCTGGAGAATAATGTGGGGGACGAAGTAGTCTTCGACAGCGTACTTTTAGTAGATAATGAAAAAGAAGTTTCAATAGGAAATCCTTTGGTAAAAGGGGCTAAGGTCTTAGGAAAGGTATTGAACCAGGACAAGCACGACAAGGTCATAATCTATAAGTATAAACCCAAGAAAAGATATAGACTGAAAAAGGGCCACAGACAGCCCTTTACGGAAGTAGAAATCGTAAAGATAGAAAACTAGAATCCCACATCTCCTTCAACGAAATCGCGGCCTGTTTCAATATTCCTGAAGCAGGCTCTTTGTTTATCAAAGAATAATTCAACTCTTCCGATAGGACCATTTCTGTGCTTGGCGACGATAATGTCGGCGATGCCTTTCCTCGGAGTTTCTTCATTGTAAGCATCATCCCTATAGATGAGCAAAACAACGTCGGCATCCTGCTCGAGTGCGCCCGATTCACGGAGATCGGACAATCTCGGAATCTTCGGAGTCCTCTGTTCTACCGCCCTGGATAATTGAGAAAGGGCCAACACGGGTACATTTAATTCTCTCGCAAGACCCTTGAGCTGCCTTGATATCTCCGTTATTTGCTGGACGCTGCTCATTATTTTATTGTTCGGCTCGATCAATTGCAAATAGTCGATGATGATAATGCCGAGCCCGTGACTGGCCTGTAACCTCCTTGCCATAGCCCTCATTTGAAGGACGGTACAGCTTGAAGCATCGTCAATGAATATGGGAGCTTCGGAAAGGGTGCCCAGAGCGTGCTGAATACAGACAAAGTCATTATTCTCTCCTTCGGAAGACAAATGTCCCTGCCTTATCTTCCACGAATCAATGTTTGATTCCGAACTGATCAATCTGTCTATCAGCTGGTCTTTTGACATTTCAAGAGAAAATAATCCCACGGACTTCTTTTCTTTAAGGGCCACATTCTTTGCAATGTCCAAAGCGAGACTACTTTTACCCATGGACGGCCTAGCAGCCAGAATAATTAAATCTGAATTCTGCAATCCTGATAAAATGGTATCCAGGCCCTTAAATCCGGTTGAAATACCCCTCAAGTTTCCTTTATGCTTAGATATCCTGTCAATCCTGTCAAAAGCCTCTTCGAGAAATGGCTTAATTGGTAAAAACGCTTGGGTTAAGTTCTTTTGGGTTATCCCGAATATTCTTCTCTCGGCGCTGTCCAAAAGCTCATCGGCATCGTTTTCCTCGTCGTATCCCATTACGCTTATCTCCTCTCCGGCCTGGATCAAATCCCTCAAAATCCTTTTTTTCTGAACTATCTTGGCATAAGTTGAAACATGGCTGGCCGTGGGAACCGTGTTAATGAGTTCGGTCAAATAAGAAGTCCCTCCCACGTCTTCCAGCTGGTTCTTTTCTTTAAGCCTCGAAGAAACGGAAATGAGGTCGATGGGTTCGCCCCTGGCGAAAAGCTCCTCGATTACCTGATAAATCTGTTGGTGGTTCTTCTTGTAGAAGTCTTCTGTATGCAAAATATCGGCAACTTTAGTTATTGCCTCCTTATCAAGCATTAATGAGCCCAACAGGCTCTTTTCCGCCTCTATATCCTGGGGCGGCAGTTTTGCATTTGAAAAATCTCCTTTCATTAAGTATAATGTACCAAACAAAAAAATAAACGTCAATCCGCGTCAATTTTATGAAAGTAGGCTTTATTTCTTTCCATTCCTTCAGTAACCCGGGCGGGGTAAAGAACCATATAATGGGATTATCCAAAGAATTCGAGAAAAGGGGAGTGGAAACAAGAATAATCGTTCCGAGAAGAAAGCTGGTGGAAAAATACGGCAAGAACGTAATTATCCTCGGAACGTCAATACCTTTTAATATCGCCGGAACGCAGGGTGATTTTTGTTTTAACCTGAATCCTATGGCAATTAGCAGAATGATGAAAAAGGAAAAGTTCGACGTCCTTCACTTCCACAATTTCGTTGTTCCTTCCGCTTTACAGATTTTAGAAAAATCAAAATGCTTGAACATCATGACCTTTCACGCCAATATGGAAGCCATGCCGATGCTTGAAAGAGAAAGTATAAACAACATGTTCGTCGAAAAGATGAATGAGAAGATGCATGGCATAATCGGCGTTGCTTCTTTCAATCTCGACATGTTCAATGATTTCAAGGGTCCGAAAAAGGTGATACCCAACGGCATTGACCTTAATGAATTCAATCCGCAGATTTCAGGGCTGGATAAATTCGATAAAAATAAGATAAACATTTTATTTTTGGGGAGGATTGAAGAAAGGAAGGGCCTGATTTATCTTTTGGAAGCCTACAGGCTCCTTCAGGAAAAGTATGATAATCTCCGCCTGATAATCGTCGGAGACGGACCGTTAAAAAAAGACTGCAAGAAATTTGCAGAGGATAACAACTTGAGGGAAATATATTGGGAAGGGGAAAAAACCGGTCCGGCCGCAAGAAGGTATTTTTCAACCTGCGATATTTACTGCAGCCCAGCCGTATTCGGAGAAAGCTTCGGCATCGTTTTATTAGAGGCCATGGCCTGCGGAAAGCCGATAACCGGATTCGCCAACGGCGGATACAAGGAACTACTTAAGGGGACAAAGGGAGAAGAATTCCTCGCTAAACCCAAAGATTTCACGGGACTGGCTGACAAATTAGAAAAGCTAATCAAGGATGAAATTCTGAGAAAAGAAATGGGGGAGTGGGGGTTGGAAGAGGTCAAAAAATATTCATGGGAAAAGATAGCCGATCAGGTTTTGGATTTTTACGCTCTGTGCAGAACAAATTTTGACAAGAAAAAATAGAAATGGTATTTTATCTCTGGCACATTTTGCCGTGATACTTATGGAGTTTGGGGAATTATTCGCTGGAAAAAAGGCCGCACTGGCCCATCTTGAAAAGAACGCCGATTATCTGATGGGGTTGGCGAGACAAGAAGCCATAAATCGCGGGCATAAAATCGATCGCATCGTTAGGATTATGACCACGATGTCCTACAAGAAGTTCGACACTGACACGATAGCCGACCAGAAAGAAACGGACGACATATTCGTCATCGACTCTTCCAAAGCAAAACGCATATCGGAATATACCAGTACTGGCTTCGAATTCCGCCGGCAGATCGACGGATACGACTACAAGATAACTGTCATCTTCTAACCAACCTACAAATTTTATGTAGGTTGTACTTTTTTAATAATAGTTTTCTCTCCGGAGTCTTCAACGGTCCACCCCGTCTTTTCTATCTCTTTTCTTACTTCATCCGCCTTATCCCATTCTTTCTTTTTTCTTAATCCTTCTCTTTTTTGAATAAATTTCATAATTACTTTAGGAACGATGCTTGTGTCGCTTGTCCAGACGGGAATACCGTCTTTTTCTGTTTTAATGAAATATTTTGAATCACTTACGTCTTTCGATTTGACTGAAGAAAGGCTTAATCCGAAAACCTTGTCGAAATCAATCAATAAATCGTATTTTTCCCGTCGGATAGTTCTTTGTCTTTCAACACGTCCCAAGCTATAGCCAAGGCGGAAGGAATATTTAAATCGTCATCGATGAAATCAATGAACTTATTTTCGTATTCGTTCAAATTTCTTTGAATGTTTTTTTCTTTTGCCCTATTAGCCAATTCGGAAACCTTTTCGTAAAGCCTGTTCAAGCTGTTCTCCGGCGAATTCGACGCTTTCATCGCTGAAATAAGTTTTGAACGATAATGAGTTCCCAAACACAGATAACGGTAGGCGAGGGGAGCAACTGCCTTTTTCGGTTAAGCTCGACAAGGTGGCGATATTACCCAAGGACTTACTCATTTTACCTTCCTTAACGATCAGGAATTCCCCGTGGAGCCAATAATTGCACATGTGTTTGCCGTATGCGGCTTCGGCTTGAGCAATCTCATTCGTATGGTGAATGAATATATGGTCGATTCCTCCGCAGTGGATATCAAAAGGAATCCCTAAATTATTCACACTCATGACTACGCACTCGGTGTGCCAGCCGGGAAAACCTACTCCCCAGGGAGAATCCCACTCCATCTGCCTTTTTTCGCTCTTAGGGCTGAATTTCCAGAGAGCGAAAGTCACATCTGTGTCTTTTTTCCTTGATCTCCTTCTATCCTTGCTTTGGTTTCTTTTCTTTCACTCTGTCCCCATAATCTTCCGTATTTCTCTAATTTCGACGTGTCGAAATACACTCCGTCGTCTAAGAATATAGGTGAATCCTTTATCCTCCAGTTTCTTGATTAGTTCTATCTGGTCCTTAATCGTATCCGTTGCCTTAATCCAGACATTCGGTTCGACAATATTCAATGATTTTAATATCCTTCTTGAAAAAGTCCGTATAGAACTTGGCGATTTCCCAGACGGTCTTTCTTTCTTTCTTCGCTTCTTTTTCCAGTTTGTCTTCTCCAGTGTCGGAATCGGAAGTCAAATGCCCGACATCGGTGATGTTCATCACGTGCTTAACCTTATATCCGTTATACATTAAAACCCTCTTTAAAAGGTCTTCAAAGAGATAAGTCCGCATATTGCCGATGTGGGCGAACCAATAGACGGTCGGTCCGCAGGTGTACATGTCCGACTTCCTTGCCTTTAATTGATTTGAATTCTTCTTTTTTCTTGGTTAAGGTGTTGTATAGTTTCATGATTCCCATTATATCATTAATTTATTTTTTATTAAAGATACCTTTCTCCGCGGTCGGGGAAGACGGTCACGATATTCACTCCCGGATTTTCAAGTCCGATCAGCCTTGAAAGATACATGGCCGCCCCAGAACTTGGTCCGACGAGGATTCCAGCCTTAGCGATTTCTTCCCTGGTTATAAGGCTTTCTCCGCCTCCAAGGTCATACACTTCATCTATAATTCAAAATTAATAATGGGGGGAACAAATCCGTCCTTAAAAGACCTTAATCCTTCTATAGTTTGGCCCTGGACTGGCTGGACTCCGATTATCTTTAATCTTCGGGATATTTTTCCTTCAATCTTTTTCCTATCCCGGTAATGGTTCCGCCCGTTCCCATGCCGGCGACGAAGTAATCTATGCTTCCTTCCATCTGCTCCAATATCTCTTCGGCGGTTCCCTTGTAATGGGCCGAAGGATTGGCAATATTGTCATACTGGTTCAAGAATACTAGGTTTTCGTCCTTGGATGCCATTTCCTCTGATGTCATCCAATACGCAACTTCTCTAAATTTAAATTTTCAACCAAGATTATCTTCTCCTCCGAAAGCCTTAATCATCTTGATCTTTTCCTTGCTGGTACTTTCGGGCATGACCACTTGTCTTGTATCCCTTCATGGAGGCCACCATGGCTAATCCGACACCGGTATTCCCGCTGGTCGGTTCTATAATGGTGTCTCCCTTCTTTAATATTCCCGCCTTCTCGGCTTCGTTGATCATATTCAAGGCAATCCTGTCCTTGATCGAACCCGCCGGGATTGAATCCTTCCATTTTGGCGAATATCTTGCTGCCGTTATTCTCTTCTATTTTTACTAATGGCGTATTGCCGATGTATTCCAGAATCGTTTTCATGTATTTATGTTTATATTAAACAAAAAATCTCTTGTTAAGAGATTAGTTATGTTGATTAAATTAAAGAAAAACTAATCTCTTAGTCTAGAGGAGGGCACAGGCAACAGATTAGATTAGTTTCGTATTTCATACTTTTTATTTTAGCAGAGAAAAAACCATTGTCAAGAAATTTGACATTATCTGTGTCATAGCATAATATCATCTTGTCGCACATTAACATCGGAATAGGGCTTGTCAGAGACGTATCGCGGTTAGTGTGTCGACCTGGAGGTGATCCGTTTCAGGGGCTTGTGTGCGCCCCCACTGTGGAGAAAGGAGAATGTCTGACTTAACCATACTCCTTGTCTCCACTTTATCAATTAATCATGAGCGTAGGCTCTTTTTTTATTTGACAAAATCAGCACTAATTTTATATAATACAAGCATCCAGTACATTGACATCATTAGAAGGGAGTATTGGTGTTGTGCTGGGTAAAAACTTTCGACAACCATTTAGTCGAATTCCTCCAAAGGGAGTGCGAGATGGGACATCGGTTGGAGAGTGTCCTCATCTCCGCAACTCTTCTTTAAAAATAAAGCGCTATATGCGCTTTTTGTGCTTTAAAATTGACAAAAGTTAAAATATGAATAAATATAAAGATGGCTCTTTTGAGCTAAATGAATAGCTACAGTCACCACTCGTGTGCCCACAAGGCATGTCTCTGATTATTCCCTAAGGACAAAATCCTAAAGGAATTGTGTGACCTGAATCATTTCTCAACATTGGGAAAGGTTGTGCATCTAATAGGAGGCTACATCAAATCATGTGCATGCGCCGCAGGAAAATAACCATCATCGTGGTCCGAGGAACGTGTTGCCCGGCTTCCGCTTAACATAACAAGCCGAGAACCAGACACGCGAAAAAGTAAACATTTGTCCTTATGGGACAAAAAAGAGAGAAAGGGATGGTTGTGGAATAAAAACCACAACCCCTCCTCACATTTTAAAGAGCTAAGGCTCTTTATTGCATTTTATTATGAAAAAAGATAAAATTAATTATCTATGTCAAACTTAGTATTATACCGCAAATACCGACCGCAGAATTTCAAAGAGTTCTTCGGGCAGGAACACGTGGTCAAGACGATAATGAATGAAATATCTTCCGGCATGATTTCCCATGCCTATTTGTTTTCCGGGCACAGGGGAACGGGAAAAACAACTTTGGCCAGATTGTTCGCCAAGGCAATCAACTGCCAAAATTTGAAAGGTGCGGAGCCGTGCAACAAATGCCCCTCCTGCTTGGAGATAAACAACGGAAGGGCGGTTGATATTATCGAGATTGATGCAGCTTCAAACAGGGGAATCGATGAGATAAGGAGTATCAGGGAAGGAATAAAATTCACTCCGACTTTTCTCAAATACAAAGTCCTGATTTTAGACGAAGCCCACCAATTATCCAAAGATGCGGCCAACGCTCTTTTAAAGATACTGGAGGAACCACCTTCATATGCAGTTTTTATTTTAGCAACGACCGAAGCGCACAAAATGATTCCGACAATCGCGTCCCGCTGCCAAAGGTTCGATTTCTATAAATTGACCTTCGACCAGATGGTTGAAAAGCTGATCTTTCATTTGCAAAAAAGAGGGGATTGATATCGAAAAAGAAGCTTTGGGCTTGATTGCTTCCGGCTTCGGAAGGTTCGATGAGGGACGCCGAAGGAACACTAAACCAGGTTTTGAATTTCCTGCCCGATACGGAAGATAAAGGCGGAGGACGTTCAAATGCTTCTGGGACTGGTTGATATACACTTGGTGGTTGAGCTGGCCAATTATTTGATCAAAAAAGACAAAGCCGGAGCTTTGAAGTTTTTAAACGAAAACATTGAAAAGGGAATGGACATTCCCGAATTCACTGGAACTTTCATTGACTATTTGAGAAAATTGCTTATCCTTAAGATTGATTCCGGCTTGATCGGTTCGGTAATGCCCGGAGAGACCAAGGAGGTGGAAGGAAACGGCCCAAAAACAGGCGGGGGAATTCAGCGAAGAAAATCTGAAAAAGCCCTCAATCTTCTTCTGGATGCGGACAACAAGAGTAAATACGCTTCAATACAGCAACTGCCTCTCGAGCTGGCCATGATTGAATCGATTGGAATCGAATAACTATTGCGGGATCGTCTAAAGGTAGGACAGTGGCCTTTGAAGCCATTAATCTTGGTTCGAGTCCAAGTCCCGCAGCCACAGTCAGCGCGTTATCGAGGCCGACCAGAGTGCCTCAATTAGCAGATTAATCACAGAACACAAAACCACCAAATGTCTGGTGGTTTTGTGTTTACAGAGCGTCTTAATTGTGATAAATTAAAGTTATACGAGTAAGGTTTTATATATGGAAAACAAATCACAAAAATCACAAAAATCCCAAATTGGCGTGACTATACGTAAACTCAGAAACAAACTCGGGCTCTCCCAGGATGCACTATCCAAAAGAGCCGATTTGGCATTTCATACAATTGCGAAAATTGAATCTGGGTCGACCCCCGATCCCCGAATTGATACGGTTAAAAAAATAGCGAACGCGCTTGGCGTTACGCTTGATGATTTAATCAAATAAATATGGCAACAAAATCTTTAAATACGGGTCTCAAGAAAGCGGGCGTAGCAAAAAAAGACGAATTTTATACGCAACTTGTCGATATTGAGAAAGAGATAAAACACTACAAAGATCAGTTCCGCGGTAAAGTTGTTTACTGCAACTGTGACGATCCGTTTGAGAGCAATTTCTTCAAATATTTTGCCGCCAACTTTAAAGCACTTGGATTGAAGAAACTTATCACAACGAGCTATGTGAAATCGCCGATTGCTGGAAAACAAATACCGTTGTTTGAGATGGAGGGACTTAAGCCAGACGGCAAAGAGCCGTACGTGGTGGAGATAAATGAAGTACCGGATATTAACAACGACGGCGCGATAAGTTTGGAAGATGTCGAGGCACTACTTAGACGTAATAAAAAATCATCTCGGAAATTACAGGGTAACGGCGATTTCCGAAGTGAAGAATGTATTGAATTACTCAAAGAAGCTGACGTTGTGGTCACGAATCCTCCATTTTCACTCTTTCGTGAATATATTGCCCAGCTTGTCGAATACAATAAGAAGTTTCTGATTATCGGTAATGTAAATGCGATTACTTACAAGGAATCTTTTAAGCTTATAAAAGATAATAAAATGTGGCTCGGTGCCAGTATTCATAGTGGCGACCGTGAGTTTCGTGTGCCTGACCACTACCCACTTGAGGCCGCAGGGTTTCGTGTAGACGAAAAAGGTAATAAATACATTCGCGTCAAAGGGGTGCGCTGGTTTACCAATCTCGATTATGAAGAACGCCACGAAAATTTAATATTATATAGGAAATATTCATCTAATGAATATCCAAAATACGACAACTATGATGCGATTGAAGTCTCCAAAACCGCAGATATTCCCATGAATTATAGAGACGCTATGGGTGTGCCGATTACGTTTCTTGATAAATATAATCCCGAACAGTTTGAGATATTGGGTCTAGCAAATGACAAGAGGGAAATAGATAAAGCGTTCATACAAGGCAACGAATTTAATTTAGATGAGCAACACAAAAGATTTGTGGGTATGGTATTAAATAAAAAGGCTACTTATGCACGTATTTTAATTAAACAAAAAAAGTAATATGAAAATCGATCTACAAAAAATTAAAATCCGAAAAGTCGTTACTGGCTACAAAGACAGTGCTGAAGAAGGTGTGGTGGCCTATGGTGGTAAGCTGGATATTCGGCCAAAATATCAGCGTGAATTTGTGTACAAGGAAAAACAGCGCGATGCAGTGATAGAAACTGTTAAAAAGGGTTTTCCGTTGAATGTGATGTATTGGATGATTAGAGATGATGGTGGCTACGAAGTGCTGGATGGACAACAGCGCACTATTAGCATTGGGCAATATGTTACTGGTGATTTTTCCATGAATAATCGCTTTTTCCATAATTTAACCAAAGAGGAGCAGGATAAAATTTTGGATTATGAACTGATGATTTATCTTTGTGAAGGCACCGATAAAGAGCGAATCGATTGGTTTACGGTCATAAATACATACGGAGAAAAGGTGAACGAGCAAGAAATTCGCAATGCGGTATATACCGGCCCGTGGCTTTCTGATGCAAAACTCAAATTCAGCAAATCGAACTGCGCGGCATATCTCTTGGCGAATGATGGTGGACAGTTGGTCAGTGGCTCGCCAATCAGACAGGAGTATTTAGAGACAGCGCTTTCGTGGATTAACGACGGCAAGATCGAGGACTATATGGCCAAGCACCAGCATGATAAAGATGCTAACGAGCTGTGGGAATATTTCCAAAAAGTTATTGAATGGGCAAGAAAAACTTTTCCCAATTATCGCCGCGAGATGAGCGGTGTATCGTGGGGCGAGCTGTATAACGAGTTCAAAGGCAAAAAATTCGATTCAAAGAAATTGGAAAAGGAAATAACCGAGTTGATGCAAGACGAAGATGTAACTAAAAAATCAGGCATCTACGAATATGTTTTGAATGGCAGTGAAAGGGCGTTGAACATTCGTGCCTTTACGGACAAACAAAAGAGAGAGGCGTATGAAAGTCAAAAAGGCATTTGCGCAAAATGTAAAAAGCATTTTGAGATAGAAGAAATGGAAGCAGATCATATCAAACCTTGGCATGAGGGCGGAAAAACAATTGCTACAAATTGTAAGATGTTATGTAAACAGGATAACAGGACTAAATCCGGGAAATAACCACATTGAATGTAAAAATTTATGGAAGATAGTAGAACACCATTCGTAAAAGAAGTTGCAAAGACCATCACCGAACGTCACGGGAACGAGAGCGGGTCTTTTATCTTTGGCATATCTGGTAAATGGGGTGAAGGCAAAACTCGTTTTTTAGATGAATTAAAGGAAATTTTAGAAAAAGACAATTCACCGTTCAAAGTTGTTGATATAAATCCATGGAAATTCTCTGTCGATAGAATCTCTTTTTTAAGAAATTTTCTACGCACCTTATACGGAAAGTGCGGTTCGGAGAACGAGAATGATTTAAAACAGTTGGATGTCGACACATCAGAAAATGCAATCGATTGGGGGCGTTTTGCAAAATTCGTTGTATTACTTGCGATTATTTGTTTGGCTTTTACTTATACCCCTCTTTTTAATTTCGTTGTCAGTCTCCCTGCGCAATGGCAATTTTTTCTTACCGTTCTATTTCTTCCAATAGTTTTAGCTGCTATTCAAAGTGTGGTTACGGTTCAAAAGACGGATCACGCTATCGTAACTCTAGATAAATTCGACGATCTACTTGGGGAAATACTAATAAAATTTAAGGCAGCAGAGAAAAAAATTATTGTCTTTGTGGATGATCTTGATCGCGTAACTCCAGAAATGGCAAGAGATGTTTTAGATAATCTCCGTACATTCTTTGATAAAAAGGAAATTACGTTTGTTGTGACGGGCGATCATACAGTACTCGAAGGCCATCTCGGAAGAAGTTTATTGCCTGACGAAGAATCTTCCGCCGCTCAACTCGAGGAAGGGCGAAGATTTATGAAAAAAATTTTTAACGTATACTGGCGCCTACCGCTACCAATCAAGAAGGAACTTCAAGATTTTATTAAAGGTGAGTTCCAAAAGAAGGAGGCGGGGCTGAAAGAAGTATTTTCAGAAGAAAACCAGAAAACTACTTTTGCTATATATTTGGAGAAATATTTTGAAAGCAACTTTAGGCAAATAATTCGATTTTTGGACACAGTTCTCTTCAACTTCCAAATCATAAAACAAAAAGCTGAGAGTGAAGATGCGCAACAAGCGCCATACTTTAAAGATATGTTAGCCAATCCGTTGCTTGTGGTGCGGATCCTTATGATTCAAGAGTTATGCGCCCCTCTTTTTGATAAAATGGTCAGAGATGTTTCTATCTTGCAGGGGCTTGAATACGCAGTTGAGAAAAAGGATTCTTCCAAAATAAGTGGAATTTTCGAACAAAGCAAAGATGTTCTTTCTCCTAGTCAACGAGCTTTCATGGAAAAGTTTATTTATGAAGAACCCCATTTTTATAAAGCTTCTCAGTTACAGGTTTTAAATCTCCAGCCGTATCTTTCATTAGCCGCTGATGTGAGTTTTGGCGATCAAAGAGGTCCATCAAGTGAGGATTTTATGGCAACACTAAATGGAGGTGATCCAAAGGCTGTCAAAAACGATCTCCTTTCTATGGGTGACGTCAAGGCACAGGATGGAGCAAATGCCTTAGCGACCGCATTACCTTCAATAACTGATATAACGCAAAAGCAATCCGCGCTTAAGACACTCCTTACTGCTTTATCTGATTCACCTGCAGAGTTAACGATACATAAAATTTTTGCTAAGAAGTTAGCTGAACTCGATTACAGTTTTGTAAATGATGCTGCCTCTAATCTGAAAATGGATATTCTCAACCCCTTTTTCCATTGGCTTGATCTTATCGCCGACATTGAAACAACGAAATTATTTAAGGATAAATTCACCCTAAGAGACCCTGCTGAGTTCAACGCCACGATCAGTGAAAATGCAGGCTCTTTTAAAAGCTTAGTATTAGCGAAGTGGTTAAAAGATTACTACCCAACAAATAAACCCGAGGCTATAGCTTTGATGATCCAGCATTTTCCGAAACTAAAAATCGAGCAGGTATGCGAGCAGATGGATCTTGTTAGCGACTCTCTTATCGCAGACATCATCGGAGACGCGAATGCTCAGCTAAGAGAAAATCGGTCGGAGTTGCTGAAAGGCTATACGACAAAGGGTGTGGCAGATCTAAAGAAAAACATACTTGATCAAGTTTCCAATCTTGATCAAGGAATTACTGCTTGGGCTATCACGAAAGCAAATGAAGAAAAACCTTTTTGGTCCAGAACTGAAATCGAATTACGAGTTCTTGTAAAGATTGATGAATCTACGGATTTTAACACTCTTAGTCAGGGGTTACGATTTGCAATTGCCAATAACATCGGCACCCCGGAAACTATTTGGCCGAAGCTGATGCCCAAGCATAAAGACTTACTCATTGAAAACCTGCCAACCATCGTCGATGACGCATCTTTTCAAGCCATTGCGCCTCTCCAAGCTTATGCGAATCAGCTTATGGACGCAGTTGTGGATAAAGTTAAGGCAGTTCCGGAAACCGATCAAGCTCGTTGGCTTGGCTATATCGTAAAAGGTAAGTGGCTTTGGGTTAACCTCACCAAATATCCTATTGCAAGTAAGTTTAGGAGTTTGAAGAAGTCAAAAGATGATGGTATCAAGCAGGCGTTAAGTAGTGCCGAAGAAAGTTGGAAAGAAAAAGTATCTTAGTTTAAATTGATTAATTTTGAACTGACAACTTTTTATCTCTTAAAATTAATTTATTCTTGACGCATCCGAGTAGTTCTCGTTTCTCCTCCATTGTTCCTCCGTTCAGCACGTGAGTCGCGTACCGCTTTGCGTCAAAGTCTTTCTCAAGAGCACCCTTATCGTGAATATTAAGGAACGCTTTTTGAAATTTGGCCATTCGCTTGTATTCTTCATCGAACTTCTTTTTTATAATTCCCTCATTCATCTCTAAATTTCCGATGACTGCCACTAGTTGTTTAATGACTTCCTCTTCTCTGATATAACCTTCTTTACACTGTAGGTTTCTCGATCGGTTACAGCCATAATAGACATAATGAGCCATATCGCCGCTGGCAAGTTTTTTGTATTTATCTTCTGCCGTCACTCCTGATCCACAGCGTCCACAAGTCATCATCCGCGAAAATGCGAATTGTTTGTCGATAAATTTTATCTCTGAACGCTTGAGTTGCTCTCGAGCCTTTTCAAAAACTTCTCTCGTAATGAGCGGCGTATGTTGTCCTTTGTACCAATTTCCGCTACCCATCGGATATTCAAATGTTCCGTAAAAGAAAGGTGTTTGCAGTAAGCGATAAATATTACTCAACGTCAGCGGTTTATTACTCGTCGCACTTCGGAAGTTCATTTCGAATTTCAGCCAATGATATATTTTTCTGCCACTCCAGCCTTCAAAAGCCACCTTCTCAAACATCTGTTTCATTACAGGGCCACGTTCAGGATCAACCATTACATATCCTTTTCTGTCGATTCGTTTTTCATTTAAATATCCTGTTGGAGCCGGAGCTGGCCACAGCCCCATCTCACAACGCATTCGGAGTCCTCTTTTTACATTCACACTTTTGTTGTCATTTTCCAATTTCGCCTGACTACAGAGAATCATCAGTAGAAATTTTTCGTTTGGATTATTCGTGAATTTTTGCCCGAATGTTTTAATCTCATATAAAAGTTTCTGATCCATGAGATCGACTAGCGAACCCAAGTCTCCGGCATTTCTCGAAAGACGATCGGGTGCCCAAGTTAGGATTCCTGTATATCGTCCACTTCGGATGTCAGCGAGAATTTCAGTAAAGACCGGACGCTGTCCCGAATCTTTTGCCGAATGCGACTCTCTCCGGATATCGACGATCTCTAGTCCGTCACGCTCGGCAAGTTGAAGCATCTCTTTAATTTGGCTCTCAATAGAGAGGACTTGGCGTTCTTCGCTCTCGGTTGATTTACGCGCGTAAAGGCAATATTTGACCTTTACCGGAGGCTCAATTGGCTTTGGGGTCTGAGCCTCCACCGACCCTATTGGTGGTTGTTGATTTCTCATACAACTCAAGTAATGCCGCAACCCTCTTGGGTAGTCCAGGCCAGAAAAGGAGGTAAACTGTTGGTAACTTTTTATCGCTGAAAACCCAACAATCCATTGTCAGGGCTTAAAAATTTTGATATCATTGAAAATGACAACTGAATAATAGAGACGGCCTAAACCAGATATTTTATTTGGCATGGCCAAAAGACCCAATGACGATACTGAACCCCGCGTTCAGCAACTCGTCATTGGGCTATATACCGAAAGGTGTATAGGGCCGTAAGGCCTAGCTAGCGCGGGGCTTAGTGTTTATATACAAGTCCTCGCGCCATCTACCTAAAATTATGGCGCTATTTTTTACCCAAAACGGAACAACAAAAAAGATACCGACCGTCAAAGTCGGTCTGGAAAAGGATGTGCAGAAACTTTTCGAGAAAAACCTCGATGAGATTTTAAATATCCATTTTTTGGCAACTGAATACTCGACTAGTTCTGGCGGTAGGATTGATAGTCTTGGCATCGACAACAATGGTTCACCCGTAATCATTGAGTACAAACTGTCTCAAAATGACAACGTTATTAACCAAGGACTGTCCTACCTCCGTTGGCTCCTAGACCATAAAGACGCCTTCGAGACACTGGTGCGTAAAGCGAGTGTTGATATTGAAATCGACTGGGCATCGCCCAGGGTTATTTGTGTTGCGGAGAGCTATAACAAATTCGATCTGGATACCGCCGATCTTTTACCAATGGATATCGAACTTTTGCGCTACAGACTTTATGAAAATGACATCTTGCTGGTAGAACCAGAAGTTCAGCGCAAAGTGAAAATTTCAACCTCTGAAATTTTCTCAAAAATTGAAAAGCACGAATTCAAAGAAAAAATCCATTACACCGTTGATGACCATTTAAAATCAGCCAGCGATGTTGTTCGTGAACTGTTCGCTCTCATCAAAGAAAAAATATCAGCTCTCGATGAATCAATTATTGAGGAACCAAAGGCAAAATACATTGCATATAAATTAACTACCAATTTTTGCGATGTAGTGGTACTAAAAGATTCCCTCAAAATTTTTCTGAATGTTTCAAGTGGTGAGCTAGAAGATCCATCGGGCATGGCACGCGATCTTACAAAACCGAAACCAATCGGACACTGGGGTAACGGCGACTATGAGGTAAAACTCGAAAAACAGGAGGATATAGACAAGATTATGGATTTAATAAGACAAAGCTATAACTACAACAAATAATTGATGACCGTATTTATGCAGCTTAAAAATAAAACAATAAAAGAACTACAAGAGATAATTAAGAAAGATTACGGCAAAGAGATTTCGGAGAAAGAGGGTGATGAACTCGGTGGTAGCTTATTGAGACTTACCAGAACAGCTTTGAATGTTATGGCTAAAAAAGAAAAAGAGGAAAAGCGCGGAAACCAGCCTGTTGGTGACCCGGTTGACACTGTTGGTAACTCGCCCCTTCGCAACGCCCAGGAATGAAGCTAAGGTGTTGCAAAGGTCGATAAGCAGATTTTAATCTAACCAACCATAAACAAATATGAACGAAGAAAAAATCATCAAAAAAGAAGATAAGCTCGATTGCAAAGTTGGACTATTCGGAAAAAGAGGAAGTCTGGTACTTACAACTTCAGAACTGTATTTCCTCTCGGGTAAAGATAAAGTATTTTCGGTTCCGTTAAAAGACATCTTAAGTACAAATGCCCGAAAAGGTCTCGGAAACGGAATCGATCATCTTTTCGTTATTTTTAACGAAAACGGCAAAGAGAGAAAAATTAAAATACAGCACTTGGCTTTCTGGGCAGGGACAGCAATGGGTAATATGACTCAACTTCGCGAACCGTATTTCAGGTCATGGGAAACCGCCATAGAAAATGCCCGATTCGGCGAAGATACGGCTCAGAATAATTTAAACGATCTTGAAAAATTGGCTGATCTTAAAACAAAGGGCGTGATTACTGAAGAGGAATTTCAGGCGAAGAAGAAGCAATTACTCGGGTTATAGCTTTCCATTGCTGGAAATAAGACCTCATTGAGCAGATCGTCTTAAATCCGGAATATAAATTACTTTTCTGTTTGTGATGAATTAGTTTCTATTGACGCCGGTTTTTGTTTCGTCTATAATATCAATATAGATTGATATAGTATGAAACCAAAATGCTGTAAAACTAAAATAGTAAAAGAAATCGGCAAAACAGCCGATCTTTTAAAGATAATTGCCGAAGAAAATCGTCTCAAAATTCTCTGCGTCCTTAAAGCCGGTGAGAAATGTGTCTGTGATATTTGGCAGGATATTGGTGCTCCACAAAACCTTACCTCTCACCACCTCAAAGTGTTAAAAGACGCAAAATTGATAGGTTCGCGCAGAGACGGCTTGAAGGTCATATACCACATTAACAAAAAAGAAATGGGTAAGTTTAATTCGTTATTAAATAACTTTTTACAAAATTATGGAAAGTAAAAAAATACAAATTCAAGTTTTAGGTTCTGGTTGTCCGACCTGCAAAAAGCTATACGAGATAACCGAAAGGGCGGCCAAAGAACTTGGGTTAGATACGAAAGTTGAGTATATCACCGACGTCCAGAAAATCGTTGAAATGGGCATAATGCAAAGCCCTGTTTTAGCCGTAAATGGCAAACCAGCTTTGATCGGTTTTACGCCCGATATAGAAAAAATTAAAAAAGCTATTCAAGATAAACTTTAATTTATGGATATATTCTACCCTATAAAGTTGTTAGCCGATTGGTTTACGTTCTCTCTTTTTAATATTACTCCCAAGACCCTCTTGGCCGAAGCGGTCAATTTTTTTATTTACGATACAATCAAGATATTTATTTTACTGGCAGTTATCATTTTTATTGTTTCCATAATCCGTTCGTTTTTGCCTCCGGAAAAGATCCGCCTCATCCTTTCGCATAAAAACAAGTATACCGGGAACGTTTTAGCTTCCTTGCTTGGGATTATCACTCCGTTTTGTTCTTGCTCGGCTGTCCCTTTATTTTTAGGATTTGTGCAGGCTGGTGTGCCATTGGGAACGACTTTCTCTTTTCTTGTCGCTTCTCCTATGATCAACGAAGTGGCTTTGGTTTTGCTCTTGGGTATGTTTGGTTGGAAAATTGCTTTGGTATATATTTTGAGCGGACTAATCATCGCAATTTTATCGGGCATAGTTATCGGTAAAATGAAAGTGGAGAACTTGGTAGAGCCTTTTGTTTATGAGAACTCTATTAACTCAAAGATAGATTTTCCCGATATGAAGTGGCCTGACCGATTTTCCTACGCCGGAAATTATACTTGGGATATTATCAAGAAAGTATGGCCATATATTCTGATAGGTATTGGTCTTGGTGCTTGGATACACGGTTATGTGCCAACTGACTTTCTGGCCAAGTATGCAGGCGCTGACAAGTGGTATGCCGTGCCTTTTGCTGTTTTGATAGGTATTCCGCTTTATTCCAACGCCGCCGGTATTATCCCTCTTGTCGGGGCTTTGACCGAAAAAGGTGTGGCTATGGGAACGACACTCGCTTTTATGATGGCCGTTACCGCCTTGTCATTGCCAGAGTTTATGATTTTGAAACGAGTAATGAAGATTAAGCTTATTTTAATCTTTGCTGGTATTGTGGGAGTTGGAATTATGTTTACTGGATATTTATTTAATTGGATTTTATAAAATAGGGCCTAACGTCAATGATTGGCCTTAAATCCGAGATATAAAGTTGTGCTGTCGTATGATAGTTCTAATGTCTATCATAATTCGGATAGTGAAGATTCAGTAAATAGCAGCATGAACCTTCGTATGAGTTATTCACAGGAGAGAATTTTCCTATTTTCTGTATTCTTTGCTATAATACAAGTGTACTTTTCGTAATACGGCAAATCATCTCCCTTAGGAGGTGGCGAAAAGTATCGGCCCAAAACACCATGAATAAAGGCCAGCCGGTGTTTTTGGGCTTTTTCTATATCCAAAACCCATAATAAGTCGACCCGGCAAATGGTTCAAAACTAATTAATAAAAAACTATGGGTACAGTATATAAACAACTTACATATCGAATCTCGAGCATTCCCATTACAAAGGGTCTGACTTACGTTATTGCAGAAGATCCGGAAATAAAGCTTGAATGGGAAACAACCACAATCAAGAAAAAGCTTTATTTGGACGTTCTTGAAAAGACCATGGGAACCACTTTGGCGATTTGCCATCATATCGGTATTACCCGAGGGACTTTTTATAACTGGATCAACAGCGATGCCGATTTCAAGTCCGCAGTTTACCGGATGAAAGAAGAAGTCCTGAATGATATTGAGGAAACGCTAATTAAATCGGCTCTTGAAAAAAATATTCAGGCGGCTAAATTTATACTTGGGAAAAAACATCCGGATTATAAAAAACAGCCAAAAGAAAACATGGAAACCGTTGTGCACATTCACCATCACGCAACGCCACCAGGAGAAAAAGAAGACGCTGAAATTAATATCGGTCTCGATGAGCTTTTTATAATGTCTGAAGAAAAGGATCTTAGTCAACTCACTCCCGATGGGATGAGAACTTATAAAAAGTATAAACAGCTTGCTGATTTCATAAAGTGGGAATACGGAATAACAGACGAGAAGCCTAAAACCAAGGAAGATTTTGAAAAAGAGAAAAATGCGTAAAAATGTCTAATTTGTCTAATTTCGCAAAAATCTTGAGCAGACCCTCTTGCGTCGGTTTTTTCATTTACTAATCGTCAAAAAAGCCCTATAATACCTATATAATCTTGGTACTAGAGCGGGGAACACAACAAAATTACAGAGATTTGTTTCTCTTTTTTTGTTTATGAGATATAATAATTATTAAAGCATTAAAAGAATAAATATTACGGAAAGATGAAAATAGAATTTAAGAATAATATCTTGATTATCGGCTATGGAGCAGTGTCGAGATGCGCTTTGCCGGTCTTGTTAGAAAAGGTGGATGTGCCCATCGGCAATATTACGGTGATAGATGCCCTGGACAAGTCTGAAGAGCTTAAGAAATTCAGAGAAAAAGGATTAAGGTTCTTCGAAGGGAGGATAACTCCTGAGAACATCAATGCCATTCTCTCAAGCTATCTCCACCTCGGAGACCTGCTCATAGATCTTGCCTGCAACATCGATTGCAACGAAATCGTGAAATGGTGCCATGACAACGAGGTCATATATGTGAATGCTTCCGTTGAGGAATGGGACCCCTTGGCCGATATCGACGAAGAAAGCCCGTTCGAGAAATCTCTGTACTACAGACAGATGAGATTGAGAGAAATGTCGAAGGACTGGAAAGATTCCCCGACGGCGGTTGTCGATCACGGAGCTAACCCAGGATTGATTTCCCATTTTACAAAACAGGCCCTGGTAGATATAGCGAACAGGTTGATCAGCGAAAAAAAGGTTTCCGGCAAAGATGAAGCTATTCTATCGGATTTGATCAGAAACAACAAATTCGCGGAATTGTCGATGAAGCTCGGAGTGAAAGTAATCCATTGCAGCGAGAGGGACACCCAGATAACCAACAGGCCAAAAGAAATCGACGAATTCGTAGGAACCTGGAGTGTGGAAGGATTGAGGGAAGAGGGGACCGCCCCGGCTGAAATGGGGTGGGGAACTCACGAAAAAAAACTTCCCAAGCTTGCCAACATCCCCCCGGTCGGGCCGAAGAACCAAATATTCCTTTCCCAGATGGGAACGAATACGTTCGTCCATTCCTGGATCCCGAATCAGAACATTCTCGGGATGGTGATTAGGCACGGTGAAGCCTTCGGCATCTCCGACCGTCTTACGGTCTGGAAGAACAAGAAAGCCATCTACAGGCCGACCGTCCATTATGCCTACATGCCGTGCCACGAAACCCTGGCTTCGCTTCTGGAGTTGAAAGCGAGGAATTACAACATGCAGCCGAAGATAAGGATAATGTACGATGAAATAACCAAGGGAGAAGATATCCTCGGAGCTCTATTGATGGGCCACGAATATAAGTCTTGGTGGACCGGCAGCGTCCTCGGCATAGATGAGGCGAGAAGGCTTGTTCCCGGCCAAAATGCCACGACGGTCCAGGTGGCGATAGGGGTAGTCGCAGCAATAATGTGGATGGTAGAAAACCCGAGGAAAGGATTATGCATCCCGGACGATCTCCCTTACGATTATATTCTGAATATAGCGAAGCCCTATCTCGGTAAGTTCATCTCGGAACCATCCGACTGGACCCCCTTAAGAGACAGAAAGGTGTACTTTACGGAAAACCCCGAAAGCGTTCCAGACAAAGATGTCTGGCAATTTAAGAACTTTTTATTGCTTCCGTAAGACTATAGAAGTTTATCCATATATGTATTTACCCTTTTTCTATAGTATTATTAATAGATAAATATTAATAATACTTTAGCTTGCAAGTACTTGACGAGAGCATCAACGGGTGATAATATAAATCTAATAGTTAATTAATCTAACTATTAATAACCTTAAGTTTTAATGTGTATGGATAAGGATGAAAAATTATCATCTACTATATTCAATGTGAACAGACTGATAAAAGAAAAAATCCGTTTAAGCGATTGTTTAAATGGTTTTCCTTATACAGAAATTGAGGTATTGAGGTTTGTTGAAAGCAAAAAGAAAACAACGATGAAATCTATTGCTGATTATTTACACATTAAACCTCCGTCGGCTACTCCCTTGATAGACAGTCTGGTAAAAAGGGGAAGTCTTAAAAGAGCCCAAAAAATAGACGATAGAAGGGTGGTCTACGTAGAATTAACTCCCAAGGGATTAAAATCATTACAAAAGAAACACGATAATATTCACAAAATCGTTAAAATATTTTTTAGTAAACTAAATAACAAAGATAAACAGAACCTTATTACAATTCTAGAAAAAATATCCTATGGAAAAAACAATTAAAAATATAATTATCGCTTCTATCGTTATAGTGGTAATCGCTGCCGCGGTTATCTTACTCTTGCTTTTTAGACAAGGGTCGTCCTCCAAATTATCTTCAGTCGAGGTAAAAAATGGCGATATTACTGAAAAAATAAATCTAACCGGACAAGTCAAAGCTTCCCAAGGAGTTGATTTGGCTTTTGAAACTCAGGGAAAAATTGTGGCAAACTATGTAAAAGTTGGAGATAAGATTTATGATGGCGAACCGCTTTTGGCGATTGACAGCTCTATTTTACGGTCTCAATTAGAACAAGCGCAGGCTCAATTAGAACAGGCGCAGGCTCAATTGGATGCTTTAAATATTAATACAGTAAAAAGCAAAACAAACGCGGGAATACAAAATCTTTATGCTAATAGTTTGAGCGCAGCGCAAAAATCTGTTACTACCGCAAAAGATATTTTGCTTACAATTTCTGACATCCAAATTAATCATTTTAACAGCCAAACCCAAGAAGACATCGCATTGCAAGATGCGGAAGCAAAAGCGGTTAATTCTTTACTGGGACAAGCAAAACGCCGGGCTTTGGACTTCGCAAGAATATCGGCCAATTAAACGGCGGAGCTTTCGGTTTGGTCCAAGATGCAATAAACAATCCGACACAAGATAATATTGATTCAGCTCTTTCGGCCACGCAAACAGCACTGCAAGATGTGAGTAATTTAGTTAATGCGGTTCCAATTGATCCTGCTTTAACTCCAACAGAAAGAGCCAGCATCAGTTTGGCAAAAACAAATATAAATTTGGAAATTATAACTACATCAGCAAACATACAGGCAATATCATCGCAAAAAGTTAATAATTCAGCCACCATAACAACTACCAACGATCAAATAGAAGCAGCAAAAGCAAATATAAAGGCCGTAGAAGCCAGTATCGACTGCAATTAAAACACAAATTTCAAAAACAGTCATAAGAGCATTATTTGATGGCCAAGTTGATAAAGATAATGCTGTTGTGGGCCAGATTGTGTCTCCGAATGTGCCGGTTATAACAATTTCAAACAATAATCTTGAAATAGACACAAATATTCCCGAAATTGATGTGGCCAATGCAAAAATCGGAGAAGATGCAAATATAACTTTAGATGCTTTTGGAAACGATGTTATTTTTCCGGCAACAATTGTTTCTATTGATTTGGCTCCGTCGATAATCAATGGAATATCAGTTTACGGCGCCAAATTAAAATTTAAAAATTCGGATGACAGAATAAAGCCCGGCATGACAGCAAACATAACCGTAATTTCCGATACTCATTCAAATGTTTTAATAGTTCCTGAAATCAGCGGTTATACAGCAAAACAGTAAATATTTTGTAATAGTAGATAAAGGAAATTCCAAGAAAGAATCAAGAGAAGTTACGGTCGGTTTAAGAGACGATAAAAATATTGAAATTATTTCTGGATTAAAATTAGGAGAAAAAGTATTCGCATATTAAAAAAATATGGAACAAAACAATTTAGAAAAAGATAGTAAAAAAGATAGAAAAAGGATAATAAAAAGTACTCGCAATAAAATAATTGCGGTGATTGCGATTGCTGTAATAATTTTAGGCGGCAGTTGGCGGACTTATATATTGGAACATTGTTTCGAGCAGAGTTTACATAGAAAATTCTTCAATATCGGCTCCGGTAATTAATTTGTCTCCGACGGTTGGCGGAACTTTGCAGGAAGTTTTTGTTAATGTTGGAGATTTGGTGCAAACATCAGCTCCCATTGCAAGAGTTGGCAACGAATTAATAAAAGCCAACTCAGACGGCCAAATTTTATCTATAAATACAAATATAGGCGATAATTTTGGGCCAGGCCAAACGGTTGCCACAATGATAAATCCAGATGATTTAAGAGTTGTCGGTCAGGTTGAGGAAGACAAGGGATTAAAAGATATAAAAATAGGGCAGCAAGCAATTTTTACCGTTGATGCTTTTGGTTCAAAACAATATTCAGGAATTGTTGACCAGATAAATCCGACTTCAAATGCGGGCGATATTGTTTTTAATATTTCCGACACAAGGCAGGAAATGAATTTTGATGTTAAAGTAAGATTTGATATCAACCAATATCCGGAATTGAAAAATGGAATGTCGGCAAAACTTTGGATATACAAATAAAATGATTGACGAAAACCATCACAAATTTTAAATGGCTGGTATTGCTTACTGTAATTATCGGAACTTTTTTAGGCAGATTAGACCAGACAATTGTAAACTTGGCTCTGCCAAAAATAATTGAAGATTTTAAAATTACAGTTACCGCAGCCGGCTGGATTGCAACCGCGTACATATTAGCTAACGCGGTTTTTGTTCCTATTTGGGGAAAATTAGGAGACACTGTCGGCAGAAAAAAAATTTATATTTTAGGTTTTTCAATTTTTATTTTTGGTTCGGCTTTGGCTGGATTTGCATGGAATTTAAGTTCCATGATTGTTTTCAGAATTATTCAGGCAATTGCAAGTTCTGCTGATTATCCGACAGCCATGGCAATTTTGGCGGTAACTTTCAAGCAGGGAAAAGAAAGGGCGCAGGCATTGGGTTTATGGTCGGTTTCTTTTGCCGCGGCTGCTGTTTTTGGTCCGTTAATCGGCGGGCCGATGATTGATATTTTCGGCTGGAGGTCAATATTTTTATTAAATATTCCGGTTGGAATTGTTGGCTTAATTATGGCTTTTATTTTTGTCAGAGAATCTGTTTCAGAACACAAAACAATACATTTTGACTGGTGGGGCGCAATAACTCTTGGAGTTGCTCTTTCGGCATTGGTTTTGGTTCTTGACCAGGGCAATACTTGGGGCTGGTTTGCTTATCAAAGCATAATTTGTTATATTGCACAATTTTATTTACAATTATTTTTATATTTATAGAACAAAAGCGCAAGAACCGATTGTTGACCTTAAATTTTTCAAAAATAGCGTTTTTGTAAATACTCTTATAAATAATTTCGTTGTTTTTATGGCAATGATGGGAGCCGTATTTTTGATTCCGATTTTCGTTGAAACATATTTGGGATATGATGCCACACAAACAGGATATTTATTTATTCCAATGGCAATTTTCATGGTGATTGCTTCTCCGATAGGAGGAAGCTTAACCGGAAAAGTGCAGCCAAGATATGTAATTTTTGCCAGCACGCTTGTGGCTGCTATCGGAATATATTATGTTTTCATATTTAGACCCAAGGTCAACGCGCCATGGACGTAATTATTCCTCTTTCAATAATGGCTTTTGGCATGGGTTTTGGCATGGCTCAACGAACATCTGTTATTGCCGCCGTTGTTCCGACCGAAGAAATGGGAGTTGCCTCATCTATATTGGCTCTTGGCAGAAATATCGCCGGAGCATTTGGAATTGCGGTTTTCGGCACAATTTTAACCAATGCAACAAACAGCAATGTTTTAAATATCGCCTATCACAGCGTTATAAAAATTACGAATCCGGCAATTTATCAGCAGGCAATAGAATTGATTATATTAAAAGCGCAGATAGACGCATACAGGGTTGTGTTTATTTCGGCCGCGGCCGTTCTTTTGATGGGAACCGTTTTGTCTTTATTTATAAAAGTTTCCAAAGAAAAAATGCGTGAGCAGGGAGGCCAAGAATCTTTTGTTGAGGTATAAATAAATTGAAGCTTGGTTCCAAACCTAAGTGGGATTTTTAGGCATAGTTTTGCTCAAAGATACCAGAAAAATGCAAAATGTGTTTGCTTGACATAATATAGCCATGTATTGTATAGTATATTTACCCTAAAGGAGGGTGCCGATATGAAGTGTACAGAAAAGGATTGTAATGGGCAGACTGATGAAAGAAACTCGATTCCCCTAAGAATCAGCTGTGACGGATGCGCTAGCGGATCAGAACTAGCTTATCCCTGCAAGAAGTGTGGGCGACTGTACTGGGAAAGTGGCGATCCGGTTTCTAGCAGAACCGGGAAAAAAGCATTTCTTTTGGACGGCAAGATTGTCCACGAAGGATAATATCATTTAAAAACGAATAATGGAGGTATCTTAAAATGTTCTGGCAATTCATGGGCCTAGCCATAATAATTGTAGGAGCATATTTGCTGTGCCGGGAGATCCCTACACTATCAACAAGGAAAAAGTATCAGCAGGCAATCATCCCAATTGTCATGAGTGCCCTTCCTGGAGTAATCCTGATGGTAACCGGATTTGCTGTCATCGCCACTGTATAGGCATTCGAACGAAGGTGTAATCCAATGGGTTGCACCTATAGTCAGACAAGACTAATAAAATCCTGGATTGTTATAATCCTGTTTTTTTATACCCAAATTAACCTCAAAAATGTATTTTTACTTTTGTGTCAGAAAAAGCCGATGGTCTTGACAAAGTATGATAAATGATTTATTATCGTTATGTTCATAAAAATATCTTGGTTTCTTGTTTTTACACTATAATAACTTAATAAATTACCCTGTCTAAAATTTTGCTTTGTCGCATCTCGCTAAAAAGCATTTTGATAAACTTGGTAAAATAAATATTATGAAGTGTTCAATGTCTAAACTCATAAAGAGTATAAGTTTAAAGAAGCAAAGCGTGTTTTGTTTGGCCGCGTTATTAATAGTAAGCGGTTTTTTTGTATTTGCAGGAACTGCATCTGCATCTTCCAAAATAAATCAAACTATTACGGTTACCGCGCACGCTCCGGCAAGTGCGGTTTATAATTCAACTTTCGGAGTAGTGGCGACAGCGAGTTCTGGACTTTCTGTTTCTATTACAACTAGTGGTAGTTGCTCTAACGGCAACGGCTCCGCCACCATTACTATGACTAGCGGTACTGGCAATTGTATAGTTCATTACAATCAAGCGGGTAACTCACATTACAATCCGGCTACAGAGGTTACTGAATCTATCACCGCTCAACCAAAAACCATAACCGCTAATGTTACAGCCAATGACAAAACTTATGATGGTACAACTAATGCCACCATTGAAGACTGTAGTCTCAATGGAATTGTAAATCATGATTCTGTGACTTGTTATGTGGCAAACGGGAACGTAAATTTTAGCGATAGAAATGTTGGCAAAAATAAAACAGTAACAGCAACGAGTATTACTCTTGGCGGTTTCGATAAAAGTAATTATCAACTTTCTTCTACAACAACTACGGCTAAAGCAGATATTACACCTTTAGCAATAACCGTAAAAGCCGATCCGCAAACTAAAACTTATGGTAACCCCGATCCAACTTTAACTTATAAGATTACCAGTGGCTCCTTAGTCGTACCAGATACATTTACTGGCACGTTAAGTCGTAAGTCTGGCGAAAATGTCGGTTCCTACGACATTACTGAAGGCAATCTCGCTTTGAGCAGTAACTATGATCTGAATATCATTCTTGAAGATAACTATCATTACGACATTGAACTAACGATAAACAAAGCTAATTTAACTGTTACTGCCAACAACCAGACTAAAACTTATGGTAACCCCGATCCTTATTTTACATTCGCCTACTCCGGTTTTAAATATAATGATGGTTCAAATGTAATTGATAGGCAGCCGACTTGTTCAGTATCGGGAAATCATTCAAATGTTGGTTCTTACACTATTGCGTGCTCTGGAGGATCGGATAATAACTATAGTTTCAGCTATCTTCCTGGCACTTTGACTGTTAATAAGGCAACGGCTGTTGTTACTTTAGGCAATTTAACTCAGACATACGATGGCAAGGTAAAATCAGCGACAGCCACCACAAATCCTGTTAATCTGACTGTTAACATAACTTACGATGGCTCTTCGACTCTTCCAATCAATGCTAAGAACTATGCTGTGGTTGCTACTGTTGATAATATAAATTACCAAGGTTCTGCCAATGGTACATTAATAATTGGAAAAGCGAATTTAACCATTACGGCTCAGCCCAATACCAAAACTTACGATGGCACAAAAAGTTCAGCTGGTAATCCAACTGTCAGTGGCCTACAGAACAATGATAAAGCAACTGGTTTGGCGGAAACTTACGACACGGCCAATGTTGGCACAGGAAAAACGCTTTCTGTATTGGCCTATATAATTAATGATAATAATGGGGGTGCTAATTATAACGTGACAACTGTTTCTGATAAAACTGGCGTCATCAATACCCAACAAATTACAGTGACAGCCGTAACCGATACCAAAACTTACGATGGCACACCGAGCTCGTCTAAGGTACCGACCGTATCGCCAGGTTTGGTAGGAACTGATACTCCAAATTTTACGCAAACTTTTGACACTCCAGATGTTGGCACCGGAAAAAAATTGACTCCTAGTGGAACAGTAAACGATGGCAACAGCGGAAATAATTACAGTTATAATTTTACTTCTGTTTCAACAGGTACGATTACAATTAGACCCATAACAATCACAGCCGATCCCAAATCTAAAAATTATGGTGCATCTGACCCAGCTTTAACATATCAAATTACGAGCGATTTGAAATTGGTGCCTAGCGATACGCTTTCCGTCAATTTAACTCGTGCTCCCGGTGAAGATTTTGGTTCTTATCCAATTTTACAAGGTACGGTTACTCTAAGTACAAATTACAGCTTAACTTATATAGGAAGTAACTTAACCATTGGCACCGCAACAATCACGGTTATAGCCGATGCTCAAAGCAAAACTTATGGGGCCGCAGACCCGACAACATTAACTTATACTTTCAGTCCTGCATTACAAAGCGGGGATAGTTTTAGCGGGGCACTAGACCGTGTGTCTGGTGATAACGTTGGCACTTATGCTATAGGTTTAGGAACCCTTACGGCCGGATCAAATTATACTATATCTTTTACCAGCGCTAATTTAAAAATCAACAGCGCCGATCAAACTATTACTTTTAGCGCCTTACCAACCAAAACCTATGGCGATGCTGATTTTCCCGTCAGTGCAACTGCTAGTTCGGGATTACCAGTTGCTTTCACTGCTTCTCCTTTAGAAGTTTGTACTGTTTCTAGTAATACAGTTCATATAGTTGGAGCGGATGACTGCACAATTACTGCCTCTCGGGCTGGCAATAACAACTACAACCCAGCGACTGATGTTCTTCAATCATTTACGATAAATAAAAAGATAGCAACTGTTACTTTAGATAATTTAGCTCAGACATACGATGGTACTTCGAAGTCGGCAATCGCAACTACCGATCCGTCCAAACTAACTGTTGATTTTACTTATGACGGCTCCTCAACGCCTCCAACCAACGCTGGTAGTTATGCTGTTGTTGGTACAGTAAATGACGTTAATTACACTGGTAGTGCTAGTGGTACACTTGTTATTGGTAAAGTAAATTTAACTGTTACTGGCATTACGGCAGACAGTAAAACTTACGATGGCACAACAAATGCCACGCTTAATGTTGGCAGTCCTACGCTCGTTGGCGTTATCAATGAAGACGCAGTAACTCTTAATACCGCAAGTGCGTCAGGAGCATTCGCTGATAAAAATGTTGATACAGGGAAAACAGTAAATATTTCTGGGTTAACCTTAGATGGTTCTAAAAAAGATAATTACATACTTACTCAACCTACCACTACAGCAGATATTACAGCTTTAGCAATAGCCGTAACCGCGACAACCGATACCAAAACTTACGATGGCACACCGAGCTCGTCTAAGGTACCGACCGTATCGCCAGGTTTGGTAGGAACTGATACTTCGAATTTTACGCAAACTTTTGACACTCCAGATGTTGGCACCGGTAAGACATTGGCGCCAGCCGGAACAGTGAGCGACAGCAATGGTGGAAATAATTACGCTGTGACTTTTGTTCCAGTTACAACAGGTGTTATTAACGCGCAGCAAACAACCAACGTGCAACAAACAACTAATATCGGCGGAGGAGGCGAGAATTATTATTCAATTAACGCTTCAGCTGGAGCAAACGGTTCCATAAACCCGGGTTCAACGTCTATAATTAATGAAGGAAACCAAACATACACTATTACTCCGGCTACCGGCTATCAAGTTGCTGATGTGCTAGTTGACGGTGTTTCTAAAGGAGCAATAACAACTTATACTTTTAGTAATATTAGCGCCAACCACACAATTTCAGCGACATTCTCACCAATAATTACAGCGCAGACACCAACGGTAAAAATTGTTGGTGATATAAACGGCGACGGTGTTGTTGATGAGTATGACTTCGCCATAATGATGTCTCAATGGAATCAGACTGGCTCTAATCTTTCTGCTGATTTGAATAACGACGGTGTTGTTGATGAGTATGATCTCTCATTGTTAATGGCTAATTGGAGTTTATAAACCAAAATAAATAATTAACACAAACCTATGAAAAAAATAACTTTATTAGCATTGTTAACTATCGTCGGGATATTAGGAGTAGGCCAAATGGTTTTTGCAGCTAGCTCAACATTGTCTGCTTTACCAGCATCGCTTAACAGTATAGTCGGCACGCCGTTTAACGTTTCGGTTCAATTAAACCCAGCAGGCAACAAGATCTGCGTTGTAAAGGGTACTATAAGCCTTAATAATTTAACTTGTCAAAACATTACCGTTGCAAGTGGTATATGGTCTCCAGTCTCCCCAACCTGCACCAATCCAAAGTTTATTTTAGGTATTCCGAAATGTACAACCGCTGTTCAGAATATTCTTTCAGTCTCTGTTAAAGGAGCTCAAGTTGGACAAGGAAAATTATCTTTTACGGAAGTTAAGGGTATAGGAACGGGGGCAGCTGTTACTTTGGCTTCACAGGACGGCGCTTATAATATAACTCCAGTTCAAGCAACTACACCTATAACTACGCCCACCGCTAATACCACTCAAAAAACTACACAGCCGACACAACAGCCAACAACCCAGCAGGTTACAACTCCGGTTCAGCAGACAAGTCAAGGGCCATCGACAACAGGACAGCAGGCTTCTCTTGCGACCACATCTCCTGCAAAAACCATTATTATAATTGGCATTGTTCTGTTAATAATTATAATAATTGGAGGATTGTGGTATTTTATCAATAAGAAGAAAAATAATCAAAAAGTTTAAAATTATCATACCAGAAAGTCCCGCATTTACTGCGGGGCTTTTATTGTATATAATTAAAATATGATTAATTATTTATGCCTTTGCTTATTATATGTGATTTTCGCACTGACTCCAGTTCTTATTTGGTTAGTTTTTTATTTCAAAAAGGACATTCATCCTGAACCTAAAAGAATGATTTTAAAAGTATTTATTCTTGGAATATTGGCGGCTTGTCTTGTTGCTATTTTTGAAGTGGCTGTTCTAACAATCATTACAGAAAAATCTCTTTTGTTTGTAATTTTAGAATCGTTTTTGCTAGTTGCGCTAGTTGAAGAGATCGCCAAGTATTTAGTGGTAAAAATCTATGTTTTCGCCAACTCCGAGCTCGATGAGCCACTTGATGTTATGCTTTATATGGTAATCTCTGCTTTAGGTTTTGCCGCATTGGAAAATATAGTTCTTTTTTTCGCCGCAGAGCATCCATATGCGATTGGAGCAGCATTACAATTCACCTTATTGAGATTTATCGGTGCAGTGTTTCTGCACACCCTAACATCGGGAGCTTTGGGATTTCTTATCGCTCTCTCTTTTTGTTCAGTAAAAAATAAAAGACTGCTTTTCCTTTCAGGATTTTTTATCGCTATCGTTTCACACGGGTTTTATAACCTTGCCATAGCAGAACTTACTGGCTTCTGGCAGTATTTTATTCCCATAATAATCATAATTATTTTGTCGGCTTTCACTACTTTTGGGTTTGTTAAATTGAAAAAACTTAAAGGCGTATGTACAATACCTAGATGGTAAAATCCATAATATGGCTAAGCCGCAATTCCAACCTAAACCGGGCCAAATTGATTACACCAACGTACGCTGGGCTCCGGTAGTTAATTCAGTTGTCAAATACAAAGACAAGATTCTCATAGTCCACCGTAGCCCCGACTCAAACTTCTATCCAAACCTTTGGAACGGCATTGCCGGATTCTTGGATGACGATAAAAGCGTTGAAGAAAAAGTCAGAGAGGAAATTAGGGAAGAATTAAATCTGGCGGGTAACCAAATAATTTCCGTAAAACGATTGGGGATATTCGAGCAGGATGACCCTGCTTACAAAAAGACTTGGATAGTCCATCCCTGCTTGGTTGAAGTGAATACGGACAAGATCAAGCTCGATTGGGAAGCGCAAGACAGCAAATGGGTCACCATAGACGAAGCTTTGACTTACGACCTAGTACCTAGTTTTGATGAAGTTTTGCTTCTTATTAAATAGGGAAGGAGTACGTCTTATTGACATTACAAAATAAAGGTTTATAATGTCAATAGAACCTTTCATATCACTGAAGGGGGCATCTATCATGAAAACGAAAGTATGTGTTATTACCTTATTTGTACTGATGTTGATTACGATGGGCTGCTGCAGCTGCCCGGCATATACAAAGAGTGCCACCGCTACAACAATCCAAGCGGCATCAACAACTTCCCGCATAAACAGCATACAAATAACTCCTTCGGGAGGAGAGGGCACTGCCGGGTACAGCTTGGACTTCAGCGCCATCGCTTATGATTCCCAAAATAACCCTATTCCGGCCACCATCGAATGGAGTGTGAACGGAGGAGGTGGCGAATCTAAGGGAGGACTCTTCGTTGTTACTCCTCAGAATACGGGAATATTAACCGTAACCGCAAAAAGCGATGGGGCATCAAGTTCGGTCTCGCTATTGATAAACTCTCCAGCGACGACAAATTATTACAGCTATAATGACGGGAGTTGTCTCTATGATTGTAATTCGAACTACCGCAACTACCATCATGACTACGGCCAATATGGCGATTATCCTAATCCCTACAGCGATCCCGTAGAGAGGGGAAAAGAAATATTTCTTTAGAGATACGTAAAGTATTCTCTTTTTTTATTCCAAACTATTCTCTGCTTGTCTTAAAAGCCAAAAGTGCTAAAATATATATTGTTAAATAATAAATAAAAAACCATGAAAATAGAATATAATAAAGTTATTTGGTACTTAATATTGTTGGCAATCATCTTTTACGTCGGCACATTCATACTTGCTTTCTTTCTCAGTCAGAGGTACGAAGCAGACCAAATATTGAAAATAAAGCAAAGCCTTGAAACCAACAATGTCATAAACTCCGTCATTTTTACCTGCGACAGCAGTAAGACTATTAACGCTATATTCTTCAAGGATAAAGTGGAATTGGGGCTAAGCGACGGAAGGAATATGCTTCTCTTACAAGCTATATCCGCTTCCGGAGCACGTTATGCCAACACCGACGAATCGTTTGTCTTCTGGAATAAGGGGGATACCGCTTTCGTGCAGGAAGGGAATAATACCACTTACGAAAACTGCGTAATAAAAAAATAATATGGACATAATCCAGGTAAAGAATCTTGTAAAAGATTATAAAGGCTTTAAGGCCGTGGATAACGTATCCTTCAGCGTTAAAGAGGGCGAGGTTTTTGCCTTCCTCGGTCCCAACGGAGCGGGGAAGACCACGACCATCAAAATGCTTACGACCCTTTTGAAACCAACGAGCGGAGAGGTAAAGATCAACGGATTCGATCCCGTGACGCAAGAGGACGAAGTAAGGCATTCTTTCGGCATAGTCTTCCAGGATCCGAGCCTGGACGAAGACCTTACCGGAAGGGAAAACATGGAAATCCACGGCATGATGTACGGGATGGAAGACAAGCTGTTGAAGCAAAGAACCGATGAACTGTTGAAGATGGTCGAGCTTTGGGACAAAAAAAACGAACAAGTCAAGCATTATTCGGGCGGAATGAAAAGAAGGCTTGAAATCGCAAGGGGACTATTGCACCACCCGAAGGTCTTGTTCTTGGATGAGCCGACACTAGGACTCGATCCCCAGACAAGGAACTTAATATGGAATTACATCAGAGACTTGAACAAGAAGGAGGGAGTGACTGTATTCTTCTCGACCCACTACATGGAAGAAGCCGAAAGGTTCGCCGACACAATTACCATAATCGACCACGGAAAAATCATCGTCAAGGGAACGGCGAAAGAACTGGAAGAACAGACAAAAACTAATACCCTAGAAGACGCTTTTCTGACTTTCACCGGGAAAGCAATCAGGGAGCAGCATGAAGAAGGGGGAAAGTGGATGGGATTCAGAAGATAAAAAACAAAAATATGTTTAAAACAATCTATATACTCTGGCTGAGGCAGATAAAGAAATACTTTAGGTCGAAATCAAGGATCATAGGTTCTCTTGGCCAGCCTCTGCTCTTCATGGTCGCCTTGGGGTTCGGGTTCGGATCGATATATGAGAAAGCCGGCGGGGGAAACTACCTCGAATTCCTCGTTCCGGGCATAGTCGCGATGAGCATACTCTTCACGGCAATATTCTCGGGGATAGAAATCATCTGGGACAGGCAGTTCGGATTCTTAAAGGAAACCCTGGTCGCGCCGGTTTCGAGGCTTGAGATAATGATCGGCAGGTCCCTCGGGGGAGCCACCGTGGCCGTATTCCAGGGAATCATCGTTTTCATTATCTCTTTCTTCCTCGGGTTCAGGATGGAAAACTATTCCATGCTTTTATTGGCTATCGTCTTCATGTTCATGATTGCCCTCTTGTTTACCGCCCTGGGAACTGCAATCGCTTCTTTGTTGGAAGACATGCAGGGATTCCAATTGATCATGAACTTCTTGATCATGCCCATTTTCTTTCTGTCGGGAGCCTTATTCCCCATAAGTAACCTGCCCATAGCCTTGAATGTCGTCACGTCGCTCAATCCCTTATCTTACGGAGTTGACGGCTTGCGAGGGTCTTTGGTCGCCAATGCAGCCCATTTTGGGCTCTTAACGGACTTTATGGTCTTGGGCATAGTGATTATTCTTATTAACGCTATCGGCGCCTATCTCTTCTCTAAAATTCAAATCTAATATTTTATGGAAAGAAGCATTTTCTCCCGCGGATACAAAAAACAAGAGTGGAATTTTGACCACCTATCATCTCTTGTCGGGGATTTGTACAGCAAACTGAAAACTAATGAGAAAGGACTATCGGAAGAAGAAGCCTTAAAAAGACTTAACGATTACGGGCCGAACGAGATCAAAACGAAAAAGGAAAAGATATTGATATTTGAATTCCTGGGGAGATTCCTCAATCCTCTTGTAATCATTCTTCTTGTCATCGCTTCTTTCTCTTTCTTCTTCGGCGATAAAATAAGCACCATCATCATTTCTCTGATGGTGCTAATGAGTATTACCTTGTCTTTTTTCCAGGAAAGGCGGGCGGAAAGCGCGGCCCAAAAGCTCGAAGAGATGGTACAGACCATGTGCACGGTTGTAAGAAACGGAAAGATAAAAGAGATACCCCTTAAGAGTATCGTCCCGGGGGATATCGTCGACCTTTCTGCCGGCGACATCATTCCCGGCGACATACGGATTGTTTCAAGCAAGGATTTATTTATAAACCAGTCGTCGCTTACGGGAGAGTCGTTCCCGGTGGAGAAATTCGCCGAAGCCCAGGCGGATAAAAATACCGAGTTGCTGCGATTGCCGAATATGGCTTTCATGGGGTCGTCGGTCGTAAGCGGAATCGGAATGGGAATCGTAATCCATACCGGACAGAACACGGCCTTCGGCAACCTTTCCCAAAAACTCATAGAAGCGAGCGGTAAGACGCTTTTTGACACGCAAACAAAGGATTTCGTCTGGACAATGATTAAAGTAATGGCCATAGTCGTAACGGCGATAATGCTGATTTACGCGCTTAAGCGCCAGAACATACTCGAATCTCTTTTGTTCGCCTTGGCCGTGGCCGTACAAATCACTCCGGAAACCCTGCCGATGTTTATAACGATAAACCTTTCCAAGGGAGCTCTCGCAATGTCACGCAAAAGGGCCATTGTCAAAAGATTGAACTCCATACAAAACCTCGGAGCAATGGACATATTGTGCTCTGATAAAACAGGAACTCTAACCCTAAACGAAGTCGTTCTTCAGAACCACGTCAATGTGTGGGGAGAAAAAGACGAAAACGTCTTCATTTATGGTTACGTCAATTGTTTTTATCAGACAGGAACCAAGAATCTCATAAACGAAGCGGTATTGAAGCATAAGCGCGAAGATCTGCATGGATATAAAAAGATTGACGAGATTCCGTTTGATTTCGAAAGGAGAATCAGCTCGGTTGTCGTCGAGAACAAAGGAGAAGAGTTCATGGTCTCGATTGGAGCTCCCGAAGAGATTTTCAAGCGTTGCGTAAATTATGATAATAGGGGCAAGGTTGAACCCATTAATCAATCGGATAAAGAACAGGTACTGAAAGAATATTACGAGCTCGGAGTCGAGGGCTACCGCGTCATAGCCGTCGCATACAAAGACATCAAAGAGAAAAAGTCCAATTACTCTTTAGAAGAAGAGCATAATCTTATCCTCAAAGGATACATGGCTTTTTTCGATCCTCCCAAGTCCACGGCAAAAGCATCGATAGACGCCTTAAGGGAAGCGGGAATCGAATTTAAGATAGTAACCGGCGACAGCGATGTCGTGACTAAAAAAATATGCAACGACCTGAATATCGGAATCTGCGGCGTCATCGTCGGAAGCCAAATCGATTCCATGTCCGATGAAGAACTTTCCAAAGCAAGCGAAGATACCACGATATTCGCCCGTGTAACTCCGGAACAAAAAGAAAGGATCATTAGGTGTCTGAGATTAAAAGGCCACACTGTCGGATTCCTAGGCGACGGCATCAATGACGCTCTTTCCTTAAGAGCGGCCGATATCGGGATATCCGTGAACAATGCCGTAGATGTTGCTAAAGAATCTGCCAGCATCGTCTTACTAGAAAAAGATCTTGATGCCCTTACCGAAGGCATTCTCGAGGGAAGAAAAGTATTCGGCAACTTCATGAAATATATCCGCATGACAAGCATGGTAAATGTGGGGTACATGGTGACGACAATTGGAGCCAGCCTTGTATTACCGTTCTTACCGATGCACCCGGTCCAGCTGCTTCTCAATAATTATCTCTACGAAGTCGGACAAACCGCTATACCGAGCGACAATGTCGATAGCGACTATGTCAAGAAACCAAGAAAGTGGCGCATCAGCTCGCTCGTAAACTTTATGACGTTTTTGGGACCCCTAAGCTCAATCTTTGATTTTATAATGTTCGGTATATTGTGGTGGGTTTTTCATGCCTATGCAAACGAAAGTATATTCCAGACCGGATGGTTCATCCAAACCATGTTGGCCCAAGTTTTGCTTATATTCTTCATAAGAACTAAAAAAATTCCTTTCCTCGAGAGTAGACCGAGTGCCTTCCTTGTTCTAATGTCCATAATTATACTAGGTATTGTCCTTGTATTACCGTTCACATCATTGGCTGCTCCTCTGCACCTGGTCATAATGCCGTGGACATTCTATCCGGTTGTTGCCCTAATCGTTCTTACGTATCTTATGGTCGTATGGTTTACAAAAAATTTGCTCACTACTAAGGTCGAAAACGACTAGAAATTATTTCAATGGGACAAAAACAAATCCGCTGAACGTTTCTGTATCAGTTTTGTCCAGCGAGTTTTTTGTTATTTTATAAATATCGTTACCCACTGGGACAACTAAAATTCCTCCAATTTTCAACTGATCCACTAATTGCCCAGGAACATTTCCTGCCGAAGCAGAAACCAATATCCTATCAAAAGGAGATTTTTTAATTAATCCCATTTTTTCCTCCGTCTGAACAATCTCTGCGTTTTTAAGACTGTATTTATTCAAGTTGTTGCTTCCTAATGCAACCAGCTCTGGGATGATTTCCAATCCCCAGACAAAACCTTTGGGGCCGATAATGTCCGCTATCAGTGCCGTCGTGTATCCCGAACCAGAGCCAACATCCAAAACCTTGTCGCCCTTTTTCGACTGGAGAAGCTCTAACATGAAAGCAACCGTATAGGGTTGCGAAATCGTCTGTCCGTATCCGATGGGCAGGGGATAGTCCTCGTATGCTTCCGACTTGTATTCGGGCAAAACAAAATCTCTCCTGTCTATATTTCTGAAAGCCTTGATTATCCTTTCTGTTTTCAGGACCCCCGCATCGATTAAACTCCTAATAAGTTTATCCATTATTTTAATAATACCATGTATTTATTGTGTTAAAAACATCGGGTCTTGCTTTTTATGTAAATAACTTGATATAATATCCACAAGTTAATAATAATAAAACTTATGACAAAAGAATATATAGTGGAAGCGTTTCTCGTTTTTATCATCTCCATCCTCTTTTGTGTTTCTTTGTTTTCTGTTTATAACCTAGAAAAATACAAAATAGACAATATGGAAAAGGATATTACAGAAATCAAGGGTGAAATTTACCAAATGAGGCTGGATTTAGTAACCATGGAAAAACAATCGGTAAGTACTAAATGATGGACGCAGGACAGTCAAGTCCTGCTGTTTTTTTGTTCTAAAATGTTTAATCTAAAAGGAAAAATAGCCAAAGAAATCATTGAAAGCGTAAAGAAAGGAGGAATTTTAGTCATTCCGACCGACACGATCTACGGAATAGTCGCTTCGGCCTTGAACAAGGAAAGTGTGGAGAGGCTGTATAAAATCAGAAAGAGGAACCTTCATAAACCGATGATAATTTTAATAAACTCGATAAAAGATTTGGGAATTTTTGGCATTAAGGTGCAAAAAGAAAAAGACTTGCTTAAAAAAATATGGCCGGGAAAAGTCAGTGTTATCTTCGAGTGTTTGAATAAAAAATATGAATACCTGCATAGGGGAAGAAAAACCCTGGCTTTCAGAATCCCCGGCAACAAGAATCTAGTTAAATTATTAAAGAAAATGGGTCCCTTGGTTGCTCCGAGCGCGAATATCGAAGGAAAGAAGCCTTCGCAAACAATCGAGGAAGCTATGGCTTATTTTGAGGACAAAGTCGATTTTTACGTTGATGTCGGAAAAATGAAATCAAGGCCCTCTAAATTAGTGTCTGTCAAAAACGGCAAGGTTGAGGTCATAAGAAAATAATGTTAAAATATTCCCATGAATAAACTGGTAATAATTAGGCACGGAGAAAGCGTCTGGAATAAAGAAAATATCTTCACCGGATGGATTGACGTTCCTTTGTCCGAAGAGGGGATGGAACAGGCGAGAAAAGCCGGCCAATTACTGAAGAAGGAAGGCTTTGTGTTTGACATCGGCTTTACTTCAAAATTAGAGAGAGCCAGCAAAACCCTGGATATAGTATTAGAAGAAATGGACCTTATAATCCCCGTTAAAAGCTCCTGGAGGCTGAATGAGAGGCATTATGGGGCCTTGCAGGGAATGAATAAGGATGAGATGAGGAAGCTCTACGGAGCGGATAAGGTTGAAGAATGGAGAAGGAGCTACGATGTCAGGCCTCCGGCGGAAACGGAAGAAAAAAAATTCGCATATAATGAATTGAAAGGGGAGGGAGCTCCTTTGACCGAAAGCTTGAAAGACACTGAAGCAAGGGTTCTGCCTTATTGGAACGAAGAAATCATTCCCATGATAAAGCAAGGAAAAAGGGTTGTAATCACTGCTCACGGGAACAGCATAAGAGCCATCGTCAGGATTATCGACAACGTTTCCGGAGAAAAGATCGCCAAAGTGGAAATACCGGTAGGGGTTCCTTTGGTTTACGAAGTCGACGACAATTTCGATTTCGTTAATAAATATTATCTTGATAAAAACGTTCCTTGCGATTTCTAGAAAGAACATGTTAGAATACTCACTATGGATATTAAAGAAGTAAAACCACAAATTTGGAATTTCAAGGTCATCGGCGGAGAAAAAGCCTGGGAAGAGGTTGCTTATTCCGCCAAGATGAGCGGTGTTCCGGAGCATGTTAAGGGCGAGGATATCTTCAAAATGATAATCGATAACGATTACGGTTCTTCGCTTGAACATATCATTATTAAGTTCGACATTAAGATTACCAAGGGTAGCGCCCCCGAGCTTTTAGAACACAGAATGGCTAGCCATACTGGCTGGTCCACGAGATACATACAAGCCAACCAGGGCATAGAAAAGGAAACACCCGTTTACGAGATAATCGTTCCCTGGCATTTGTTGGGAGAAAAGAACAAAGACAAGAAAGAGATATTTCTGGAAAGGGTCCGCGACAGCCTAGAAAAATACGAAGAATTCATCAATGAAGGGTTGCCTCGAGAATCGGCAAGATATCTTCTGCCTTTTTGCCAGGCCGTCGGCATTTACCATTTTACCTTGAACCTAAGATCGCTTTTGAACCTTCTGTCTCTAAGGCTCTGCGTGAGGGTAGCTCCGGAATTCAGATGCATTGCGAGTCAGCTGTATTTCCTATTGGAAAAAGAGTTTCCTATAATGGAAGGCATCGTCGGATGCCGAGGATACATGGGCGGAGTTTGTCCGGAAAGCAACGTGACTGGAGTGAGGGAAGGCGAACAGCACCCTGTTTATCCTCCTTGTCCTTTCAGAAATCCTATTGTAGACACATTTATTCCTACGAAAAAGGAAGTAACACAAGGAATCGATAAAAAAGAATTCAACAGGGAAAAAGCCATAAACAGCCAAAAGACAATATTCAAGAAATGGGCCGCCTGGGAGGGAGATTAAATAAATAAACAAAAATATGGACAAAATCCTACAGCTTCTAAAAGAGCATAACGCCTGGAGAAAAAGCAGCATCAACCTCATAGCATCGGAGAATGTGATGTCGCCCTTGTGCGAGCATGTTTACGTTTCCGACCTCATGCACCGCTATGCGGAAGGATTGCCCTTTAACAGGTATTACAGGGGCCTCAAATACGTAGACGAGATAGAGAATATAACCCAAGAAGCGTTCAAGGAGCATTTCAACGTTAACTTCTGTGACATCAGGCCCATATCCGGCACTACGTCCAATTTCGCCGTTTTCGCATCCTTGGCCGAAAGGGGAAACCAGATAATGACTTTGGGCATCCAGGGTGGCTCCCATATTTCCCATGAATCGGGCGGAGCGGTAGGAGTCTTGGGATTGAAGACCACTCACATACCTTTCAATATCGAGAAGATGGAAATAGACGTTGAGAAGACGGGGGAGAAGATACTCGAACTGAAGCCCAAGTTCATCGTCATGGGAGGCTCTGTCATATTGTTCCCCCAGCCGATAAGGGCCATAAAGAAATACTGCGACAAGGTCGGTACCAAGATCGTATATGACGCCGCCCACGTCTTCGGATTGATTGCCGCAAAGAAGTGGCAGGATCCGATTGCTGAAGGAGCGGATATCATAACTTCATCGACCCACAAGACATTCCCCGGACCGCAGGGAGGGATAATACTGGGGAACATCAATGACCCCAAGCTCGTGGCCAAGATCCAGGACAGGGTATTCCCGGGCTTCCACTCGAACCACCATCTCCACAGGGTTCCGCCGCTATACGTCGCTTTGCAGGAAATGAAGCAGTTTGGAGATGCATACGCAACCCAGATACTGAAGAATTCCAAAGCATTGGCCACTGAATTGGACTCGATGGGATTTAACGTCTTAGGAAAAGAGAAAGGATTCACGAACAGCCACCAAGTCCTCGTCAACGTGGAAAACCAGGGAAGGGGAGACTATGTCGCGAAGACCCTTGAATCGGCCAATATCATCTTAAACAAGAACATCATACCGACAGATTTGACCAATCCTAATGACCCTAAGGGTATAAGGATCGGGGTACAGGAAATGACGAGGTATGGAATGAAGGAAGAAGACATGAGAACCATAGCGAAATTCATGAAAGAGATCCTTATGGACAAAAAGGATATCGAGTCTGTGAAAAAAGAAGTTGTCGCATTCAGAAACAATTTCCTGGAAATACAGTACTGCCTTAAGGAGGATTAGAGTGGTCAAAACGTTAATATTCAAAAGACATCCGAAAAGGATGTCTTTTTTCTAATCCTGTCGCCCTGCTAATAACTGCCCATTCTAAAAGACTCCATCTTTTCAAATAGATTCGTGTCTGGTATAATGACACCATAAGAAATAAGGCAAAAATAAAGGTTGATATAATAAGATTAAAAAATATGACAATCAATAAAAAAGGTTTCACTCTGATCGAGCTCTTGGTGGTTATCGCCATCATTGGCATATTGTCCGGATTAATACTCGTTTCCATGAGCGGAGCAACCGGTAGTGCTAAGGATGCAAGAATTCAGGAAGATATGCACCAAATGATTTCAGTAGCTGCCATCTATAACAATACTAATAGTACCTATGGTACTGCCACTACTTGGGAAAGCGCTTCTAATTTTACAGGCGTTGGGGACGGATTAACTTTAGGCAATGATATGGTGGCACAACAATCAACAGCTCCAACGGTTTATATAGCACCAACCACTTTTTGTATCGCTAAAACATTAAACACTGGAACGGCAGGGACTGTTGCTAATTTATGGTGTATTGATAGTAATGGATTTACTGGTCACCCGACTGGTGCCTATACCAACCTATGCACAGGCGGTGCCCGTCTTCTTTGCAGCAATTAATTTAGTTTAAAAACATTCCTGATTTCACTTCCGGGGGTGTTTTATTTTATAGCAAATAGTTATTGCCCAGCCCAACCTTAAAAAGGTTCCGATAACGTCCCATCGCCATAATCGACCCTGGGCCAGTTTTAGCAATCAGGCATATTGACTGCTAAAATACTTGTGATATATTAAAACAGATGACAACTGAAAGGCAAAACCAAATAATCACGGCCTTGGTTGAAGAATACATTAGAACCGCCGAGCCCGTAAGTTCGAAGTTTCTGGCCGAAAAATACGATTTCGGCATTTGTCCTTCGGCTATAAGGATCGAGCTGCAATCCCTGATAAAAGATGGTTTTTTGGAGCAGCCACATATTTCTTCCGGCAGGATACCGACCGATAAGGCCTACCGTTTCTTTGTCGATAATCTACTTGAAGAAAAAGAAAATGAAGAGATAGATGAATTGGTGGAAGATCTCAAAGGCGGAAACGGACTGAAGATGGCTTCCATCTTAACCAAGTTCCTGGCCGATACTTCTTCCAGCTTTACCATTATGCACCTCTACAAAGAAGGGTTAACCCTTAAGGAAGGACTAGACGAACTCTTTAAAGAGCCCGAGTTCAATGACAAGGACTTCATCTCCAGTTTCGCAGGATTCCTTGAAAACTTCGAAAAGAATATTGAGAAAATAGACATGGGTTCGGGGGTAAGGGTGTTTATAGGAAAAGAGAATCCCATGCCAAGGGCGAGGAATATCACCCTCATATGCGCCCAATGCAATTTTCCCAACGAAAGAGCGGTAATATCCATATTGGGACCGAAAAGGATGGATTACCATAAGAATATAAGCTTAATCAATTCCCTTAACAGGGCTTTAAAAGAACTCATATGAACGAAGAAAAAACAAACGAAGAAACGCTAGAAGAATGCGAGAAGAAAAAGGAAGAATACTTCTCCGGATGGCAGAGAGAGAAAGCCGACTTCATCAATTACAAGAAGAAAGAGCTGGAACGGTTTGAAGAGATACTGTTTTCCGCGAGAGAAGGGTTATTCCTCGAAATCATTCCCATATTGGACAACTTCAGCCTGGCCGAGAAATCCATTCCCGAAGGAGAAAAAGGATAACAATATAAAAGGACTCCTGCTTATAAAGAAACAGCTGGAGGATGCCTTAAAAGCGATGGGATTAGAGGAAATAAGCAGCATGAATCAGAAATTCGACCCAAAGCTCCATGAAGCGATAGGGGAAATCGAAAAAGAAGGCACCGAACCAGGCATCATTGTCGAAGAAATAGAGAAAGGATACGAGCTTAACGGAAAAGTGATCAGACCCGCTAAAGTCAAAGTAAGCAAATAGCCATTATCACTCTTGACAGGAGAGTGCTAATTAGATAATATTTAAGTATAAAAATAAAAAACAAAGCATATGGCAAAGATATTAGGCATAGACCTAGGAACAGCTATTACAAAATACGCATCTATAGTTAACGGAGAGCCCAAGGCAGTAGAAAACAGGGAAGGATCCATACTGACTCCTTCTATCGTCGCCCAAACCAAGGGGGGCGAAAGGGTAGTCGGAATACTAGCCCAGAGGCAGGCCATTACCAATCCGACAAATACCGTTTCTTCTGTCAAAAGATTCATCGGTAGGAGATTTTCCGATCCCGAAGTCCAGAAGGAGCTGAAGCTTTTGTCTTACGAGACAAAAGAAAGAAGCGACGGAAGCGTGGAAATAAAGATGGGGGACAAGTGGTACACTCCGATCGAGATTTCGGCAATGATTCTGCAGAAAGTGAAGGCTGATGCAAAGGATAAGCTGGGAGAAGATATTAAGAATGTCGTCATAACCTGCCCGGCCAACTTTGACGATTCCCAGAGGAAAGCAACCAAGGCTGCCGGAGAGATTGCCGGATTCAACGTATTAAGAGTAATCAACGAACCGACCGCGGCCGCTCTGGCCTACGGATTCGGAAAAAAAGATGCCAAGAAAATATTGGTCTACGATTTCGGAGGCGGCACGTTCGATGTCACCATCCTTGACGTTTCTCCGGATACGGTTGAAGTACTGGCTACCGGAGGCGAGCCCCATTTGGGAGGAAACGACTTCGACCAGAGGATAATCGACTGGCTCTTAAAGGAATTCAAAAAAGACCAGGGTATAGACCTGTCAAAGGATCCTTTGGCCTTGCAGAGATTGAAGGAAGCCTCTGAAAAGGCTAAGACTGAGCTGTCGAGTTCCTTTGAAACGAATATCAACCTTCCTTTCATCACTTCCGATACGGAAGGTCCGAAGCATTTGGATTACAAAATTTCGAGAGCCCAGTTCGATTCGATGACTAAGGACTTGGTTGACAGGTCGATTGAAAGGGTAAAGAAAACCATTGAAGAGATTAAAATCAACAAGAGTGAAATCAACGAAGTCATTCTTGTCGGAGGAACAACCTTGATTCCAGCCGTAAGGGACGCGGTAAAGGGCTTGTTCGGCAGCGAACCCAATAAATCAATCAATCCCGAGGAAGTAGTCGCCATAGGAGCGGCCATCGAAGCCGAGATACTTACTGCCAAAGAAGAAGGAAGAACCCCCGAAGGCGACATCAAGAGCGTTCTGTTATTGGATGTACTGCCCTTATCCTTGGGAATAGAAACCATGGGAGGCATCAGCACGCCGATGATCACCAAGAACACGACCATCCCGACTTCGGGTTCGCAGGTATTCTCAACCGCAGTCGATAACCAGACATCAGTCGAGATAAACGTATTGCAGGGAGAAAGATCGATGGCCAAGGATAATAGGTCTTTGGGAAGGTTCATCTTGGACGGCCTACCGCCGGCTCCAAGAGGCATTCCCCAGGTTGAGGTCAAGTTCGATATCGACGCCAACGGCATCTTGACCGTAGTCGCTTTGGACAAAGCGAGCAACAAGTCCCAATCCATTAAAGTGGAAGGTTCTATAGGCTTGTCTAAAGAAGACATCGAGAAGATGAAAAAGGAAGCGGAGATAAGCGCGGCCGAAGACCAGAAGAAAAGAGACCTGATTGAAGCCAAAAACATCGCCGACAATCTTATCTACAGTTCGGAAAAAATATTGAAAGACAATGGCGACAAGATCCAGGTCGAGGCCAAAAAAGAGGTCGAGGACAAGATAAACGAATTGAAAAAAGTCAAGGAGAGTGATAACATGGAGGAGATAAAAGCAAAAACCGAACAATTATCGCAAGCCATTCAAAAATCGGCGCAGCAGATGTACAATCAGGGAAAACAAGAGGGACCAACTCCGAACGAAAGGACCCGAAAGACGCACCCGAGGCCGAAACCGAAGAAGGAAAATAATCAATGAGAATGAATAAGAATGGCAAAATCGCTTGATTTTGTCTTTCTTATTCATTTCGAATATGCAAAAAGACTATTACAAGGTCCTGGGAATCAACAAGACTGCCTCGCCGGAGGAAATAAAGAAGGCTTATTACAAGCTGGCCCACGAGCATCATCCCGACAAAAAGGGAGGGAATGAGGCTAAGTTCAAAGAGGTAAACGAGGCTTACCAGGTTTTGTCTGATAAAGATAAAAGAGCCCAGTACGACCGATTCGGAACATCCTTTAACGGAGCTGGCGGTAATGCCCAGGGGTTCGGCGGATTCAATAATGCTAACGTCAACTGGGAAGACATCATGGGAGACTTCGGAGGAATAGAAGACATCTTCGACATGTTCGGAGGCGGATTCGGCGGACAGAGAGCCAGAACGGAAGACGTAAGGAGGGGAGCCGATCTCGAAGTGGCCTAGAATTGGATCTGGAATCAATCCTCAATCCCCAGAAAAGGGAGATATGGATGAATAAGAGCATCAAGTGTTCGAGGTGCAGCGGAAGCGGGGCCGAGCCGGGAACCAAGACCAAGGAATGTTTTTCCTGCAGGGGAACGGGCCGGGTTCAGCAAATCAAGAAAACCATCTTGGGAACTTTCAGCCAGTACACCGTCTGTCCCGAATGCCACGGGGAAGGGATGAAGCCTGAAAAACCCTGCAATGTCTGCCGCGGGGAAGGAAGGATAACAAAAGAAGAAAAGATAGAGATAAACATTCCGGCCGGAGTTGACAATAACCAGATAATCAAGGTAAAAGGGAAAGGTGAGGCTGGTAAAAGAGGCGGAGAAGCGGGGGATTTGTACGTAAGAATCTTCGTTAAGCCGCATCCGATCTTCCAGAGGAAAGGAGACGACATATATTTAACCGAAAAAATATCTTTTTCAATGGCCTCTCTGGGAGATAGCATGAAGATACCGACTCTGGACGGAGAAAAGATAACTATTAAAATCCCTGCGGGGATAGAATCGGGAAAGACTCTAAAGATTTCCAAAGAGGGAATTCCTCATTTTTCCAGCATCGGTAGGGGAAACCTATACGTCAAATTGAACATCAATACCCCGGACAGACTCACAAAAAAACAGAAAGATCTGCTTGAACAATTAAAGAAGGAGGGATTATAGGCCCTCGTACGCCCCAATAGCTCAGTTGGTAGAGCAACAACCTTTTAAGTTGAAGGTCACAGGTTCGAATCCTGTTTGGGGCACCAAGATTTAACTTTTTTACGGTTCGCATTCCACTTACCGAGATTCTAATTTATTGACACTTTCTTACAGCTAGGCTATATTTTAGGCAACCAAATCCGGTCAGATTTGGCGGAGGTTTCAAGATGGAATGGTACATTTCAATCATAATAGCAGTCGTAGCAGGGCTGCTCTTCGGACATGCAACTCGAAACAAACGGGAAAACGAAAAAATCAACTTTGCCGTATTTTTCATAATCGCAATTCTGTCATTCTTCCTCACATGGTGGATGCCCCTTTTGATTACCATATTGTGCGCAATAGCCTATGGTATCTACAGCGAGTCGGGATGGAAAGGATTAGCCGGATTCATCGCAGTAGGAATCATATTCATTGCAGCTTATCACTTTATTCCGGCCACGACGGAGATAGCGCCGATTGGCAACACGAGCTTGATCGCCTTGCATGGTAATTTCGGGTCCGACGGAAGCTTTTTCTTGGGATGCGGTGATATCGGAGGCAACATCTACTATACCTACAGTTACATGCAAGGGACGGAACTTATCCAGGGAGTAATTGAAAAGAATGAAAGCGTCCACGTTTATCCCAATAGGACGGACGAAAGAGCATATATTTACCGATACCGATCACTCGATGTCAGAAACCTATCGCCGTGGTACATCCAAATCTTTTTCTACGGAACCGATGAAAAAATAGAAAAAGATAGCTGGATAGACATTTCCATACCGCCAGACAGTATTATCCAGGGCGTAAAGGTTTAATCTGCGCATCTCTCTAACCACGAAACTATATTAGTCTTTTAAAAAAGACTACATAAGGGTGTCTTCTGCCAGACACCTCTTTTTTTATACATAATCCAGCATTAAAATGGTTCCCAGTTCGTCCCACTTACCGAGCAAATTCAAGATCGACTTCTAGTTAGTTTTTGTTTATGATATAATAATCCTAAGATAATAAATAAAAAAATATGGTAAGAGGAAATTTTATTGGTGCGGCGATTGTTGCAATAATTTACACGGTTTATATTTTAATAAATCCCCCTGCAACAAAATGGCAAACAGTGTTGGTATTGGTGGTTCTTAACGCATTAACTATCGTATTGATGGCTTTTGCATTCAAATAAACGTGTTCCAAGTTCGTCCCACTTACCGACCAAATAATTTATAATAAAAAACACTATTAATATTTATTAAATAGTGCTTTTCTTGTTGCCATTCTTTTTCCAATTTGCGGAGCAGAGGACTGAAAAAGATTGTAAATTTCTTTTATCAAGTCGTAAATATCTACTTCGTTTCTTTGGAATAAATAACTCCATTTTTTAGTGCCAGTAATGTGTATACAATTATTCTTCTCGTTTTTTAATCGACCACAATTAAGATCTAAAAGGCTTTCTTCGAATCCTTTAATATTGTTCTTAAAGAAATTTTCCTGTATTTCATCAAAGCCGATGATTCTATGCAAGAGATTATTTTTGAACAATAACCTTAGACTCGTTGTTCTGCCTAGGCCATCGTAGTTTTCATCCTTTCCGCGATAAGATAAAGTTATTTCCTCGCTGTAGTTTTGGGGATCGCTTAAGGCGTCGGCAACAGCTTCTAAGTCTCTTGTTTCTGTACAATCATGGAACCAGTTGTTCTTAAAGAAGACTCCGGGAAGAAGAGTTCGCCGATAAGAGAAAACTAATCGGGATACTCTCAAGTCTCCATATTTTATTGTATATTCAAAACTTGGAGGACGACTATCCGTAGAGCATCCTATGTGAAAAAGACAAACAAAATCGGGAATTAGCTTTTCTAAGAAATGGACTACCTGTCCTTTCTCGATAACTAGATCAAATCTAGTTTGTTCATGCCACCTCCTTAATTTAATTGCTTTCATTAATCCGGAGGAGCAACTTTCCGATATCTCAAATCTAATTAAGTCATCGTTTTGGGTCATAATTGTTTCACTCCATATGAATTTTCAAATAACTATAAGATTTGTCATTAATATATAATATATTAATGATTTTGTCAAAATTACTTCGATGTGTAAAATTGTTATTAATTTGATTCAAAAAGGTTCTTAGTTTGTCCCACTTACCGAGTTAATAATCTCGAAATTTAACTCTCCAGGGACTTGACTTTTATAATAGAAAACATAAGCTTATTAAAGAGAGGAAAGTAGTTCTTTCTCAAATTGGAGGTAAACAATGTCTAATGATGATTTAAAAGAGTTTTTCGCTGTAACAACGACCTCATTATACAAGGTTGTTGCCCTTGGCGAAAAGGACTGCCCATACATTGAAAAGATTGCCCTTAATGGAGACAGTAAGATTCCTGTCGGAACCAAGATTGGTGATGCACCAATGCTCGCGGTAGCAAACTACTTACAGTTCTACTATCCGGAAGGCCACAGCCTGCTTTCTCCCCAAACATCTGAGGTGCGCGAACTTGAAAGGGTCAATACGATGTGGTGGAGAATGGGAACGTCATCAATCGTAGCCCTTTTCCTGAAAGAGGAAGAAGCCTGGTCTTGTTTTAACCGGCCAGAATTGCTACCTTGCGACCAGCGCTGGATTGATAAAACGAAGGAGGTTCTTGAAAGAATCGGCGATAACCATCCCAATGTCACAGTTTGTCATTGGCGAGATCTTTCTTTGTTGCCCGTCCAAAATTCATGAGATCTATTTAAACAAATAGACCTCTTTTTTATGGCCAATTCGACCCTAAAAAAGGTTCCCAGCTTGGCCCACTTATCGAGCTTTGTATTGTATCTTTATGCCTCAAACAAAAAAGACCCTTTCGGGCCCTTTTGTTTTTACTTCACCGAGTAGGTGATTGTAACTGTCGAAGTAATCTTGTTCTGTCCCATCTCAATCGAGGGGGTAACAGAAGAGAGTGCTTTCATATCCGCCACTCCAGCACCGTAAGAAGTATTGTATATCGGGGTAGGATATGTGCCTTCCGAGAAATTGATTATCTTGCCCAACTTGATACCAAGCTCCTTTTCAAGAGTATTGGCCTTAGCTTTAGCATCTTTTATAGCCAGAGTCTTGGCTTGCTCCTTAACCGCGTCATCGTTATCAACTATGAAAGACAGGCTACTTATATCGTTAGCCCCTAAAGACGTTGCGTTGGAAATTATGTCTCCCACTTTCGACAGATCCCTTATCTTCACTTCCAGGGTCTGGCTGATCTGGTATCCGTCCAGATTCCTTTTCCCGGTTCTTTGTTCGTAAGAATAGACGGGGGAAATATTGAAGTTTATCGTCTTTATGTCATTTTCTGCTACACCTCCCGCACCTTTAATGTAACTGAGTATGCCATTCATCTTCTGGCCGTTTTCGTTTGTAGCCTTGGAAAGGTCTTTATCCTGCGTCACGACAGATATGTCTACCAGCCCGATGTCGGGAGTGACATACACGTCCCCAGTGCCGGTTACGGTGATGACGTCGTTTTCATTCGGATTCATTTTATCTTTTACGAGAGACAAAAAGAAGACTATCACGACTATCATCAGAACGAAGACCAGGAATTGGAAAAATTTGTTCTCTAATATTTTCATATGTTTTATGTTATTTATTATTATATACTTCAGACTGAACGAGGACGTTCCTATCGTTAAAATAGAAGACGGTTCTCGTGTCATCTTCGACCATTTGTAAAGCGTTAGTCCCCGAGCCTTCGGTTGTTATGGGACTGACATTTTTATTATTCGCCAGCTTGGCGTAAAAAGTCTCGTTAGAAGGAGCGGTTGCTGTATTGCCACTATTGGCGCTACCTCCTCCCGCCAGGTTGAGCGTAAAAACCAGGAGTATCGACGAAAAAGCAATAGAGGAAAGGGTGAGCTTCCAATCCCATGATTCTTTTTCCTCGTTAAAATACCTGTTTTTCATTAAAACGCTCCTCAGCTTGCTTTTGTGCTGGTTTAATTCTATTTTATCCTTATTCGCCTTTTGAAACAATTCTTCAACGGTTTTCATATGCTTTCTAAGAATTTATTGGCATCGTCTTTAAGGATCAGTTTCAGCTCCTCCTTCGCTCTCTTGCAATAAACCCTGATCGTAGACTCGTTCTTATCGACTATCCCGGATATCTCTTCATAGGAGAGTTCCTCGAAATACCTCAGATGGATTATGTCCTGGTAAATCGGCTTCAGCTGCCTGATCGCTTTGTTCAATATCAAGAGATACTTATCATTGTCTATCTTCCTTTCTATTTCTTCGGCCGCCTTGCTGTCATCTCCGGGTTCGAATAGATTGTCTTCGTCGTCTAAGGTTAGCCTGTATCTATTCTGCTTCCTGAAGTACTGGTTTATTTCGTTCGTAGCTATCTTGAATACCCAAGCGGTAAAGCTGAATGGCCCGCTCCTCCATTCAAAGTTTTCGAGGTTTTTCAATATTTTCAAGAACACGTTCGATGTTATGTCCTTAGCGTATTCGACATCCAAGGTCCTCCTAAAAACGTAATTAAGGACTTTCTCGTAATACAAATCGAACAATCGGCCGAATGCCTCCCTATCTTTGTTTTGCGATTTTTCCACCAGGTCTTTTATTTCACCTTCTTCCATATACTTATTATAATACATTGAGAGGATTTTTGTTACTCCTTGACACTTGACGGTGTCCGTATATAATAACGAAAGAAGGTGTTACCTTGAAAAAAGAAAATGGCGGACTGCTAGGAATATTCTGTTCCCGGCGCAAGCAAGAAGAACCCGAAGAAGACAAGTATGGCAACATAGCCATGCTTAGGGATTTGTATCAAAAATACTGCTGTCCGGTATGTTCGCCCAAAGGACCGACCGGATTCCTTGTCTATAAGGACGAAACTATGAAAACCCTAATCTGTGAAAAGTGCGGATTCGAAAAACCTACCCCCGAGGTAGAACAGACCAAAGCTGCGTGACAATCACGCTTCTTTTTTTATCATTGAAAAAAACCTGAAAATACCCTAATATCCTATTATAGGCGAGATTAGTACAGTGGTAGTACGTCTGCTTCCCAAGCAGAGGACGCCGGTTCGATCCCGGTATCTCGCTCCATGAAGTTCCATCTCAAAACATACGGCTGTAAACTGAATCAGGCCGATTCCGAGTTGTTAAGAGGATTATTATCTAACGAATATGAAGAAGCCTCAAAAGAAGAGGCTGATTTCGTAATACTGAATACCTGCGGAGTCGTAGAAAGGACGGAAAGGAAGATACTCAAAGACGCCATGGAGCTGAAGAAAAAAGGCAAGAAGGTAATCATCTCCGGATGCCTTCCTTTGATTTCTCCCGAAGCATGCCAAAAAATAGCTGACGGGATATTGGGGCCGTCTAATATTTCTTCCATCGATTCTTTAGTTAGGGATGTTCTGAAGAATAGGAAGCCGTCTATCGTCAATGATATTAAAATTGATAAAGCGAAGCTGTGCTCGAACAAAAAGAGGATAAATAAAGAAAGCTGTTCTGCCATCGTTGCCATTTCCGAAGGGTGCCTCGGCGGGTGCTCTTACTGCGCCACCAGGTTCGCAAGGAAAAAACTTAAGTCGTTCGGCATCAAGAATATTGTCAAAGAAATCAAGGAGGCGCTTTCCGAGGGGTACAAAGAAATACAGCTGACCTCCCAGGATTTGTCGGTTTATGGTTTGGATAAAGGGAAACAGGCACTTCCGGAGCTGCTTAAGAAGATTTCTGGAATAAAAGGAGAATTCAGGCTTAAACCGGGAATGATGAATCCGGGATATGCCAGGAAAATTCTTAAACCGTTGTTATCCGCTTACGAATCGGACAAGCTATATAAATTCATTCATCTACCCCTTCAATCCGGAGATGACGAACTGCTTAAGAAGATGAATAGGGGATATACGGTAAAAAATTTCCTGGAAGTATGCAAAGCTTTCAAAAAAAAGTTCAGGAATAGTATCATCGCCACTGATATCATCGTCGGCCACCCCCTAGAAACCGAAAAGATATTCAAAAAGACATTGAAGGTCATTAAAGAGGTCAAACCCGATATTATACATATCTTCAAGTTCTCTAAAAGGAAGGGAACTCCCGATTTCAAGCTTAAAGATTATCCGGATAGAATCAAGAAAGACAGATCGAGAATATTGACCGATATTTTCACCAATCTAAACATGGAGAAGAATAAGAAAATGATGAATAAATCATTTGAAGTTCTGATTGTTGAAAAAAGAAAGGGGAAATACCTAGGAAGGACTAATTCGGGTAGGGCAGTAGTCTTAGATAGGGGAGAAATAGGTGCTTTTGCTAAGGTTAAAATCGTTGACTACAGATGGAATTATTTGGTTGGAAAATATTGACAATACGACAAAAATCATTTATAGTATTACTGACCTAAATCTGGTCAATGAGGTGAACCGATGACAATTGCAAAGCCGACTATCGGAGTATTCGGATATCTGTTCGATCGTAAGGGAGAACTGCTCTTAAAAAGAAGGGGCAAAGACGAATCTCTCCCGGGAGACTGGGACCTACCAGGCGGGGGAGTTGAATTCGAAATTGCCCTAGGGGCACTTGACGAAAGACTCGTCCGGGAGGAACTCGCGCGAGAAATCAAAGAAGAAACCGGGATTGAGATACCCCTTCTCCAAGCGATGCCGCCAATGTATCCGGCAATCTCTAAGAAAGGAAGGGACTGGGCTTTCGGAATAATGGTCGGCGAGGTCGAAATTCCAGAAACAGAAAACATAAGATATGTTTCTCTGGATGAACTGGAAGAGCTTGCCAATGGCCCCATCGGCAACAGGCTGGTGAGTGGTGTTGGCAAAAGGATGCACCGACTGTGCCTACGGGGAATTGCCTCGAGAGACAGCCACAGCCCTGACCAAAAAAGAGCCGGTGAAAGGCTCCAACGGATTCAGACGGAATGGGAACAAACCATTCCAACATGCGCACGCTGAAATATTCAGACGATGCGCTTCTTTTTTTATTATCCCTAAAATGATAATATTGAATAGGAATATTAATCTTCTTTGCCAGAACCGTGGGGGAAAGATTGTTCCAAATGCCCTAATTGTTGTTTTGATTTTAAAAATATGGTATATTTTTAGTATAAATACCTATGGAAAATAAAACCAAATACATTATTTCTCTCGTTCTTATAGTTGTCGCGTTCATTGCTGGATTCTATTTTAACCAGTTCTTGCTTCAGCAGTATTACAAGACCGCTTACTCGGTAGACGGAATCGATTTCTCGATGCTAAAGAAAGTATGGGACCAGGTGAGCGTGAATTATGTTGATCCCAGCAAGATAGACAAGACCAAGATTACTTACGGGGCGGTATCGGGGATGGTTAACGCCATCGGCGACCCGTACACGGAATTCTTCAATCCTGCTGATGCCAAAAAGCTTCAAGAAGACATTTCGGGAAGCTTTGAGGGTATCGGCATCCAAGTGGGAATCAAAGATAACCTAGTCAAGGTTATAGCCCCTATAAAGGGAACTCCCGCCGACAAGGCCGGATTGAGGTCCGGGGATACGATATTAGCCGTAGACAAGAAGCCGACAGCAGACCTGTCCATCGATGCGGTCATTAGTATGATGAGGGGCCCGAAGGGCACCAAAGTTACCCTTACGATAGAGCGAGAAGGAGCAAAATCGACCCAGGACATCGAGATTACGAGAGACGTAATCAAGGTTCCTTCACTAAGCTGGGAGATAAAAACGACCCCGAACGGTAAGAAAATAGCTTATTTTACTCTTTACCAGTTTTCTGATACAATTTATCAAGATTTTGAGAATGCGGCCCATCAAATTTTAAACAGCAATGTGTCGGGCATAGTCCTTGACCTGAGGAATAATCCGGGAGGACTCGTCGACCAGGAAAACAGCATCGCCGGATGGTTCTTAGACAAAGGACAGCCGATATTGACCGAACAGGAGAGGGATGGAAGTAAGATCGAATACAAATCGGAAGGGCCTTCGAGTTTCACAACTTACCCCATGGTCGTTTTAATAAACCAGGGTAGCGCTTCCGCATCGGAAATACTCGCCGGGGCCCTAAGAGACGACAAAAAGATAGAAACAATAGGAGAAACATCCTTTGGAAAGGGAACTGTTCAGAAGATAATCAACCTTGATGACGGCTCAGATATTAAAGTAACCGTGGCCAAATGGTTCACCCCGAGCGGAGAGAGAATACAAGACACGGGAATCAAACCCACGATCGAAGTCAAGATGACTTCAGACGATTACGATAAAAACCTTGACCCGCAACTAGACAGGGCCCTGCAGGAAATCGATAAAATAATTAAATAACAAAAATGAAGGTAATACTGCTACACGATGTAGAAAATCTGGGAAGAAAGAACGAGGTGAAAGACGTCCCCTCGGGATTCGTTAGGAACTTCCTCATACCTAAAGGATTGGTCGTCCTCGCAACGGAAGAAAGCTTGGAAAAGCTTGAAACCCTGAAGAAAGCGGAAGAGGAGCAGGCCGAACAGAACCTAAAGGAAACCGAGAAGCTAGTTTCGAAACTGGACGGACAAGAGATAGAAATAGAAGCCAATACTGGAGACAAGGGACAACTGTTCGAATCCATAAACAAGCAGAGGCTGTCGGACAAGCTGAAGGAAATGGGCTACAGTGTGGAAAAGGATCAGATCGAACTCAAGAGCTCCATCAAGGAAATCGGAGAGTTTCCAATCAAGCTAAAATTCGACCATAACCTGGAAGCAGAAATAAAGATTATAATTACCGGTCAAGAAGGGAAATAGATTTTATTTCCCTTTTTAATTTAAATAAATTATGGCAAATTACATCTTCGTCGCCGGCGGCGTCATGAGTAGCGTTGGGAAGGGGGCCGCTACGGCTTCTATCGGCAGAATCCTCCAGAGCAAAGGATTCAAGGTTACAGCCGTCAAAATCGATCCCTATATTAACGTTGACGCGGGAACGATGAACCCGATTGAGCACGGAGAGACTTTCGTGACCGATGACGGGACCGAATGCGACCAGGATGTGGGAAATTACGAAAGGTTCTTGAATATCAGCCTCTCGACCGATAATTACATGACGACCGGCAGGGTTTACCAAGCGGTAATCCAGAAAGAAAGAAATCTCGAATTCGAAGGAAGATGTGTCGAAGTGGTTCCCGATATTCCGAACGAAGTCATCTCCCGAATCGAAAAAGTGGCTAAGAAGGACAAGGCCGATTTCGTAATGATCGAAATCGGGGGAACGGTGGGTGAATACCAGAATCTTCTCTTTTTGGAAGCCGCAAGGATGATGAAACTTAAGTATCCCAAAAAAGTTCTTTTCGCTTTGGTGACATATCTGCCCACAATCAAGACAATAGGGGAAATGAAAACCAAGCCGACCCAGACTTCAGCCAGATTGCTTAACGAAGCCGGCATCCAGCCCGACTTCATCCTGGGAAGAGCTTCCGTGCCTTTGGATGAGCCGAGGAAAAGGAAAATTTCGGTTTTCTGCAATCTTGATCCGAGAGATGTTATTTCCGCTCCCGACGTGGATTCGATTTATGAAATCCCCCTTAACTTTGAAAAAGACGGATTAGGAAGCAGGATATTAAAAAAGCTGGGCTTGAGAGCGAGGAAAAACGACATGAAAGAATGGGGGGCATTGATAAAAACGATTAAAAAGGAAAAGGAAACCGTGAAAATAGGAATAGTAGGGAAGTACTTTGAGACCGGAGGATTCTCCTTACTTGATTCCTACATTTCCGTCATTGAATCGGTAAAGCACGCCGCCTGGGCGAACAATAGGAATCCGGAGATACACTGGATCTCGGCTCAGAAGCTGGAAACCGGAGAATTGAATGTATTAAAGAAATTCGACGGCATAATCGTTCCGGGAGGATTCGGCACGAGAGGAATAGAGGGAAAGATAAGGGCGATAGAATACTGCAGAAAGAAAAAAATACCTTTCTTAGGATTATGCTTGGGTATGCAACTGGCCGTCATCGAATTTGCAAGGAATGTCTGCGGAATAAAGGACGCGACTTCGACCGAATTTAATAAGAACGCCAAGAACCCCGTCATTGATCTGATGAAAGAACAGATAGAACTCATGAAGAAGCACAAATACGGTGCAACCATGAGGCTGGGCGCCTGGGATTGCAAATTAAACAAAGGAACAACAAGCTTCAAGGCCTACAAAACTGAGATGATTTCGGAAAGGCACAGACACAGGTACGAATTCAACAATGATTACAAGGATTTGATAGTTTCCAAGGGATTAGTTATCGGGGGAGTTAATCCGGAAAAGGATCTAGTGGAAATAATTGAGTTAAAGAATCATCCTTTCTTTGTTGCTTCCCAGTTTCATCCAGAATTCAAGTCAAGACCATTGAATCCGCATCCTTTATTTAGAGAATTCGTAAAAGTAGCCGGAAATAATTAAATATTTGCTTAAGAGCTGATCGAGTTAGAAGCCTGCCACCCCTGTTAAGCGGTAGGCTTCTTTTTTATGCCCAATTCATCATCAAAAAGTTTACGATTTGGGCCCGTTTCCCAAACTTGACTCCTCAAACAAATATAGTATGATTTAAGTATTAATGGTCGGCACCTCAACACGAGGTCAGCGGATAGCAAATTAATCCATTTAAAAATAAACATGAACATAAAAAAAACATTAATTAATCTCGTGGTTATCGTAGCTTTAGCTATACCGTTTGCCGCGGTTTTGCCCGTAGAAGCAGCGACACCAAATTGGGATGTGACAGGAACGTGGGTGGCAACGCATACGTTTGAAGGAAATACTTACACCCATCAAAACATCATTGTTCAAGCTCCAGACGGTACCCTAACAGGAACCGGTGGATGGGATGGCACACAGAACGGTATCCCTTTTAGTACCCCTAATACGTGGGCAATAACCAGTGGGTCGTCTGTTTCTGGCAGCGCCATTCATTTCAACTACCACTACACTTCCGTTGAGACATGCGCTACGGACGGAACTGTTGATGCAGTAATCAATTCTGATGGTTCTATGACCGGAACATGGAGTGATAATTGCGGTAGTGGACGAACTGGCACGTGGACAACTGTTGCCGGAACAGCGAAAGTGATTAACGTTACCACTAACCCCGCAACTAGTATAACTTCAGCTGATGCAACGCTGAATGGTCTTAATGGACCTAATGACGCCACGGGGCACTCGTTCTGGGTTTCAACATCTCCGTTTGTCACTACGAGCCCGACTATTCCGTCTGGCGTTTATTCTACGCCTGACTTTGGCGCTATCGCCGCAAATACCACTTTCTCCGCTTCTCTTTCGTCCATTACGACCAGTGGAGTTCCTAACAATCTTCCAGCAATAACACCAAACACAACGTACTACTTTGTAGCTTGGTCTCTTGTCAACGGTACATGGTACCCTGGCGCAGAACTAAGTTTCAAAACTGCAGAGGCTAGCCAGCCGACGATTCCAGTTTATAATGGCGGCGGTTCTTGTGGCGCTGGAAAAATTCCAGTATTGCTTAGTAATTTAACGCAAACAGTTAATTCGACAAATCAAACACCTGTTACTGTAATCTTGCCCAATACGGGTGAATACCTTTTTGAAGCAACAGGAGATTACGGTTACGGCGGAAGTCCCAATAATAATGTAACGAATAGAGCAGATGCGGGTTATGCAACCGGCGATACTTGGGGCACCACACTAGACTCCATATTGGGTATCTCACCCACTGCAACTTATAGGGGAGTAACATCTCTTTTGTCTGACATGGGAATGGGAACTGGACAAATGGGAATAGTCAATTGGGGGAGTTATAGCTCAAGTCATGACTACAAATTTGATTACAATGTAACTAATCCTAATGTCCAATTCGTAATTTCCGATTGGTGGAGCACATGGTATAACGGTGGATCAAACAATAACCAAGGCGGCGTGTGGGATAATGCAGGAAACTTAACCTTGAATGTTTATCAGTGTCAGGCCGTCTTGCCGAGCGTTACTACACAAACCGCTACTAATATGACTCTGACTGATGCAACACTTAACGGCTTCAATGGACCGGTTGCTACTACGGCCTCCTCATTCTGGGTTTCGACATCTCCATTTGTCACCACGAGCCCGACAATTCCGTCTGGCGTTTATTCTACACCCGTCCTTGGACCGGTTGCTGCAAATACCGCCTTCTCGGCCTCTCTTTCGTCCATTACGACTAGTGGAGTTCCTGGCAATCTCCCGGCGATAACACCAAACACAACATACTACTTTGCAGCTTGGATTGAAGTTGGTGGAACTTGGTATCCAGGCGCAGTCCTTAGTTTCACCACACCAGCGCTTGCAGCTGCTTGCCCTGCCGGCACGACTCCGACTTTATTAGAAGCTGACACTGTAAATTCTGCTTCATCGACAGACACCGTAAGCACCAACCCCTTATTGAGCGGCCAGACTTACTTACTGGTTTCTTCTGGGACTTGGCAGAACAGCAACTTAAATGTCGCAGATACTGCATATGCAAGCACCGACAATTGGACAAATTATATGGAGGGCTATAACATTGCCCCAGTTTTCCTTGGTTCGGGAGAGTTTCAATTGCAGGTAAATGACAATTTCGTCAATTGGGGAAGCTATAATACGGCGCACCAATACTCCTATTTATACACGGGAACAGGTAATCCAGTTAAACTAATGGCATTTGACGGCGACTCTACTACTAACCCTCCGACACAGAATTCTGGCTGGTACGGCGACAACTCGGGAAACCTAGCGGTTAATATTTATTCCTGTACTCCGACCACCGGTACACTCGTTGTTGAAAAATATGCGGTCGGCGGTGATGGCACATTCTCTCTTGCTGGAAACGGTATCGGTTCTTTTACTATCACGACCACGAATGGTACTGGTAGTAAGGAATTTAATCTTGCTCCAGGAAACTACACCGTTACCGAACCGAGCGTCCTAGGCAATTGGCAACAAACCGATAACGATTGCACCAATGTATCTGTTGTTGCGGGCGGAACTGCAACGTGTACCGTGACGAACGTAAAAATTGGAACCAAAAACCTTGGTGAAATCCGTGGCACGAAGTACGAAGATCGTGACGGAGACGGTATATTAAAGGACGGTGACAATCATCGGCTTGGAGGTGTAACGATCTATCTCGACCTCAATAATAATGGCCAGCTCGATTCTGGAGAGCCCTCTACGGTAACAAACAAGTATGGCGATTACCGCTTTGCAAGCTTGCCAGCCGGTACATATACTGTACGCGAAGTTGTCCAGCCGGGATGGAAGCAAACCTATCCTGCGAGTGGATCGTACAAGGTTACTTTAGCTACTGGAAAGATGATTTCTAAGAAAAATGACTTTGGAAACTTCCTCCCAGGAACCATCTCGGGCACAGTGTTCAATGACCAGAATGGCAATCACCGAAAAGATAGCGGGGAACTAGGCCTAGCCGGCTGGACCGTCACCCTAATGCTTAATTCCGTAATTAAGGCTACGACCACGACCGATGGAAGTGGCAATTACTCCTTTACTGGTGTCGTCCCCGGAATCTACCAGGTTAAAGAAACGGTACAGTCTGGTTGGATCAATACAACCATTAATCCACTGCGGGTAATGGTAAATTCAGGGACTGTTTCCAAGAACGATAATTTCGGAAACCATAACGGACCGGTGAATTATAAGGGAGGACACGATTGGTGGGATAATGATAACCATAGCCCTTTCGGCAACGGTAAATAAGTAAGATATTCAGATTTCTGTCTTCTAGGCGTATTTAGAAGACAAACAAAGCCCCTCCTTTTGGAAGGGGTTTTTGTGATTTAGAGAATTTCGCTAGTTCGAATCCTACTTACCGAACAGATAAGAGTCGCCGTTTAGGCGATTTTTTGATACAATAAAGACATGAATATGGAAAAATTCAAAGAACTAGTAAATAAAGGAATTGACGACATCCCTCAAAAATTCTTAGACAAACTTAATAATGTCGGAATTGTTGTTGAAGACGATCCGACGCCCGAACAATTAAAAAGACTAAAAATTAGGAAAAATTATCTCCTTTTCGGTTTGTATGAGGGAATCCCCAGAACAAAAAGATGGGGATACGGCCAAGTCTTGCCTGATAAAATTACTATCTTCAAAAATCCGATTGAAAAATCTACTCAGTCGGAAAAGGAGACAATAAAAACAATTAAAGAAACTGTTTGGCATGAAATTGCCCATCATTTTGGAATGGATGAAAAAGAGGTAAGGAGGGCAGAATCGAAAAGAAAAAAGAAATAAAGCAATTAGATCTTGAAATTATGAGAAACGATCCAACCAATGAGCGAGAATATTATGACTAAAATAAAAAAGCCGGGAACACCCCCGGCCTTGATCTCAATTTTACTTTACGTCCACGTTTACTATCTTGGCTATCCTCTGAGAACCGTCAAATTTCTTCTTCCTCATAGTTCCAAAAGAAACCAATCCAGCTTTTATGGCGTAAAGGGTGTTGTCTTTGCCCATCCTGACGTTCTTTCCGGCAATGAATTTACTGCCTCTCTGGCGGATGATAATAGACCCGATTTTGGTTTTCTGGCCTTCAAATAGTTTTACTCCAAGGTATTTCGGCTGAGAATCTCTTCCCAAGTGACTTGTACCCGCAGCTTTGGTTGTTGCCATTTTGACTCTTTGCCGATTTTAATCTAATATATACGTATTAAATCGGCAGTTATAATTAACATACAGATGTTAACAAAAATAACGGCATTTTGTCAAAGAAAATAAGGAGAAAATAGCCCTGGTCATAACCATAACATTAATCGCCCTTTTGTCCTTTTTTCTTGGATACTTATCGGCCAAAATGCAGGAGCAACCCTTGAGGATAATCGAAGAGGGGAGAGCGATCGAAAAATTAACCAATATCAAGATGAATGAACATTCCTACTCACGTAGCAATAATTCCCGACGGAAATAGGCGCTGGGCCAAAAAGAATGGCTTGACCACCTTTTGGGGCCACGAAAAGGGAAGTGATGCTATGGAAACGATAATCGAAAAGGCTCTGGAAATAAAGATTCCATATCTAACTATCTGGGGCACTTCTTTGGATAATATAACCAAAAGATCAAAGACAGAAGTCAACTATCTTTTTAAGATATTCCAAAAAGAATTTGAGAAAATCGTTAAAGACGAAAAGATACACAAAAATAAGGTAAGGATAGAGGTAATAGGGAAGTGGAGGGAGTATTTTCCCGAACCGCTCCAGCAAGCGATTAAAAATGCGGTTGAGAAAACAAAGAACTACGACAGACATTTCTTAACATTTTTAATGGCCTATAACGGAACCGATGAAATGATCGATTGCATTAAAAAGATAAAGGAAAATAGGGAAGAGGTTAACGAGAAAACAGTCAAAGAAAACCTTTGGACTAGAGATCTTCCTCCGGTTGATTTGGTCATCAGAACCGGCACGGAAGACGACCCCCATAATTCGGCCGGCTTTATGATGTGGCACACGGCCTACTCCCAATTATATTTTACCAAGAAATACTTTCCCGAATTCAAGGGAAAACAATTTGAAGAAACAATAAAAGACTACTCGGAAAGGAAGAGAAGGAGGGGTGCTTGACAAAAACATACCCTGTTGTTATAATTTTATCAGTAAATTTACGAGGACTGAAGATGGCAGGAACCAAAATCTCCACTGGATCCCCAAACTATGGGGTAGTTGTAAGGAAGATCGAGGACATGCTTCGGAGTGGCAAGTATGAGGAGGCGATTGATATCGTCTTGAACGGAGGAAGCCGACCGGAACTCATAGACTTGCTTGTCGAGTCTGCGAAGACCCAAACCACCGCACTGGTAAAGGGAAGCGGCTCAATCAAGAAAAACGCCAGAGAAGCACTCTCAATGCTGTTTGTAATCTGCAACAGATTTCCGCAGGTCTCAAGCGAACTGATGGACCACTTCACTGATGAAGTAGTCGGTACCGCGTAATGACCAATAGGGAGATGCAAAATGCTCTCCCTTAAACCTTCTCCCGAGCTGCAAGGGAACAATACTTGACAGGGTATAAACCCTGATATATCATTAAATCATAAACGTCGGACAATGTAGGTTAAGCGACGCTGTAGGGGGGCCTGAATCCCGTTTTACATATATATGGCCGTTTTACGCCTCTTTGGCATAAAAACCCCAACCCCCTAAAATGCGTTTATAGAAATGCGACGACAAAATACATCGCACAAAATTATTTCTTACTGTTCCCTGAAATATTTTTACAATAATTTTCAAAATAAATGTTTAACGGCTTCTCTTTGTTTAACGATTATAAACGTTTCCCAATAAATACAATCCGAATCATATGCAAAACTCCAACAAGCCCATTATAAAGCAGATTCCCGACTTCCTGGACTATTGCGAAATAGAAAAAGGGCTATCGGACAATACCCAGAAGAATTACAGCCGATACTTGAATAAGTTCATCGTCTGGCTCAAGGCCGGCAACAAGGAGGAGCTGAAGCCTCATGAATTGACTCCGGACGACATCTGGAACTACAGGCTGTTCCTGGCCAGATACAAAGACCCGGCCCAGGATAAGCCGCTCTCAAAGCTGACCCAAAACTATTACCTTATCGCTCTAAGGGCCCTTCTGACATTTTTTGCCGCCAAAGATATCATCTCTCTGCCAGCCGATAAGATACAATTGCCCAAAGATGCGAAAAAAGAAAAGACCGTAAAGTTCTTAACACTGGATCAGATGGAAAAACTTCTACTGGCTCCGAATACGGCCAATACGACCGGACTTCGGGACCGGGCCATCCTGGAATCCCTGTTTTCCACGGGCCTGAGGATAGCCGAATTGGTGGCTTTGAATAAGGAGCAATTTAAGAACATAAACGACAAAAAAGACCTAGAATTGGGGGTCATCGGCAAGGGTAAGCATCCCAGGACTGTTTACTTCTCGGAACGGGCCCTGGAATGGGTCAAAAAGTACCTTAAAACGCGCAATGACGACGATAAGGCCCTGTTTATCCATTATAGGGCTAAGGATGGCTCAGAAGGCCGTTTAACGCCCCGTTCCATAGAAAGAATGGTCAAGAAGTATGTCACTCTGGCCAATATCCCGTTCTTCACGACCCCGCATACTTTGAGGCACAGCTATGCCACGGATCTCCTGGGACAAGGAGTCGATTTGAGGACCATTCAGGAGTTCCTGGGCCACAAGAATATCGCCACGACCCAGATATATACCCACGTGACGAACAAGAGGTTAAGGGACGTCCACAGCCAGTTCCACAGCGGCAAAAACATGAAAAATTGATTCTCTCCTATCCCCTTTAATTTCATTGTTTGATAAATGTCGCACAATATTAAGATGCTTGCAAATTCAAAGAGAGGTTGATATATTAAAACTGGTACATTGATACTAGGAGGACTGAGAGACACTATGAGTTGTTGTATCATTGTCGTCCTTTGAGCAGGTGATGTCCCTATTGCTCGTCGAGAAAATGTCCCACAAAAATTAAGACTGGACAACTTAAGGCGCATAACACTCGATATGGCTCAGTTACGGAGAAAGGGTTTCCCTTGAAAAAGGAATGTTCTCTTGAATCATCACAAAACAAGGGGCAGCGAACTATAATGCTGCCCCAAAACACTTGCAAAAAATCGAATAATGAGTATAATGGATTTAGAACACCATAGGAGGTGATTTTATTTCCAAAAAGGAAGAAAGCGAAAAAGAGTTAAGCCTTTTTGATCTCGTATTAAATTACGTAGAGCAGAACAAGATAAGGCCCTTGCGAGTATAGCCCTGTTGAACAAAAATCATCTTTTATTTTATGGGAGAGATATTCTCCCGAATCATTCACATTCACTCCGCTTTGGCGGATTTTATCAATTTTAGGAACTCATCGGCCTTAAGCGAAGCCCCCCCAACAAGAACCCCGTCCATATTGGCCTCACTCAGATAAGAATAAACATTATTAGAGTCAACGCTGCCACCGTAGATAATCTTTAGATTGTCGGCGGCTTTTTTATTGTATTTTTGAGAAATGAATTCTTTTAAGAATGTTCTTACTTCCTTTATCTTCTCAGTATCCGCAAACTTTCCTGTTCCTATAGCCCAGACCGGCTCATAAGCTAAGACTATCGACCCTGCTTTTTCTTCGGGAACTCCTTCCAGACATTTGGTTAGCTGTTCTTCCAAAACTTCAAACGTCCCTTCTTTTTCGCGCTCTTCGCCGTTTTCACCTATGCAAAGCACAGGAATAACCCTTGAGTTAATAACTTTCAAAACCTTCTTGTTTATCTCCTCGTTTGTTTCTTTGAATATATTTCTCCTTTCTGAGTGTCCGAGTATGACATATTTGCATCCTATGCTTTCGATCATCCTTACGGATATCTCTCCCGTAAATGCACCCTTATCTTCTGAGAAACAGTTCTGGGCTCCGAAAGCGATCTGTCCTTCTTTAACTAATGAAGAAAGAAAAACCGAAGGAGGACAAGCCACCACTTCGGCACTATTGAGATTGTTGTCTATTTCTTTATTAAGAGAATCGAGAAGATTTTTAGCTTCTTCCAAGCTTACGGGATTGCATTTCCAGTTGGCAATGATTAATGGCTTCATATTCATATCTTAATTGTTATATAAACATATTACCATTTTTACTAATTTTCTCCAAAAATAAGTGAAAGGGGTCCGTTTGCTTTGATAAAGCGCGTGACCCCGTTTGTTCATACCCTTTGGGCAATAATCAGTAGCTGGTATCTGGAAGAGCTCCAGATATATTATCCTTCCTGCGCTGCTGGCCTTCGTTCCAAGCCGCGAAAGAGAATCCTGACAACCTGCTGCTGTTTGAATCAATGTGCTGTGCCTTTTGTGGGGCTGCTTCTTGTGAAAACATCATTCTCACCTTGTGTATATTATAAACTACCTAAAAATAATGTCAAGGTCTTGCCTGGGGACAAAATACATGGCTTATTCTGTAAGAATTTTCGCCCCGTCTGCGGTTACCGCAACCATCGCCTCAAAATGAGCCGATAAAGAATTATCTTCAGTAGTATAGGTCAATCCGTTCTTTGCTCTTCTGATTTTGTAGCTTCCCATAGATAGCATCGGTTCTATGCAAAACACCATTCCCTCTTTAATTTTTTCTCCCGTATGCCTGTTCCCGTAATTCAAGACATCAGGGTCTTCATGGAGATCGGCCCCAATACCATGCCCACACAAATCCCTTATAACGCTAAATCCTTGCTTTTCTGAATACCTCTGGATGGTTTCTCCCAAGTCTCCGAAAGTAATCCCCGGCCTCACCTTCTTGATCCCCCTCTTCAAGGCTTTCTTAGTAACCTTTAATAATCTCTGAACCTCTAAGTCAACATTGCCGACTGGATAAGTCATAGCCATATCGGTATGAAAGCCCTTCTTTATATTAGGGTATTTCTTATTGTCTATCTTGCCCTTAACGAACTTTTCTAAGGGGAAAAATATCCCCAAGTCGATGGTAACGATATCGCCATCTTTCAATATTTTTCCTTCCGGAAAACCGTGTACGATTTCTTCATTAATTGAAAAGCAAAGACAAGACGGAAAACCGTCCTGCCCCTTGAAGTTGCATCTTCCTCCTGCATCTTTTATTAATTTCTCGGCGAGGGCCTCAATATCCAAACCCTTGGCTCCAATCTTTATTTCTCTCCCGAGAATATCCATCGTTTCTTTGAGGATCTTCCCTCCCCTTCCCATCACCTCTATCTCTTCCTTTGTCTTAATTGCTATCATTCTCCTATCGCCCTTAAAACATCCTTAGACACTTCTTCGATCGGCCGTTCCCCATTAATAGCTATGAGCTGGCCCTTTTCTTTGTAATAGTTGATTACGGGTTCGACTTCGGTCTTGAACCATCCCAGCCTTTTTTTAGTTCCTTCGATCGTATCCTCCATCCTCTTTATAAGCTCTCCCCCGCACTTGAAGCATTTATCTTCGTCAGAAGAATCGCCCGAATAAATTACGATATTCCCACACTTAGAACAAATCTTCCTCTTGGTAATCCTGTTAATCGCCTCTTCGTCCGAAATATCGATTAATATCATCTTGACTTTTCCGCCCCACTCGAACCATTCGAAGGTCTCGTCCAAAAGCATGGCCTCCTTTAATTTCCTCGGAGCTCCGTCCAGTATCATCCCTTTGAAATTACCTTCGTTTTTCATCTTCTCAAAAACGTCCATACACAGCTTGAAAACCACGGGAGAAGGGATGATGCCTCCGTTATCTATTACTTGGGATATCTTCTTTCCGGTAAAATCTTCCACCCTCCTTCTTTCCCGGAGCATGTCCCCAGTTCCAACAACGGCCAAACCTAGCTTCTCTTTTAAGAACCCTACCTGGGTTCCTTTTCCCGAACCCGATTTTCCTAATAGGCTTATAATTAACGGCGCTTTGTTCATATATATAATTATAAAATAAAAAACAAAAAAATAAAAGACCGATAAGTATCGGTCTTGCCATCTTGAGATTATGATTCGTATTCCGTCATTTCTAATTGAGCGTCAATCTGTTTCATCGTATCCAGGGCGACACTTACGATAATCAGCAGCGCAGTGCCTCCAATTAAGAAAGTGAACTGCTGGACTCCGGTAACCCCTTGGACTATCGATGGCATAATGGCTATAATGCCCAAAAACGTTGCTCCGATGATGAGAATCCTTCCGAGTATTGCCTGTAAAAACTGAGCTGTAGTCTCGCCCGGCCTAATTCCAGGAACAAAGCCCCCGCTTTTCTGAAGGTTGCTTGATATGTCCTTGGGGTCGAACGTAACGGCAGTATAAAAGAAGGTAAATATGAAAATCAAGATAAAGTACAGAACTCCGTGGATCCAGGCATTGCTCAAGGCATCCCTCAGCCAGCTCAATCCGGCAAACGACGCAAGCATACTGGGAAGCATAAGAATCGAAATGGCGAATATAATCGGTATGACCCCAGCTGGATTAATGTTCAATGGCAAATAAGTCGAAGCTCCGCCGTACAGCTTGTTTCCTCTCACTCTCTTCGCGTAATTAACCGGTATATTCCTCCTTCCTTCGTTAATGAGCACCACTCCGGCGATTATTATGACGGATGCGATGAAGAATGCGATATATGGGATAATCTGGCTCTGATCGAAAGAAAAGAATAATTTCTGGAAATTACTGGGAATCTGGGCGACGATTCCGGCGAATATGAGAAGCGATACACCGTTGCCTATTCCTTTTTCAGAAACTAATTCTCCCAGCCACATCATAAGCATTGAGCCGGCAGTAATTGACATTATAGCTCCTATCATCGTCATCATATCCAATGAAGCAATGATTCCTTGAGACTTTAGATAGATAAGCATCGCATAGGCCTGGAATATTGCCAAAGGCGCCGCGGCAATCCGGCAGTACTGGTTAAATTTCTGCCTTCCCTGCTCCCCTTCCTCCTTGTAAAGTTTTTCTATCTGGGGAAATATCAAAGTCAGCAGCTGGAAGACGATCACGGCGGTGATATATGGTCCAAGGCCGAGCATGACAATAGATAGTTTATCCAAAGCTCCTCCGGTAAACAGGTTTAACAGTCCGAAGTACTGGTTGCTCGCAAAAAAGCCCTGCAATTTACTAATATCGATTCCCGAAACGGGGATGTTGGCCATCAGCCTGAAAAAAGCAAAAATTCCTAAGACAAAAAATATCTTATTCCTTAAATCTTTTGTCTTAAGAATCTTTATAAGCTTATTCTCCATATTTCTTACTTCTTAGCTTTTGGCTTTTTTGCTTTTACGGTTTTCTTTGTTTTGACAGATTCCTTAACCCTAACCGCCCTCCCTTTTATGCTTCCGCCCGCCTTTTCTATCTTTTCCTTAGCGGATTTTGAAACTTCGCAATTTTCGATGGTTAGAGCTTTTTTTATCTCTCCCGTACCCAGAATCTTAACCTTGGGCAGCTTCCCATCAACTTTCCTTATCAGCCTGTCCATAGACAGTATCTCCGGAGTGACGGTATCGTTGGCTTTGAAATTCTTTTCCAGAACGTCAAGATTGATTATAGCGATATTACCGCTCGTGTTGAAATTATACCCTCTTAATTTAGGATACTTCTTGATCCAAGTCCTGACAAGGGGCTGAAATATGGCGCCGGCTCTTCCTTTCTGGCCCTTGCCTCCTCCTCCGCAGTAGGTTCCTTTCTTTCCTCCCCTACCCACCCTCTTCTTCCTTTTAAATCCTCCGTTTTTCGGTTTTAATTCGTGTAATTGCATGTTATTTCTTCAACTTGGCCAAAGCTTTCATCGTCGCTCTGGCGTTATTCAGCTTATTCCTCGTTCTCGACAATGTCTTTGAAGATATGTCCTGTATTCCGGCAAGAGAACAAATAATCCTCACCGTTCCTCCGGCCACCAAACCTTTTCCTTTCTTCTGTGGCTTTAACATGACCCTTGAAGGGCCGAACTTAGCATCCACTTCGTAAGGTATGGTTCCTTCGGATACCGGGATTTCCATGATATTTTTTTTGGCCACCCTAGTCGCCTTATCTATGGCTTGCGAAACATCAAGACCTTTTGCTGCCCCGACTCCGACTTTTCCCGTCTTATTACCAACAACGACCACAGCCCTGAACCTCATGGTCTTTCCTCCTCCGGTTACCTTGGTTACCCTAGCCAAATCTAAAAGCTTCGAATCGAATTCATCCTTCGGTCCCTCTCTTCTTCCCCGGTCTCTGGTATTTTTTTCTCTTTTGTTAATCATAATAAGTGAATTAGAATTTTAATCCGCCCTCTCTTGCTCCTTCGGCTAGAGCCTTCACTCTTCCGTGGTACTTGTATCCCCCCCTGTCAAAAACGACCTCCTTGATATTCTTTTCCAAGGCTTTCTCGGCTACGGCTTTTCCGACTTTCTTTGAAGCATCGGCCTTCTTGTCTTTTAATTTTAGATCAACATCTCCGATTGATAGAATCGTCTTTCCTTCGGCATCGTTAATAATCTGTGCATAAATGTGCTGATTCGAACGAAAAACGCAAAGTCTCGGCTTATCGGCCGTTCCAGCAATCTTAGCTCTCACTCTCCTGTGCCTCGATATTCTTTTTTCTTGTTTCTCTATCATGCTCTAAATATATTATGCACCAGCGGCGGCCTTTTTACCAAGCTTCTTCTTTATTATTTCATCGATATATTTGATTCCCTTTCCCTTGTATGGTTCCGGTGGCTTGACCCTCCTTATCGTCAGCCGCGATTTGGCCCACTAATTCCTTGTTTATCCCCGAAATGGCAATGACATTTTTCTCAACCTTGAATTCTATGCCCTCCGGAGCTTCTATATATATGGGGTGACTGTATCCGACATTCAACACTAATTTCTTGCCCTCAACACTAGCCTTGAATCCTACTCCGTTTATTTCCAACTTCTTCTCGAAGCCTTTTACCACTCCGTCAACCATATTATTAACCAAAGACCTCATGAGGCCCCACAGCGCCTTTGATTTTAAATCTTCAACCTTGGGAGTAATGATTATTTCCTTATCCTTTAGTTCAACATTCATTTCCGGAGCAACCTTAATCGAGAGTACCCCTTTCGGCCCTTTGATTTCGATATCATTCCCGTTTACCTTGGCTTCGACTCCGGGAAGAATTATTACTGGTTTTTTTCCTATTCTTGACATATGTTTACCACAATTCACAAATTACTTCTCCCCCAATCTTATTCTTCCTTGCCTCCTTGTTGGTCATTAGTCCTTTTGATGTTGAAACGATTGACATCCCGTGTCCGGACTTGACTGGCTTCAATTCGTTGTAAGTCGAATATATCCTCTGACCCTGCTTGGAAATTATTCTCATCTTGGCTATGGACGGTTTCCCTTCGGAATCGTACTTTAAATCAACCAAAATTTTTCGCGCCGATAATCTTCCCTTCTTTTCCAATCCTTCGATAAGGTTTTCCCTTTTCAAAAGCTCCAAAATACTGTACTTGAAATCAGAGTACGGATAAACGGCTATCTGCTTTTTGCCGACGGCCAGCGCGTTATTTATCGAAGCGATCATGTCTGCTATTGGATCCATGTTTTTATTATTACCAGCTACTTTTCTTTACCCCGGGCAGTTCTCCCCTATTTGCCATCTCTCTGAAACAAATTCTGCATAATCCAAACTTCCTCATGTAAGCCCTTTTTCTTCCGCACTTAAAACACCTTCTCACTATTCTTGTTGAGAATTTTGGTTTCTTCGCTGATTTTGCTATTTGTGATGCTATTGCCATAATTTATGTAAATGACTTTTTGACTTTAACTTTTCTTCATCGGAAAGTCAAGCAATCTGAACAATTCCAATCCCTTTTCCTTGTTTTTCGCATTGGTGACGATCGTGACTTCCATTCCGATTATGATGGGCGACTTCTCCGGGGATATTTCCGGAAAAGCGATGTGCTCCCTTATCCCGACGTTCAAGTTTCCGTTGGCGTCAACCGCCTTCAAGGATATTCCCAAGAAATCCCTAGAACGGGGCAGAACGATGTTGACCAGTTTATCAATGAAGTCATACATCTTTTTTCCTCTCAAGGTAACTTTCGCACCGATGATGCTTCCCTCTCTCAGTTTAAAAGAAGATATCGATGTCCTGGCCGAAGTCAGAACCGGCCTCTGACCACAAACCTGGGAAATGTTTTGAATAATGTAATCTGTAAACTTCTTTTGCTCATCCTTTGTCTTGGGAGCAATTACCCTTCCGAAACCGGTATTTATCACGACCTTCTCGATCTTGGGAATGGCCATTACGTTCTTGTATCCGAATTTATCCAGCATCGCCGGCACCGCTTTTTTCTTGTATTTTTCTTTTATGCTTGTGATTGCCATATTTTAAAATTAAATCTTCGCTCCGCATTTCTTGCAAACGCGGTATTTTTCTTTTCCTGCCGACTCGTATCCGACCCTCGAAGCCTTTCCGCACTTGGGGCACACCAATTTGACGTTCGAAACCTCTACCGCCCTCGGCGCATTGACCGTCTGGCCTTTCTGCCCGGATTTCTTCGGCTTGACGTGCTTCTTTACCATATTGGCTCCCTCAACGACAACTTTGCCTGCTTCGGGTAAAGCCTTCAAAACCTTTCCTTTCTTGCCTTTGTCGTCTCCGGCGATTATTAAAACTTGATCGTTTTTCTTTATCTTCATATTTTTAAACTAAATCTTTTGTCATTGTCGAAATCTTCTCGAATCCTTTTTCCCTAACTTCCCTTGCCACCGGTCCCAAAATCCTCGTCCCCTTAGGTTCTTTCGTAGTTCCTTCAAGTATCACAACAGCATTATCATCAAACCTGATATAAGTACCGTTCTTCCTTCTTACCGCAGCAGCCTCCCTGATTATGACCGCTCTTACCACTTGGTGCTTCTTTACTATTTTCCTTGGTTCGGCGGTCTTTACTGCGACAACTATAATATCACCCAAGGTAGCGTACCTCCTCCTTGTTCCTCCTAGTACGCGGATGCACTTGGCGGTCTTAGCTCCGCTATTGTCGGCAACCTTTAATAATGTCTGTGTCTGTATCATTTTCTTTTGATTAAATTTTTGATACTACTTCCCACTTCTTGTCCTTTGACATTGGCCTGGTTTCCCTGATCACGACCTTGTCCCCCATCTTGTATTCTCCATTCTCTACGTGGGCCTTGTATTTCTTGTGGACCTTGTACCTTCTCTTGTATTTCGGATGTTCTTTTATTCTTTCAACCTCAACAACTACAGTCTTCTGCATCTTGTCCGAAACTATTAATCCTTTTAATTCTCTTTTTGGCATGCTTATTTTTTATTTAATATGGTCAAAATTCTGGCGATATCCTTTTTGTCCTCCCTCAGTTCTTTCGTGTTCTTTATTCCGCCCGAAGTGGCCTTGAAGCGTACTTCTTCTATCCTCTTCCTTTTTTCGTCAATCATCCTCATCAGCTCATCTTTAGTTTTTGAAACTAAATCCTTGTTTTTCATATTACTGCTTTTTAATGAATTTCGTCTTCAACGGCAATTTGTCTCCCGCCTTTCTCAATGCCTCCCTTGCATCCGCTTCCGTAATTCCTTCAAGCTCGAACAATATTCTCCCCGGCTTTACCGGAAAAACATAGTGGTCAAGCGAGCCCTTACCTCCTCCCATGGGAACCTCCTGCCCTTTCTTAGTAATGACCTTATCGGGAAATATTCTGATCCATAATTTGCCTCCTTTTTTTAAGTACCTAATAATCGCCCTCCTGCAAGCCTCGAGCTGATTGCTGGTAACCCACTTAGCCGTAGTCGCTTTCAAGGCAAAGCTACCGAAACTGATTTTCGTTCCCTTGCTTTCAAAAGTCCTGTTAATCCTCCTGCCCTTTTGCTGCTTTCTATGTTTTAATCTTTTTGGCGCCAACATATTTTTATACGTCAAACTTGTCTCCCTTGTAAATCCAAACCTTTATACCTATCGTTCCGTAAGTGCACCTCGCTTCGACCAAAGCGTAATCAATGTCCGCCCTTATCGTCTGTCTGGGCAGCCTTCCTTTCTCTAGCCATTCAGTCCTAGCTATCTGGGCTCCGTCCAATCTCCCAGCAACCTGCATTTTCACTCCCTTGACGTTCTTATTCACCATCACTTTCTCAATGGCCTGCTTTAGGGTTTTCCTAAACGGGGTTCTTTTTTCTATTTTCTGGGCAACCCATTGCCCGACCAATTCGGATGATGTCCAGGGATTAGAAACCTCCTTTACTTCAAGCTTCAATCTCTTTCCCAATTCGCTCAACTCTTTTAACGTCAATTTGTTCTTCCTAAAAACCTCCTTCAACAGTTCCAGCCTTATCTTCTCTATCCCTTCTCCGCCACGTCCGATTATGAGTCCGGGGCGGGCTGAAAAGATAACGACATTGGTTTTGTTGCTAAATCTTTCCATCTCAACCTTTTCAACGCTGGATTCTTTCAACTTCTCCATTAAAAAGCTTCTCATGACAAAGTCCTCCTTTAAGTTCTTCAAGGGTTTTTCTCCGTAGAAACCGTGGGACAACCAGTCCTCCGATTCCTTTCACTCTGAAAATTTTTGGGTGGACTTTGTGACTCATTTTATTTCTTCTTTACTTTTTTAACTTCTTTCTTAATTCAGCCTTTTTCTTCGCAGCTTTTTTCTCCTTGACTTTTCCTTTTTCTTCGATTCCAAAGTCAGATTAACGTGCGATGTCCTCTTCCTTAAAATGTCCCCTCTTCCTCTTGCTCTCGGAAAAACTCTCCTGCCGATCGGCCCTTCATCAACCGTAATCTTCTTAACATACAGATCCGCTACTTCAATTCCAGAAGTTGATCTTGCGTTGGCTATGGCCGAATTCAATAATTTCAGTATCGGATCCGCTCCCTTTTTAAGAGCAAACCCTAAAACGGTCTGAGCTTCAATGGCCTGCTTTCCCCTCACCAAATCGGCGACCAACCTCACCTTCCTCGGCGATATATGTAAATGTCTTAATGTAGCCTGGAATTCCATGTTATTTTCTTTACCGCTGCTTTAGGCGCAGGCACGGGTGCACCTGCCTGTTCTTTCCCCTTTTCTAATTCTTTCTGCATCTTTCCTCCATGCCTCGCAAATTTGGTCGTCGGAGAAAATTCTCCCAATTTATGTCCGATCATCTCTTCATTAATCCTAACCTGAATGAAGTCTTTTCCATTGTGAACGGCGAAAGCGAACCCCATCATTTCGGGAGTAATGGTCGAAGCTCTGCGCCCAGGTCTTAATTACCGACGTTTCGCTCGCCTTCTTTCCTTCTATTTTTTTCATCAGCTTCTCGTTCACGTATGGTCCTTTTTTTAGACTTCTTGACATATTATTTTCTCTTTTTCTTAACTCTTCTTTGAATAATTAACTTGCTCGTCCATTTGTTCTTCTTTCTCGTTTTGACTCCGAGTGCGTGTTTCCCCCAGGGAGTCTTCGGATACTTCAAGCCAATAGGACTCCTGCATTCGCCCCCTCCATGCGGATGGTCGCAGGGATTCATGGCAGAACCTCTTACGTGCGGCCTGATTCCTTTCTTCCTCGTCTTTCCAGCTTTTGACCAGTTGATGAACCTGTACTCAGAATTGGAAACGCTTCCTACTGTTGCGAAGCAAACGCTTCCGAAGAACCTTTCTTATCTCCGAAGAAGGCATCTTCAGGTTGCTGTACCCTCCTTCGTGGTTTTTGATGACTGCTCCGGCTCCGGCGGACCTTACCATTATCCCGCCCCTTCCCGGCTCAAGTTCGATATTATATACTATAGTTCCTTCCGGGATATTTTTCAACTTCATCCTGTTTCCGGTCTTGGCCTCCGCCTTCTCGGCCGAAACGACTTTATCCCCGACTTTCAATCCTTCGGGAGCGATGATATATTTCTTTTCCTTTGTCTTCGTATTCGACCAAAGCCAAAAATGCTGTCCTTCCCGGATCGTATTCCAAAGCGATAACATTGGCCGGAACGTCAAGTTTAGACTGCCCGAATTCAACCAGCCTGTATAGCTTTCTCGCCCCCCCGCCGATGTGCCTCGAAGTCATCCTACCGTTGCTTCCCCTTCCTCCAGTCCTCTTAACTCTTACGAGGAGGGATTTCTCCGGCTTCTTCTTACTCAAAACACTGAGATTTTTCAATTTTAATGTCTTTCTCTGCATGTTATTGCGATATAATTTCTATCTTCTGGCCCTCCTTGACCTTTACAATTGCCTTCTTATACCCCTTCTTCCATCCTTCGGTTTTTCCCCTTTTTATTTTCTTCCTGTGGATATTAACCGTCCTCACCTGTATGACGTCGACTTTGTATTTGTCTTCGACTGCTTTCTTAATTTGAATCTTATTACTATCATCATTGACCTCGAATACATAAAAATTACCCTGAGACGCCATGTTCGTAGCTTTCTCGGTAATACTCGGTGATTTTAATATATTCCAAATCCTCGAGACCTCTGTCTTCTCTTTCTTGGCAGTTTCTTTCTTTGGAGCGACTCTCTTTTCTTTCTTCTCCGCCTTTTCTTTTTTGAATATGTTTATGGCCATGTTATTCTCCTAAAAAAGTCTTCTTGATTTCTTCGACCCCCTCTTTCGTGGTTACCAGGTATTTACAAGTGAGAATATCCAGACAGTTCAAGTCTTTCGCCTGTATGGTCTTTATCTTAGGGATATTCCTCATCCCTAAAATGATGTTCTTATCTAATGTGGGTAAAACGACGAGGCAGCTTTCCTATTATCCCCACGCCCTTCAAAAATTCTCTTGCCTCTCTCGTCTTCGCTTCCTTGATGTCAAAATTAGGAACAACAATGAAAAGTCCTTGTTTCTGCTTCTCGCTTAAAACCATAAATAATGCCTTCCTCTTGATGTTCTTCGGCAGTTTCTTCTTGAAATTCCTATTCTTTAGCGGCCCATGCGTAACTCCTCCGCCAACCCATAATGGCGATCTGATGGAGCCATGCCTCGCTCTTCCCGTTCCTTTCTGCTTCCAAGGCTTTATGCCTCCTCCAGAAACCTCGGCCCTGTTTTTGGCGTGAGCAATCACCTGCCTCCTGTTCGACGTCTGCGAAGTTACAACCTGATGCACCAAATTTGAGTTCATGGGAACTTCGAATATTTCTTTTGGCAAATCCGTTTTTAAACTTTTTACCTCTTTAGTTGTAACCGTTACTTTTGCCATATTATTGTGCCCTTATCTCCAAAACAGTTCCTCTCCTTCCTGGAACCGCGCCTTTTATGGCTATCATATTATTCTTCGCGTCAACCTTGACAATTTCAAGGTTCTTAACCGAAACTCTGTCGCTTCCCATCCTTCCCGGCATCCTTTTACCCTTGAGGACTCTTGCCGGAGTAGCACAACCGACAGAACCTATGGTCCTGTGCTCGTGCTTGTTGCCGTGAGTCGAAGAAAGTTTTCCGGAAAATCCGTATCTCTTTACCCCTCCCTGGAATCCCTTTCCTTTGGATGTTCCGGAAACCTTTATCATGTCTCCCGGTTGGAATACTGAAGCCAATATCTTGTCGCCAACCTTGAAGCTACTAATGTCGACGCCCCTAAATTCTCTCAAATGCCTGAACGGAGTCCCTGATTTCTTGATTTTCCTCTCGGGCAATTTCTCAAATCCGATCTTAATAGCCTCGTATCCGTCTTTTTCCTTAGTTTTAACCTGTAAGACATTGCATTCTCCAGCAGAAACCAGAGTGACGGGAACCACTGTTCCATCCTCTTTAAATAACTGCGTCATTTCAATTTTCTTTGCTAATATGCATTTCATGTCTTTACAATTAAAAACCGGGCAACCAGCCCGGTTAAGACTAGTATCGGAAATATATTAACTTTAATCTTTTTAAAACCAAAGTTTTTTCTTAATTAATAATCAAATTTACAGAATGCTTTTTATCTCGGTATCGACTCCGGCGGGTAGGTTAAGCGACTTCAACGCTTCAACCACCTTCTGGGTCGGATTCAAGATGTCTATCACCCTCTTGTGTATCCTCATTTCAAACTGTTCTCTTGCCGACTTGTGGACGAAAGTTGACCTATTGACGGTAAACTTGTTAATCTCAATCGGCAAAGGAATCGGGCCCGAAATCTTTACTCCGTTCCTCAAAGCCATTTCGATTATCTGCTGCGCGCTCTTATCTATGACCTTATGGTCGTAGGCTCTGAGCTTTATCCTCAGCTTCGGGGACTTTTCCTTTTCGGTTTTTTTAAGGGCTGCTGACATCTTAAATAATTACTTTATAATCTTGGTAATGACTCCAGCTCCGACGGTCTTTCCTCCCTCTCTGATGGCAAAGCCCTGCTTCTCTTCCAAAGCGACCGGCACGATCAGTTTGACTGTCACGTTGACAGTGTCTCCGGGCATGACCATCTCCGTTCCCTCTGCCAAAATCACATCGCCAGTAACGTCAGCTGTCCTGATGAAAAACTGGGGCTTGTAACCCGAGAAGAAAGGAGTGTGCCTTCCGCCTTCTTCCTTAGTCAAGACGTAAATCTCCGCTGTGAAATCGGTATGAGGAGTGATCGTTCCCGGCTTAGCCAATACCTGACCTCTTTCGATGTCTTCTTTCTTAAGACCTCTCAAAAGTATGCCGACGTTGTCTCCAGCCTGTCCTGAAGTCAAGGACTTATTGAACATTTCAACAGAAACGGCCGTTGATTTTGCCGTCGGCCTGATGCCGACGATCTCAACTTCTTCGTTGGCGTTAACGATGCCCCTTTCAATTCTTCCTGTGGCAACCGTTCCTCTTCCTTCAATAGAGAAAACATCTTCAATGGCCATCAAGAACGGCTTTGCTGTATCTCTTATCGGCTCGGGAATGTATTCGTCCAGCTTGTCCATCAAGTCTAAGATTGCCTTTACCCAAGGATCGTCAACGGACTTTCCTTCCAAGGCCTTCAAGGCTGAACCCCTGATTACAGGAACCTCGTCTCCGGGGAAGTTGTATTTCTTCAAAAGTTCTCTAACTTCGCTTTCAACCAAGTCAATCATTTCCGAGTCTTCAACCATGTCGCATTTATTCAAGAATACGACCACAGAAGGCAAACCTACCTGGTGAGCCAAAAGGATGTGTTCTCTGGTCTGAGGCATGGGACCGTCGGTGGCGGCAACCACCAAAATGGCTCCGTCCATCTGGGCGGCACCGGTAATCATGTTCTTAATGTAGTCGGCATGGCCAGGACAATCAATGTGGGCATAGTGCCTCTTTGCTGTTTCATACTCCAAGTGAGCGATATTAATGGTAACGCCTCTTGCTTTTTCTTCCGGAGCCGAGTCGATCTGGTCGACTGACTTCTCCGACACTTTAGTCCCCCCCTTAGGGCTAAACAGTGCAATATTGCCGCGCTCAAGGTAGTTTTGCCGTGGTCGACGTGACCGATGGTTCCGACGTTCAAGTGCGGTTTTGTTCTCTCAAATACTTCTGTTGCCATATTTTTATTATACAAATTGCGGACCGTCTTAAACTTAAAGAGGTTTAGGATGCCGTATTTATATTGTTATTTCTTACTTATTATGCCGTCCTTCGCCTTTACCGACTCGCAAAAACAAAGTACGGATTATTATTTATAATTAACAAATCTATTTTAACGAAAAACTGGAAAAAGTCAATGGCATAGAAGGGCAGATCATCAATCTTCAGGGTTTCCGATTCCAGCTCCCGAGGAACCTTGGTGACAGGAGGAGAAGCTTCCTGCTTAACCTCTCGCCCTTGAGATTTTTGTAATCTTCATAGCTCATTACCAATGATTGACGGCTCGCCTTCGACCACGACCATTATTTTCGCCTTTTCCTCCCGTATTATTTTTCTTATCTCGTTCAAGTCCATATTATTTTCTTTTTCCCTCAATTATTTCCTGGGCAATACTCCCCGGAACCTTCTCATAATGGTCGAATTCCATTGACGACGTTCCTCTTCCCTGAGTTAACGACCTCAAAGATGTCGCATAGCTGAACATTTCCGACAAAGGAACTTTGGCATACACGACTTTGATTCCCGGCCTGTCAGTAGTCTCTTCGATCTGTCCCCTCCTTGAAGATAAATCTCCAATGACATCTCCCAAGAAGTCCGGCGGGACTACGACTTCTATCTTCATAATGGGCTCCAATAGATGCGCACCCGCTTTTCTTGCTCCGTCCTGCAAAGCCATTGAAGCCGCGATTTTAAACGCAATTTCGGACGAATCGACTTCATGGAACGAACCATCGTACAAGGCCACTTTCATATCAACCATCGGGATAGCCGGCCACAACTCCTTTCGTCATCGCTTCCTTGATTCCTTTTTCTACGGCCGGAATATATTCCCTGGGAATCGTTCCACCCTTAATCTCGTTAACGAATTCAAATCCTTCTCCTCTGTTTTTAGGCTCCAGCCTTATCTTAACATGTCCGTACTGTCCTCTTCCTCCAGTCTGCTTAACGTATTTCATTTCAGCTTCCGTCTCCCTGTCTATTGTTTCCTTGTAAGAGACCTGCGGTCTGCCGACATTGGTCTCGACTCCGAATTCCCTCTTCAAGCGATCGACAATGATGTCCAAGTGAAGCTCTCCCATTCCAGAAAGAATCGTTTCTCCGGTATCGGGATTAGTTTCCATCCTAAAAGTCGGATCCTCATCTTGAAGCTTCTTTAACGAAGCTCCCATTTTCTCCTGGTCAGCTTTTGCTTTGGGTTCGACTTCTATAGATATGACAGGTTCAGGGAAAACAATCTTCTCCAAGACCACCAGTTGCTTCTCATCGCATAGCGTATGTCCGGTCGAAGTATTCTTCAGTCCGACGAAAGCGACGATATCTCCGGCATAAACTTCTTCGACTTCTTCTCTCTCATTGGCGTGCATTCTTAATATCCTGCCAATCCTTTCCCTTTCTCCGGTAATAGTATTAATCAAATATCCTCCTTTTTTGAATTGTCCCGAATAAGCTCTAGCATAAGTCAAAGTTCCAACGAAAGGATCCGTGGCAACCTTGAATGCCAAAGCGCAAAAAGGCTCATCATCGTTAGCATGTTTCTCTATCTTGATTTCTTCATTGTTCGGGTCGATTCCTACAACCGCCGGAACATCGGCCGGGCTCGGCAAATAGTAAACGACCGCATCAAGAACTAACTGAATCCCCTTGTTCTTCAAAGACGAACCGACCAAGACGGGAATCAATTTGTATTCGATGGTCGCTTTCCTTAAGGTCTTCCTAATATCTTCTATTGAAATTTCTTCTCCGTTCAAATACCTATCCATCAAAGCCTCATCCTCGGCGACTATTTTTTCAAGCATTTTTCCTCTCCATTTCTCGGCTTCCGCTTTTAAGTTTTCGGGAATCTCTTCTTTAATAACATCCTTTCCCATGTCCCCCTCGAACTTGACTAGCTTCATCTCTATAAGGTCGATTATCGTCGAAAAATCAGCTTCCTGTCCGACAGGATACTGTACTGCGACGGCATTGGTCGTCAATTTGTCCCAGATCGATTGCAAGCTCTTCTCGAAGGAAGCTCCCATCCTGTCCAGTTTGTTTATAAAGCAGACGCGCGGAACATGGTATTTATCAGCCTGCCTCCAAACAGTCTCCGACTGGGCTTCAACTCCCGCCACTCCATCAAATACAACCACAGCACCGTCTAGAACCCTCAAGCTTCTCTGTACCTCGGCAGTAAAGTCAATATGTCCGGGAGTATCGATGAAGTTTATCCTGTATTCATTGATTTGTCTTTTTTATGATAGTCGCCCGGACACCAAAAGCAAGTTGTTGCGGCGGAAGTAATAGTAATTCCTCTTTCTCTTTCCTGTTCCATCCAGTCCATAATGGCCGCGCCTTCATGCACTTCTCCTATCTTGTGGGAAATTCCCGTATAAAACAAAACTCTCTCACTGGTGGTGGTCTTTCCGGCGTCAATGTGGGCGATGATTCCGATATTTCTGTATTTTTCTATTGGATATTGGCGGCTCATATATTTTTTATTGCTTTAGAACACAAAACCTATTTGGCTTAAAATAGGTTTGGTTTGGTTACCATGCGAAGTGTGCGAATGCTCTGTTGGCTTCTGCCATCTTATGGACGTTTTCTTTTTTCCTCACTGATTTCCTTTGTTTTCCGATGCTTCGATCAATTCCTCTGCCAATTTGAATTTCATAGCTTTTCCTTTCTTGTCTTTTGCCGCATTGATAATCCATTTCATTGCTAGACTCAGCCTCCTGTTTCCTTTAACTTCCATAGGAACTTGATAGGTGGCCCCTCCCACTCTCTTTCGGCTTAACCTCTAATACCGGGGAAACATTCTGAATGGCCAACTTAAAGCTGTCAACCGGATCCTTCTTAGTCTGTTCTTTTACGATATCAAAAGCGCCGTAGACGATCTTCTCGGCTATAGTCTTCTTCCCGTTTAGCATTACCTGGTTTATGAACTTCGACACCAAGATATCGTTATACTTGGAATCGGGCATTATTACTTTCTTTTTGAACTTTAGTCCTGCCATATTTATTTTTTAATCGGTCTTTTAACTCCATAAGCGCTTCTCTGCTTCTTTCTTCCTTCCACTCCGGCGCAGTCAAATATGCCTCTTACCACGTGATATCTCACTCCAGGCAAGTCCTTCACCCTTCCGCCCCTAATCATGACTATTGAATGCTCCTGCAAATTATGTCCTTCTCCGGGGATGTAGGCCGTTACTTCCATTCCGTTGCTTAATTTGACTCTGCATACTTTTCTTAATGCCGAGTTCGGCTTCTTGGGAGTTGTCGTAAAAACTTTCAAGCAGACGCCTTTCTTGAAAGGAGCTTCGTAGTTCTTGGGCCTGTTCTTTATGGGATTAAATCCGAAAGCAAGGCCGGGAGTGTTGCTCTTGGCCTTCAACGGCTTTCTGTTCTTCTTAATCAATTGTCTGATCGTTGGCATATTTGTAACAATAATAAATCACAAGCGAAAATTCGCTTGTGATTAAATTATCAGATAAAAAGCGAAATGTCAAATAATTACTGGGCCGTCCAGCCTCCATCCACAAACATAATTGAACCAGTAACATATCCCGAGTCATCGGAGGCAAGATATACTGCCGCATTGGCAATATCCTCGGGTTCTCCCATGTATCCCAAGGGTGTCATCGAGTCAACCAGCTTTAATAAGTTCTCGTCTTCCTGGACTCCTTTGGTCATATTTGTCTTTATAAATCCCGGGGCAATGGCATTAACCCTTATCCCGTAAGGAGCAAGATCCAAAGATCCGGCTCTCGTCAACTGGCTCACCCCGCCCTTGCAAGCGCAGTACCCGATAGCCCCTCGGAATCCGACCGAACCCAAGATGGAAGTCATGTTGATAATCGAACCCTTGATTCCTTTTTCTTTCATGTGCGTTGAAGCAGCTCTCATTCCGTAAAATACTCCCGAAAGATTAATACCTATTATTTTATTCCAATCATCGTCCAATGTCGTCATCACGTCTCCTGTCGTTCCTATTCCAGCATTGTTAACCATGACATCCACTTTTTCGAATTTATCTATACAAGCTTTGACTAGGTTTTCAACTTCGGAAGACTTGGAAGTATTGCATTTGATAAAAATCGCTTTATCTCCGTATTTTGACACATCGGAAATGTTAACATCAGAAAAAACAACCGATGCTCCCTCAGCAATGAACTTTTCGGCAATGGTCTTGCCGATGCCCGAAGAAGATCCTGTGACTATGGCAACTTTGTTTTGTAGCCTCATATATTTTTATATTATTTTAATTATATAATAATACCTTGTCCGAAAAATAAAGATGATATCTTGTCTGACAGGACAAACACCCAGTTGAGCCCATTTGGAATTATGAAGATTATGAATATGAGGATAATGAATCCGTATTGGACAAGGAATGATTTAAAACTATCGAATGTATCCGGCAATACCGAAAACAGTATGTGCGACCCGTCCAGGGGCGGAATGGGAATTAGATTGAAAATCGCCAAGGCGAAATTGTAGAAAACGATTATGGCGGCTATGGTCATAAAACCCGAAGACAAAGGAATGAATTTGGCCATTAATCCAAAAATCAAAGCCAAAACAACATTGGATAAGGGACCAGCAAGAGAAACTTTCAACTCGCCCCATCGCTTATCGCGGAAATATGCGGGATTGATCGGAACCGGCTTGGCCCAGCCGATAACCGGCAATCCGAGGATTAATAAAAACAAGGGTAACAATACCGAACCTATAGGGTCCAAATGCTTCAAGGGGTTTAATGTCAACCTTCCTGCCATCTTGGCCGTAGGATCTCCCATGTAATACGCAATGGTTCCATGGGAAATCTCATGGATTATTATCGAGAATAAAAGGATTATTAAAGTGATTATCGTGATTAATGCATCCATAAATATATAATACCATATAATATTAGGGGGTTGCAATTATTTATTTTTTTGCTAATATGTTTCTATATGGAAAAACAATGCACAATCTGCGATAAATCTTCATTCATGGGGGGAAAATATAAGAAGCTGATATCAAGATACAATCCCTCTCCCAAGACTAGAAAATATCCCAACCTTCAGTGGGTCATTGTTCCTGTTGAAACTACGAACAAAAAATTCAAGCTTTACGCAGGAAAAAGGATCCTCGCCTGCGCCAAATGCATCAAAAGCTTGGGAAAGAAAAAGTAACCACTGAAACTAAAAGAGACGCCGTTAAAGCATCTCTTTTTAATTGAATTAATAGACTATCAAATAAAAAACAAAACTCATGAATACGAGCATAAGTAAAGTCATGCTGACTTTCTGAAAAGGAAAATAAGGCTTCCCTTCGTTATCTTTAGAAATCGAGCTGTCTATCCAGACTCCAGCAAGGAAGGCCAATGTACCGCCGATTATCCCTACCAACAATTTATCCATATTCAAGAATTTATTCAAAGGATGTCCGATGATTCCAGTAAAATAAAGGGGCAGTATAATCATTGCGTAACAGACGATTGTAATAATGGCCCCCCTGAATTTAAAATTGATTTCCCTTTTGTTTAGCCAGTCGATAGCCCACATTATAAGGGCAACTATTAATCCCCCTATCCAGACTCCAGAAATGGTATCGTCGACTCCAAAGTAACGCGATAACCCAACGCCAACGCCAACGGCAACCGTACAGACGGGACAAAACGCATTAGCCGGAGATGCAAAAAAAATCAATCCCACTAGAGATAAAAAAAGAAGTTTTAATTTTCCGTTTCCTATTTTCATAAATTAATTATATACTTAATTATCTAACATTGCAATTATTTTTCTTTTTGCTAATATGGCTTCATAAGAAACGGGCTGTCGTATAGCGGCATTATTTGCGCATGGGGTGCGTAAGACCTGGGTTCAATTCCCAGCAGCCCGACTAATTCATCATATCTTTTTTGCTTTAAGGCGAAGGGAATTGCTTACGACCGAAATACTGGAAAACGCCATCGCCAGTCCGGCAAAGGCCGGATTGAGCACTATTCCCCAGATCGGGTACAAAAGTCCGGCCGCGATGGGAATACCGATAACGTTGTATATGAAAGCCCAGAAGAGGTTCTGCTTGATCGTTTTCATCGTTTCTTTCGACAGCTCAATCGCCTGAGAAATCTTATAGATATCCCCGTTTAGCAAAGCTATCCCCGCCGATTCTATCGCTATATCCGTTCCCGTAGCCATGGCAATGCCGACATTTGCTTGGACGAGTGCCGGAGCGTCATTGATGCCGTCTCCGGCCATGGCGATAATGCCCCCTTGGGATTGCAATTCTTTTATCTTTCCCGACTTCTCGTTGGGCAGAACTTCGGAAATCACATTGTCGATATTCACCTGCTTGGCGATGTATTGCGCCACCAGATGATTATCGCCGGTAAGCATGATTACCTTGATGCCTTTATTGTGAAGCTTATCGATCGCTTCTTTGGCTTCATCCTTAACCGAATCGCTCAAAGCAATGTATCCGGCCATCGCTTGATTGATTTCGATTACGACGGCCGTCTTACCCTGATCGAGAAGATTTCTCAATCTCGGATCAGTATCGTTCTTATCGGGCTTATGGATGTAAATATCTTTGCCGTCGGAAACAGCTTTCACTCCGACCCCTTCAAGAGCTGTAAAATCTTTAACCGGCAAGAAGGAAACGTTCTTCGAGTTTGCGTAATCGGCGATTGCTTGGGCAAGAGGATGCTCTGACATTTTTTCCACGCTTCCCGCAAGCCTTACAATTTCGTTTTCATTAAAATTAGAATTGTAAACAATCATATCCGTCACTTCCGGGTTTCCTTTTGTAATCGTTCCTGTCTTATCCAAAACAACCGTATTGACTTTGCTTAGAATCTCAAGGCTTTCCGCATCTTTTATAAGTATGCCGTGTTCGGCCCCTTTGCCGACGCCGACAATGATGGCCGTAGGAGTCGCAAGGCCGAGGGCGCATGGACAGGCGATAACCAATACTCCGACAAAGGATAATATTCCGTACGAGATGGCAATAGATTGGCCCAAGGCAGGAATGCCTATCAGGAGCCAAAGGAATAAAGATACGAATGCGATGCCGAGCACCGCCGGCACGAATACTCCCGAAATCTTATCTGCCAATTCTTGGATCGGCGCTCTTGATCCTTGGGCGTCCTCAACCATGCGAATGATCTGGGCAAGCAGAGTATCTGATCCGATTTTCGTGGCCTGGAACTTGAAGCTGCCCTGCTTGTTCATCGTTGCACCGATGACCGGATCGCCGACATTCTTATCAACCGGAATCGACTCGCCGGTAATCATCGATTCGTCTATCGACGTCGTCCCTTCGATGATTTTTCCGTCAACCGGTATTTTTGCTCCGGGTTTAACGATAATAATGTCTCCTATCACCACTTCGCTCAACTGTATTTCGATTTTTTCTCCATCCCTCAGAACAAGAGCTGTCTTCGCCTGCAGGCCGAGCAATTTTTCTATGGCTTCGCCAGTCCTCTGCTTGGATCGCGCTTCGAGGTATTTCCCGAGGGTGATAAAACCGATTACCACGATCACCACGTCAAAATATTTATAATCAGGAAGTTGGATAAGTTTCTCAATCCCCGGAAAAAGCATGATCGCCGCACTATACAGGTAGGCGGTCAAAGTGCCGATGCCAACGAGAGTATCCATGTCTGCCACTTGATATCTAATAAACCGGGCAACTCCGTTAATGAACGGTTTGCCGATCCAAAACATCGTAATCGTGGCGAGGACCATTAGGACGCCGTTTAAAATATCCATCGGGATCGGCAGATTGGGAATAAATGAAAATGTCTTAGAGGCAATATCCCACATCATAATAATAAAGACGATAAGGGCTAGAGGGAAAATAAATTGAGCCTTGTGTTTTTCTTTGAGCAACTCTTCCTGTTTTTCCTTTTTCGACATCCCCATGCCCGGCATGCTTCCCGTATCCATCTCTTCGGTGGAATGGATGCTGTAGCCCAGCTTTCCGATTTCACCGTTCATCTTCTCAAGGGAAACCTTATCGGGGTCGAAATCCACTTGGACCTTCTCGGTGGCAAAATTGACGTTTGCGCTCTTAACTCCATCAAGTCCAGTAAGCTTCTTGTTTATGACGATGGCGCAGCTTGCACAGTGCATCCCTTTTATGTGGAAATTTTTTACCGCCATATCATTCGGTTACTTTTAATGTTCCTCTCGGAACCCCCATGGCGCAGGTAATCTGGTAATCGCCCACCTTCTCCGGGGTGAATTCCATGACTATGCCCTGTCCTTTCCTCAATACCTGGGGAGTAGTATACAATCCCTGAATCATTATTGTGCTCATGCACCCATAGGCATCATCATTGACTTCGACCGTAAACCTGACCGGAATTCCCTTTTTGACTTCGAAAGTATTGGGGAATATGTCTTTACCAGTATTATAAACGGTCTTTATCTCCTGGACATCCTTTCCGGTATTAACGACATCGCCGGTCTGCTGAGAAGCGCTGGAATTAAAAAGTGGTTTAACGTGTATGAAGTTAAACTGGACGTTAAGGTTATAAACGACGAAGAAAAGTATGAGAATCCCTGCGGCCTGTAAGAACTTATCAGACCAGTTAGAATTCAAAAGCTTTGTACTGGATATTCCGATGAAAAATAACGGGATAGCCGTACCCAAGGCGAAAAAAAGCATTATGAACAATCCTTTGAGAGGACTTCCCGATAAAACCGCTATCCCTTCGACGAGAAGGGTGAATCCGCAGGGCAAAAATACCGTCAAGAATCCTATTCCCAGAGGAAAGAATCTCTTCCCTGTCGGCGACGAGTTGCTTATCTTCCTCGTAAAGCTCTTCGGTAGGGCGAGATTGAAGAATCTTACTCCAATCATCTGCAATGCCAGAAGAACCATGATAATAGACACTATCACTAACAGGGCAGAACTGATCAAGGGAGAAAACTGCAAACTGTTTCCTATATATCCGAGGATATAACCAAAAATACTGTAAGAAACCAGCCTTCCCAGATTAAACAGAACATGGGGTTCTGTTTTCCCCAAAAAACCCGGGGAATCCAATTCCGACCACTGCTTGCTCAAAGAAAGTATGAGTCCTCCTATGAGTGCGGCGCAACTCGATACTCCGGCGATAAGTCCTAAAATTAAAAATGCCGGAAGCGAACTTTCCGAGCTTATATTCACCAGCGAAGAAAGACCTAGTTTGTCTAAAGTTAAGAATATGAGGATGGTCCCCAGGGCGACAACAATCGAAGGGAGTATTTCCGCCAAGCTGACATTCTTCTTGAACGGATCTTCGGAAAAAATATATCCGCTTTCCTTGAAAATATCGTTTAAATATCCTATGCCGGGTTTCGTTTTGTCGTATCTGAAAGTAATGCTTCCTTTGGTCATCGACACTTCGACGAACTCGACTCCGTCTATTTCCAATAGCCTCTTTTCGATAAGCAGTTCGCAAGATGGACAATGCATGCCCTTTACATAATATGTTTGTGTCTGCATATATTAGTGCTTAACAGATTCCTTGTTCCTCTTCTGGATCAGTTCGTGCTTTTTTCCCAAGTCTTCGGATATTTTCTTCTTGTTTTTGGACAGATAGTCGTATACCGCTTCCGATAATGCGTCTATGGCCAGAACCGAGCAGTGCAACTTGATCGGAGGCAAATCTCCCAATACTTTTACGATGTCCTCTTTTGTCGCTTTGAGTGCTTCTTTTATCGTCTTGCCCTTGACCAGATCGGTAACTACGCTGCTTGTGGCAATCGCGGCAACACAACCGAAGGTTTCGAACTTAACGTCCTTGATTGTTTCTTCTCCTTTCTTATTCTCTCCGACTTTGATGTAAAGCCACATTTCATCTCCACATACTACATTTCCGACTTTTCCCAAGCCATCATAGCCTTTTATTTTCCCGTAATTGTGCGGATTCCTGAAGTGCTTTATCACTTCTTTTGTATAAATTCCGTTTGTCATGTTTTTATTTCTTATAAGGAGAAATCTTCCTTAATTTGTTAATTACTCCAGGTAATATTTTAATGAGAGAATCTATCTCTGCTTCAGTGGTCCACCTTCCCAGGCTTACCCTCATTGAGCCGTGGGCTTCTTCGTGTTTCAGTCCCATGGCTAATAACACGTGCGAAGGTTCAAGTTTGGGCGAAGAGCAAGCCGAACCGGTGGAAATCGCTATCCCTTGGCAGTCTAGTTCGAACAGGATCGACTCCCCTTCAATGCCGGAAAAAGAAAAGTTAGCATTGTTCGGCAATCTTTTCCTGGGGTGGCCGTTAAGCCTAGTACCTTCTATCTTCAATATTTCCTCGATCAATCTGTCTCTCATCTTCGAAATCCTCAATCCTTCGGTTTTCATATTCTTCATGCATAGCTCGACAGCCTTAGCGAATCCGACTATCCCCGGAACATTAATCGTCGAAGACCTTAATCCGTATTCCTGGCCTCCTCCGTGCAATAACGGCTCGATCTTTATTCCTTTTCTCAAATACAGACAGGCGACTCCCTTGGGCCCATACATCTTTTGTGAGGATGCTGTCAATAGATCGACATTCATTTTTTTGACATCAACCGGAATTTTTCCGAAACTCTGGGCGGCATCGGTGTGAAAATATACCCCCTTGCTCCCGCAGATTTCTCCGATTTCAGCTATGGGCTCAATCGTTCCCATTTCATTATTGGCATGCATCACTGAAACAAGAATAGTATCCTTTCTTATCCTCTTCTCAACCTCCTTAGGATCAACCATTCCATGTTCGTCTACCGGCAGCTCCTCTATCTCGAATCCCTGCTTCTTGAGCCACCCTGCACTATTCAAGATACAATCGTGCTCGATGGAAGAAATGATTATGTGTTTCCCCCTGTGCTTATTCGCAAAAGCCACGCCCTTCAGGGCGGTATTATTGCTTTCCGTCGCAGAGGAAGTGAAGATTATCTCATTCGGATCGGCATTCATTGCCTTTGCAATCGTTTCCCTGCTTTCTTCCAAAGCCATTCTCGCTTCTTGCCCAAAACTGTGCAGAGAAGAAGGATTTCCGAATACTTTGGTAAAGTATTTCTCCATCGATTTTGAAACAACTGGGTCGACGGGAGTAGTAGCTGCATAATCAAAATATATTCTCTTCATGTTATTTATTAAATAATCTTGTAACGTCCAATATCTCTCTGATCATTGCCTGTTTCTTCTTCTCGTTCTTTGTTTCCATCGCGCTCTTGAAGCAGGTATTCAAATGCCTCTCCATTATATTCTGGTGGGCCGATTTCAACAAGCCGATTACGGCCAAATTCTGCTGCATGATGTCTATGCAGTACTCGTCTTTTTCCACCATTGAGATTATCTTCAAAATCAAGCCCTGGGCCTTTTTGAAGTTAATCAATGTTTTTTCCTTCTGGCTGTTCATAGTGTTTTCTTTATTGTTATACCCCCACCGTAGGTGTAGGTATGTCTATGCTATCAAATACAAAAATATTGTCAATAGCCTTATACAGAAAAACACCGTTTAGCGGTGTTTTTCTACGGCCCTATCTCTTTAAATGGAATCCGAAGAATCCAAGTGGGTGCCTCATCCACCCGCCAAGGCGGTTGAATATTGTGGCTCCCGATTTAAAAGTTGTTCGGAATTTTTGAAGGATAGGACCAAGTATATTATACTAGATTTTCAGCACGTCAACAAGCTGCTTTATCATCGAAACTACGACCGGAGCAGCCTGCAAGCTTACACATGCGACTCCTTCGTCATCATCGACAACCCATGGAGATTCAATGGTTTTTACCTCACCGTTCTCATAACTGTATGAATAGCCAGGAGTCATCTCGTATTCATCAACATAGTCTCTAGCAACGTCAACCGGAATAGCGTTTCTAAATAAAACCTTGGGGACTCCGTACATGGAATATGCTCTTTTTAATATTTCCTCGTCCATCAAAAGTCTCTCTTTTATTGGCTCTATTCCTTTCTCATCTCCCTCTTTCGATACCATTTTACCTCCATTACATCCTGCTTCATCGCAGACGAGATAAAATTCCTTATTTTCTTCCTCATACCCAATCTTAGAAGTCGGAAGTAGTTTTAGACTCCTTGATGCGTTACATTTTGGACAGATCCTTCTCCACTTTATCCTCTCGTTAATGATATTCATAGGAACATCAATTAAAATGAAAATGTCTGGGTCGTCTCTGTAATCAACCAAGTCCCTAAAGAACAGAGAAAAACCTACCTGATCTAAGTTCCTCGGAAATCCGTCTAACAAAATAACCTTTCCTTTTCTTTTTGCTATTTCTCTTTTAACTAAGACTAAAATAATCTCATCGGGTAATAGTTTTTTGGTGTCCCTACCTTCGAGGCTCTTTATAATATCTTCCAGGGCATAGAAGCCTCTGTAATTCTTTTCCAGAAATTCTATAAGTTCTTTCTTCTTTTCAGTATCATGCATCTCAAGATCCACTCCCCTCACCATGTCTCCCACGGACAAGTGTTCAATCTTGTCTCCACCGATGACTTCAGCAAACATTTTGGAATAAGTTCCCTTCCCCGAATTCTTCTTACCTAACAGGTAAGCGATGAAGGTGTTAGTTTTCAAATACTCTTTCAGTTTTTCTATTTCAGATCCGCATTTCAACTTAAAGTACTCTTCCCTCTCTTTAGGATCGGCCAGATTAAACTTTCTGTCGCCCCCCATCTTGGTTCTGTAAATAGGAAAATTCATATTTTATTTCTTGGTTATCATTTTATAATCTTTTCTGTTGGAGATGATCTTTGTGTCCCCACTGAGATTGTTTCTTAATATTTTAATACCAGAATTATTAAGCGATGTCAAAATAAAAAGTAAAATATTAATTACTTCTTATTTAACTTTTCATTTAATTCCTTAATTAGCTTGTCGCAGTCTATATCGTACATTTTACAAACGGCTCCCATATCCAAGCTCTCCATTTCGTACCTGGCGAAAGGACAGGAAATACAAGGAAATTTGTAATTGCTTAAAATCTTTTCCGCTTTTGGATTGTTTATGACTTCGGACAGCTTTGTCTTTTTTGTTATTTTCATATTATTATTCCACCGCCAATCATCTCTTTTCCTACATAGAAAACAATTGATTGCCCAGGAGTTATCGCCCTCTGCGGCTTATTAAAAACGATTTTGCCTTTGCTAATTATAGCTGCGGCTGGTTTGTGCCCATACCTTATCTTGGCCCTGATTTTCATCGGAAATTTGGGCGCGACTCCCGATATCCAATTAACGCCCCTGAATCTAACTTCCTTACTTAATAAATCTTTCTCATCGGAAGAAACAACCAATTCATTTCTTTTCACGTCCTTTTTTATAACAAAGAATGGTCCTCCGGGCAAGCCGATACCCTTCCTTTGCCCTATTGTATAATACCAGACTCCGTCATGATATCCAAGTATGTTGCCTTTTTTGTCGACGATGTTTCCTTTTCTTGGTTTGATATGTTTCTTTAAATATTCTTTGTTTACTTCTTTGACGAAGCAAACCTCCTGGGATTCCGGAAATTCAGCCGAAGCCAGCTTGTTCTTTCTGGCAATTTCCCTCGTCTTATCTTTGGTCTGCGAACCGACCGGAAATATAACCCTCTTTAATTGTTCCTGATTAAGTCTCCACAAAAAATACGATTGATCTTTTTTTGAATCAAGAGACTGGTAAATACGGACCCCGCCCACTCTCTTAATTAATCTTACATAATGACCCGTAGCGATAAAATCCGTCTTCATTTTCAAAGCTTTCTCAAGAAACATTCCGAACTTTATCTCCTTATTGCACATTACACAGGGATTGGGAGTCAGTCCGTCTTTGTAGCTCTTGACGAAATACTCGATTATCTTCTTTTTGAAATCCTTCCTAAAATCGAAGACAAAAAAGGGCAGGCCCATTGATTTAGCCAGCTTCTTTGCTCTTTTTTCGGCAAATTTGAAATAGGACGAATCTACCAACCTCATAAAGGCTACCCTGACATCAAAGCCCTTTTCCTTTAGTAAAATAGAGGAAGTGCTGGAATCGACTCCACCGGAAAATGCGACTATTACTTTTTTATTCGATTCGTTCATATTCGTAAAATAGCCCAAACTTTTAAGTTCGGGCTATGCTACCTTCTTTTATTCCTCCTCTTCGTCAGTTTCAACTCCGTCAGTTTCTTCTATCGCGCTGTAGGGACACAATTCGGTCCCGCCGCACTCTTCAACCTTAGCTGAACTTATCACTTTGGCCTTACCGTCAGGCTGCATTTCGCTTCCTTCTGGACAGACTAAGGCGCAACTTCCGCATCCGATGCACTTATCTTTATTAACTTCGTATTTTTTATTTTCCATTTTTTTATTCTTTACTTTTTTCGATTATTTCTTCCGCTTTCTCTTTTGATTCAAAACCTGTGACTTTAACCCATTTATTAGGCTCAAGCCTTTTATATATTTCGAAGAATTCTTGGATTTCCTTCCTCTGATGATTGCTTAAATCGTCTATGCTGTTTATATCGATGAATCTCGGATCTATCTTGTCATCCGGGACGGCAATTATCTTGTAATCAATCCCGGCTTCATCTTCCATATTGAGCATTCCGATAACTTTACTAGGAATAACGCATCCAGGAAAAGTAGGAACGTTTGTCAGAACTATGGCGTCCAAAGGGTCCCCGTCTTCCGATAAAGTATTCTCTATGAATCCGTACTCAAACGGCCAGTAAACCGATGAATACAGAGCTCTATCGAGCACTATCTTCCCACTCTCCTTGTCCAGCTCGTATTTGTTCGAACTGCCCTTGGGGTTTTCTATAAAGATATTGATTTTCATTTTTTTCTTCTTATTATCTATATAATAACCTTATCTTAAAAATATAAAATTTTCAAGGGATTATTCCGATTTTCTTTTCCTCCTCATCATCTCCATAAACGCCACCTGTGGAGATTTATTTCTGTACAAAATATCGTAAACCGCAGTGGCAATCGGCATTTCCACCTTGTATTTCTTGCTCAATTGGTAAACCGCCTCAGTTGTCGTTGCGCCCTCGATGATGCTTGCCGTTGACCTAACAATGTCGTTCAACTTTTCGCCTTTTGCAATTCTTTCTCCCAGATTCCTATTTCTGCTCACCGGACTAATGCAGGTCGTTGAAAGATCTCCGAGACCCGCCAATCCGTAAAAAGTCTTTCTCTTGGCGCCCATCTTCTGTCCCAATCTCTGTATTTCCGCCAATCCCCGAGACAGTATTGCCGCCTTAGCGTTAGAGCCAAAGCCCAAGCCATCGGAAATCCCCGCCACAACAGCAATAATATTCTTCAACGGCCCACCCAACTCCACTCCGATGACGTCGATAGAAGTGTACACCCTAAAATAATCATTAGAAAATATGTCCTGGATTCTTTCCGCAACACTATGATTCTTTGAGGCTGCAACAAGAGCAGCCGGTAATTTTTTGGCCACCTCAATTGCAATAGTCGGACCGGAAAGGACCGCTACCTGAACATTTCCCAATTCTTCCTTCAATATTTCTGTCATCCTCTTTAAAGTGTTCTGTTCCAAACCCTTGGCGACGTTGATAAACACTTTGCCTTTTAAAGAAATGTCTCCTCCTTTTATCTTCCTCGCAACTTCTCTGAAGAAAACCGAAGGAATGGAAAAAACTATCATTTCTCCAAAATCAACGGCTTTCTCAATGTCTTTCTCAAAAATAATATCCTTGGGAATCTTTATTCCGGCTAAGTATTTCCAGTTTTCTCTTTCTTTATCCATTTCCTCTAAATGTTCCGGAAATACACTCCACAACACAACATCGTGCCCATTCTTGGAAAGCAAGATGGCTAGGGTTGTCCCCCAGGCCCCGTCCCCTAAAACCGTTACTTGTGTTTTTTTTTTTTCATATATACATTGAATTATACCTTAAAACTTCCTATGGGCGCAAATATCTTTGAAATCGCAATACTGGCAGTTCCAGCCGGCTGTCGGCTTGAAGTTGCTCCTCTTTATCTTCTGTATCGTTTCCCTAATATCATTCTCCGTTTCCGCGAAATCTCCCTCCTTTACGTCAAAGGACTGGGTTGATCCGTCTTCAATATAATAATAGGTAAGCTTGGTCGGATTCAGCCCTAAAAACCTTCTTTGCCGCTAGGGCATAAATCATCAGTTGTAGTTTATCATCTTTGCCTAAGCTCTTCTTTACCGCCCCGGTCTTGTAATCAATAATTTCCATGCCCCCCTTTCCCTCATCATCAATCCTATCGATCATACCTATAAACGTATCGCCGTTAATTCAAATCAAAGCTCTTTTCCAGAGCTGGTTCGCTGTTGATGAACAAAACTCTGCGTTCTTTTTGACAAAATCATCATAGAACATTTTTAAAATATCTTTCCCTTTCTATAGAATTCTTTTTTATTAATCGATGCGAATCATACCAATCATCTATCCATTCTTTATCATAAATATCCATTAAATCTTCAAAGTTCAAATGCTTTTTCGCCTCTTTCCCTCCAAATAAGTTCTTTTGCTCTATCCGCTCTCTTTATAGACTCTCCGACAAACTTATGCAAAGTGCCGTGAATCGTCTTCCCAAAACTGAAAACCGACTTTCCTCTTATTGGAATCTTCAAGATGCTTCCGAACTTATACTGCAAAGGACAATTCTTGAAAGAAGCCATTTGGGAAAAAGAAAAGTGGTCGGGCAAGAATATCTTGAAATCTCCACCGCCATTAGTCTCGTTGGATTCTAGTTTGAATCCGTTAGTCCTTCGGCTAAAACAGAAGTTAGCGCTCCTTGTAAATTTCTGTTTACTCATAACTTCTTCACTAATGAGCCCCGATTCTATTAGGAATCTCGATGGTTTCTTTAATTCCTTTCCCCCATAATCGGTCGCCCAAGTTAGAAATAGTCCCCTTTTGGCTCGAGTCACGGCGACATAGAAAAGTCTCCTCTCCTCTTGTATATGGAAATCTCCTTCGGGCAAGACTTCCTTAATCAATGCTTCCGGAATTTCTATCGGGATCCCTTTTCTGATCCGAAGGGAATTTCCTGTGAAACCAGATTGACCAGAAAAACGTATTTGAATTCCAAGCCCCTTGGCCGAATGGATGGTCATTATTTTACAGCTTCAAAGCCATCGAATCAATGCTCATTCTTCAAAGAACCCTCTTCTCCTGCATCAAGCTCCATCTGCAATTGTTCCATATAGGATATGAAGATTCGCATCGATTTGCGAAGCCTCAAAGTCCTTTATTTTCTGTAAAACTGGTCTATGAGCTCCCACTTCTTCAAGTTCTCTTCGTTCGTTTTCTGACAGATACCTGGCATACTCCAGATCATTAATAACGTTCACGAAAACCTCGCTCGACACTCTTCTTTTGCTCAGCCTGAAATGCTTCTTAAATTATCATTATTTGTTCAATTTGACCACGGCATCCGGATTTAAACTTACTTAACAAGGTGGCGAATCCTGTATAGCCTCAAAAATCGGAATGCCTTTCTTGTCACTGTATTGCGATAATCATCGAGACTTCTTCCGGAGAAAAATCCATCATCCTTAAGACACGATAGAAACTCGGGGAGTCGTAGAAGCTAAGAACAACCTTAAGATAGGAAATTAGGTCGAGAATCAAAGGATTGGTATAAAGCCCCGTGAAGACACGAATTGATAAGGAATACCTGCCCTTTCCATGGCCCGACTGAAGCTATTGGCTGACTCGTTGGTTCTTGTCAAAATGGCGAAATCGGAAAACGTCGCCTTCTTGTCCATCTCCTTCAGCTCCCATAGCTTGTTCACTACTCCCGTCAATTCCTCGTCATCGGCAGTCTCGAATCCCAAGAACTCTATCGCTCCTTCTTTCTCCTGGTTGCTCTTCAGCTTCTTATTGATTTTTTTAAAAACTTTCAAATTGACACCCCGTTCTCCCGCCCTCTTCATTATTTCTTCCACTTCATCAAGTTGGCACTCCAGTCTGTTCGGATTGTTTATTGTATGAATTCATAAGCCAAGTCTAAAATGTTTTGCGGGACCTGTAGTTTTCGACCAAAACAATTTCCCTAGCCTTCGAATAATCTTTTTTAAATCTCAGAACATTATTGAAGGAAGCCCCCTGAAAAGAAAAGATGCTCTGGTCGTCGTCACCGACTACGGTAATATTATTCTTCGGATGGGCCAGCTTCTGAACTAGTTCGTACTGAACCCAGTTCGTATCCTGAAACTCGTCCACCATAATGTATTTGAACTGGTTCCTGTATTTTTCCAAGATATCGGGCCTCTTTTCAAAAAGCTTCAAGGTATAATTAATCAGATCTCCGAAATCCAAAGAATTATTGTCCAATAAAATCTTCTGATAGGTGTGGTAAGCCTGGGCCACCTCGCTTATCCTTTCATATTCTTCCTGTTTACTAGTTAAATCTTTCTTGTCTTTTGATTTTACCGATTTCGACCCGACTGGAATATCATCCATGTTCAACTTCAAGGAATCAGCATGCTCCAGATAGTTCTCCGGATATATCCCTTCGTTCTTGCAGTGCGTAAAGTGAGTTATAAGAGCCTCGATGAACTTAGTCGGATTGCCCATTGGCCTATAAACCTTCAAGAAATTGAACTTGTCAAAGTTCTTCTTAACTAATATCCAGCTTGCCATGGCATCAAGCAGTTTGTAGTTCGTCGGTAAACCTATATCTAGTCCGTATCTTTTCAAAATTCTGTCGCAGAAAGAATGGAAGGTCGATATCCATAAATCATAATATCCGAAGGGTAAGAGACCCTCCAACCCGGTCTTCCATCTCCCGGGCGGCTTTTTCAGTAAACGTTACTGCCAGTAATTTCTTCGGGCCTTATTCCTTTTTCTTTGATTAAATAGGCGATTCGGTGGGTTAAGACCGTAGTTTTGCCTGTTCCGGCTCCCGCAACAATCAAAAGCGGCCCCTTATCAAAAGTAACCGCTTCCTTCTGTTCTTTATTCAGTTTAGCACAATAAGTCCCCCTCCATGCCATTATTATATCCCAAATTAGGCCTCTTTGCCACATGAAAAATTCATGAAATATTTCCTCTCTTTTTCATCAAATTTCTCGATGGAATAGCGGAGCATCGTCCTCGGCATTTTTTGAACAATGCTTATTTAAAAATACTTTTTCCTTTACGTAATCCCTTTTGCCGACTTCCCGCAGCATCCATCCGACAGCCTTATGTATTAAATCATGATCATCTTTTAAAAGCATCTCCGATATTTTTAAAATATCATCGAACTGATCATCCCTTATAAACGCAAAAGTGGCAAGAATGGCTATCCTTCTCTCCCAGATATTCTTCGACTTCGCCAATGAATACAAAATCTTCCTTTCTTTTTTCCTTTCCAAGAGAAAATTCCCGACAATGTTCGGGGCCGACAAGTCAACCAAGTCCCAGTTATTGATATTCTTCGTATTCTTCAGATAGAAATCGAATATCTTCTTTTTTCTTTCCTCGCTTTCCTTTTTGTATTTCTCAATTAGCACGAATAAAGCAATCAACCTGTGTTCATGGATCTTGCTGTTCAATAATTCTTGTATCTCTTTTATGAAAATATCTTTGAACTTCTTGGCGATTTCCCTTGACTCCGGTACCTTTATTCCCAAAAATATATCCCCTTCCCCGTATTGTCCTTTCCCCGTCTTAAAAAACCTGGCCAATACTCTTGGCCTGATTTTTATTCTCTCTTCTTTTGATTTCCTGCATTATCTCCATGCTAAATGAAAGAAATCAAAGCCCCGAGAAGGCATAAAAGGCCGAAGATAAGGGTAAATTTGGAAAAGTTTATCTTCTCAGCTAATCTCAATAAAACGCTTAGAGACAATAAGCCGAAAATAAAACTGAATAAGATTCCCACCCAAGCGTAACCGACCATAACCGGATTCTTTATGAAGAGATAGAGGAAAGCCCCCAGAACCACTGGGACAGATATGATATATGATGTCTTCAATATCTTCGCAGGGTCTTTTTCTGTCAAGGATAGCCCGAACATGGTAGAACCGGAACGCGAAAGACCGGGAATGGCCGATAGCCCTTGTAGTATCCCGACAATAAATGCCGATACGTCTTTATTGACGTTTAGCCGCACCTTTCTACTCTGGAAAAATGACGTTAGAAGAAGTCCACATCCCATTAATACCAAAAGTGCCGGTCCCACGGAAAGATTTCTCGCAAACTTATACACGAAGAATCCCAAACCTCCGGAAACCACAGTGACCATGAGGAAAAACCTTAAGAATTCCTTATCCTTAAAAGATATGAGGTCAATCCAGTCTTTCCAGAAATAGACAAGTACAGCGAACAGGGTTCCCAGATGGAGAAATAGCGCGATATCCACGCTGTTGAAATTTTTAATCAGATGCTGTGAAAATAGGGCCACTATTCCTTCGCTTGAAAGAGGAAGCCACTCGAACAGCCCTTGCAAAATTCCCAATATGATATATTCCCACATGTTACTTTTCTATTACTACGAAGCGGTAATTATTGAACTGATCCTTGAAGAACTGGAACATGGAATATTCTCCGACTATCAATTTTTCTATCTCTTTTTTCTGTAATTCGTCGAATTCCATGAATATCTTTCCTCCATCATTTAAGAAATTATTGGCTTCTTTCAAAAATCTGGCAATATGGTCTATTCCGTCCTTACCGGAATAGAGGGCGATAGCCGGCTCAAATTCCTTGACATCTCCCCCGACTTCGCTAATCCTGCTTTCGGCAACGTAGGGAGGATTAGCTAAGATATAATCGTATTTATCCTTAATGTTTAAAAAGATGTCCGTCTTAATTACTCTGTACCTTTCTCTGTTTATATCGTTATTATCCAAATTTATCTTTATCTGCTCCAAAAAGTTATCGTCTATTTCTCCGAAATCACAGATAGAATTGACCGTGTTGTTCAGAACGGCCAACCCTATACACCCCGAGCCAGAAAATAGGTCAAGACAACGGAAATTCTTTCCTCCCCTCTTTATCTCTTTAATGACTATGCTTGTCCAGTATTCGGTTTCTTCCCTAGGGATCAGGGGCCTCTTGGACAAATCGATGGTTGCGCCCATAAAATGCTTAAAACCCCTTTTGTAGTCTTCCGGTAATTCCATGCTTAGTAAAGAACGACTGCCATTCCGATTATTATCCCCATAATGATTCCTCCGATGATTTCAACGATGCTGTGCCCAAGCCTTTCCTTGAGCTTTTCCAAAGCCTCCCCCTCTTCTTCGTTAAAGGCTTCTATGAGTATGTTCAAAGACTGGGCCTGCCTTCCCGCCGCGCCTCTTATAACCTTGGCATCGTAGACCGTAAAAAAAGCCAGGGTGATGGCCATCGCGAAAACGGCCGAATTAAAGCCGTACAGCATCCCGATTGAGGTCGCCAAGGCCGAAACCGTAGCACTGTGTGAAGAAGGAAAACCTCCCGGAAGGGCATACAAATCAAACCTAAATTTCTTTTGTTTAAAAGTCAGTATGAAAGCTTTTACCGTCTGGGTCAGAAACCAACCCAAGGTAGCGGCTATCAATGGCTTGTTATACAATATTTCTAAAACCATAATATTATTCTATCAGAATTATGTCTTAATATCAAAAATCTTGCTCCTTTCCTTGAACCCTTTGACCAACTTGACACACCCTGGAGAAACATCGAAATATTCGACTAAAACTTCGATGATCCTCTTGGTCGCTTCTCCCCTTACTGGAGCTTCGCAAACATAGACCTCGAATTCATCCTTTTCTTTCTTGATCACCTTTTCTTCCTTTGCACAAGGAAAGGCTTTTACCTTAATCAGCATATCCCTTTAATGTTTGAAAATCTTTCTTTAAGACGTTGTACATGTTCGGATTGTAGACCGAAACGGCCGGATGATAGAAAGGAACAACCTTTTTTCCTTTCCCCTCAAACATTTTACCGTGTATCTTGCTTATAACATCAATTTTGTTCTCTAAACCGAATTTTTCCATTACGAACCTCATCGAATACCTGCCCAGAGGAGAAATGATTTCCGGGTTTATGATCTCGATCTGCCTCTCGATGTATTTTGAACAAGTTTTAATTTCCTTTTCCTCCGGATCACGATTTGCGGGCGGTCTGCACTTTATGATATTCGCGATGTACACCGATTCCCTATCTATGCCCACGGATTTCAAAAGTTCGTCCAATACTTTTCCCGATCTACCGCAGAAAGGGGTACCTGTCAAATCCTCGTTCTTTCCCGGAGCCTCGCCTATGAACATTATCCTAGCCTTGTGGTTACCCTGTCCGATTACCGGAAATTTCCTGTTCTTATATAAAGAACATCTCTTGCACAATAAAACTTCTTCCTTTATCTTCAATAGTTCCTTGTCTGCCTTGGTTGCCATATATATGTGATTCTATCACGATTTCATTAAATCAAAAAGCCCCGAGAGTGGGGCTTTTTATCAACCAATCTAGTTTATCTTCAGTAAATCCACTTCGAATATTAGAGTGGAATTGGCGGGAATAGTTCCGATGTTTCTGTCCCCGTAGCCTAAGCTGGCAGGAATCGTAAGCCTCCTCTTTTCTCCAATTTTCATTCCGACTAATCCTTGATCCCACCCTTGGATTACCTGTCCGGCCCCCAAAGTAAAAGAAAAGGGCTGGTTGCGGTCGATACTGGAATCAAACTTGGTTCCGTTCTCAAGCGTTCCTACATAGTTGACGGTTAAAACATCTCCATTCTTCGTTTCGGCTCCCTGCCCTTGTTGCAATACTTCTATTTTTACTTCGTCCATCTTGTTTGTATTATTCGAATTATTGGACACAGTGTTCTCGTTCGTCGGCGCTGCGGTTTCCCTCGGCTTGATTATGAAATAGAACGCCAAAACAACGGCAATCAATAGGATTATTATGATAATAATATTCTTTTTCATGTCCGTATCTATTGAATCTGATAAGAAATGTTGACGGTTGCCTGGATCTTATTCTCTCCGACCGATATTTGAAGATTGGATCCTGTGCCAGTCGTAACAGCCGAAGTGGCATAGACGGGAGCGTAGTATGACTCCGTATAGCTCACAACATTGCCCAATTTCACTCCCAAACTCTTGGCAATAGCTGTCGCTCTGGCCTTAGCCTGGGTAATAGCCAAATCCCTCGCCTGTTGCTTATAATCGTCCTCCTTACCGACAATGAAGGTAAGTCCGCTTACCTGGCTGGCTCCGGCGGTAATAGCTCCTTGTATTACGTTTCCAATCTGGTCGTTATTCCTTATATTCACCTGAACGGATTGTGTCGCCTGATAACTGGTAATCACCCTCTTGCCCAGGGGGTATAGAGTCAAGTCTATCCCCTTCGTTTGCCACTGGTACTGAGGATAAATATTGAAGTCAACCGTCTGCATGTCTGCATCGGCGACTCCCTGCCTCTTTAGGAAATCTAAGATGCTATTAGTTGAATTTGAGTTGTTCCTTAGGGCATCCGCAATATTGGTATTTTGCGTAATAGTTGTAAATGTAACCTCTGCCGTGTCCGGAACCGCATAAACCGTTCCAGTCTCGGAAATATTTATCGTATTCTGGGAATTAGTACTGGCTCCTATGTATTTCGTTTCTTTTGATGTTTTTTGGATCCCGACAAACGCATAAAAGGTCAAAACGAGAAGAAAAATGATTCCTATGACCATCAATATCTTCAATATTATGTTATCGTTCTTGGGATCGCTTTCAAAGTATTGTGCTTCCATTTTTTTGAAAAATTAACTTGATTATTATCGACCTTTTAATTACTAACTGATCTTGGATCCGGGGACTATTTCCCGCTCTGGAACCAAAACCGATAAATCATCGCTGTCTTTGACTGCAAGAATCATTCCTTGGCTCTCCATGTTAAACATTATTTTCGGCTCAAGGTTGACTACCAGAACCACGCTTTTGCCGACCAGGTCTTCGGGAGCGTAAAACTTGGCTATTCCCGCAAGTATTTGCCTCTTTTCCTCCCCCAAATCAATTTGAAGCTTCAAAAGTTTTTCCGACTCCTCATATCTTCTCCGCCTCAATTATCTTTCCCACCCTCAAGTCCACTTTCTCAAATTCTTCGAAGTTAATCATATTCTATTTCGATTTCCACAACAAGTGGATATTGCAATATTCCCTCGCAGTGACATCTCCCTTAACCATGAATTCCGCTTCCGGCTTGTCTCCCGGTTTCAAGAATTTTTTCTGTATCTTTCCCTCGGCGTCGGTAATCTCAATCCATTCGATGTAATGAGTATCAATCATCGGATGAGGAACCGAGCCCACCTTGACCAAAACTCCCCCAGAAATCTTCTCGATTACGGGAACATGCTTCTCCATACCATCATCTTCGGTCTTTTCTTCCAAGGGGTCCATGGGCTGCCCGCAACAGACGAGAGTTCCGTCGCCAGCGTGCAAAACTTCAATAATCATTCCGCAGATTGCGCATTTGTATATTTGTTTTTGTTCCGCCATACGTTTAGATAATCTATTATTATATGCATATTCTAACACTGAAGGGAAAATAAGAAAAGAGCCCCCAACGGGGCTCCCTTTAAATCGAAGATTATTCTTCTCCTCCGAAAGATTTCTCCTTCATCGGCCTAGCTTCATCAACGATGACCTTTCTTCCTTCCACCTCTTTTCCATTGAACATTTCTTTAGCCTTAGCAGCTTCGTCTTCGGAAGCCATTTCTACGAAACCAAAGCCTTTTGATCTCTTTGAAAACTTGTCTACAATGATAGATGCATTTTCTACATTTCCGGCCGCCGAGAACATGTCCTTTAGGCTAGCATCGGTTGTAGAGTAAGGAAGATTTCCTACGTATAGTTTCTTTTCCATTTTACTTTGAAATGAATTGATTAATTAACGACCTACTCTCACTAACATTGTAGAGAAGAGCACGCACTTATTAGTGTCAACAACAAGAATACACCGAAATCGCCCGAATGTCAAATGAGATTTCCACAGAACTAATCTATGTGATATCATAGAAGCGTTCAAAAAATAAATAAAAAAATGAATATAAAAATAAAAGATCCCGTAAGCGGAATAAGTCATCTATTGGGAGCGATATTATCAATATTCGGAACCGTAGTTTTGATATACTTGGCAGCAAAGGAAGACAAAGTAATCCATGTTGTTTCTTTCGCCGTCTTTGGCGCAAGCATGATATTCCTATACACCTCAAGCGCCATATATCATTTATTCGGCCACTCCCCAGAAGAAGTCGATATCTACAGAAAGATAGACCATGCCATGATATATATCCTGATAGCCGGAACATACACCCCCTTTTGCCTCATAGCCTTAAGAGGATTATGGGGTTACCCGACCATAATTGTCATTTGGCTTTTGGCCTTAGCCGGGATATCAACCGTTTTCTTCAAGGCTTTCTGGGCCCACGTTCCGAGATGGATTGCTACCGCACTATACATTGTAATGGGATGGCTTTCTCTAATAATAATCTGGCCCATGTATAAAGCTATAGGACTAAGTCCGGTATTATGGCTCTTGGCCGGAGGAATAGCGTATACCGTTGGAGCAATAATATATGCCAAAAAGCAACCTAATTTCTGGAAAGGATTCGGATTCCACGAACTTTTCCATATCTTAGTACTTTTAGGAACAATGTGCCATTTCTGGGCCATTTACAAGTATCTCCTGCCAGTGGTATAAGAATAAATATAAGATAAAACTACAAACATATGCCAAAAGTAGCAACTATCATAAAATGCATAGACTATAGGCAGAACGGATTCTTCAAGGAATGGCTAAGAGAGAACTGTATAGAAGACAGCGACATTATTTCCGTCGCCGGATCAATCAAAGAGCTGGCTGGGGACAATGAAACGATAAAGAATTGGCTATTAAATATGATTGAAATATCCCATGTCTCCCACGGATCTAATGAAATCGTCTTGACAGCCCATAGCACTTGCAAAGATTACAGGATAGACGACGAAAAAAAAGAAAAAATCATACAAGTAGGAGACATGAGAAAAGCGGAAGCCCTAATCAAGGAAAGATTCCCAGGAATAAAAGTGATAAAATTCTGGCTCAAACTCCGGGGCGACCACGAGAATACGACTGGGATAGACTTCGTTCCCGTTGATTAATAAAAAAGAGGCCGAAAGGCTTCTTTTTGATTCGACAAAAAATAAAAATAAGGGCGCATTGAACACCCCTTTTATTTCCCCAGTTTTCTCTTCTGCCTTATCCTCTCTATGTCCGAAAGGAATTGCTTCCTCAGCCTAATATTGTCCGGCGTAATTTCCAAGTATTCGTCTTCGTTCATTATGCTTAATCCTCTCTCGAGAGTAACCCGAACCGGAGGCGTTAATTTTATCGCCTCATCGGAGCCCGATGCCCTCATATTCGACAATTCTTTTCCTTTGGTAGGATTTACGGTCAGATCATTCCCCTTAGAAACGTTTCCGATAACCATTCCTTCATAGACTTCTTCGGCGTGACCGACATACAATGTTCCCCTTTCCTGTAAACCCCAAAGTGAAAACCCCGAAGTCTTGCCAGTAACCATGGAAACCATCGAACCGACGGATCTCTTTTCTATTTCCCCAACATACGGCCTGAAACCTATTACCCGGCTCGATAAAATACCTTCTCCGCGCGTATCCATGACGAATTCTGGCTTGTATCCCAATAATCCCCTCGTGGGCATCTCAAAGACGATCCTGGTATGCGACTGTTCCGGCCTCATTTCGGTCATCAAGCCTTTCCTTTTAGAAATCTTTTCAATAACGACTCCCGACATTTCATCCGGAACATCGATTATGACCTCCTCAAAAGGCTCGAGCTTATGCCCGTTTTCTTCCTTGATGATTACCTGCGGCTGGCTCACCTGCAATTCGAATCCCTCCCTCCTCATCTTTTCCAGAAGAATAGCGATATGTAATTCTCCCCTTCCGTAAACCTTATAATGGTCGGTCGAAGAAAAGTCTATCTTCAGCCCGACGTTAATTTCCAGCTCCTTTTCCAGTCTCTCCCTTATCTGCCTGTTCGTGACGAATTTGCCATCCCTACCTGCAAAAGGAGAATTGTTGACGAGGAAATTCAACGAAATGGTCGGCTCGTCGATCTGAATGACGGGAAGGGCTTCCTGGTCCGGATTTTCACAGATAGTTTCCCCGATGAATATATCCGATATCCCGGCGATCATGACTACGTCTCCCGCACTAGCTTCTTCGGCATCCCTCCTGTCAAGGCCGTAAAAAGTATATATCTTGATAATCTTTCCTTTCCTGATCTCGTCCTTAATGCCTTTGACGTAAACCTCAGATCCGTTTTTAATCGTCCCCTCATATATCCTGCAAACAGCTAATCTTCCCAAGAAGTTATCGTAAGCAAGATTGAAAGGCTGGGCCCTCAAGGGCTTATTCACTAATTCTTCTGAAGATGCCACGGAAACCTTTTCCAATATCAAATCCAATAAGGGGGTTAGATCCTTTGATTCATCCGACATGTTATGCTTGGCTATGCCGTCTCTGCCATTGGCGTAAATAACGCTGAAATCAAGCTGTTGATCATTGGCTCCCAGATCGAGGAACAGTTCAAATACCATGTCTTTCACCTCTTCGGGCCTGGCTGCCGGCTTGTCTATCTTGTTTATAACGACGATGGGTTTCAATCCCAACTCCAAGGACTTCTTCAGAACGAACTTAGTCTGTGGCATGGGACCTTCCTGGGCATCAACGACCAGGAGTACCGAGTCAATTGATCTCAAAACACGCTCCACTTCAGAGCCGAAATCAGCATGGCCCGGAGTATCCACGATGTTAATCTTGGTATCTTTGTAAAAGATGGAGGCATTCTTCGAATAGATGGTAATGCCTCTTTCCTTTTCCAATTCATTTGTGTCCATCGTAAATCCTTCTTCGGCCACTCCCGTCTGCTTCATTAAAGCATCCGTTAAAGTAGTCTTGCCGTGGTCTACGTGAGCGATGATTGCTATATTCCTTATTTCCATATTTAAAAAATCCTGCCAAGAAAGCAGAAAGCTTTTATTAAGAAGAGTATAGAATAGAAATGATAATTTGTCAAAAAAACACAGCCCCGGCGGAGCTGTTTAACAATGTTTCAAGAAAATATCTCTAGCAGAGAAGCGAGAATTTTTTATGCAATGCGTATTCTTACAACCTTCGCAGTTATTGTAATTTAAACAGTTATAACCCCCATTTAAACAAAGGGTATTCTTACATCTATCGCATCCAATGTATGTGCTATGAAGACTGCATTTCTCGTTCCTGCAGGCCAAGCAACACATAACACACTGTCTTAGGGTCATAAAATGCAACATGCTGTCCAATTTTCTCACCCCCTTAAAAAGATTAAAACTACTATAATCTATATTAACCTTATTTAATATTTGGTCAAGATTTGCATATTTATATAAATAAAAACCGGCTAAGCCGGTTTTTTCATTAAACAAAGGTAATCGCCTCTCCTTTCTTCTTACCCCTTCCCGTCCTTCCTATTCTGTGGACGTAATCGTCATAGGTCGCGGGGATGTCGTAGTTAATGACATGGGTGATATTATCGATATCTAGACCCCTGGCTGCCACATCGGTTGCCACCAGTATCTTCCCCTGGCTTCCTTTGAAGAAATCTATCGCTCTTTTTCTTTTTGATTGCGTCTTGTCCCCATGTATTGACTCCGCTCTGAATCCTTTTTGTATTAAATCTTTGGAAAGCCTCTCCACTCCATGCTTTGTTTTGCCGAAGATAAGAACCTTATTGAAATTGTCTTTCTTAAGGAGATTGCACAAAACCTCTATTTTCTTACCGTCTCCCACCTTAACGATGTCCTGATTAATATTATTAGAAGCTTCTCTAGTTTTTACGGAAATCTTAATAGGATCTTTCAAGAATTTTCTTGCAAGCGCGTCTATCTCGTCAGGAATGGTTGCCGAGAAAAGCAACGACTGCTTCTGCTCAGGCATCTGCTCCATTAGATACTTCATGTCATCGACAAAGCCCATATCAAGCATCCTATCCGCCTCGTCCAGAACAATCGTCTTGAAGCGCGACATGTCCAAGGACTTTCTCTGAACCAAATCTTTAATTCTGCCAGGAGTGCCGATAACAAAATCATTATTCCTTTTCAAGTTGTGGAATTGAGCACCCATGCTCGTTCCGCCTATACAGATAACGGAGAACAAGTTCAGTCCAACAGAGAACTCTTTTAGTTCTTTCTCTATCTGAAGAGCCAGTTCCCTTGTGGGAACGATGATTATCGTTTTATTCTCCCTCTTTAAAAGATACTTATTGATAGTCGGCACCAAAAAGGCTGCCGTTTTGCCTGTGCCGGTATTAGCCACTCCGACAACATCCTTACCATCCAAAATCAAAGGTATGATTTTGTCCTGAATCGGGGTCGGGTCTTGGTACCCCTTGCGCGCGATATTGTTCTTTAATCTTGAATCTATCTTGAAATCGGCGAATTTATTAACAGGCTTGTAGATTATCTCCTCTTCAATTGAAGTACTTTTTTGGACGAATCTGGAAATGTCTATCTTGTTAGCCGAAAATCCGCCTTTCTTCTTGGAAAAGTTTTTTCTAAAAGCCGGACGTGGTCCAAACCTGCTATTTCTTTTGAATCTATTGTTTTGCATATTTTAATTAAAAAGGCGGAATCCCTTAATACAGAGACTCCGCCCTCAGTATCTCAATATTTACAATATAACTATATTACATTTCTGATAATTTGTCAACCTTTTCGATCAAGAAATCATTCAGTTCCAATTGCTAATGGAGCGGAACATAAACCGAAAAATAATAAACTATCGAGAGAACGACCACCAACAGGAGGATAATAACGCTTATCTTATTCATTAATTTATCAAAGTCAATCATAATCGTTGTTTGTATTTATTAATTATATTATTCGCCCAAGATGACCATCGCCGCCCTGTATTTAGGCCTAATGATCCTTTTTGAACTTTCAAAGTATAATTGGTTCCATTTGTTCTCCAGCTTTCTTCTTACCGAAACCCTAGCCTCGCCCTGGGTATTATTCTCGTAAATAAAGGCTGCTTTGAATATTCCCGGTATATTGTCGAAATTGCTTATGGCATCAGCATCGGCCACGATCTTTTCTTCAATGGTCTGCGGATCATTGCTCTGCGATCCCCGGTGACTCAGAATGCACTTCTTTACTAATTCTATCTTTTCCTCTGGATAATTCAACTTTCTCAGCTTTTCTTCGGCTATCTTAGCTCCGGTGATGTGATGGTTTTCCCTGCCATGGACTATTGATCCGATATCGTGGAGCCAGGCCGCGATTAAAATCACTTCCTTATCTCCTCCCAGTTCATCCGCCAGTTCTCCAGCATATTTGACCATAGAAATAAAATGGTAGACAAAAGGCTCGTAGCCATATTTGCTGTCCGGCTTTAAGCACTCCTTTTCGACAAAATCCTTTATGGTTTCAACGATATCCATGACATAAAATTATGATTTATCGTTAAGCTGGATAACCATCAGGCCATTTTTTTCTATTGCCTCTTTCTGCCCAAAAGCATTTAAATCCAATCTTAAAACGTAATCAACTAGCCTTTCCAAGCTTCTGCCCGTATATTCCTTGGTCTTAGGGTCCCATTCCTCCAGAATAATTGTATCCCCTTCTTTTATGTCAAAATCTGCAAGCCTTAAGTCGAATTTCTTCTTCCCCGATTTTACGAGTTCAAATAATTCGGGCCAGGTTTTCTTTTTTATTATTGTCATAATCTATTTTCCTTTTCCACAACACTTCTTATACTTCTTCCCGCTTCCGCAAGGGCACGGGTCGTTTCTTCCGACTGCTTCCTTCTTGGCCGCACTGTCTCCCCTGTCTCCGGAAATAATCTGCATCTGGGTCGGAACTGGTTTAGTATTAATGGTAGCGTGCATAATGCTCTCTACGACCATCTTTTCGTAATTTTCCATTAGTTCCTTAAACATCTTATGGGCCTCCTTTTTGTATTCCACAAGAGGATCCCTCTGTCCGTAAGCCCTTAATCTCACGGAATCCTTAAGGCTTTCCATGTTTTCCAAATGCTCGATCCACAATGTGTCTATTACTCTTAATCCCGCCACTTTCTCTATCTGCCTCATGTTCTCTACCTCCACTTCTTTTTCTTTCTTCTCGTAATCTTCTTTGCTGTGTCCGTATTTTTCCGACAAAGCCACCATCTCTTCTCTTAATTCTACTTTGCCAGACTTTTCAAGCAATTCAACTCTTTTTGAATAGACTATTTCCCTTTGCTTGTTCAAAACATCATCGTATTCTAAAACATGCTTTCTGGCATCAAAATTCATCCCTTCTATCTTACTCTGGGCCGATTCAATGCTCCTTGAAATTAACCCGTTCTCGATGGGCATGTCTTCAGGGATATTGAATCTCTCCATAATTCCCTTAATCCTGTCTCCCCCGAATATCCTTATAACCTCATCTTCCAAGGATACGAAGAATTTGAGTCGTGCCGGGATCTCCCTGCCTTCCCGTTCTACCTCTTAATTGATTATCTATCCTCCTCGCCTCATGTCTTTCCGTGCCTATCACATGCAAGCCTCCAAGCTTTTTTACTTTTTCATTCTCTTCCAGGGTCGATGGTTTTCCTCCTAAATATATATCGACACCCCTGCCAGCCATATTGGTGGCTATAGTAACCGCACCCTTCTTTCCGGCTTGAGCTATAATCTCTCCTTCTTCCTCATGATGTTTGGCGTTCAAAACCTTGTGGAAAACGCCATCTCTCGACAAGATCATGCTTAAGTATTCGTTCTTCTCAATAGAGGTCGTTCCGACCAGGACCGGCTGGCCCAGCTTATTCTTCTCTTTTATCTCTTCGGCAACAGCCCTGAATTTGGCCTGTTCGGTCTTGTAAATCTTATCCGGCAAATCTTTTCTTATTGTCGGCTTGTTGGTAGGAATCACGACAACATCCAGCTTGTAAACCTTGTCGAATTCTTCAGCTGAAGTTTCCGCCGTTCCCGTCATCCCGGACAGCTTCTTGTACATCCTAAAATAGTTCTGGAAAGTAATCGAAGCCAGGGTAAGCGATTCGGGCTGTATCCTAACTCCTTCCTTGGCCTCGATTGCTTGATGAAGCCCTCCCGACCATCTTCGCCCAGGCATCATCCTTCCTGTAAATTCATCGACAATAATAACTTCGCCGTTCTTGACAACGTAATCTTTGTCTTTTTTAAAGAGAATCTCCGCCTTCAGTGCCTGCTCCAGATGGTGCAGGTATTTTATACCTCTCTCGTCATAAATATTTCCCGCATTCAATATGTTCTCAATCTTGTCTATTCCTTTTTCGGTCAAAGTAACCGCTTTCATTTTTTCGTCAACCTCATAATCGTCAATCGCCTTCAGTCTTGGGATGATCCTCGCGAATTCGATATACCAATTGGAGCTTTCCGTGTCCGGAGCGGAAATAATCAAAGGAGTCCTCGCTTCGTCAATTAAGATAGAATCAACTTCGTCAACAATCGCGTAATTGAACCCTCTCTGGACTTTCTGTGTCAAATCGTAGACCATATTGTCTTTGAGGTAGTCAAATCCGAATTCGTTGTTCGTCCCATAGGTAATGTCCGCATCGTATGCTTCCTTTCTCGTACAGGGCCTTAAAAAGTCTTCCACGACCAAGAATCCTCCGAGTTCGTCTCGTATCTTGTCTTTTTCTCCAGCCTCTTTTTTAAACGCAGGATCGTACAGAAAAGACTGCTCATGGTTCAAAACCCCGATTGACAATCCGAGCGCATCATAAATCTGACCCATCCAAACCGCGTCTCTTCTGGTTAAATAATCGTTAACCGTTACTAAATGACAACCCTTTCCTTCAAGAGCGTTAAGATACAGCGGTAAGGTGGCCGTCAATGTCTTTCCTTCTCCAGTTTTCATCTCGGCGATTTTACCCTGATGCAGAACCATCCCCCCTATAAGCTGGCACTCGAAATGCTTTTGGTTTAAAGTCCTTTTACCCGCTTCTCTCGCCAAAGCAAAGGCTTCGGGTAAGACGTCATCAAAAGATTCGCCATTCTTGATCCTCTCCTTAAGTTCTTTTGTCTTATCCTTGATTTGCTCGTTGGAAAAAGCAGCGAACGTGGATTCGAGTAAATTGATATCCTCAATAACTGGGCTGACCTTCTTTACGTATTTAGTATTGGCGTTGCCGAAAAGGCTGTCTAAAACTGACATATTATGTCTTAATTATACCCTAATATACTATATTAATAAATAAAGAAGGGCAAGAGCCCTTCATAATACTTAATATCAAAACAAAATCTTATTCCTCTCCCGATTCCTTCTCCTTTACCTTCGACAGTTTTCTTCTCCTTATCCCCGTGGCCAATTTTTCTTTGTATTTGTCGAATTGTACCTCCAGTTCTCCCTTGGCTTCGACTACGGAGGCTTGAATACTTTCCCTTTCGGAAACCCCGCGTAACATTTTTCCTCCCGGAACCTGAATTTGGATTTCCGCCCTAAAAATATCTCCAGTCTTATGATGTTTCGTCGTCCTGCCAACCTCGACCTCAACAACAGCGTCAAAATCTTTGGGCAAGAATTTATTTAAGCTCTTCACTTTCTTATCTATGAAGGACCTTAATAATTGATTATGGACTATGTTTGTATTCTTTATCTTTATTGTCATCATATTTTGGGTTGTTTTAGCTAAAACAACTCGCATGGAGTTGTTTTAGAGAGACTATCTTTTCTTCTTTCCAGCCTTCTTCTTAGCAGCTGGTTTCTTCTTAGCAACTTTTTTCTTAGCTGCCTTTTTCTTTGTAGCCATTTTTTTAAAAGGATTAATTTTTATAAATCGACCTTTTTCTGAGCTAAAATATTTTCAAATTCTCTCTCTGTATATATTTTCGGCTTATTTAAATTATTTGTCAATAGCTGAAGGGCCTAAAATCATAATTTCTTCTTTGAGGTCGATTGAAAATTTTTCCTTCACCATTTTTTTCACCAGATTTATAAGTTCAAGGACATCTTTTGAGCTTGCATTGCCGAGATTGATTATAAAATTTGCATGCTCTTCGGAAATTTTAGCTTCTCCCACCTGTTTTCCCTTTAATCCGCAACTTTCGATCAAAAATCCAGCTGGAATAATTCCTTTTTCACTGAAACCTTTCAGCTCCAGATTAGATTCAACAATACTTTCATTAATTTTCCCCTGATAATTTCTAAAGATAGAGCCAATTGAGAACCCTTTGGGCTGTTTTCCTTTCCTTTTGTTTATATTTTCGCTCAATCTTGCCTTAACCCCTTCCGAATCTTCCTTCTTCATCTTCAATGTCGCAGAAAGTATTACTAGATTATGATTACCCTTAAAAATGCTCTTCCGGTATCCAAACAAACAATCATTTTGCTTCAATTCTTTTTCTTCCACCTTGCCGTTGGAAACATCTAAAACACTGATGCTTACGACATCGTCGGAAATTGATTGGCTAAAAGCTCCCGCATTGCCGTTAATAGCCCCTCCCAACGTTCCGGGAATCCCCACTGCCCATTCAAGACCAGTGAATTCTTTTAAGTCGTTAATTAAAAAAAACAAGGGCACGAAAGCATCTACTTTAATAATGTAAAAACCGTTCCCGGCTTCTTCTTTTTCTATTAAAATCTTCTCCCTGGATAAATCCTTTATTCCGTAAACCACAACTAAGCCGTCAAAACCTTCGTCTAGAATTAACGTATTGCTTCCCCCTCCTAAGACATTAAAAGGAACATCCGATTCCGTCACTCTCTCGATTATTTTCTTTAATTCATTCTTATCCGACGTCCTTAAAAAATATCTTGTCCGACCGCCAATCCTAAACGTTGAATAATCTCTCAAGGAAACATTTTCCTCCATTCTCGGAAATTCATTTTTTAATTTTTGAAAATTATCCATAATTATTTTATCTTACCAAAATTAAGGAAATAAAAAAAGGGTAGACAGTTTTCACCATCTTTGTAAACTAAAATTCTTTAAATCCCCTTTAATTCTTTTATCTTCTCCGCAGTCGTCGAATTCATCGGGTTCAGTTCAAATGCTTTCTCGTATTTCACTAAAGCCTCTGCGTTTTCCCCTTTTATTTCCAGAAGCCTCCCTTCGGCAAGATAAATATCTTCATTCTGCGGAGCCAGATTTTCGGCTTTTGCATATACACTCAAGGCATCATCCGTTCTGTCTTCCGTCAAATAATTTGTATTTTCGTAGACCAGACCAAGGTTCTGCCAGCTCTGGAAATTGTTAGGATCCCTGTTGCAGGCAAAATTAGCAATGCCTTCGGCTTTTAAAACTAAATTCTTAATTTCCTGCTTCTGCTCATCCTGCTTCTCTTTGGTCGTCCATTTTTCAGTAAAGACTTGGCTGGCTTGTATGAGATACAGCTGTGAAAGGCTAATGTAATTATCGCTGGTTTTCCATATCTGCGAAGCCTTTTCCATGCTACTGATTGATTCTGTAATGTCTCCGCCAGCTTTAAAGTTGTCAACCGCCTTTTCGTAAAGGACTTCCGATCTGTAATAGTTTACAAAATTGAAAATAACGAATAATAAAATGATAAATATCAAAGTAAAGACCGTTCTCGCTATGTTCTTCGAATAATCAGCGATTTCTATCACCGTTTCGTCGCTTCTCTGCTGACCCACCCATAATCCTAAGGGTAGAAAAATGAAAATGAGCGCTATCGCATCTATTTTGTAAAAAAACAGTAAAAGCGAAGAAGAAAAAACGACCGGAAAGAGAATGTCATTGACGTTGATCGAAAAATCCTTCTCCCCCCTTTTAAAACTAAGAAAGTATCTGAATCCTTGAAAGTAGAAAACTAATATTATGGAAAGCAATGAAAGCATTCCCAGTAATCCCGTCGTGGCTAAGAAAGTAAAGACGGGGATCGATCCCTGGTCGAATATTAACGAGCCCAATCCTATCTGATTCAAATCTTTGTCTTTATATAAAGAGAACTGGTAGGCAAAAGTGGATGGGCCCGTCCCAAGGAAGAAATCTTTGGTATTCGCCGTCATTGTCTTTTCCGCGATGTTCCAGCTGTCAGAGTACGACAGCCTCGGCTCCGGCGTATTCGAGTTGAGCTGATTTGGCAGGAAAAACAACGATAGGAATACGACAAGAAAAACCAATGACAATAATGACCGCCTGCTTCTCATGTCAAAATTGTTCTCCATAATGCTCCTCCAGAAAACAAAAAACATCCCGATGGAAACAAAGAACCAAGAAATCTTAAAATCCATCAGAAACAAAGCCATTATGAACAAAATGAAGAAAACTCCGGCAGAGGCTATCTTGATAATGTTGAAAGAAGAACGGCTTCCTCTGAAATAATTGATGTTATTGAATATAAAAGAAACGAGGGTCGTCAAAGCAAGCGATATCACTATGGCTGATGGTTGCAAACTATCAAAAAGGCCCATCTTTATCGCGGCAAAATTCTGGATAAAAAACAATATCGACAAAACCGCCGAACCGCCGATAAAGCATTCTAAAATATTGATCACATCCCTCCTCTTGGGAGTATTGACCGATAAGAAGAATATCAAAACACAAACGATTAAAAATAGAAATGAGTCAGTCTGATCGACCCCGCCCCAGAAGCTCAAGAATAAGTTCTTGGAAAGCAGTGTGGATATTCCGATAATTATCAAAAATAAGCACACAAGCCTCTGAATCCATCCGTCCTTAAAGATTATCTTCCGGTCGAAGAACGTTTTGATTATGAGGATAAGGAACATCAAAGCAGAAAAGGTTACTAGAAAAAACTTCTGGTCTAAAATACTGGAAACCATGGTCTTGGGAATGAAAAAGAAAGGTAAAATAAAAACAAAAAGGCAGAAAAAGTATTTCGATAGCTTATTCAAGTTAATCATAATACTATTTTATATTAATTGCTGCGCTTTGCCCAGCCACGTATCCTGTAGTCCAACAGAGCTGGAGATTATACCCGCCACACGGCCCATCGAGATTGATTACTTCCCCGGCGAAATAAAGATTGTGGATTATCTTCGACTTCATCGTCTTCGAGTCCACTTCTTTAAGAGAAACCCCGCCGTGGGTCGCCATGGCCCGATCGAAACCGAGAAGCCCGACAATGCTGATATCTATCTTCTTAATAGTCTTGGATAACTTCTGTCGTTCTTCTTTCGCTAAATCTAACCCTTTCTTATTAGACTTTATTCCGGAAAAATAAATGATATGGGAAACTAGCCTATCTGGCAGAATGTCTTTGAGGACATTCTCTAGTAATTTATTCTTGTTTATATCCACGATAGCCTGGATTTCTTTCTCCAGTTCGTTATTATTCTTTTCCGGCATCAAGTCCAAAACCAGCTTAACCTTCCCTTTTTCTATAAGATCGCCGATTATCCTGCTCATGTTTAATATTAACGGCCCACTCAGTCCAAAATGGGTTAATATTACCTCTCCTATCTCTTTATGCTTAACCTTTCCATCTTGAACAACGGAAACTCCGACTCCCTTCAGAGAAAGTCCCTGCAGTCTCTTTAGCCATGCTTCTTTGATTTCCAGGGGCGCAAGGGCAGGCTTGGGCTTAATTATGCTATGCCCCATTTCTATAGCCCATTCAAAACCGCTCCCCGTTGACCCCGTAACAGGATACGACCTCCCACCAACCGATAAAATATAATTATGGCCTTTTATTTCTTTTCCGTTGGAAAGCAAAATACTTTTAATAACATTATTCTCCGTTTTAATCTTCAAAACCTCGGCTCCGGTCATTACTGTTACACTGTTTTTCTTAAGCAAAGACATTAGAACGTCCAAAACGTCCTTAGCATTATCAGAATGAGGAAAAATGTTGTTACCTTTTTCTATCTTCAATTTTAATCCGTTCTCTTCAAAAAAAGAAATTGTTTTCCGGGTATTAAAAACAGAAAAAGGGGATAAAAGAAAATCCCCTTCTTTGCCGAAATTACGCGCTAATTCTTTATCTCCCCCATTGTGAGCGATGTTACACCTTCCGTTGCCGGTTAGTAGAAGCTTTGTCCCCAGCCTAGTATTCTTCTCCAACAAAACAACCCTGGCTCCAGCCTGGCCAGCCCTTATCGCCGCCATCATTCCGGCGGGACCTCCTCCTATTACGACTACGTCAAAATTGTTTTCCATATTATTTTCCGCTTTTTATCTCAATGACGTCTCCGTCGGAAACGACGTATTCTTTACCCTCGGTTCTAATGAGTCCTTTCTCGCGTGCGGGAGCAAATCCCCCAGCTTCAAGAAGTTTCTGCCAATCGATGGCTTCTGCACGGATGAAGAATTCTTCAAAATCGCCGTGGATCGCCCCGCCAGCCTTCGGCGCCTTATCTCCCTTCTTGATCGTCCAAGCCCTAGTCTCGTCGGGCCCAGTGGTAAAAAAAGTGATCAAATTCAAGAGCTTGTATGACTCCCTTATAAGTTGATTAATTTTCGGCTCCGGAGACAATCCGAAAGCTTCCCTTTCTTCTTTCGTCATTTCAGAAGCATCCGCTTCGGTCAAAACATCCATGACGACATACGGCCAATTATTTTTATTAAAGACGTTCCTTACTTCATCAGTAATATCTTTCTCTTCTCCGTTAAAAAGATAGAGCCTCGGCTTAGAAGACAATAATTGATAACTCTTGATTATTTTTTCTTCTTCCTCGCTCCAATCTAAACCGAACAAAAGTTTGCCCTCTTTCAACAAGGCCAAAACTTTATTCAGTACTTCCTGTTCCTTAGCGGATTTCTTATCCCCAGATTTTACCTCCCTTTCAAGGGAAGATATCCTTTTTTCGACCGTTTCCAAATCTTTTAGAATCATCTCCATATCCAATATCTCCTTATCCTTTAAAATATCTATACCCGGTCTCGTATTGACAATATTCTCATTCTTAAAAGCCCTTAAGACGTAGATGATTGCATCCACCTCCCTAATATTCGCCAAGAATTTGTTACCCAAGCCTTCACCCTTACTCGCCCCCTCCACTAGTCCGGCAATATCCACGAACTCAATAGTGGTGTATATCTTCTTCGCCGAATGGGTCAATTCCGCCAGCTTGTCTACTCTGCTATCGGGAACGGCAACAACCCCGACATTGGGGTCGATGGTACAAAAAGGATAGTTAGCCCTATCCACCTGCTTTTTGGTTATAGCTTGGAATAAAGTGGACTTTCCCACATTAGGAAAACCGACGATTCCGATATGAAGTGACATTTTTTAATTATTATACCCGAAGAGGATTTTTGCCTCTTCAACCAATCTTTCTATCTGCCCCCTTGGTATATTAGCCTTTCTGCTGAATTTTTCAATATCAAGGCTTAAAAGGTCATCAGCGAGCATCATCCCCTCGCCAGAAAAAGCATCCATAAAATGCCCCTTAAGGGAGGGAATAATGGTAATAGGGTAAAGTTTTCTTCTATCTATCATACTTTCCAGGCCCTCGTTGTCGGGATATTTCCATCCCAGCAGATTTATCCCTTGGCATTTGGAATACTTGATGGCCTGGTTGGTAAATTTTGAGTTTGTTACGATGAGAAAATCAATTTTACTGTAATTTTTGAAATGGCCGGCTGCCTTAATGTCTTCCAAAACAGCAAACCCCTTGAGACAAACATTCAAATCTATCTTATCACCCTTATTGTTCCTGTACTTGCATTCCCCGATATGCACTTCTCCATTCCTTGAAGCGATAAAATCCGTTTCGTGCTCGACGCACCTTCCATTGAGAATCTTGTCTATTCCGACTTCAAATCCGTAATTAATCAATATTTCCTTGACGTATTTCTCGAAAGCGAACCCAGCCGGGCCCAGCTTCCTTATCCCTTCTTTTAAATTAAACCTCAGTGCAAATTGTGGATTTTCCTTTTTAAGTTCCTGTTTCACCCTCTTAAAAATATCGGCGGTGTTAATTCCCTGATAGGCCTCATTTTCTACAATATGCGCGATTTTTCTCGCCAGAGAGCTAGAAGCTCCTGCGCGCAAGGCCGAATCATATACTTTCTTAACCGAAAAAGGCTCTTTCTCTCCATTAAGCTTTGTAACGCTGATTAGGGAGGGCATAAGGATTAATCGAAACTCGATTTAATTCTTTCCTTTACTTTCTCGTAATTATTTTTGATCCTTTTTATCTTAAAGCTGTTAATGATATATGCGAGGCCTACGAAAATAATTGCGATACCGATAAAATACGCAGAAACTTCCAGCGCTTGGGCCGGCCAGACGATGAAAGACGCACCGAGAAGTATGGCTACGACCCCTGTCGAAAAAACAATCCACCAGTTTCCGCTTATACTCTTAACATAACGGTCGATTATACCTATAACGAAGAAAGATTGATTGTTGTTTTCCATAATCTTTTAATTATCTATTGTCTCCGCTTCCATGCAACTCTCCTCTCTCTTGGCGAGATCTCAATTTATCCAGGTTATTCTGAGCTACATCTTCCAAAGAAATACCCAATTCTTTTGACAGGTTGGCTATATACCACAAAACGTCTCCTAGCTCTTTCTTGATTTCCTCTTTTTTCTCCGGAGAAACTATTCCGTTTCCGTCCCTTAAAACTTTCTTGATTTTTTCAGCTACCTCGCCCGCCTCTCCGGCCAGGCCCAAGGTCGGGTATATGAAATTGTTATCCTTGTTTGGATAGACAGCTGTCTTTCTTGATTCTTCCTGATATTCTTGAAAAGTCATTTTCTTTTTATTAATTATTATCTTTAAGTAGATTATAACAAATAAACAATAAAAATCCAATAAATGCATCCCTTAAAAAAGCAAAGGCGGAGAGGGATTTTGGTTTTCCAACCTTTTCCTCACCGCTACGGCTGCTCCTCCGAGAGCTCGGAGAATAGCCATTTCCCTCTTCCGAGAATCATGTAGATTATTCTTGATATCTAGCACGTCCTCGGTTGAGAAATCTTCTATCTGTACCCTTGGGTCAATAGCCTCCCCCACTGCAGCCTTAAGGATTTTCCTTATGCTGTTTTGAGTATGAGGGAAACGCCTCGGACAATTCCTATAGAAGGCATCGATCCTTCTATCCGCTTCAACTGGGTCCATATTTACCGCTTCCTATTATATAATACTTTCTTTTTTTGTCAATCCAAATCCCCCAATAATAAAGTACGCGATAATTCCACCCAATACGGCTGTGATCAGCTGCGGCCAACTCATCATTATCGCAATCTTCGAAGCAACCTGTCCTTTTATGAATAAGCCAATTAAAACATTGCTCGCGAAAAACAGTAATGAAAACTTCAAGAGGGCTGCTGGTACCAAACCGAGCCAGAAATTCTTCTTCCTTAACAAATTAAAGACATGCACCAATAGAATGTTTCCTGCGATTATGAAAGGAATCATCGGCACAAATACCGCCGGAAGCAATCCGGAAGCCACTGATATTATGCTTGGTAAAAAACAAAGAAGAAGAGTCTTTCTGGGCCCGAGTACAACGCCGGAAACCAGGAGGACTGCGTTAACGATCGTTCCTGTTATATACTGGTTGCCTATGAGGGGCGCAAAGGTGATTATCGCCAGAAAAAAAGACAGTTGAGCAAATAAAAGAGCTGAGGTTCTATTGGCCAAAGAAGTTGCTTTTTCCATAATGTTTTATTTTATTACCTTAGCCCCGCCCTTATTTTTTTGAAAATAGTGGGTGTGGCATATCTTATGAATTATTTCCTTATTATTGAAAAATTCTTTGTATAGCGACTCGACTATCGGGCTTTCATGAGCCAGCCTTACCGGTTTCTTACCGTCAATATCGTATAGAGCCATCGCTCTTGCCTTCCTTATATCCCTATCGGTAGGCATGGGTTGCCCCCCACCTCCGATACATCCTCCGGGACAAGTCATAACCTCCACATAATCATACAGTCTTGGTTCTTTCTTCAATCTTTCCAGAAGCTTCTGGGCATTACCCGAGCCGTTAATGATAGCTATTCTTATGGAAACTTCTCCTATCTTTACCGTCGCCTCTTTGGCTTCGTCCATTCCTCTTACCTGCTTGAATTCAATGTCTTTTAGGTTCTCTCCGGTCAATTTGAAATAGGCCGTCCTCAATGCCGATTCGGTCACCCCTCCCGTCGCTCCGTATATGACCCCGGCTCCAGTGGGCAGATCCCAGGGAGTGTCCGCTTCCTCGGATCTGATATTATTCAAATCAATCTTGTTCCTCTTGAAAAGACATGCCAGTTCATGGGTCGTCAAAACATAATCTATCGGCTTTAATCCATCAACCGATAACTCTTCCCTCGTCGCCTCGAACTTCTTCGATGTGCAGGGCATTATCGAAACAATGACCATCTTTTTAGGGTCGATGTTTTCTTTTTCTGCGAGATAGGTCTTAGTCATACCTCCAAGTATTATCTGAGGAGACCTAACTGTTGTTAAGTTGGGCATGAATTCGGGATAAAAGAACTCGACATATTTTACCCATGAGGGACAGCACGATGTAAACATGGGAAGTCCCCTATTTTCCTTAATCCTTTCAATTAGCTCTTCGGACTCTTCTATAGTCGTAACATCGGCTCCGACCGAAACGTCAAATACTCTATCCGCCCCTAATTTTTTGATCCCAGCAACCATCTGTCCCAAAACTATTTTTCCGTATCCCATCCCGAATTCCTCGCCGATGCTGCTCCTAATCGCGGGAGCGAACTGGAAGACAACGAACTTATCTTTGTCTTCAAGCGCTTCCTTGACGCTCTTTACCGCATCCACCTCCGTAAACGACCCGCTCGGACAATGGGCCAGGCACTGACCGCAGTAAATGCAGTCTATCTTTTCGTCTTTATTTGGAACCACCTCAAAGAATGATCCGTTCTGTTCGACAGCTAAGAATCCCACCCCTTGTTTTTTACACATCTGGACACAGTTATGGCAATCAATGCATTTCGAACTGTCAAACTTAATTGAAGGCCCGAATTGGTAAACCGGATAGCCTTTCTTCCTGTCTTTGAACGTAGCCATCTCTATATCGAATTCCTTGACTAAGGCAAGGAGCTTACAGTGGTAACTCCTTGCACAATCACTGCAATGCTCAACATGCTGGGCGAAAAGCAATTCCAAATTAGTCTTTCTCGCCTTTTTTATCTCCGGAGAATCGGTAATGACCTCTATACCTTCCTCTATTTCTGTTGAACAGGATGCGAAAAAACCCCTTCTTCCGACGACGGATACCATGCACAAGCGACAACTCGTTTCAGGCTCTAAGTCGGAATGGTAGCAGGCGGCCGGAATATTAACGCCGTTCCTCTTCGCCACCTGTAGTATCGTTTCACCCTTAATTCCTTCAACCTCCTTGCCGTCGATTTTAAACGTTATCTTTTCCATTTTTTTTGATCACTTTTTCTATTAGGCTACTGAAAGGAACCGGCATTCCTCTTCCCAATGCACAGAAACTGGTATTACCAAGCGAGTCGAATAAAGAATACAATAATTCGTAATCAATTTTTCTGCTTTTAACCATTTCGTAAATTCTATAAGCACCCTCTCTACAAGGAAGGCATTTGTCGCAATTTTGGTTATGGAAAAATTCTGCCCATTTCTCCATTAATTCATAAACATCCGTCTTATCTCTATTGTAAATGGTAATCGAACCCGCTCCGCTAGCAGGCTTGTCCAATTCATTTGGTAATATTATTTCGCCCGAAGCGCCCCCTCCGACCTGGACAAAAAAATCGAATTTAGGATAGTTTCCGGTCTCTTTTAAAACCTGCTCAATCGTCAAGCTGTCCGGCAATTCATACACTCCCTCGTTCTCAACCTCCCCGTTGACGGAATAAAATCTTTTCTTGCTGTCCTCTCCTTTGCTTACCTTGCTGACGTAATAGAACGTTTCAACGTTATTCATTAGGGTCGGGCATCCAAACAAGCCGTAATCGGTCAAAAAGGGTGGTTTCTTTCTCGGTTGACATCTCTTTCCCTCTATGAGCTCGCAGGCGGCGGTTTCTTCCCCTCCGATATATCCTACCATTTTCTTAAAAAGGATTATGGGCTTATCCCCGATAATTTTTTTCAGATTGTCTTTGTACTTATCGTAATAGTTCTTATTCAAATACAGGTATGCAGCCGTAGCCCCGAGTTCCTTGATGGCGATGTCCATTCCGTTGATGACTTCTTTCGGATAATTCTCAAGAATGTACCCGTCCTTAAAAACGTTCGGCTCTCCTTCCGAAGAATTGCAGATGACGTATTTCTTATCTCCCTTGGCACGCTTAACCATTTCCCACTTCGAACCAGTGGGAAATCCTGCTCCGCGGGCCTTAAGCTCGGCTTCTTTTAGTTTGGTGATGATATCCATGGTAATTATTATATCAGTAAAACAGTTAAATGGAACGTTGACAAAATTACGAATTATTATAAGGGCATGCTGCCGTGCTTTCTTGGAATCTTAGGCTCCCTTTTGTTCAAAAGCGATTCTAGACACTTTATCAAGATTGACCTTGTATTCTTGGGGTCGATTATTATGTCTATCTGTCCCAGTTTCCAGCCGAAAAAGTATCAATGCCTTCCCTTATTTCCTTAATTTTATCTTTTTCTAATTTTTGAGGATTAGAACTCTCTGCCAGTTGCTTACTGAAAATAATTTTGACAGCCTGCTCCGCTCCCATCACCGCTATCTCAGCCGAGGGCCAGGCAATAACCTGGTCATAGCCTAATTCGCGAGAAGCTAAGGCGATATATGCTCCACCGAAAGCCTTCCTTAAAATCACGCTTATTTTCGGAACCGTGGCTTCGGCATAGGCATACAAAACTTTCGCCCCGTGGCGGATTATTCCCTGATATTCCTGGTTTGTTCCGGGCAAATATCCCGGAGTATCAACCAAGTTGATTAAGGAATATTGAAAGCATCGCAGAATCTGAACAAAGCGCGCAATCTTGTCCGAAGAATCGATGTCCAAAACTCCCGCCATTGATTTGGGTTGATTCGCGACTATCCCCGTAACATTTCCATTCAATCTCGCAAATCCGACAACCGCATTCATGGCAAACCGCTGATGAACTTCAAAAAGAAGTATCTGCATCGAAAACTTCTTCAATGACTGATTTGATGTTATATCCCTTTTCCTGCTCCTCGGGAACTATTTCCAAGAGATTTATCGTTTTCTTTTTTCAAAGTTCCGCAAGCCAGTTGCTCCCTCATAGAATCTTCCATATTGTTCTGAGGCAGATACGAAAGAAGCATTTTCGACTCCGATAAAACAATCTTTCTCGTTTTCGTAAACAAAATGGGCGCAGCCACTTTAGAGGAATGAATTGATGCTCCTCCCAAACTTTCGGAAGTGACATCTTCTCCCGTAACTTTCTTAATAACTTCCGGACCAGTAATGTACATCTGCGATATCCCCTGGACCATGAAAATGAAATCCGAAAGTCCGGGAGCATAGCATGCGCCTCCGGCCGAAGGTCCAGCTATGATGCTTATTTGCGGTACAACTCCCGATGCTTTAACCATGCTTTTAAATATGGCCGCATAGCCGTCGAGACTGGCTACTCCTTCCTGTATCCTCGCTCCACCCGAATCGATTATCCCGATAACGGGGCAGCCAGTCTTTTTTGCCAGCTCAATCACTTTTGCAATTTTCTTTCCGTGCATTTCCCCCAAAGAGCCTCCCATTTTGGAGAAGTCTTGGCTATAACAGACAGGTACGCTGTTTATATTACCAAAACCCGTAACGACCGAATCGCCCGAAAACTTCTTTTTATCTAGGCCCAGAGCGTCGGAACGGCTCTCGACAAAAGCATCCAATTCGACAAAGGTCTCGGCGTCAAGGAGAAAATTTATCCTTTCCCTGGCAGTAAGCTTGCCCTTCTGGTGCTGTTTTTCCGTCCATTTCGGGATTATCCGAAGCTCAGAAGTCTTCCTATTTAATTTTTCGATCTCCTTTTTGAATTTCATATTATCTAATTATTATTTTTAATTGTTCCCTAAGACCGGAAACAATTCGTTTTAATATTTCTTTATTATCGACTTCTCTTCCTAATTCCATTTTTATGGATGTTGCTATACTCTTTAAGTCTTCCGGAAATCCTTCTATATTCGTATTTACCCCTATGCCCATGACCGACGATTTTGACCTCTCCGCCAATTACATTCTCGGTCAATATCCCGCATACCTTCTTCCCGTTCACGAATACGTCGTTCGGCAACTTCATCATCGGCTCCAAATTGAAATTATCTTTGATTACTCCCGCAACTATGAACGCGGCAAGCATAGTCAGCGTCTGCAAATTATGGATATCGCTCTTGGGTAGGATTACTGTAAAATATAATCCGCCTACGGGAGAAAACCATCTTTCTCCTTTCCTTCCATGCCCAGATTCCTGCTTTAAAGCATGAACGACCGTCCACGGCTTCCCATCCTTAAGGGCCAGTTCTTTGGCTTTTTCATTTGTAGAAGGAACGGCTTCGTAAATTACGATATTCTCTTTTGGGTATGGTTCCGTCATGATAAAACGATTAAGATTTCACCCTCCCTAACCTTCTGATCCTTTTCTACTAATATCTGCTTGATCTTTCCCTCGAACTCAGAAACAATCTCATTCTCCATCTTCATAGCGGATAGTGTTAGAATTTTCTGTCCGCTCTTTACCATATCTCCCTCTTTGGCGAAAATGTCTGAAATGACGCCAGCAAGAGAAGCCCTGATTTCCTTTTTTGAAAGGTCCCTCTTGGGCATCACCGTTTGAACGATTGAAACCTCTTCCTCTTTTATCTTCTCGTCCATGTTAAAGGCGAACTCCTTGTCCCCGACGGTTATCTTGACTTTATTGCCCTCCTCGTCTCCCGCTATTTCGACATCGTATTCTTTGCCTTTGATATTTACTTTCAGTTTCATATTAATTTTCCATCATCTTTAACCTCTGGGACATCGTCCACTTTGAAATACTATTCCCTTTTCTCGGGTTCTGCTTATCCTCTTCTTTCAATTTTTTATAAACCTGGAAAACCACTCCGGCCAATTCGCTTTCCGTCATCTCCTCAACTATCCTCGGACAGAATTCCTCTTTTAGATAAGGCTTACATGACAATTCCTTCAATATCTCGCTCTTGTCGATGAAATCGGTATTGAAGTTTCCTTTCAAAAACTGATTGTTATTGAGTAGGAGCTTAAAGAAAGGTATCGTAGTTTCAACACCCTCGATAACGGTTTCATCAAGCGCCCTCTTTAGTCTTCCGATAGCTTCCTTCCTCGTCTTGCCCCAAGCGATGGTCTTGCCCAACAAAGAATCGAAAAAAGGATATATTTCCTGTCCTTCGTGCAAGAAGCTGTGTATGAACACTCCCTGCCCCCCAGAAGCGATGTATTTATTAATCTTCCCCGGAGTAGGCTGGAAATTCTTGTAAGGGTCTTCCGCATTGATCCTTGCCTCAATGGCACAGCCGCTGAAGTAAACGTCTTCCTGTGTAAAAAGTAGCTTCTCTCCCTGGGCAATCCTTATCTGCTGTTCAACTATGTCTATCCCGGTAATTGCTTCCGTAATCGGATGTTCCACCTGTATCCTCGGATTGACTTCCATGAAGTAGAAGTCTTTGGTTGAACTGTCTACTAGGAATTCCACGGTGGCTGCTCCCTCGTATTTCAACTCCTTGCCCAGCTTTACCGCCCACTTGCCCATTTTTTCCCTCATCTTTTCGTCAATGAAAGAAGAGGGTGCTTCCTCGATGAGCTTCTGGAACCTTCTCTGTATGGTACACTCTCTTTCTCCCAGATGCACGACATTTTCCCCGTCTCCCAATATCTGTATCTCTATATGCTTAGCTTCTGGTAGATATTTCTCAAGAAAAAAGTCGACGTCTGAAAATCCGCTTGCCATCTGCCTCTGGACATCCAAAGAAATAGCGAAAAGCTCTCCCAAACTCACCTGACCGTTGACTATCCTTATGCCCATACCTCCACCTCCTTTCTGCGCCTTCAAGATAAACGGGGGCTTTATCTTCTTTGCCCATTTGATCAATTCTTTCTTGGTCTTGATAGGGTGGTCACTCGCGGGTAAAGTCGGCACGCCGAGCTTCTTAGCGATTTTCTTTGCTTCAATCTTGTCCTCGAACTTTTTTAAAAGGCTGTATCTTGGCCCAATGAACCTTATATTATTCCACTTGCAGCGCATCGCAAATTTCCAGTTCTCGGAAAGGAAACCGTACCCGGGATGGATCGCATCGACTTTCGCTTTTTTCGCTATTTCGATTATCTTTCCAGCGTCCAGATATCCAGAAACGCCCTCTTTCCCTAAGAAATAATACTCGTCGGCAAGGTTGGTTTCTATAAAATTGTTCTCCTGCCCGGGCATAGGGCAAAGGGCGACGGTCTTTATGCCCATCTCTTTACATGTCCTTATGATCCTTAAGGCAATTTCTCCCCTGTTTGCGATTAATATCTTCTTAATTTTTTTCATAAACCAGTTTTTTAATTTCTTCCATCACCTTACCCGTAATGACGATGCAGATATTTCTGTATTCTTCCGAATCCTTTGGCAATGGTCTCGCCTTTTCAAATTCTTCCTCAAAGCGTAAAGGTTTCCCGACGTTAAGTTCGACTATCCTTTTAATATTTATCTTTCCGCTCGGAGGAAGGACCTCAATTGCTCTTTTTATGCCCAAAGGGAGTATCGGCACCCCCGTCTCCAAATATAGTTTCGCTACTCCCCATTTACCTTCCTGGACTTCTCCCGTCTTTGACCTGGTACCTTCGGGATATATGACGAGAGAATATCCGCTTTTTAGGTACTCGACCGCCGTATCAAATGCTTTCTTCTTGGAATTATCATCCTTTCTGTTTAAAGGAATAACTCCTCCCAAAAAATAGAAAAAACTTCTCATAAATCCCCAGAACCCTTTTCCTTTGTCTACCTGACCGATAAAAGTGAATCGCCTCGGAACGCAGAGATATCCGCAGGCGACGATATCTAGATAGCTCTGGTGGTTAGGGGCAAGAATGAAGTTGCCAGAAGGCATTTTTCCGTTTACATTTTTTACAAAAAGCAAGCTTACAAAGGGCGCGAGAAATATTTTAGAAAATATTGATACGGGCCTAATCATGAATAATTGCTCAAAAATTACTTTAGGAGATTTTCACCCTCCTTAAGCATCTTCTCCGCATCGTTAACTATTTCCTCTATGATTTCCTTACTGCTCTTTATTTCCGTAATCCCGCCTGCGCAGATTCCACACAAAAGCGCCGTAAGGTCTATATTCGCCGAACCTTTATTGCCCGCGAACCTCTCACTTTTCACCTCTTCGGGAAAAGGATTCTTCTCTTCCATTTTCTTAATGCTTTCCGATAATTTATTTCTTATCGCCCTTATGGGATGACCCGTAAATCTGGCAACAACAGTAATGTCTTCATCCGTAGCATTTAAAATTGCGTTCTTGTAGCTCTCGTGTATCTGGCATTCGGTAGAAGCCATGAATCTTGTTCCTATCTGTACTCCATCCGCACCCAAGAGCATCGCTGCGGCGAAAGTCCTTCCGTTGAATATCCCGCCTGCGGCTATTAAAGGTATGTTCTTCACAACAATCCTCGCCTGGGGGACCAGGCAGAAGGTCGAATTCTCTCCGATGTGCCCGCCGGACTCCAATCCTTCGACAACGACCGCATCGGCTCCGCTCTGTTCCATCTTTCCGGCCAATCTCACCGAAGGAACAACGGGAATCACTTTTATTCCCGAATTCTTCAAATACGGCATTATAGGCAAAGGATTCCCTCCTCCCGTAAAGACTACTGGAACCTTGTACTTGATTATAATCTTTACCAATTCGCCGACGTTCGGATTCTGCATAAGAAGATTGACTCCGAATGGCTTATCGGTCAACTCTTTAGTCTTTTTTATCTCTTCCTCGAGCCAAGCCGGCGAAGCGAATCCCGAACCTATAACTCCAATCCCTCCGGCATTGCTTACCGCCGAAACAAGATTGGCCTCGGAAACCCCAGCCATGCCGCCCTGTATGATCGGGCATTTGGTGTTCAAAAGTTTTGTCAGTTTGTTATTCTCAAACATTTTTTTGTTTTTACGACAGCATAATTAATGGGTCTTTAGAGAGTATCTGGTTGGCCTCGTCAACCAATTCTTTGAGTAATTCCTTGACGGTTGTAATTCTGTCGATTCTCCACGCATTCGCACCGGAAAAAACAAGGCCGTTCTCGATGTCTCCCTTTCTCGCATTCTCAAGAGCCTTCAAGATGCAATAGCTTTTGTCGCACGTAGGACCGATACAACCTTCGCATTCGCGCGGATTGGGTGTTGGCGCAGTACCCGCTATAATCTTCTCGACGAACGGAGTTTTTATGGCCCTACCAGGCAAACCGACCGGAGAATGGATAATGACAATGTCTTCCGCCTTTGAATTGATATACATTTCTTTGAATCTCTTACTCGCATCGCATTCTTCGGTGACGACAAAACGGGTCGCCATCTGAACCCCCTTCGCTCCGGCCCTGAGCATGTCGACAATATCTTTCCCGTTAAATATCCCGCCCGCCGCGATTACCGGAATCTTTACTGTTTCCACGACTTCCTTGATTATATCTATAGTCTTCCTAAAAGGATGCCCTTCAGGAAATCCCAAATGCCCTCCGGCATCGCACCCTTCGACCACTACGGCCGAAGCGCCAGCATCCTCCGCTTTCTTGGCTACCTTGGCGGATGAGGCCATGGCAAAAATTGGAACATTATTTTTACTTGCCATCTCAAAAATATCTTGCCTAAACCCGGCCCCTTGGATTATAAGATCTATCTTCTCTTCTATCGCCGCGGTAACTAATTCTTTGAAGTGTCCCACTACTCCCATGATATTTATACCTATCGCCCCCTCTCCTTTGGATATTTCCCTTGCCTTCCTAATTTCGTCTTTTACCTCCTGAGGATCTTTCATCCCCGAAACGGCTATAATTCCGACTCCTCCTTCTTTTGCTACGTTTCCGGCTAGATTGTGCAAAGAAACTCTTACCGCCATGCCACCCTGGATAATGGGAAGCTTACTGAATATGTTCTTTATCTTAAGCGACGGAAGACTAAACATCTTTACTGGTTTTTTCCCCCCTTCGCCACCCTGCCTATTCTTGATTTCAAGGAAATCCTTCTTCATCTCCTCCTTGTCCAATATGGCTACACTAAACCTGACTTCGCATTTCCTATCCTCATTAACGTATGCTTCTCCCACAAAATTAGCAATCTTGTCGGCATGTATCTCCAAGAGCTTGACTTTGTATTTAATCCTGTCTCCGGGAAGTATGGGCTCGTAGAATAAAGCGCTCCTTACTTGATAAGCCAACAAATGTTTCTTCTTGTTGTCTTTTCCTATCTTTTCTCTTAAAAGTATCGTTCCTGTCTGGGCGATCCCCTCGACGGTCAAGACTCCTGGCATTATGGGAAAATCAACGAAATGGCCCTTGAAATAGGGGTCAGTAGGAAAAGTTTGCTTGTATCCGATTATGGTATCGCCTTCGATCGATTCGACTTCATCGACCCAGAGGAAGGGATCGTCGTAGGGAATCAGTTCTTTTATCTGTTCTTTTGAATAGAGCATGATTTTTTTGATTTTAGAACACTTAAAAAACGGTAAAACGTTTTTATCAAGATAATTTTAATCTATTTGGCTCCAATATTCATAAAACTTGGGGCACCTTATATTTTATTATATCGCCAATCCACCGTCAATATTAACCACTGAGCCAGTGATGAAGGATGCTTCGCTTGATGCGAGGAATGCAACGGCATTCGCAACCTCTTCCGGCTTACCAAACCTCCCCAAAGAGGTCAGCTTCTTCACCATCACCTTCATTTCTTCGGGAATACTTTCGGCCATCTTGGTCTCGATGAATCCGGGTGCGACAGCATTTATCCTTACATTGAACCTGCCGACTTCCTTTGATAGGGCTTTAGTAAAGCCGATGATGCCCGCTTTGGCGGCGGCATAATTGGTCTGGCCGAAATTACCTCTTTGCCCGACTATGGAAGAAACATTGACAATGTTTCCTTGGCTTTGGATTAACAATGGCAATGTAGCTTTGGCGCAATTGAATATTCCGGTCAAATTTATATCTATCACCCTTTGCCACTCGTCTTTCGTCATTTTGGCCAAAGTTCTATCCTGATTGATTCCCGCATTGTTTACTAAAACGTCCATCCCGCCGAATTGATTCTGTATTTCGCCAACCATCTTTTCCACGTCTTCAAGCTTTGAAACGTCGGCGAAGAAATATCCGGCTATCCCTCCAGCACCTTCAATCTCTTCTTTGGTTTTCTTCAGATTTTCTTCCTGCGAAGGAATATCGTTTAATGCCACTTTGGCTCCTAAAGAAGCGAGTTTTAAAGCGATGACTTTGCCTATTCCCTGCGAAGCTCCGGTTACTAGAACCACCTTGTTTTTGAACATATGTTATGCAAAATAAAGAATATTGCTTCCGATTAAAAATTGGGAACAAAATCTTTTATTTTGGATTAGAAAACTTCCGCATTATATTTAACTTCTCTTATTTCCCTTCCGACGACCTTAATGTCTTCAACGTTAATATCTTTTAAAATTTCGGGAACGGCATTCGCGGTCGCAACCTCATTAAACACCCTGTCTACATGTAATGCATTTTTTCCGGATATAATCAGCCCCATGAATGTGGCCAACTTGTTCCCCCTTTTGACGAATTCCGCCTCTCCCAGAGTCAAAACATTCAAAGTCGATTTTTCCAACTCCTCCGCAATGTCTTTATCGGAAGACAGATACTTCAAACCCGAATAATTCTCTTTTTTGAGCATCCTGAACATATTTTCCGTCGCGGAAGCCTTGTCCATCTTCAAAATTGAAAGATTTAAGACCAAATTCGCTTTTATAACTTCTTCCGAAATCTCAAGTTCTCCCTGCTTCACAAAATTTGTTTTCGATAGATCCAAAGGGATGATATTCCTCTTCAAGCAAACATCCAAAAGTCCCGATTTCTGGGCCGAGGCCTCAATCGGAATCTCATCAAAACTCTGCGTTCCTACTTTTAAATTCTCTAGTCTTATCCCTTTTTCAAAAAGTAAATCCAATACCGCCTTCAAGAATTCCGGCGAGGTATTATCCCTAAAATATGTGTGGTTCGGAGAAATTAGAGTCGGCAAGACTAAAACTTTTGAATTTTCATCCAAGCTCAATCCTCCTAATAATTCCTCCGTTCTTTCTATTGCTTCTGGAATATCATACTTGATTCTCCATACGACAACCGCATCCTTGCCTGAATTGAATCTCACCTCATCTCCAACCTTAAATTCCTTAACAGACTTATGCACCCACCTGTTCCCATTGTTATCCTCCAAAACTAGCAAGAAGTACGGAGTTTGCGGATGGAAAAGTGTCGGAATATCCACTTTTGACACTCCGATGACTTTTGCTCCTTCGCCTTTCATTTTTAGGATATCGACAAAACAATACGGGCAGGTTTTGACCGGTTGCTGCCATATCCTTTCGCATTTTGGGCACTTATAAAAAGCCATAAGTTTATATATTAACTAACCTTTTTAAAAATGTGAACTGTTATGCTTCCTCCAGCCCCTCCGATATTGTGCGTGAGCCCTATTTTAACATCAGGAACCTGTCTGTCCCCGCATTTGCTCCTCAATTGGTTCACGATTTCGTAAATCTGCGCCAAGCCGGTAGCCGAAATCGGATGGCCTTTGGCTTTAAGTCCTCCAGAAGTATTAATCGGCATCTCTCCTCCTAGATTAATCTTCCCCGACCTTATAAGTTCCTGCCCTTTTCCTTCTTCAGCAAAACCCAAGTCCTCGTATGAAATGAGTTCGACCGAAGTGAAAGCATCGTGTATTTCGGCAACGTCAATATCCTTGGGAGTAATCCCCGCTTGAGCGTATGCCTTTCCCGCAGCTAGTTTCGTCGCTTTGAAATGGGTGATGTCTTTCCTTCCGAAAGTTAGAAGATAATCGGTTGCAAAACCGGAACCGACTACTTCGATATCCGATTTTTCTTGCGAAACGATCACCGCCGCTCCTCCATTGACCGAAAGAGAGCAATCCATCAATCTAAGTGGCGAAGAAACAACTGGGGAATTCTTTATCTTTTCCAATTCCAGCGGCTTTTTGTAGAAGTATGCCTTGGGATTCAAAGCTGCATGAGTATGGTTCTTGAAAGCGACCAATGACAAATCATCCATAGTTGCCCCGTATTTATCCATGTACATCTGCCATATGAGTGCGTTCTGAGTGGGAAACAGCGTTCCTTCCGTCTGCTCAATAACTCTTTCCGCCGCGGACAAGATATAATCGGTAACGGCTTCGCTCTGGTTGTCAACCAGCTTCTCTCCGGCCAGAACCAAAATATTCTTAAATTCATCCAAGTGCAAAGCGGTCCAGAAAGCGACCCCGCCCCCTCCACAAACCGAGGGAACCTCGATTATGGGTACGTTGGTCTTAAATAGGTCCGAAAGGAAAGAAATCTTGTGCGTCTGATGTTCTCCGCCCGCAGCGCTGGACATCCCGGTAAAAACAATGGCTTCGATTTGAGAAATATCCATTTTGGCGTCCTGTAGTGCCTCCAGGGCCGCTTCGTACGCAAAAGCCCACCAAGGCTTCTGTGAATAGTCGAATTTGGTCATTCCGACGCCCTTAATATACATATATAATAGTAGTTAATAGTTATTGCCGTGGGTTTGTCCACAGCATAAATATTATACCTTTAAAACAGCCAAAAAGGTATATTGACATATATAAAAAAGGTTGTTTGGAGATATTCTCAATTAATCGTCCAGACAGTAAAATTAAGAAAGGGAGAAGGCGGCTTGTCTTGCTTTTTTATTCATGTGTTCAGCTTCAGATCAGAAATTATTTGCTGATTAAGAACATCTTTAAGTGAACTCCAAGGTAGGATCACCTCTTGCATCCCCGCGGCATAAGGACCGACTTGGTAAGGGTTGAGGTAAAAAACTATCGTATCCTTGTTAATAGTAAATGCTTCGAAGTTCCCTTCTTGAGGTCCGGCTCCTTCTTGAATCCAGTCATCGTTGGTAAATGGGCTGTCTTTGTTTATCTTTGATAAATACTGAATAGATTTATCCGAAATGTATTTGACGTAGTCTTTATCCTTGTCGAAAATATCCGATAAACCCAGAACTTTCTCGTTTTTCAAATCATAGTTGAAACCGTAGGAGATATCGGCCGAGGGGGACTCTCCGGTGTATTCATCAGCTTCAAACCTTATGCTTACGAAATCGCCGTTCAGCTCATAGGGATCATAGAATATCTTCAAAGTGTTCTCTCCCTGCCAAGCATCAGGCTTGCCGACCGACTGTTTGAAATTAGAAATTATTTTTTCAACAAAATCATTAATTGCCAAATCAATTTTTCCGTTTTCCACCGCTCCGATAAGTGGCGTCATTGCTTCTATCGAGTAATTGCTACCCGCCTCCTTACTGGTCTCCGGAAATATATATGGCTTTGTTATCTTAAAAGTAGTTTTGATGTTTGGAATATCCGAAATAAAACCGACGTATTCTTCTGTGGGCTGCTTATCCTGAGCCGAAGAATCGGGCGAGTTGATTAGGGTAAAATAATTTGCATTATCTCTTCCAAGATAATTATCCTTTACCGAACTTACCTGATTTTCCCAGGACGAAGAAGGAACAACCTCTATCTTGAAGAGGTTTGCGGCATAGCCTTGAGAGTTATAATCAAAAGATACATACTTTATTCCGTTCCCGCCATTTTCATTGCTGACCACATATTTACCATCCCAAGACTTAGGAAGCGTAAGCGAAAAATTATAATCCTGATTTTCGTAAGTAATCGTATCAACATTTCCCTTTTCGCACTTGCCGTTGTACAAATCCCAGACATTACAAACCTTGCCGTTAAAGAAAGAGCAGGTTCCATTCTCCAGTTCGACTTTTTCGCTTATTACCTCGTACTTACCTCCGAGGATAGCACAGTATACGGCGGCATCGGTAATATATCCCGTAACTTTCACTCCTCCGGCCGGACATTCCCCGTTATATAATGCCCACTCTTCGCATTGCTTATTGTCTTCAAAGATGCACACTCCGTATTCGGATCCATCTCCCCTCTTCTTTATCTCGAGCTTGCCACCCTTATCGGAACAATTTTGGGAAGCAGGATTGGCTATTGCGCTCGGACTCTTGAAAACGACCTCGCTTATCTTTTTCTGGAAGAAGTAAACCGCCCCTAGAATAATTAGAAGAATTATTACGGCTACGACCAAATATCTTTTTTTTCTTCTCTTCTTCATATTAATCTTTGATTATTTCTATAATTCCATTTTTAATGCTTTCCGACAGGTCTTCGCTTGACTTCTTGGCTAAATCATCGAGAAAAGCCTGCTTGTCTTCACCCTGAATCAAGCTAGGCTGGGATAATCTGTTTTTGATAGGATAAAGAGTATAAACCGTCTTGTCGGAATATCTTTCGATTCCCACGGCCAACCCTTCCTGGGTTTCTTCCGAGAAATACTGATCAAAGATGAAGTTACCCAGAGAATAAAAAATCAATTTCCCCTTATATTCTTCGATATTCTGCACGACGTGAGGATGACCCCCTAATACCACATCAGCCCCGACATCTATAAGCTCATGAGCCATTTTTTCTTGAGTGGCGGAAGCAACTGTCTTATATTCGTCTCCCCAATGGATTAAAACGACGATGAAAGAATCCGGATTGTAATACCTGACCTCGCTAAACGCTCCGACAAGATCGTTATCGGAACAGTTGCTCGGATAGGTTTCATTAACGGCGTAAAAAGAAACATCATCTTTTTGGTACAAATAATCTATGTCGCACTTTATGGGATCGCCCGCATAGCCGATTTCATTATCTTTCAATATTTTTTTGGTTTCTTCTAGTCCCGTCGCTCCCGTATCAAGCGTATGGTTGTTAGCTAGAGAAACTAGCTTGAAATTTCCCTCCTTCAAAGACTCCACGCTCTTGCTGTCAAATGAGAATTTTAGCGAATCATCGGGAAAATCCTTAGGCTTCTCGCTGATTGGCCCCTCAAGATTACCAACCGCATAATCGAACCCCTTTAAAAAATCTTTAATGGAGTCAATCGGATACGTGAAGCCCATATTTTTCATCATATCTTCCACTCCGCGGTCAAACATCATATCCCCGACAAAAACAATCTTTTCTTTGGCCTTCTCATCCGGTTTAGGCTGTGAATTAGTCTTTCCTTGTAGTGGAGCGGAAATGTCTGCCTTGCTCTGACTCAGCTTAAGCCAACCGAGGGTTTGACCGGCAATCAAGAGGGATAAAACTATAAAAATAATGAGAATCGGCCTTTTACTCATAATCTAATTATATCATATCTAGTCCCTTGAGACCATTCAATTTAAGTGTTAATATTATCTTATGATAAAAGAAATGATCATCCTGCCATTTGACCACCGAACATCTTTTTCCAAGGATATTTTGGGCACTTCCTACAAGCCGGATAAGGAGCAAAGGGAGGAAATAACGAACCTAAAGAAAATAATCTTTGAGGGTTTCCTGTCAACCTTGAAAAAACAGAAAAACAAGAAGTCTTTCGCCATTTTAGTCGACGAAGAATACGGCAAAGCCATATTGAAAGAGGCTAAAAAGAAGAAAATAAAGATATGCCTGCCCGTTGAAAAGAGCGGAAAAGAACAATTGGAGATAGAATACGGAAAATCATTTGGTAAGCACGTAAACGGCATCCGTCCAGACTTCATTAAAATACTCATAAGGTACAACCCTCTGAACACCGAAACCAACAAGAAGCAGCTGAAAAATCTTGTAAAAATAGACCGATTCTGTAAAAAAAACAAATACAAGGTTATCTTGGAACTACTGGTTCCTCCAGCCAAGGAAGATTTGCAATGCGCAACCTACGACTCAGATAAGAGAGCCGAAAGGACCATAGAAGCAATAAAGGACATAAAAGAGAAATTGAAAGTGGCCATCTGGAAGATGGAAGGATTTACGAAGTCGCAGTGGAAAGAAATAATTCCCCTTGTTTCTAAAAATTCGAGGATAATTTTCCTTGGCCGGGGACAAGACAAAAACAAAGTAGAAAAATGGCTGAGGGATGCCTCGCAATTTAAGGAAATTGTCGGCTTTGCCATCGGAAGGACGATATTCCTGGAAACCCTAAAAAAATATCATTCTGGAAAAATATCGCGGGATAAAGCAATCGGTGCCATTGCTGAAAAATTCGAACACTTCATAACTCTATGGAAAAAAGCAAGGAGATAAAAACGTACAAAGAAAAATATAGGCCGGTAAGGTTCCCAAGGGACGAGCAGAAGCATAACCACACAATAGAGTGGTGGTATTTTAACGGCAACCTTAAAGGAAAAAACAGTAAGACGTTTTCCTACATGAACTGTCTCTTCGCCGCGAAGCCGGATAAATTGAATATACCTTTCCTTAAAAACAACCTTATCAAAGAGATATTCTTTTCCCATTATCTTCTGAGCGATAACAAAACATGGATCGCGAAGGAAACCAATCCCCTGTGCGCCATGGATAAGAACAGCTTCAAGAAGCCCCTTCTCTGGATTAATTACGACAACTCCTGCCTTATAGAAGAAATAGAACCTTTCAAATACCACATCGTCAATAACGTAATTGACCTTAAGATGGAATCCAAAAAGAATCCCCTTCTCCTTAACAAAAAGGGGTTCCTTGATTTGGGCACAAAGACGACCTACTATTATTCAATTACCAGCTTGAAGACGAAAGGGTTAGTTAAAGTAAAGGGGAAATGGATTCCGGTTGAGGGTATCTCCTGGATGGACCATCAGTGGGCTCAAGCGCCGTCCACAGGAGAAGATCAATGGAAGTGGTTCTCCATCCAATTAGATAACAAGATTGATCTGGTCTGTTTCGCTTACGGAAACAAAATAAAAACATACCATGCGAGCATGATCGATAAGAAAGGAAAAACCGATTTTACAAACAAGATAACGATTAGCGAAGGAAGGAACAGATACAAGAGTAAAGAAACGGGAAATATTTATCAGTTGGAATATAATATCAATATACCCGAATTTAAGCTCAATCTGCACATTAAGCCCTTGAAAAAGGAACAAGAAATGAACTTCGGCCCGATAAACTACTGGGAAGGAGGCATATCCATAAAAGGAACTTTTAACGGCAAAAAAATGACAGGACTGGGATTCTGCGAATTGCTCTTACCTTTCAATAAAAATATGAAGTTCAAGATAAAACCCTTGAGAACTGCCTTGAAGGAGCTCTCTGACCTGTCAACGAAATCGATATACTATCTGAATAGCAAAATACAGAATAAATAAAAAGGGGCCATTCGGCCTCTTTTTAATAATCTATCTTAGCGAGAATGACGCTTTGACCGTTATCATGACATCTTTATTCACTGTCGAGGTGTCGTAATTGCCGTAATCCGAAATGTCGGTTGAATTAGGCTGTAAGACCTGAACAACCCCCATGCTTGCGCTCTTAAGATCGCCCACCTTTTTACCAGTGCTCTCGGCAATACTCTCCGCTCTCTTTTGCGCATCTTTCATCGCTTCGGGTAATAGGCTCACTCTCATATCTGGAAGCTTTGTATAATAATATTCCGGAGCGGAAGCGGAGAATATGACTCCCTGGTCAATTATGGGCTGAATGCTCTTGGACAGGGTCCCTATCTTACTAATATCCGAGGACTGAATCATAACATTCTGCATAAGGGTATACTGGTCCGGACCGGGATTACCACTCTTGTCATAGTTGTACTCTTTCTGCATTGATACCGGAGAAATAGTCAATTCCGCACTAGTAATCCCGTTATCATTTAAAAACTTTGAGACAATATCCTCATCTTTTTTCATCTGTGCGTAGCCGTTATTTAATTCTGTAGCATAAACCGTTCTCGAAAAGCTTGCATTCCATTTGACCAAGTCTGACGTTACCGTCTGCTTAGCCGAACCCGTGACCGCAAGAGTGTCTTCCGCCGCCTTCACCTGATATGCGGCATAAGAGCCGATGATTACTCCGACAATAAGACAAATGCCCAAGATAACTGATGTTTTAATTAGGCTTCTTTCTAAAATTTCCATACTTTTTTATTTATTATTATACTAATATATTATCACTGACAACTATTTTGTAAAGTTATCTGCTTAAAATAACCTTGGCCATTATGTCTTTCTTCCCGACTAATCCGAAACGGGTGGAATCCAAAGATCCGCTGGTTTCGTCTCCTAAAAGCAAATATGTATCTTCGGGAATAGTCGGATAGCTCTCAGCATAAAGCTCTAGCATCTTGTAGCTACCAATTAAATACGGCTTCCCTTCTGAATTAACCAGCGGAGAACCATTGACCATAATCTCATAGCTTCCACTATTCTCTTTCAGGCTCCACTTATCTCCAGGAATGCCTCTTACGAACTTTATTAAAAGATTCTTGTCTCCCGAATAATCATACAAGATGACATCCCCTCTCTGTATCGGATGGCAATCGTAATAGCCGAAAAGGGCCCTAACGTTTTCATTAGGAACAATATATGGATACATTGAAGATCCTTGAACAATCATTTCCTTTGAGCTGACAGGACATTCTTTAGGGGGCGCTGCTGATCCCTCTTTCTTATGCCTATTCAGTAATGCTACCCCTACTAAAAGCGAGAATACAGCCAAAACCAAGATTAAAACGATAAATCTCTTTTTCATTAATTTAATTTTAGCAAATATGTTTCCCAGGCGCAATCAATAGGGAAAGATATTATGTAGCTATCGGACGTAGCGGAACCAGCCGATATTCTTCAAGAAAGGCTACTTGCAACAAAGAACAGCGGGATTGGTGGTGTTAGGAGCCCCCAAAACACTAGTTGTGCCTGGATATACGTACAGCGCGTCTCCGTAGCCCGAGCAGGCCGAACCAGCGCCTAAGTTACCACCGCTATAGTAACAACTGAAATAGAAAGATTGCTGACTTCCTCCAACACTCATTATGGTGTATATCCCAGACCCACTGGGGTACCCACTAAGCACTCCCCCGAAATTCCACATAAGAGTAGACGAACTAAAGGTTGCAACCGCGGTATACCCACTCAGGCACGTTGAAGTGTTCCCCAAGACATAGCACGTAGCATAGGAGGATCCCCCCGCTGCATCCACATAGGCCTTGGGGCGGCATCGGTCGATACGGTGGGCGTAGCCACATTCTGAATCCTGTTTGAATTGAGATTCATTGTTCCGTTAACATCCAGCTTGTAGGCCGGGGTATTGGTTCCTACTCCAACATAGCCGTTAGTCGTATCTAGGCAGAGGGTATTGGCGTTGCACTCCATCTGGGCCCAGGTATGGCCGGGATTGGGAGTTCCGACGGTGACGGCCGAAGCCTGGCCGATCTGCCTCAAGACCCCGATGTAGTTGCATACTTCAACGCTGAGGAGAAAGAGAATGACGAGAGAGAGGATGAGATAGTGCCTTTTTTGTATCTTCATGTGTTTATTGTTATTTATATATGCCAAAAAGAGGCCTATTCAGGCCTCTTCCTTAATTCCAAAACCAACCAATGTTATTATATCAGAGAGAGAGGATTTAGTGATATTAATTTTCATGTTGTCTTCATTATATCAAAGAGGATAAAGCAGTGTCAAGCGCTTAGGAAATCATCATATTTCATATTTCTCCCCGCGGACGGGAACAATAGTCCCCGGACTTACATTTTTTTCCATTATCGTCGACAAAGAAACACTGGCTTCTTCTTCCCCGTGGTCTATGAAAACGCGCCTCGGTTTAGGGGTCTTGATTGTTTCCGCCCAGCTCATTAACTGCAATTGGTCAGCGTGCGAAGAAAAAGATAGTATTGCCAAGACATCGGCTCTTACTTCTATTTCCTTTTTCTCTACCTCAATAACCTTATCTCCATTCATTAGCCTTTTCCCCAAAGAATCTTCAGGCTGGTAAGAAACAATTAAAAGAGTATTGTCGCTATTTCCCAGATACTTCTTCAAATAATGGTTAATTCTTCCCCCCTCGAACATTCCGCTTCCCGCCATAACGATCTTTGGCGGGGGAACATCATCAATCCTGTTCGACTCTTCCCGTGTCCTCGTAAAATATAATCCGTCGAAATCAAATAGGTCGTCGCCATCTTCTAACAGTTTCCTCGCTTCCTTGTCGTAAAAATCATAATACTTTTCATATACTCCCGTAATCTTTATGGCCAAAGGACTGTCTAAGAATATGGGCACCTTGGGAATCATCTTGTTTTCGATCCATTGATTCAGTTCGTAAATTATTTCCTGCGTCCTTTCAAGGGCAAGTATGGGAATAATCAAAACTCCTTTTTTTTCTATCGTTTCCTCTATTTTCCTTTTTAAAACCTGAAGACCCCTCTCTTTGGGCTCGTGCAGCCTGTCTCCGTAAGTGGATTCTATAACCAGGACATCAGCACCGTCTATTCTCTCTGGATCTTCAATGATTGCTGCCGGAGAATTTCCCAAGTCTCCGGAAAAAACAATCTTCTTTTCCCTTCCTTCGTCCTTTATCCAAACTTCATAAATAACGGATCCCAGTATGTGACCCGCATCCCTTGCCCTTACCCTTACTTCTCCATTAATTTTTTTTTCTTCCCTGTATTTCAAAATGGTAAAGAAGTCCATTAGAGGATATATGTCTTTCTCGGAATATAATGGATCTGGTATTTATTGGACTTCTACAGAGTATTCTTATTATCAAGCCTGGATATATACTATCAATTCTGGCTGGGCAGGAGGAGCTTAATAAGGATGCAGGAACCCCGCCGCTTAATGTTAGGGCTATCAGATCTTTTTCATTAGGAAGCAATGTATCAGCTCCAGCCCCAGCTCCAGTAGTCCCTGTATTTGTTCGTAATCCTATGACATGCTATCAGGTATGGGTAAATGCAAAAGGTAACTTCGAGTTCCTGTTCTGGTACCTGTATGCAGACAGCAACTGGATAAAGATATATGACAAAAGCGGTAAAGAAGTATATAGCATGAATATACCAATCGACAGTCCAGTATTTGAAGTAAGCTTACCTGATGGAATATATACTGTAAAGACATTTACAGACAATAGGGATATACTTCAGACATTTACAATAGGTAAAGATGCCAATACTCCACATCAGGATCTGGCTGGTATTGAATGAGTGATAAGTAATTAAAATATAACTAAAGCCCTGTAAATAATACAGGGCTTTTTATTTTGCTAACTAACTTTAATTGCCTGGGGATACTGAACACATTTCGAACCAATTACTATGAAGAATAATAGATTTTAAATATAAAATAGAAGAACTTAATTTTGAATTTGCTTCATAATATTTAGAAATTAATTTTTATTGAAATATTAATAATTTCCTCGAAAAAGAGTATGGATATATTTCAATATTTTTAATAATATGATAAAATTTTTTGGTAATATTAAGCATTATAGAAAATTAAAAAAATTGTATAAGGGGGAAAAGTATGGAGAAGGATAATAAGAAGGAATACGTTAAGCCAGAACTAGTTGAACATGAAAATCTAAATGAAATTACTAAGCAAGATGATGAATTCTCTGTACCAACAAGCTAGATTTGATTAACACTATTATCTCCAGCAAAGATAAAGTATATATAAAAAAATAAAGAAGAATACTAAAAACTTTTATTAGCTGAGCTTAGAAGCCTAAAAGAAGTAACAAAAAATGATGTTTGTTCGAGATTGATAGAATAGTTTTAAGAAATACTATAAGGGGGAAAAGTATGGAGAAGGATAATAAAAAGGAATATGTTAAGCCAGAACTGATTGAGCATGAAAATTTAAATAAAATCACTAAGGCTGATGACCCATTTAATTCTAATATACCAGGTTAGCACTATTATCTCCATCAAAAAGATAAAGCATATAGAAAAAAATATAAAAAAGAATAAGAAAAACTTCTTATATGCCATCTTTAAAATGGTGTTTAATTGATTTACTTGAAGTAGGGCTTTCTTGGAATATTTACTAGAAAAAGGTTTAAAAGTCTTTAAATGCCATTCATTTCTTTCTTCTTTAGTTATGTTACTAAACTTATCACCTTTAAAATAATTTTCTATATTATTTCGAGTATTACTCAAGATGGATATGATAGAAAAGCATAATAAGACAATCAAAGGAATAATGAGATAAGCATATATATATTAATAATAACATTAGTAATACCAAGACGATAAGAGAAGTAATGAGATGAAGTTTGGTATTAATAGGTGGGGATTAAAATTCCTTCAGAAGATTCCAGTTTTACAGTTCGTGCAAGTTTCGCAAAATGACTTTAAAAATGATAGTGAGTCAATCATGGCTGAGCATTGTGGTCAGGATTAAAAATGAGTCCTAGAATGGAATGTCAAGTAAATTCTTAACTGTCTCATTTTCATGCGTGAATGGGACATCTGGGACACTATAAAAAAGGGTGTCTCATTTTATAAATATTTGATAAGATAGATATTTGGTTTGTGCAATTGGACAAATTGTATTAAATAATTAATTATGGATTTACTATATATGGTGTTCCTCTTTTCCAGACAGCATATATCCGATATGTCATTTTTCTAGAACCTGAAAGTGTTGACTCTTTAAATGTTCTACCTTCGCTTCTTTTTTTATCATAGTGGGCTTTAAATTCAGGATCACATTGTTGAGCTGACATTGTTGCCAGGTAGATAGCATATCGCAGGTGCGGAGAACCACGCTTTGTTATTTTCGTGTTTCTCTTAAGAGATAGCCCACTTTGTTTAACTTTAGGATCTATACCTGCAAAAGCAACCAAAGATTTACCAGAGGGAAACCTGCCAATATCTCCAATTTCAGATATTATAATATCTGATACAACAGGACCAATCCCAGGGATTGAGAGTAAGAAGCTTGCGCAGGTTCTTATCTGTTTTTTTATGTGCATATTTTCTAAGCTGCTTTTACGCCAGTCTGCAAAGATTCATGACAGGAAGACAGTACCTGTACCAGCATACTCATCAGGCTGAATCTTTTCTATTCTTCTAAGCATCATCCTTACCATTCTTTCAATCGTAGACAGTTTTTCTGCAGTTCTTATAACAGATTTGGTAAAAATAAAGTCTGCCTGCCCTACATATCTTCCTTCACCCTGAAGGGCAAGCTTTGCGATAATTAGTGCATCGCTCATATCAGTTTTTCTGCCTCTTACAGTAACTTTTACAAATTGTTTTGTTGTAATTGGATTTATAAGACGCAGTGGGATATCTTGTTTAATACAGCCAAGGGCAAGGTCACGATGATAATCCCCAGTTGACTCACAAGCAACTATAACTTTTTTGTGTTTATCTTTAATATTTGTGATTAATTGTTCAATTTCAGCTGCAGTATTTCCAATTTGATACGACTCAACTTGTTTGCCTGAACGATTGATGCGTGCTCCAAGCAAGTATATCTTTTGAGACATCAATACCAATAATATTCATTTGTCTACCTCCTATCTTTGTCTAAAGCAAAGAAAGAAGAGAAAAGAGAAGAAAGAAACGGAGATAACACAAAGGTCTTACATAAAGACAGAAATTATAATAGTCTTGTTTGTTATTAGGGGCTATTTCCCCAACCTAGAATACATCACTTTCTCTGCCGGCAAGACCAGATACTCATTTAATGGACGCTTAATTGCTCCAAGACAAATTGATGCTGGCTCTCCGCCGTTTCAGTATATATTTTCTCTCTAGGTAGTACTATACAAGACAAATGGTACACTATAAAAAAGGTGTCTCATTTTTATTTTTAAAAAATAGGTGTTATTATTTGTGCAATTGGTCAAATGATTTTAAGAATTTATAGATATAGTTTATAACTAAGCTTACATATCATTTTCTGGAGGCTCACTTTCTAATCCTAAATATTATAAAAAGTATTATATTTATGATTATTGTTAAAACAATACTTACAATAATTGAAGTTGATATAGGAAAATAAATACTAAAATTTTCTTTTTTTATACTTATATCTCCCGGAAGTTTACCTGCAAATGGTATTTTCGAAAATAAAAATATTATTCCTCCGAGAATAGCAATACCAATACCTATAAATAAAATAATTTTTCCTAAGTTTGAAAAATTTGAATTCATTTTCTTTATAATTTTTAATATCTTTAAAGAATCAAAAAATGAATAATTATAGCTATGTAAATTATTTATCTATTTTCCAAGTTCCCTGATCTTTTCTATATTTATTTCTTTATAGCTTTTAACCTGCATGTCTGCATCCTTTAAATCCTCTGCAGAATAAGTATTTATTATAGCAATGCACTTCATTCCTGCACTTTTTGCTGCAGCTATACCTACTATAGAGTCTTCAAAAACTACACACTCAGAAGGAGCAACCCCAAAAATGCCTGCCCCTTTTAAATAAATCTCCGGATGAGGCTTTACATTTTTGACATTATTCCTGGCAAGTTTAATATCGAAGTAACTGTTAAAACCCAGCTTATTAAAGATTATTGCAACTTCCCTTGCCCTGCTGTTTGTAGCAAGGCCGACCTTAAAGTTATCCTTTACTAAGCCAAGCAATTCATGTATATGCGGCATGGCTACAACTTCTTTACGTAAAGTCCTGGTATATCTTTCCTTTAAGGTATTTTTTATACTCTGCTTATATTCTAGACCCCTGCTTTCTAAAATCTTTCTGATGGATTCTTTCCATACCAATCCGTAAAGCATTTTTTCTTCCTCATGTGTTATGAAGATACCTCTCTTTTGCATGAAATCCCTGGTAACCTTCCACACTATTTTTTCGCTATCAGCAATTGTCCCGTCCATGTCAAAAAATACCGATTTAATCATACCGACTTTCTTCTTTTCGTTAATTATTTGTTTTTATTAAATACCTGTTTAAAACATTTTTATATATTATTTCTAATAATTTTCTATGTGCATACATCAATTTTGCAATAGTATCAAAATATCCTAAATTTTTTAAATATATTTTATTATTTATTATAGTTGCATATGTTTTCACTATTTTCACCTTCCCTTGCAGCACCAAAATAACCCCTTGGATCAAATTCTGAAGGATTTTCTACTAGGAATTTTCTTATGGCTCCGATCAATAGATTAAAATCTCTAAAAAAATTACTGTTTTCTCTTTAATATTTCATCAAAGATACTAGTATTCCCCAAAAATTATCCATATAACAGAATAACTTCTTTATTATCAATAATTTTTAAAAATTATATGACCAATAGTTCAGGATTTTCAACTAGTTCAACAAATCTCTGCAAAAATTTTGCGCCATCTGCACCATCAATTATCCTATGGTCAACAGCAATTGATACATCCATATAAGATCTTTGTTCGATTTTGCCATTTACATATGCAGGTGCTGTATAAATTTCCCCCACAGTAAATATAGCTCCCTGCGGCGGATTTATTATAGCTGTAAAATTCCTTACGCCAAACATTCCAAGATTGCTTATTGTAAAAGTGGCATTGGATATTTCATCTAAGGTTAATTTAGCCTGTTTTGCTTTTTCAATAAGCTCTGTTCTTTTACGAGCAATTTCCAAAATGCTTATTTTGTTGCAGTTATATATGGTTGGAACAATAAGGCCTCCTTCAACAGATACTGCAATACCAATATTTATATCTTCATAAAGGATATGGCTGTTATCCTGTAGCGATGCATTTATAACTGGCTGCTCGGCTAGCACTATTGCACATGCTTTAATTATAAAATCGGTAACTGTTATTTTCGTCTCATATATTTTTGAAATCTTGTCTTTTAGCCTTTCCCGTAGCGTTATCAATTGATTGACATCAGGAACAGAAGTAAGAATGATATGGGGAATATTTTGCTTCGAATAGGTCATTCTCTCAGCTATTACTTTTCTCATACCTTTGAGTGGAACCTGGGATTTTATCTTAATTTCACACGAGGATTTATATGCCAGAGCAGAAGCAACTTCTCCTATTGGCTGTCCCATCTTTATTTCCGGTCCTTTGGCTTTGCCTGATTCTGCAAAAGAAATAATATCTTCCTTTACAATCCTACCTTCAGGACCTGTACCTTTAATCAGTCCGTTTGTATAATCTATACTCATTTCTTTTGCCATATTTTTTGCAAGAGGAGAAATTTTTATCCTTTCTTCCGTTTTGGGCAATTCCATTATTTTTTGTTTACTAGCTTCTTTTTTTGGCTTCATTTTGATATAGGCTTCTACATCTTCTTTTGATATCCTTCCCCCAGGACCTGTACCTGTTACTTTTGATAAATCAATACCTTTAGACTCTGCAATACTTTTTGCAAGGGGGGATATTTTAATTCTTGATTCATCTGTTGAGCTTACTTCTATTTTTGCCTGTTGAGAAGAAATGGACTGTGGTTGCACTTCTGTGGCTCCAGCAGGAGTTTGTGCCATAGCTTTTCCTTGGGAAATTTGGGAAATTTTTTCATCTGCTTCACCAATATATGCTATTACTTCAGTTACGGGTACTTCATCCCCTGCTGCTCTTAATATTTTTTTCAAATATCCAGAATCGTATGCTTCTACATCAAGAGAAACTTTATCAGTCATTACTTCAAATAATACATCTCCCGCTTCAACTTTATCTCCTTCTTTTTTATACCATTTCTCAATTATTCCAGATTCCATTGTAAGGCCTAATTTTGGCATTATAACTTCATGCATTGAATCCTCCCGTATTGCAATTATTTTATAGTAAGAAAAAAATTATTACATATAATTAATAAAAATTTTTTTTAAATTAAAAACCTTTTAAAAGCACCAAAATTAATTCATCGCAACCATCTATCTTATTGAGCACCAATAATTGTTTACTTGTTTATTTATCTTCAATTATATAAAAATACCTCCCTATCTTACTTATAATGAATGGGGTATCCCCCTCTCTTACTTATAGGAAGGGTTACGATATAAGAGAGAGGGGGATAGGTCTAGCAGATATGTAAATATTTAATCAAACAATACAACCTGTGATTTCCGGCTCTACTAACCTTGCCTTCAGTATTTTAATAGTAAGTATTGCAACAAAGGCATCAAGTATTACAAGACATATCGGTTTTTTTACTTTTGTATCTGTCATAAATTGGCAACCACTTTTAATATTTCATATCCTTACTTAGTAATTTATTATTGCTTTAAAATCTAAAAGATTAATGCTTGCCCCACCAACCAGTACCCCATCAATATCAGGCATTGACATAAGCTCGCTTATATTGGAAGGTTTTACACTGCCGCCATACTGTAGCCTTACCACTTCTGAAGCTTCCTTGCTATAAAGTTCGGCTACCTTTTTTCTTACAGCACCACACATGCTGCTGGCATCTTTTGCAGTTGCTGTCCTGCCTGTGCCAATTGCCCAGATTGGTTCATATGCAATAGTAAGATCGGCAAGATTTTTTTCTTCAACACCTTCTAAACATTTGGCAAGCTGGCCCAGCACAAATCCTTCTGCACTGCCTTTGTCCCTAACTACTATAGATTCACCAATGCACATTATTGGTTTTAGGCCATGTGCAAAAGCCGATTTGACTTTGCTAGCTACCAGCTCATCTGTTTCGGAAAAATACTGCCTTCTCTCACTATGTCCTATAATTACATAGCTAACCCCCAGGGTTTTTAACATCAGTGGTGATACTTCTCCAGTATAAGCACCCATGTCTTCAAAATACATATTTTGTGCTCCAAGTTTTATATCAAGACTATCGGTTGCAATAATATTTGCTACACTGCGAAGTGCAGTAAACGGCGGGCAAACACAAACCTCACAAGCATTTTTATTTTCAAACTCGTAGCTTAGTTCTTGAATAAATTTTATAGCTTCAAGATGACTCATGTTCATTTTCCAGTTGCCCGTAATAAAAGGCTTTCTCATTTGACTATCCCTTAATAAAATAGTTTTGTTAGCTCATAGAGGTCCATATCCATTGGTTTTTTTTCAGTTAGAGCCTGAGCAGCAGGAATTGCAGTAATTTCACCCTTATACATTACTGCAAGATTTCCAAATTTCCCCTGATGTATCATATCAACAGCATAGGCGCCAAGCCTTGTTCCAACAAGCCTGTCAAAAGCAGTGGGGGCTCCACCACGCTGCAAGTGACCTAGAACTACTGTCCTGCATTCAAAACCAGTTCTACCTTCCAGCTCATCAGCTATAATCTTTGAAATGCCGCCCAGCTGAATATGCCCAAAACTATCAACTGTAGCCTTCGAGGTAATCTGCTTGTCAAGTTCTGCAGGCTTTGCTCCTTCTGCTACAGCTATAATGCTGTAATTTGCTCCCCTTTCTTTCCTGTCTTTAAGAACCCTAGCTATTTCGTCAAACTTAAAGTTAACTTCAGGAATAAGTATTATATCTGCACCGCCTGCAATACCGCTATACAGCGTAAGCCAGCCTGAATCACGACCCATGATCTCAATTATCATTACCCTGTTGTGTGAACAGGCAGTAGTACGAAGTCTGTCGATTGCTTCTGTAACAATCTCAAACGAGGACTCAAAACCAATTGAGTAATCCGAATAAGCGATATCGTTATCTATTGTCTGCGGGATTCCAACACCTTTAAGGCCATGCTGGGTGTAGAGTTTATACATTACCCCGTTTGTATCTTCTCCGCCTATGGTAATAATGGCATCAAGGCTAAATTTTTTGATATTTTCAAGGACCATGACTACGCCGTTATCAATATTGTATGGGTTTGTCCTGGAAGTCCCTATCATAGTACCACCAGTTGAAAGTATATTTGCAACATCTGAGATTTGGAGCAGACCTGCGTTTCCTTTAATAAGGCCTTCCCAGCCATTTCTTATTCCTATTATCTTATATCCGTATTTAGTTGCCCTGATAAAAATTGCCCTTATTGCAGCATTTATTGCAGGTGAATCCCCTCCCCCTGTTAAAACTCCTACCTTTTTAATCATTCTATGGACTCCACGATCTATTTCCTAATAACTTAGCCCAAAAGCTTTGAAGCAAGGTCAACAGCACTTGATGCATCCGGAGCATATCCTGCAGCTCCAATAGAATCTGCATATTCCTGTGTTAGCGGTGCACCGCCAACCATTACTTTAACATCTGAAGTAGCTTTGTCAGCTTTTAATGCTACTATTACATCTTTCATAACAGTCATTGTTGTTGTAAGAAGTGCTGAGAGTCCTACAACTTTTGCTCCACTTTTTTTAACTTCTTCAACAAATTTATCTGAAGGTATATCAACTCCTGCATCTATTACAGTAAATCCCCCGCCTTCAAGCATCATACCTACAAGGTTTTTGCCAATGTCATGAAGATCGCCTTGTACAGTCCCTATAACTACCGTACCCTTCATTTTAGCACCAGATGCAGACAGCATTGGCTTAATGATATCCATTGCAGCATGCATTGCTCTTGCAGCAATCAGTACTTCAGGTATGTACATTTCATTGGCTTTAAATTTTGCCGCCAACTACTTCCATACCTGGAACCAGACCCTCGTTTAGGATATCTATTGCGCTAACTCCACCACTAACCAGTTTTATGGTAATTTCCTTACTTGCTACATTATCACCAGCGATAATGCAGTCAGCCAGGTCTTGATATTTTGCCATAGCTACTCCTTTTTACTTTTTAAACTTTAATAAAATCTCTTTGCATCCTCAAGCGTAATTGGACTGTAATCTCCAGCATGACCTGCAGTTCCAAAATCAATCATTTTGCTTTTAATAAGCTTGCAAACTGCTTCCCTTGCAGCACCAAAATAACCCCTCGGATCAAATTCTGAAGGATTTTGTGCAAGGAATTTTCTTACTGCTGCAGTCATTGCAAGTCTCCCGTCTGTATCAACATTTATTTTCTTAACCCCCAATTTTATGGCCTGCTGAATTGACTGTATGGGAACACCCATTGTCTTATCGAGTTTTCCGCCATAAGCATTGATTATATCAATAAGTTCTCTTGGAACAGATGATGAGCCATGCATAACAAGCGGAAGATCTGGAAGCCTAGACTTAACTGCACTTATTATATCCATAGCAAGAGTAGGTTTTGCCTTAAACTTATATGCGCCATGGCTTGTACCAATAGCAAGAGCAAGCGCATCCACCCCCGTAAGGGAGGCAAACTTTGCTGCTTCATCCGGATCGGTTAGCCTGACCTTACCTGATCCAACTCCTTCTTCAATCCCTCCTAAAGTGCCGAGTTCCCCTTCAACTGTTACACCAAACCTGTGAGCATAGTCTACAACTGATTTTGTAACCTATACATTTTGGCTAAAAGTTGTGGGGGTTTTACTGTCTTCTTGTAGTGAGCCATCTATCATTACTGAGCTAAAACCAAGAGAAATTGCCTGTTTGACCGTTTCAAGACTATTTCCATGGTCAAGGTGCAGGCAGATAGGGATATCGGGACTTTCTTCAATTGCTGCTGCAGCCATAAATTTAATGTAGGCCATATTTGTGTACTTTAGTGCACCCCGGCTTGCCTGAAGTATTACTGGAGAGTTTGTTTCTCTTGCAGCCTTCATCATCCCCTGAATCTGTTCCATATTATTGACATTATAAGCACCAATGCCGTAGCTACCTTTTATAGCTTGGTCAAGAATTTGTTTCATCGGTACTAGTGGCAATCCGTCCTCCTTAAATTTAAATTTTTTTCATCTCATGGGATAAAATTACTGCATCAGCAACTTCCCTGATTGATTTCCTGCTATTCATAGCAAATTTTTGTATCTTTTTAAAAGCTTCTTCCTCCGACATTTTTTGCTCTTCCATTATTATGCCCTTTGCTTTTTCAAGGATTTTCCTTGTCTCCAGTTCTTCTTTTATTACCTTTGTTTCAATAACAAGGCGATAATTTTCAATAACAATTGCAGCCTGATCGGCAACAGTTTTTAAAATATTTATTTCATTTTCGCTGAAAATATGCAGCTCAGAAGTATAAGTATTTAAAACACCAATTACCTTTCCTTTCAATAATTCAATATAACTATTCTCCCAGGGACTATCCAGTTCAATAAATGCTGGCAGTGTTCCTAAATTACTTATAAATTTCCTTACCTTCCTGGCAGTAAACTCACTGCCATTGCCTGAACGGATATATTCTGGTAACCCCTTATTGCAGATTTTAACAATCCTTTTGCAAAATAAGTACTTGAGGTCATTATCACTTTTAAGCCTGGGATATGAATAAACCAAGTCTCAAGACTTTGCGATCGTTGTAATGCCAACCATCTTCCTCCTTCTCTAGGTTCTAAAAACAACCGGTGCTTTTACCTTACCGCCAAACATATATCTTATCTTTGCTGCTTGATTGATAATTTGATCAGTTGCAAATAGTTATGAAATCTGCTATCGGGCGCATGCTGGTTATGGCTAGCAATAAAGATGAGAAGATCAAAATGATGGCAGAACTTTTTAGGCTACTCAAGGTTCTTTCCATATAATCATCTTTCTTTAAAGCTTTACAACTCTTACAGCTACAGCTTCTTCACTAATATAAAGATGCGCTGTTCCTTTTATTCTTGTTTGTTCAAGCAGTTTTTTTACTTCATAATCAAATTGTCTTATCAACAGCATCTGTCTGTACATTTATAATTTTAATTTTTTGTTAATTCGCAATTTAAAATCTCCTTAATTTTTTTTATTTACTAATAAAATCTCTGCATATATTTTTCATAGCTTCAACACCAGCAGCAACTCCCCCGGGATATTGTGTTATCCCTGTACCAGCTAACACCATTATATCGGTACCAAATTCTTTAAGATTATCAAGCAGATTATTAGGATTTAGGCCCCCTGACAAGGCTGGAACCATATCCTTTATACCTGGAATATCTAACCTCATTGTATTAATTACTGATTTTATTTCTTCCAAGCTTCCACCCACCAAATAACCACCTACAATGTTAGACCTAAAATAATCTCCACCCATTAGTCTGGTTAGTTTAGCTATGACTTCAGGACTAACCCCCTGTCCTTCTGCCCTACCTAAAGCTTCTTTCCCTCCACAATGAGCATATATTGGTACACCGAAATTTTGATCCTTAATAATTTTTAAACTACTAAAACTAGAAGCAAAAATATTTACCATCAGGGCATTTGCACCATTCCTTATAGCTTTTTCTGAAAATTCAATGATTTTTTCAGGTCCGGTTGTAATATGTGCAGCATAAAGAATTTTTTTCCCAGTTTTATCTTCAGCTTTTTTCAGTAAATTAGAAACTTTTTTTACGCGCTCTTCCAATGGACAATAACTTGCATTCATCATTTTTTCATCATCTTTAATAAACTGTATTCCACCTAAAGCAAATTGGTAACAAATATCTGCAACTTCATCCGCAGACAGACCCGATGTAGGTTTAACTATGGTGCCAATTATCGGCTGGCCTTTGGCAATTTTTAAATACTCTCTTGTTTTTTTTATGCCATATGAAGGTCCAGTGAAGTATTCGTAAGCATAATCTGGTAAATTAAAATCTACTAATCTTGACTTATCATAATCCTTAAGTGCATGAGTTGGGCCACCTATCATTGCAAGCCAGATAGATGCAAATGCACTCTCTTCTAAATTAAAATTTTTTAAAGGATAAAGTAATGAGATAAAACCTTTTCCTTTTTCTATTTCATTTACCTCATACTTCTCCCTTACATTCATTAAATAGTTTCGTTGGCGGTATGTCTTTATTACCCCAGCTACTGGTGGTTTCTATTTCTACTAAAAATTCAGCAATTTTTTCTAAATCTTTTTTACTTTCTATATAATATGTTGCCTTTAGACTGTCATTGACTGAATGCATAATATCCCCCTCTTATATAAAAATTGCCCTATCATTCATAAACATATTTATTAAATAATTTTAAATTATTGTTTTTATTTATAGTCCACATTCAATTCTTTTAATTAACTCATTTTGAATGTCCTCGCTTAGACTATTAAAATAGGAACTATATGCATAAACTACAATAAATAATAATGTTAGGAATTTGAATTTTAAATTTTATGACATTAACTTGATCTACATCACCAATTAGACATATATTCTCTCCAATTTTTTCTTTAATTAAAGATATATCTGCATCTCCTTTTAACTTTCTTGGGGTAAGTGTTACAATTGTACTTATTCCACTTTCTTTAATGAATTCAATCAAAGTTCATCATAATTTTTTCAAAAAACATTTAAATAAATATAAAATAATAATATTAATTAATTTAGTTAATATTATTATTTATCTAAAATAAAGTCAATAAAAATTATTCAAATGTTTAATAATCAAGAAAGACTAAAAAAATATTTAAAATAATTAATAATCAAAAAACTGTTAGTGTAAAATACCTGTAAAATAGAAAAAAGGAGGAAAGGACTATGCCAAAAAGAAACTACAATCCAGAACAGATCATTAACTCATTAAGAGAAGCAGAGGTACTTTTAAGCCAAGGCAATACCACAGCAGAAGTCACCCAGGCACCTGGGTATCTCGGAACAGACCTATTACAAATGGAGAAGGCAATATGGTGGAATGAGGATAAACCAGGCTAAAAGACTAAAGGAGCTGGAAAAAGAAAATGCCCGTCTTAAAAAACTTGTGGCAGACCAGCTTTAGATAATGCAATAATAAGGGATGTGGCGCAGGAAAACTTGTAAGCCCTGCCAAGCGAAGATATGCTGCAAGTGTTGCAGCAGAAAAGTATGATATCTCACAGAGGCGTGTTTCCGGGCAAGAGGACATAATAGGGCTACCCGGAGGAGGTACAAGATCAAAAAACTTCCAGACGAAGACAGTCTTACCAGTCGTATAATCAATCTGATAACCCAGTACGGAAGATACGGCACTCCCAGGATTACTGCAATACTTAACAGGCAGGGATTTAAGGTAAACCATAAGAGAGTTTAAAGGATATGGAGGGAGCAGGGACTAAAAGTTGCTAAAAGACAGAAGAAAAGAAGAAGGCTGTGGGCTGAATGATGGTTCATGTATCAGATTAAGACCAGAATATAAAAACCATGTTTGGAGTTATGATATCATAGAGGACAAGACTCACGATGGTAAGAAGTTTAGGATACAATACTACGTTATAGCCCTTGTTTAGAAACTCTCTTCCAATAGCCGCACCTACATGACCTCCACCGGTAACCAAAACACTTGACATAATACTATCTCTTAATAAACTATTAAGTTTTATTCTTTAACCGGAAATGTTACTGATAAACCCATATCTTTATCATCTTTTCTAACCAGTTTTAATCCTTTAACTTCTTCAATTGCTATTTCAATGATTCCAAGACACGGAGCTGGAGCATAATCTGCAACATGTCCACCAGTAGTTGGATACTTAGATGGACCACTTTTCCATGGTTTGACTTTACAGTCTTTTTGGAATATCCGTTTCGGGAATTGTCGGCAGCTTTGTTTTTGTAGCCATACTTTGTATAACCCAGTTCACTGTCCAGCTCTGCTTCAAGCATTTCCTGCAGGGTGCCCCCAAAGAGCTTCTTTAGCATTTCCTGGATTTCTTTTGCATCCTTTAGTTTATATTCTTTTATCAGCGCTTTTAGCTGATCTCTTGGGATTATTGGCATTTTTAACCTCATAGTACTAAATTTTATTTTAGCTAACTTAGGAGGTTTACACAAAATTATTTACAGTCTCAAATTGTAGTAAATTTTATAACTTTTATAATATAATAATTTAAGTACTTATATTATTTCAGCTTTTAATTGTCAAGTTTGTCTGATTATTTTAATTCTAAATTAATTTTATTGGTGTCTTAAAGTATTTAAAATGATAAAAGAATTTTAATTTATTTAATTATTACATAAAGAATAATCGTAATACTTAATTAAATTTATAATTTTACTGATTATCAAATAATTAATATTAGTATATTTTTCAAGACTTAATATCAAGTTCTTATATTCATCAGAACAAAAATTATAATGTCCTGCAATTATTGAACAAAGCATCTTATTTTCAGGAGTACTTTTATAAAGCCATTTTTCCCCAAGCTTTACTATTATAAGAACGATTTAAAAATGGATTAATATCAATTCCATAGATTAAAGCCTCATTTATTACTACTTGTGTTTGAATAACACCTAACTGCGGGGCAATACTCATTGCATCAACTATATCTTTTCTTTTTTTAATCATTTCACAATCAAGATAATCAGCATTGTGCTCTTTTAATTTAAAACCATGTCTCGATAAGCAACTCATGTATACCCGAAATGAATTTCTCATTAAAGGAGCCCGCCTGATCTATTTCCTTAACCAAGCTTCCTGTTTGTAAAACAAAAAATTCTGGAATTATAAATTCTTTAAAAAAATTGATTTCTTTTTCTATTTCTTCAAAATCATTTTTCCACTCACCAACATTCTCTTCAGTACCTATCTCAATTTTTATGTTATTCTTTTGTTTCAAAATCCATTTAATAACCTTCTTAGTTTCATTCAATACTATTTCTCTATTTTTATCAAATTTTGAAAAATCAATATGTATTAAATCAAAATTATTTTTAATATCATCATATACTGTATCATATACATCTTTAATACTTGTACTTTTAGAACTAAAACCTGGACCACAGTGATCTCTGCAAATATAGACTTTACTACCTTCATATTTTCTTCTTAACTTATTTACAAAATCAATATATTCTTCAGTTGTCCAATTATTTACATATCCTCTATTTAAATTAACTTGATTTTGAGTTGATATCAACATCAATGGTTTTTTCAACATTGAAGAAGCTTTAATGATACCTTCTATTATCTCGGGGCCCACAGCCCCCAAACCTAATCTACTATTCATTGGGACTCACTTTCTTTCTCTTTATTGTTAATTATATCTTCAAATTATTCCGGGCGTAGATACCCCAAAGAAGAATTCAATCTTTTCCTATTGTAGACTTCCTCATAAAGTATGGGATTCTACTGACTACTTCTTGGTATGTTTCATATTCAAACATGTAGACTTCCTCCACTTTTAATGTCCTAAAAAATAACTCTATCTTTTTTATTTGTGATATTTTTGATTTTTGTATTTTCAATTTTTTTACTAATATAATTAACACTTATCAGTTGTCATTAACTTAGTTTTATTTTGCTTCCATATCAATATCCATTGTAAATCTTTTCATTTTTAAAACTTTCTTGGAATTTTTATAACTTTATAATTTTTTATGACCATTCTGTTCTTTCTGTCATTACTTTCAAAGTCTCTGTATTATCCTTATCTACCATCTCAAACGCATGTGATATTTCATTTAGCTTAAAAGTATGAGTAATATTAGTAAAATCTAGATTTTCCTTGTTTCTATTAAACTTTTCGCTTCAAGAAAATCATCTACGGCGTACATCAAATTGCCAATCACTTCCAACTCGCGATCTTGTACAAGATAAAGTTCAGTGGGAATATCACCAAAAGGGACCACCAACAACTATAATCTTTGTTCCCTTTCTAGCAATCTCAATTGATTGGTTAATGGTTTTTTTATTGCAAACACAATCAGAATTTAAATCAATCTGATCTGCGTTAAATCTCTTCTGGATATATCCTATAAGATCACAACCTTATACATTTCAATCACATTCTCTTGGGTATTTGCTTGTTGAGTATTTATCAGGTTCTTTATGGTTTAAAATAACCTTAACTCTTTAAAATCATTTTATAAATCACTTATCAATTAAAAAACCTATTTTCTTAATATGGATGGCAGATTCATTAAATTAGCAAATTCTTTTAATTGCTCGGATATATCCCCGTATACTATGGCAGTATGATGAGGCACCCCACTATCTAACATTAATTTAATAAATTCCATATTACCTCCAGCCATTTTCATAAACATATTGCTACCTTTTAACATTGGTTTGGAGCCAATTACATCACCTGCAGCAGCAAATAATTCAAAACCATCCTTATAGTGATTAATTCTGCATACAGTTCCTTTACCAGCTCTCATTGCAGCTGTCTGTGCCAATCCTTCATAAACAACCTCTAAAAATGGTTTTTGATCTGACAAGTTATATGAAGCATTACCACAATGCCACCACAATATTGCATCCTTTTTCTTCAATTAAATTGAGAAAATCTGCAGTCCAGGTGTATTTCCTGTTAATGCATACAAAAGAAGCATTGTAAGAGCGCAGTCCATATCGCACTCACAGGAAGCCATAATACCATCTGCTGTAATTCTTCCATTAGCTGAACACATTGGTGTTTTTCTATCAATTCGCAGTTCAGGCCAGCACTGAGGAGCTATTGCATTAAGACCATATTCTCTGGTTAATTTTTTAGTAGCAAGATATATTCCAGACAGTTTTCTTGAATTCTCGAGATCTGATTTGCTAATATCAAATATTTCTTTTTGTATTTTCATGTCTGCATCAATATCTTTTTTATCAACAGAATCAACCAGATCAAGATAATAAGACATTGAAATCTTATTTATTGTTGTCCCAAATATTCTTTTTATGGCAAGCTCATCAAAACCTGAAATTTCAAATCCATAAGGTCTTGCTCCAATTAGGCCAATTTTTGATTCTCTTAAATATACATTGACCTTGTTACATCTACAAAAATTTTTAATTTTTCTTGAGTATCTTTTCTCTAATACTACCATAAACAAAAGTGAACTT
>CAWECB010000003.1:0-434036 GCA_963807465.1 uncultured bacterium
GCTCTTGTTGAATTGACACTGGCGCTTCATTATGTGTTCAACACTCCCGACGACAAAATAGTGTGGGACGTTGGACACCAGGGATACATTCATAAGATTATCACCGGGGGATCTGGACGTCTTCCAAACGATAAGACAGTATCAAGGCATCAGCGGCTTCCTGAAACGATCAGAAAGTCCGTACGACGTTTTCGGTGCAGGCCACGCCAGCACTTCGATCTCCGCTGCCCTGGGGATTGCGACGGCCCGCGACTTCAAGGGAGAGAAATTCAAAGTTGTCGCCGTCATCGGTGACGGAGCAATGACCGGAGGAATGGCTTACGAGGCGATGAACAACGCCGGGCTCCTGAAGAAGAGTCTGATAATTGTGCTGAACGATAACCGCATGTCCATCGCCCCTAAATGTTGGCGTCAATCTCGAATTATTTCAGCAGTCTTACCGTTACGGGCGTCTACAATAAGTTCAAGTCCAATGTCTGGGACCTTACCGGCAAATCGGACTCCGTCAGTGAATTGCATAAGGAAAGTGGCAGGTCGACTTGAAAGCGGCATGAAAGCGATCGTGACCCCGGGTATGCTGTTCGAAGCACTCGGGTTTAGATACTTCGGACCGTTTAACGGCCACATAAAATCAGAGCGATCCAACTTAAAGTGTTCATTTTTTGCATGTTATTGAAAAATTAAAAACATAATTATCGACCTTTATGCTGTATATATTTTACCGTGGCCTAATTTTCTTGGCAACTGAATTATCCACACTTTAACGAAAAATCGTTGATTTTACAACGATTCTAACTTTTTTACGATGCCACGCCTTCCTAATTAAAAAATTGTTGATAGACGAACACCCCCGAAAACGATACTGATCTTTATCGGTAAAGTAAAAGTTTTATCCCTGGCCGGATCGCCGCTGGGATTCTCATTATGAAAAACTAAAGAACCGTTTTCCGATTGAACCGATTCAAAATTCAAAACAGCCTCAAAGCTTACAGGCAAAGCGGTCCATTCCGATGTCGCAGTCAGTATTCCCGAAGCTATCTTTTCTCTACTACTATTTAATAAATCGACTGTTCCGGCCTGGCCCTCAAAAGCAGTCCATCCGCTCCCGCTGATTTTCCCTTTTATGGTAAGCGGGGAAATTATTCCCTGCCCGCTAACAATATTATCAACCGTTATTCCCTGATTTATAGTAGCATTTCCTTTCCTGTAAACAAAAATGGTCGCCGCGATTACAACTACGAACAATAGAATAATGATTCCTAATTTTTTATCCATGTGCACATCTTAAATCCTTTAATCAATAATATCAAGCGTGTAATCGATTATCTTATCATTATTCTCAAACAAGAATTTCCCTCTGAATTTCTTCTTTTGCAGAAACAAGGGAAACCAATGAGAATCGTCCGGCCACATGTCGTCAAACGGCATTTCATCTAAATGAAACCATTGTGGCTTCATCTCTTCCGTTTCCACCGGTTCTCCATTGTATTTTGAAACTAGAAATATATGAACCTCGAGAAGCTTTCCCGTGTCGATATAATCGAAATCAATAACTCCTACTTCGTCAAGTTCCTCCCCGCGGATCATTGCCTCCTCAAAAAGCTCCCTTTTCGCCGCATCAATCACAGTCTCTCCTTTCTCCAATTTTCCGCCGAACCCGTTCCATCTTCCTTCTCCGAACCCCCTTTTCTTCATACCCAAAAGAACCTTGCCGTTATTAACCAGTAAGCACAGTGTTAAGGGCTTGGCGGCTAATCCACGGACAAATTCTTTGGCTTTTTCTAAATCTTCTTCATTCGGTCTTTGCCTGTTCATCTTAAACGGCCCTAGAGCAGCATAGCCAATACAATTAAACGCACCCAATACCCTTCCGGCTTTCGATGAAATCTTCTCCTTGAGCAAATTGTTATTCTTTTCGAGCGAATCTTCTCCGGAAGCACTGGTCGAAAAGATAAAGAACCTTTTGTTTTTAATGTTTCCCAGTTTATTAACCAATTCTATAATGGAGGCGTGATGCTTGCCCCCGTATATTCCCGAACCCAGTCCCACAAGATCGTATTTTGAAACATCGAAGTTTTTCATCTCGGAAGATTTAACTAAATCGGCATTCAATTCCTCCCCCATAACCCTTGCAATCTTTTCCGTATTACCACGATATATCGAGTTGTATACGATTAATGTTTTCATGTTATTCCTGCCTTAAAGCATTAATCGGGTCCATGTTGGCAGCCTTCTGGGCGGGATAGACTCCGAAGAACATTCCTATGAGGGCGGAAAATCCCAAAGAAAGAATGATTGACAAAGGAGAAACCGCATAGCTCCAGTTTATCCCATAACGAAATCGCAATATAATATATAAGGAAAGCTATCGGCATGCCGGCAACGACCCCCAAAACTCCTCCCATGAACGTAAGAATGGAGGCTTCGAGCAAGAATTGCCATAGAATATCTTTCCTTTTAGCTCCAACAGATCTCCGGAGTCCAATTTCGAACGTTCTCTCGATTACCGATACGTACATAATATTCGTAATCCCGACTCCCCCAACAACCAGAGATACCGCAGCTATAACTGCAAGAAGCATCGTAATAGCCGACAACACCGTTCCTACCATGTTCTGAGCATCAGCCATAGTCATCACCTCGAAATCGTTCTGATCCGGATTAGTGATGTTGTGCCTTTCCATCATTAGGGCCTGCAAATCGTCTTTAGTCTGGTTTATCTTTGCCGGATCCTTTGCTTTAACCGAAACTCCGATGACATAATCGGTTCCGAGAAGCTTTTTCTGCATGGTTAAGGTTGGGATATAAACTATTGTGTCCATGTCCACGCCGAATGTAGCTCCTCTCGGTTCTAAAACGCCCACAACCTTGAAGGGTTTGCCTCGAACGTACACATTTTTTCCTATGGCATCGTCATCGCCGAGCAAATTTTCTTTTATCTTGCTCCCCAAAACCAAAACCGAAGCCAGGGAATTTTCTTCATCGACCGTATAAAATCGTCCGGAAGCTATCGTCATCTTCTCTATCAGTGGAGCATTGGCTCCATAGCCGAAAATTATCGAGCTCTTTGCCTGGTCTCCATATTTAATGACCTCCTGTCCTGTTATATAGCTGTACAGAGTTTCAACGTTGGGCAGCTTAGCTATGGCATCGACATCTTTATTCTTAAAGGTAGTAATCGTGGTTCCCGAAGCGAAACTGACTGCGCTTCCAGTAGACCCCTTGCCCGGCACCCTTACCTCAATATTTATTGCATCGGAACCGTAAACTTCAAGTTCTTTTAAAACCATTGATTTTAATCCATTGCCGGCGGCTATCATCACAATTAAAGAAGCGATTCCGATGGCAACGGCTATGATAGTCAAAATCGTACGGCTCCTCTGGCGCATTAAACTGATAAAAGCCATTTCGATTTGCGAAAATATTTTATTCATACCTCAAAGCTTCAATTGGATCTAAAAGGCTTGCTCTTCTCGCTGGAGTTATCCCGAATATGAGTCCGATTCCTATCGAAACCGTACACCCCAATAAAATCGAAATTGGAGAGATTATTAGATCCCAGTGGTATCCGAGAGCATTAATGACTGTTGATATCATGGCCAAAAGCAGGGTCCCCAAAACAATCCCGATGATTCCGCTTAAAAAGGTGATTGTCATGGTTTCTATAAGAAATTGCCTTATGATATCGCCGTTCTTCGCTCCGATAGCTTTCCGGAGCCCGATTTCCTTGGTCCTTTCCTGCACAGTCGCAAGCATTATATTCATAATTCCGAACCCTCCGACGAGGAGGGAAATGGCGGCAATGGCTGCCAGAAAATATCTCAAGGCGTCCGTAATGCTCGAAATCGTTTCTAGGGCCTGGGTGGTAGACCGGATGGTGAAATCATCATCCTTGGACTGGCTATATTGTGCCTGTTGCGCAAAACCGTGGTAACGTAATCGATAGTCGAATTTATATTCTCGGTCTTATCAACCTTTATCCTCATGAAATCAATGTAGTTTATGCCCAATAGGACGTTCTGTGCGGTCTTAATCGGAACGAACAAATTACTATCTTCGCTCTGGATAAGGCTTCCACCTTTGGCTTTCAAAACCCCGATGACCGTGAAATTGGTTTTCTTGATCTTGAGCTTTTCCCCGAAAGGATCCTGATCGCCGAAAAGATCTTTAGCAACCTTATTGCCCAATACGACAACCTTGGCGTTGGTCAATTCTTCTTCCTTGTTAAAAAATCTTCCGTTTTCCACCGAAGAATTCTGGACATCCGGATAGCTGGCCGTCGTTCCGTAATAAGTGGCGCTTACCTTGTTGTCGTTCAACGAAATAATATCGCTTCCTGAAACATACATGGCCAAAGATTCAACATGCGGATAATTTCCATTCAAGACCGCCTCGCCGTCCTCGTATTTAAGAGTGGTTATCACAACTCCAAAAGAAGAAGAGGGCGGGCCGTTTGGATCCGATTTACCAGGAAGACGCCTATGAGATTCGAACCTATGCTCTTCACTTGATCCAAAATCAGTCCCTGGACGCTTTGTCCCACAGATAAAACTATGATTACCGCCGTGATCCCGATAACAATTCCCAGCATCGTTAAAAAGGAACGCACTTTGTTCCTTATAATCATCTGCCAAGCGTTTTGTATTGACTCAAAATATCCATATTATTTGCTTAAGCTCTTCTTCGTCGCCGGCTCAGCCTGCAATCAACCTTGCAGTCTTCGATAATTTCTCCGTCTTTTATGCGGATGATTCTTTCCGCGTGTTCGGCCGTCGCTTTTTCATGGGTCACAAGAATAATCGTATGCCCTCTATTATTCAAATCTTGAAGTATCTTCATTACCTGGGCTCCGGATTTTGAATCGAGATTTCCCGTCGGCTCATCGGCGAAAATTACTTCTGGGTTATTGATCAGGGCCCTTGCTATAGCGACTCTTTGCTTTTCTCCTCCCGAAAGCTTGTTTGGCGAATAATTGAGCCTGTGGCTCAGTCCCACCTGGTCAAGAAGCGATTTGGCCTTGGTGGTGCGCTCCGCGGCGGAAGTCGGAGTATAAACGAGAGGCAAAATGACATTCTCCAAAACGGATGATCTGTTCAATAGGTTGAATGATTGGAAGATGAATCCCACTTTTTTGCTTCTCATCTCGGCTAGTTCATCGTCTGCTAATTTGCTCACGTCCCTGTCTTCAAAACTATACTTCCCGCCCGTAGGCTTATCCAAAAAACTTAAAATGTGCATCAAAGTGGATTTTCCGGAACCAGAAGGTCCCATTATGGAAACGAATTCTCCTTTCTTGATGTCAAAAGTAAGCCCTTTCAGTACGGGAGTTATAACGTCTTCGTTGACGAAGTCTTTCTTTAAATCTTTGACTGATATGAGCATACTATTGCGCCGTCCTTAAAACAATCTCTTCCCCTTCGTTCAGGCCCGAAAGGATTTCAACCTGGCCATCATCGGCCTTGAGTCCCGTCTTCACCATCCTTTCTTCAACTTTTCCATCTTTCAGCACCCTGACGTATTTCTCTCCCGTATCGGTCCTGGATAATATCGACTGGGAAGGGACGAAAATCGCATTGTCCCTGCTGTCGGTCTTTACCAAGACGTCAGCGGTCATCCCGGGCTTCAGCAGATTGGTATTGTTTGAATCGTCTATCCCGACTTTGACCTTGTAATACACCACATCCTGTATGTCTGTCGAAGCAGGATCGATGGTCAATACCGTCCCCTGGAATTTGGTGTCCGTTCCTAGGGCATCAAAGGTGATGGTTGCAGGATCGTTCAATTTTATCTTAACCACATCCGTTTCCGGAACATCGACTTCTATCTGGTAATGAGGAGAAGCCATCTCTATCATCTCTTCAGAAGATCCGATCGACTCGCCCACTTTTTTATTCACCTTCGTAATCACTCCGCCGATGGGAGCATAGATTATAGCATTATTCCTTGCAGCAATAGCTTGATTCAGGGCCGCCTCATAATAAGCGATGTCTATGTCTCTCGGCCTGGCGACCAATGAATTATAATTAGCCTGTTCCAAATCAAGATTGGCCTTAGCGGAATCAACCCCCGACTGTGCCGAATTGATATTATTGTTATTCTGTACTTTCAGGGTCGAGATATCGTTCTGCAATTGGGAGACCGCTGTCTGGGCCGTGCTCACGTAAGACTTCTGGGAATCCAGAGCCGCCTTGTCGGTCGGAGAAACCATGGTCTGGTAGATTACCGAGTCGCAGGTGCTCCTAATCGCAGTTAAGGCATTCAGTATCTTCCCCAGGGAAGTAACCGTCCGGGAGATAGCGCTATCCATATCCGCCCGGTTCCCGCTCGCCTTGGCTACGTCGATTAGAGTTTTGGCGTCGTTCTTCGGACCGCTTATCTCATTCTCCTCGTTTCTCACACTAAGGCTCTCTTGGTCGTTGGAAGTGAAGTACGTCCTCTGGATCGTGTCTACCGTCGAATACGCGTTGGACATCTTGATGTACGCGTCGTCCAGGGCATTACCAGCCGATGCGTATTTAGCGGAAAGATTCTGAGTTGCTAGAGATGTGGTATCTACCAGCGTTTCCTGCGCCTGATCCAAAGCCACCTGCGCCGAAGCGACTTGTTTTTCTGAAACGGCTATCTGTTCGGGAGTTGCGCCGGCAACCTTCTGGTCGAGAGATGCCTGAGCCTGATCAACGGCGGCATTCAATTGAGACAAAGATAAGTTTGCAAGCCATTGTCCCGCCTTAACGGTGTCTCCTTCGTTCACCCTAGTGTTCTGGATTATGCCCGAACTGACGAAATACAATGACAAATCATTAGTCGAGCCAAGATTCCCCGTAGCGTCAACAGTCTGGACTAGGCTACCCCTCTGGACTTTAGCCGTTTCGTATTTAGGTCCTTTATGGCTACCAAAAATCATCGACGCTGTGATAATAGCAACCAAGATTACCACTCCTGCGATGATCCACAACCTTTTTGATCTGAAGTTTATCTTCAGTTTTGGCATTTTCATAATGTGTTTTTATTAACTTATACTATTAAACATAGCATTTCTTAAACGGCTATTCAAGAAAATTATGCTTTTCCAATTAAATTCTTAATACTCAGACTCCTCTGGTAAGCGATAGCGAATCGATGCGCCTCCTCCCTCACCCTAATCAATAGCTTGAGATTGTCTTCCACCCAAGAAATAAATCTGTGGCCGCTCTCGGAGAAGAAAAATTCGTTCTTCTTCCTTTCTTTGCCCTTGGCAATTCCTATTATCAGTATCTTGATGTTGTTTTTTTTAAAAATGCTTTTAGCCGCATTGACCTGCGGTTTTCCTCCGTCAACCAGAATCATGTCCGGCAACGGCCATTCCGGATGCTTCAACCTCCTTTCCAGAACTTCCTTGAGGCAATCCACATCGCTCTGTCCGGCAACGGTCCTGATCCTAAATTTCTTGTATTCGCTCTTGACCGACCCCTTGGCGTCAAAGACAACCATACTTCCGACCTTAGCTTCGCTACCGAGATTGGAAATGTCGTATCCCTCTATTCTTTTGATGTTTGACTCTCCCTCCGAAGAATCGCTTAAGAAACTCTTGTCCAAGAGGGAAAAATCCCTGATCTTCTCCAAAGAAAACATCTGGTTTCTCAATCTTCCGGCCTCTTCAAAATCCTGCATCTTTGAAGCTTCTTTCATTTTCTTGTTTAAAGAAGTTAAGACCATCTTCTTCTTTCCCTTCAGAAACATCGTTAAGGGAATTATAACTTTTTCATTGTATTCCTTGCTGCTTATCTCTCCCGTGCATACCCCGAGACAATGCCCGAGTTCGTAATCGAAGCACGGTCTTTTCTGGTTCGATGAACATCTTGAAATATTGAACAAATAATGCAAAAGTTTCAATATTTCCGAAGTCCTCATCCCGGCATACGGGCCGAAGACGTATTTATAGTCGCTCTTTGTCAGATTGCTTTCTCTCACCGCTTCAAGCTTGGGAAATTCTTCCTTGGTTACAACAAGATATATCCAGCTCTTGTCGTCCTTTGCTTTGACGTTGTATCTGGGCTTGAATCTCTTGATGTAAAGCGATTCGAGAATGAGCGCCTCTATAACCGAATCTGTTTCGATCCACCTAGCATCGCTTACTTCTTTAATCATCATCTCTATCGGCCTCTCATTCTTGGGTTTGAGGTAGCTCCTGACCCTATTCCTCAAAGACGTGGCCTTGCCTACATAAACAAGCTCCTTGCTCTTGTAAAAGAGGTATATTCCCGGGCTATCGGGCATCTTTTCGATTTTACTTTTAAGGATGTTCATTTTTTCAAAGTTTTTCTCAGATATTTTCCTGTCCAGGTATCCATCCTCGAAACTTCTTCTGGGGTTCCCGAAGCTATAACCTTTCCGCCCTTGTCTCCACCTTCGGGACCGAGATCAATTACCCAGTCGGCGCACTTGATGAAATCGAGATTGTGCTCAATAACCATGACTGTATTGCCTTGGGAAACCAATTTCTGAAGCAAAACTATCAATTTCTTGATATCGTCATAGTGCAATCCGGTAGTCGGCTCATCCAACAGATATAAGGTTTTGGTGGTTCCCCTTTTTGAGAGTTCTCTGCTCAGTTTTATCCTTTGCGACTCTCCACCAGACAGGGTCGTCGCTGGCTGGCCCAAAGTGAGATATCCCAATCCGACCTCATTTAGAATTTTTATCTTGTCATAAATGGCCGGAATGTCTTTGAAAAATTCCACGGCTTCTTCTATCGTCATATTCAAAACTTCGGAAATGTTCTTTTCCTTGTAATGGATTGATAATGTTTCCTTGTTGAACCTCTGGCCCTTGCAAACATCGCAGACCACTTCCACATTGGGCAAAAAGTGCATCTCTATTTCCAGACTTCCTTTTCCTTCGCAATTCTCGCATCTGCCTCCCGGCCTGTTGAAGCTGAATCTTCCCACCTTATATCCCCTCATTCTCGCTTCCGGAGTCATGGCGAACAGATTTCTTATCTCATCAAATACCTTAGTGTATGTAGCCGGATTGGAGCGCGAAGAGCGGCCGATCAACGACTGATCGATCCTGATTACTTTGTCTATGTATTCCAAATTCTTAATTTCCTTTACTTTGATGTCCCTCTTGAAGCGGTTCAGCTTCCCTGTAACGTATTTGTAAATGATATTATTCATCAGGGTCGATTTTCCCGAACCGGAAACTCCGGTCAGGCAGATAAGCCTACTTAAGGGAATATCCACGTCGATATTTTTCAGGTTGTTCTCTGCCGCTCCCCTCACTTTCAGACTTAAAGTGATATCCGTAACTTTTCTTACACTGGCCGGCCTTTCTATCTTCTCTTCTCCCCTCAGATACTTTCCGGTTAAAGACTTTAAAGGATTTCCTATCTGCTTACAGCTTGAGCTTTCTTTCCCTTTTAAAAGAAGGTTGTTCAGCGGCCCCGAGAAAATTATCTCTCCTCCGTGCTGCCCGGCCCTAGGTCCGAAATCAACCAGCCAATCGCTGGTCAGGATGGTGTCCTCGTCGTGCTCGACGACGATTATGGTGTTTCCGACATCGCACAGGTTGCGTAAGGTCTTAACCAGCATCTCATTATCCCTCTGGTGAAGCCCTATCGTCGGCTCATCCAAGACGTATAGCGCTCCGACCAGCTTAGTCCCCACCTGCGACGCCAGCCTTATCCTCTGCGATTCTCCGCCGGACAAAGTTCCCGACATCCTATTCAAACTGATGTAATGGAGTCCGACATCCATCATGAACTGCAGACGACTCCTGATCTCATTCAAAATCACTTCCGCGATCTCCTTGTCTTTATGGCTTATATGCTCTTCCAATTTTACAAAGAAATCCAGAGCCTTTTCAACTGTCATATTGGTCGTTTCCCAGATGTTCTTCTCGTGAACCCTTATATTCAGCGCGTTCTTGTTCAATCTTTTTCCTTTGCAGACCGGGCAAGGATTGGTGCTGAATACGCTTTCCGTTCCGAGGCCGGTACATTCTGGACAATACCCGTAGGGGCTGTTAAAGCTGAAAAGTCTCGGCTCTATTTCCGGGAATGAAAATCCGCATTTGGGACACGAATACTGCGTGCTGAATATCTTCTCTTCCGTGTCGGGGAAGATGACTGTGCACAAGCCGTTCGACATGTCGACAGCTGTTTCAACAGCTTCGTTCAATCTGAATTCGAAATCATCGTTAATTTTACTGAAATATATTTTATCTATTACTATTTCGATAGTGTGGATCTTGGCCTTTTCTAAGGGAATCCTTTCTCTAAGACTCTTTATCTTCCCGTCGATCCTCACCTCCGCGAATCCCGACTCATAGATATCCTGAAGCATCTGGTAGTATTCCCCTTTCCTTCCGCGGACGACGGGGGAAAGGATTATGAGCTCCCCTTCCTTCTTTTTATCTTTCAACAACTCTTCGGTCTTTTTGAATATTTCGTCAGTAGTCATCCTGTCTATCTTAATTCCGCAATCGGGGCAATACGGCTTCCCTATCCTTGCATAAAGAACTCTTAAGTAGTCATATATCTCTGTTATCGTCGCTACGGTCGAGCGAGGATTGCTGCTGTGTGCCTTCTGGCTGATGGAAATGGCCGGAGACAATCCTTCAATCTCATCGACGTCCGGCTTCTGCATCCCGCCCAAGAATTGTCTGGCATAAGAAGAAAGCGATTCGATGTATCTCCTCTGTCCTTCGGCAAAGATCGTATCGAAAGCCAGGCTCGATTTTCCTGAACCCGACAATCCGGTAAAAACTATCATTTTGTTGCGAGGAATCTCCAATGAAACATTCTTCAGATTGTGCTCCCTCGCTCCCTTGATTATTATCTTGTCCTGCATGTTATTTCTTTGATCCTTTTTCCAATTGATTTATCTCGTCCCTCAATATTGCAGCCAGCTCGAATTCGAGCTTGTCAGCCGCCTCTTTCATCTTCTGCTTCTTGTCTTTGATTATCTCCTTGATTGGACGCCCATCTCCCTTCAAATCCATTTCAAGCACCCTTTCTCTTCTCTTTACGGCCTTAACCTTCTTGGGATCAAGCCCGAACTGTTCAAGGATGTTCTTAATGGTCTTTTCTATCGTTTTCGGAGTGATATTGTTCTCCTTGTTGTATTCCAATTGTATATTCCTTCTCCTGTCTGTTTCGCTTACCGCTTTTTCTATCGACTTGGTGATATTGTCCGCATACATGATCACCCTCCCATTGACGTTCCTTGCCGCCCTGCCGATTGTCTGGATAAGACTGACCTCATTTCTCAAGAAACCTTCCTTGTCGGCATCGAGTATAGCCACTAAAGAAACCTCTGGGATATCTAGTCCTTCTCTCAAAAGATTGACTCCGACTATCACATCTATCAATCCCTTCCTCAGTTCCGTTATGGTCTCCACCCGCTCCAACGTCTTGATGTCGCTATGAAGATACTTGACCTTAATTTTCTTCTTTTCCAGATAATCGGTAAGGTCCTCGGCCATCCTTTTGGTAAGAGTAGTGACTAGGGTCCTTTCTTTTTTTGAAACCTGATCTTCTATCATCAGGATCAAGTCTTCTACTTGCGACAAGCCCTCTCTACCTGTAACGGGACGGATTATGACCTCGGGATCAATAAGCCCTGTCGGCCTAACTATTTGCTCCACTACTTGCTCACTTTCCCTCAATTCTTCTTCTCCTGGAGTAGCTGAAACATATATTACCTGTTTCGCTTTTTCTTCAAATTCAGAGTAATTTAGGGGACGATTGTCATAAGCACTCTCCAGTCGAAATCCATAATCGATTAAAGACTTTCTTTCTTGATTTGTCTCCAAAATACATTCCTCCTATCTGCGGAATGGTCACATGCGACTCATCTATGACGACCAGAAAATCTTTGCTCGGCCTCCTTAAAATATTCGAGTAGGGTATACGGAGGCTCGCCTGCGGTTCTTCCGTCAAAATGCCTTGAATAATTTTCGATGCCCTGGCAGTATCCGATGTTCTCGATCATCTCCAAATCGTAATTGACCCTCCTTTTCAATCTCTCATGCTCGAGCATCTTCCCTTCTTTCTCAAAGAACTTCAGCCTTTCTTCCAATTCTTTCCTGATGCTCTTTAGGGCATCTTTCTTTATGTCCTCGTTGATGATGTAATGCTTGGCCGGAAAGAAATTGGCTTCTTCGGTTTCGAAAATCACGTTTCTCTTGATCGGATCAACCTTCTCTATCGAATCTATCTTATCTGAAATCGAAAACCTGTAGATTGCCCTCTCGTTAATCGGCATCACTTCCAAGACCTGCCCGTGCAGGCGGAAGGTTCCCAGTTCCAAGTCGGCATTAGTTCTTTCAAATTGCAAGCCTATGAATTTCCTCGCCAATTCCTGCCGATTTATCTTCTGCCCCTTTTTTCAGAATATAAGATTACCTGCTTGTATTCTTCGGGAGACCCTAGGCCATAGATACAGGAAACAGAGGCCACGATTATGACGTCCCGCCTCGTCAAAAGGGCTTGGGTACAGGCATGCCTCAAACGGTCAATCTCCTCATTGATTTGCGCCTCCTTTTCGATATACGTATCTGTGTTGACCATATACGTTTCCGGCTGGTAATAGTCGTAATAGCTGACGAAATACTCAACGGCGTTATCGGGAAAAAATTCCCTGAATTCGTTGCATAATTGCGCAGCCAAGGTTTTATTATGCGAAATCACCAGTGTCGGCTTCTGCACCTTGTCTATTACGTTAGCTATGGTAAAAGTCTTCCCCGAACCTGTCACCCCGATAAGCGTCTGCTTATTCATTCCTTTTTCTATTCCTTCTGCCAGTTTATCGATTGCTTGGGGCTGGTCTCCATTTGGCCTCATGTCTGATTTAAGTCTAAATTCCATAAGGAACGTGTATTGTAGCATTTTTATACCTATCAGGCAAGAGTAATGTATCAGGAAAAGCCCCCTTTAAGGGGCTTGATTGGTGAGTTAATTACCTTACGATCTTCAATCCCATATAGTAGCCTTGTGGCTTCTCGCAAAGAGGGCATTTCTCGGGAGCGCTCGTTCCCTTGTGGACATATCCGCAGTTAAGGCACTTCCACTCTATCTCTTTGTCGCATTCGAACAGAGTCCCCCTTTCCAGGCGGTTGGCCAGAATAATGAACCTCTCCGCGTGCTTACCTTCGACTTCCTTTATCTTCCCGAACAGTCTGGCGATGTCTTCTTCTCCTTCTTCCTTGGCGATTTCCTCGAAGTTGGGATACATCACCCCGAACTCGTATTCTTCTCCGTCGGCGGCATTCCTCAAATTCTCAAGGGTGTTACCCAAAGGCGGAATGTCGTAATTGTTGTTCATCTGTATCTTTTCCTTGATTTTTTCTAGTTCTTCCTGCGCATGCGCCTTCTCGTTGTCCGCGGTTTCCTCGAAAACACGGGCTATCCAAACTAAACCTTCTTTCATGGCAATCTCCGCATAGAAAGTATACTTGTTCCTTGCCATTGATTCACCGGCAATAGCCTTTAATAGATTTTCGAATGTTTTTTTCATATAAATTTAAATTAGTGTATATCTGGAATTATACCACAATAAATGATTTGTGGAAGGATTGCCATTTATTATCGGGAAGAATATAATAAAAGCATATGGAAAACAACAACCCGAAAATAATCGTCACTAAAAATGGACCCTATCAGGTTTCAGGAAACCTGCCTTTAGATAAACAATACATCATTCCTGACAAAAACGGCAATCCCGTCGAATGGAAGAAGGGCGAAACATACCCGCAAAAGGGGAATTATTCCCTTTGCCGATGCGGTCATTCAAATAATAAGCCTTACTGTGACGGAACGCATGAAAAGATAAAATTTGACGGGACGGAAACCGCAGGCTGGGAAAAATATGCCGACCGGGCGGAAAAGATATCGGGACCCGATCTGGACCTTACGGATGTTCCCGAGTTATGCGCCTCGGCAAGATTCTGCCACAGGGCGGGAGGAACGTGGAACCTTACAAAGAAATCCGACAATCCCGAAGCGAAAAAAGCCGCAATTGAAGAAGCCTGCAACTGTCCTTCCGGAAGATTGGTAGCCCGGGATAAAAAGACGGGAAAACCTTTTGAGAAGAATTTTGAACCATCCCTCGGCCTTATCGAAGATCCCGAGGAAGGGGTGAGCGGCCCTATCTGGGCCAAAGGAGGAATACCAATAGAGTCCGAAAACGGAACTCCTTACGAAACGAGAAGCAGAGCAACTTTGTGCCGATGCGGAAAGTCCAAGAACAAGCCTTTTTGCGACGGAACTCATATTGAAATCCGGTTCGACGACGGGAAAATAAAGGAATAGAAAACCGGCCCGAGGCCGGTCTTCATTTGGAATCGTTTATTATTCGTATCTCAGTGCCTCTATAGGATTCAACAGCGACGCTCTTTTGGCCGGATAGTATCCGAAAGCGACTCCTATGCCTGCCGAAACAAAGAACGCCAAAAACACCGAAGGAACAGTCACAATCGTGGTTGTTCCTCCAAATTTGCTGACCAAAAATGACGCAACAAGTCCCAGCAGTATGCCGACAATCCCTCCGATAAAAGTTAATGCCATTGATTCCAAGAGGAATTGGTTGCTGATGTCTACATTTCTCGCTCCGAGCGATTTCCTTAATCCTATCTCTCTCGTCCTTTCAGTAACCGTCGTAAGCATCATGTTCATAATGCCTATGCCTCCAACGAGCAACGATATCCCTGCGATGGCTCCCAAAAGCAAAGTCAATGTTCCCGAAACTGATGACACTGTCGACAAGAGATCGGCCTGGTTTAGGACGGTGAAGTCTGCCTGTGTGGGATCCGCTATCTTGTGCCTCGCCAACAAGAGATTGGTAATATCCTGTTGGGCCTGACTCATGAGCGATGCGGAGGAGACCTCGACATTTATCGAGCTTACCGAAGCATTGCCGGTGAAATAATGCTCGGCTACGGAAATGGGTACGTATATCGCATCGTCGACATTGGTTATGCCCGAGGTTCCTTTGCTTTGGACTACCCCTATAACCGTAAACTGCTCTCCTCCTATCTTTATATTCTGCCCAGTCGGATCGATGCCCGTTCCAAAAAGATTGTCTCTTGTGGTCGGACCAAGGACTGCGACCTTGGAAACATTATCGATCTGTGTCTGGTTTAAGAAATCGCCCTCTTCCATTGTCAGGTCCTTTACGGCCTGATATGTCGTGTCTATCCCGTAAATACTAGTATTGGTATTGTTCGTCTTGTATAAAACCTGCTTCCTAGAAGATATAACTGGCGCAACTGTTTTTAAGTTACTTACTTCCGACTTTATCGCATCAACGTCTGCCGCGGTTAAAGTCGAAGCCGTGCCAGCACTCTCCCTCACTAATGATCCGTAAGTTCTCTGCGCTCCGGGCGTAACAACCAACAAATTCGACCCGAGGGACTGGATACTGCTTTCGATTGACTTGGTCGTACCTTGCCCTATGGAAACCATTGTGATTACCGATGCGATTCCGATAACTATGCCAAGGATGGTCAAAGCCGATCTTGTTCTGTTTGAGGAAAGAGAAATGTATGTTTCTTCTAATAAATCGGCGAATACCATAATTATTTGTTCTTTAGGAATTCCTTATTCGAAGAACTGTCGGAAATAATAACTCCATCCCTCAGTTCTATTATGCGGTCGGCGTGCTCTGCTACGTATCTTTCGTGGGTGATTAAGACTATCGTATGACCGCTTTCTTTATTCAATTTTTGGAAAGTCGCAAGCACTATGTCCCCCGTCTTGGAATCGAGGTTTCCGGTCGGTTCATCGGCCAATATCAAATCCGGCCCATTGACAAGAGCCCTCGCTATCGCCACCCTCTGCATCTGGCCACCTGAAAGCTGACTCGACAAATGATGCCATCTGTCCCTGTCTAGCCCCGTGGAAATCAGCGCTTTTTCGGCTATCTCGATCCTATCTTCTTTTTTAATGTCGTTATCATAAATCAAAGGAAGCATAACGTTTCGAAGCACGCTAGCCCGCGATAAAAGGTTGAACGACTGGAAGACGAAGCCGATCCTCTGCGATCTGGCTTGAGCCAGTTCATCATCGGAGAGGTTGAGCATATCCTTCCCGTTCAAAAAATATTTGCCGGAAGTCGGCCTGTCGAGAGTTCCCAAAATATGCATCAGTGTCGATTTGCCCGAACCGGAAGGGCCGATTATGGCTACGAATTCCCCTTTCTTGATTTCAAAAGAAACTCCTTTCAAGACGGTTGTCGGGGTATCTCCCGTCTGATATGTTTTAACTATATTTTCGCATTTGATCATATTATTGTCCCCTAACGACTCTTGTCAGACTATTCACAGAAGACCCGCCACCGGCTCCACCGCCAGTAAACGATCCGCTACCCCTGGTTGTGCTGTTTGTCGTCGTCGTTACGCTTGTTGTTTTTTTAGCGGCAGTAGTTATAGTCTGAGTGACAACCTTGTCACCTGCGGACAATCCGTCCGTAATCTCGACGATAACATCGTTCGATATTCCTGTTGTAACTTTCTTTCTTGCAACGGTTCCGTTTTGGGCCATTACCTGGACATAGCTTGAACCGCCTTGTGTCTTGACCGCGCTTGAAGGTATCGTCAAAACGCCTGTAGCCGAATCCGTAATTACGTTCGCAGTGACACTCATTCCCGGTTTTATTCTGGTATCGTTGGAAATAAAGCTTATCTGCGCATTGTAGTTCACTACGCCCTGGGAAACCGTTCCCACCGCATCTATTTCAGCAACCTGTCCGTCAGCCGCCAGGCCGTCGAAAGCATCAAAAGTTATTTGGACCTTCTGTCCGACTTTGACTTTTGATGCATCGACTTCATTCAAGGTTATATTTGCTATTTCTTGATTGTTAATTATAGAGCCAAGAGTTGTTCCCGAATTAACATTGTCTCCGTTCGCAACGCTCACGGTCGCCAAAACCCCGTCAAAGGGAGCCGTAATCGAATAGTGAGCAAGGTTTTCTTTAGCATCGGTCAGAGCGTTAGTCTTCTGCTGAATCGATAATTCCTGCGCCTGTATGTCTAAGGGATTGGCTCCCGCCTTTATGCTATCTAAAGAAGCCTGCTTCTCGGCAATGGTGCTTTCGGTGGTCAAAAGAGCAGATTTATCGTCGTCTATTGTCTGCGTAATAGAAAGCAAGTCGCTTAAATGAGTATTCGTTTTCGAGGTATACCCGTTTAGGGCGTTCAAATGCGTATCGGCCGTTAAGGCTGGCTTCAAATTGTGCTCTGTAAGCTGATCTTCATAAAACTGAATTAAATCGTTGGCACTCTTCACGGCATCGGCCATAGTTTTGGTCGTATTGTAGGTTTCGGCAACCAACGATTCGATATTGTCATTCGAGGCGTATCTACTTGTTGATTTGTAGTCGGCAAAATTTTGGTTGTAGGCCGTCAGTGCTTCGTTGTATTTGTCGAAGGCATCCTGCCTATATTGATTAGCCTTGTCGTCATAGGCCTTTGCGGCATCGGCATAGTAGTCGGCATTGGTTTGAGATTGCGAATAGTCGGTTCCATAAAGAACATTTTTAAGTCCAGTAATTACGGTCGGCAAATCAAGAAAAGCATTAGCGACAGAAGTGAATCCGTCATCGTAAGCTTTTTGCAAATCGTCCGCTGTCTGGGTTTTTGTATTCTGCGCTTGAGTCAAAGCGTCTTCAGCCTGCAAAACAGTAAGGTCATCGGCTGGCTCTTTCAGCTTTTCGAGCGACACTTGGGCGGTCTGCAGGTTCAACTCGGCATCACGAATGCTCTTCAGGGCATCGGCATCGTCTATTGTAAAAATAATATCTCCCTTCTTAACCTGATCTCCAGTATGGAATTTGACCGACGTCACGGCTCCGGACACCTGCGAAACCAGACTCAAGTCCCTGGAAGAAGCAACCTGGCCGGTTCCAGAAACGGTAACATTAATGTCTCCCGTCTTGACAGCCTGAGTCACATAGCGAATCGAGGTCCTTTTACTGGCCAAATAATTCCCGCCGAAAAAAATAATGGCTACGATTCCTGCGATGATTAGAACTGATAAAATCTTGTGCTTGAAAGAAAAGTTTTTTAACTTAATTGAAGTATCTTTCAGTCTAATGAGAACATCCTTTATTTTCGGCATATTTATCAAATTTTATGTTATACTTATTAATACTTGTGATGATTGTCCTTTATTTCATAACAAAAACCGCTTTTCCGTTAAAAGCGGCTAATTGTTTGGTATACATTTATCAAAACATTCCTTAGAAGGAATTCCCGAATCGAAACAATTCTTAACGCAAACCTTATCTTCCTGCTTGAACTGCATGAAGTCCATCGGAAGAGATCTAACATTGTTCTCGTCAAGATCCTTATTGAGTACTGGCCCGAACTTGTAGTCTATCCCCCGGCCGATGCCAGGCAAATCGTTCTTGTCGACGACCTTTATTTTTTGAGCGACAAAATCTCCGCCGTTATTGCTTCCGACTGCGATGAAAAATTGTCCTTTTACAAGCGGGGGCATGTCTTCCTTGTTAATGTCTTGAAGATCCACCTTCCTTAACCCACTAGGGGTTTCTGTTATTAAATAATTGTTATTTTTTTCAAATATCATTCCGGCAATTCCGAGATTGCGGACATCGGGTCCGTCCTTCATGAATGGCCCAAAAATCATTCCAAGGGGATGTCCTTTGTTGTAAGCTTCCATTTCTATCTTCCTGGCTATATTGGTATAGGTCAGAATTCCGCCAAAAATCATTATAAGAACGATGAGGCCCGTGGCTACGTATCCGAAGGGCTTCTTATATAAAGCATCGCTCTTAGTAATTAGATATCCGGAAAGGACAATCAGAAGAACGAAGGTTATAACCAGAAGATACGGAAAGGATTCCAAAAATGCAAAAATGCCGAAACGGCCAAAGCTCAGGTATTTCAGGTTGTCTGTTTCTTTAAGATAGAACAATATAAGATTGAAGAATAGCACAGCTAAAACCGCGCTCAAAGCGAAAGCGGTTCCCAGTCCGAGCTTCTCGGCTAAAAAGACATATTTCGACCTAAGCTTAACCTGCCCGGCCTTTATCTTTCCCATTATTGAATTTTCTAGCTTATCTTCCATGTTTTTTATTTATTTCATCTAATTGGCTTTTTATGGAATTTCTTCCTCGGAGAATTAGTGTTCCAACTGTATTTTTGGGAATCCTCAAGATGTCGCTTATCTCTTCATAGGATTTATCCTCGAAATAGAACAAAACAAGCGGCTCTTTGTATTTGATGTTCATACGGCCGATGATCTTCTCAATGCCTGCCTTCAAGAACCCCTTATCGGCAACATCGCTCATGTTTACCTTTTCGTCTAACAGTTTATACTCCACGTCGTCCAAAGAAATTCTATTATTCCTTGCTTTCTTTAGGTAATTGACGGCTTCGTTGTGGGCTATCCTGTAAACCCACGACGAAAACTTCTTACTGGTATCAAATCCATAGAGATTCCTATAAGTCTTAATAAAAACCACCTGGAGTATGTCTTCGATGTCTTCTTTATTGCTTACGAATTTGCGCAAATAATGAGAAAGTTTATCTTCGTAACGCTTGATGATTTCGCGATAAAGCTCTTTGTCGTCCCTAAGAATCAGTTCTATTATTTGCTCATCGCTCATTTCTTTATGATCCATATTTTAATAATACCATAAAAATACCGCAAGACAACTGGTATAATTAATTATACAAGCTTCGGCTCTTCCTTATTTCAAGTAATAACGAACAAACCGCCGGATAATCCCGGCGGCTTGAATCAGATTGGCTCAATTATTCGTCTTTTTCCTTTGACTTCCCTCCCATGCGGTGTTTTTCCCATCCGCAACACCTATAACTCTTGCATATCATGCTCAATCCCAGAAGTATGATCAGACAAGGCCAGACGATCTGCCACGCACTGCCTGGAATCAAACCGAGATTCTGCAACAGGAATATGAATCCGATTATTATGATTGCAGCTCCAAAAAACATATTTTTAAAATTTATTAAGGTTAATAATCGACCTTTAAATTATTCCATCATTTCTTCGGCCTCCTTTTTTCCAGCCTCCAATTCTTTTACCTGCTCTCCGTCCCTCCTTAAAAGAAGTGCCTGAAATTCCCCAATGTGGGTTTTTTCTTCTTTCGCGATGTCCAAAAGAACGCTCTTGATATTTTTATCTTCCGTCATCGACGCCATCTGTTCGTAAAGATTTACCGCATCCAATTCGGCTATTATTCCCGTCCTTAATATTTCCCTGTCGAGTTCGTCTTTTCCTATTTTTTGAAGATTGGTTGGTATTTGCGAAAGCATATTTTTATGGTTTATATATTATGCCGAAAGAAGACGCCATCATGGCGTTCTTCTCGTCGCTAGAGCAACATCCTACTTGCCGCTTATTTTCTTCCAGAGAGCGACGATGGCGAGGACTAATAGGACCACTATGAGTATATAGAGTATCCACCCCATAAACATCATTCCTCCTTGATAGCCGTAAGCGTAAGGCATCATAATATATAAATACGTATTTTTCTTAATTCGACCTTTTGACTCTTTTGTTACATTATACGACTATCGGAATAAGGAATCAACCGAAAAGAAGATTATTCCCACGATCAAGAAGGGCAAGCCGTAAATAAGAGCGCCACGCACGTTTTCAATCCCGCCGATATAAAAATGGTAGACGGCCATGGTAAGGGCCGCCACAATCAGTATGGCCCCTCCGGTTCTTTCATAGAACCAGGCGACGACGTACCCCGCCAAAGCGATTGAGAGCATTATTAATATCGGTAATATCGGCAATACATCCGCCCCTTTTGCGATCTCGGGGACGCCTTCGCCTATCATGAAGGCAAGGAAGAACCCGCAAATCAGGAACCCCGATATCCTCCCCAGCCATTTCAATACCTGTTTTTTATCCATATTTTTAATTAATCGATAATATTTTATTATAGATCTTGGAAGAAGATGCTTTCGGCTTTTTATCGTGTTTAATTAATTTGATACCTAATTTGTCCATAATCTTCTTTTTATCTTTCCAAAAATAGTCCTTGTAAATATTCGTAATCAAGATGTCGGGACTAACTTTTTTCAAGAGCGATTCATAGAACAGATCGCGTGGCTCGTCTTTTTCCAGGTCCGGAATCTTAAAAACAAAATCGACGAATCCTATTGACGACAAGACAAAGGACCTCTCTTTGAAGTCGAAAACCGGTCTGCTGTCTCCCTTGAACAGCCTGACGTTTTTGTCGCTCTCAATTCCGACAATGAGAACGTCTGCTTGGTGCTTGGCAAATGATAAAAACTGGATGTGCTCGTAGTGCAAAATGTCGAAACAGCCAGTCACCATGCCGATCGTTTTGCGTTCTCTTTTAAAAGAGCCTGTTATTTTCATCAAATCCGGAATCGTCTTTATTTTACTATTCATGGGTGCCGCCACCTTGATTAATCTTATCAATTGCATTAAGTATCTGCTCTTTGTATTTTTCTGGATCGTCGATGTTTAAAAGCATGATGCCTCCCTCCATGCGCACATCCGCAGTATCCATGCGCACATCTCCCGTGCCGATAATCCTCTGCAATGCGGAATATGTAAGAGTCGTATCCTGTATCTTTGCGAGTGGAATCGTGACCTCCGTCGCTCCAACAAACCCGGTCCTGATCTTAAGGTTTTCAGTGGTCAAGGCATACGTAGTAAGGCTTATCTGTATTTGCATTGACGCGGCGATAATCAAGACCAAAACCCCGATTATGCCGATGAATATGGGTCCGAATAAGGGAGGAAATATCAGTCCGAGAGAAGAAGGAAACGCGAGTCCCACGGGAACGAGTACGAAAAAAACCAGCGCCACAACGTAAAGCGGGGCAACCGGGCGCATCGACGGATGAATCTTAAAAATCGTTTCTTCCATATTAATTACTATATATCACATTTTAACCCTGAAAGTCTACACATAGACTTCAAATAATTGCGGCTTTGTGATAAAATATATGCTGTCTTTAGTTTTAAAATAATAATATTATGAACCCAAGGATCATAGCAACAATAGGACCGAAATCCGAAGATTACAAAACCCTCAAAGCCCTGGCCGAAGCCGGAATGAACATCGCCAGGCTCAACTTTTCGCACGCCACGGAAGAGCAATGGCAGAAAGTCCGGACTTCCCTCTCCCAGATAAAGGAAGAAACGGGAATCGACGTAAAGATGATGATGGACCTTCAGGGTCCCAGAATTCGTGTTGGCAACATGAGCCAAAAGGTAAAAATAAAGGAGGGGGAAACATATATGTTCCTCTACGGCAAGGCCAATGTCAAAAGGCGACAGATTCCCATTGACCACCCCGATCTGTATAACGATGTAAAGGTGGGAGAACCCTTTTACCTGGCCAACGGCGCCCTGGAAATGGAAATAACAAAGATCAGGGGGAAGAAGATATTCGCCAAGGCGAAGAACGGAGGCATCCTTGTCTCCCGCAAGGGAATCAATATTCCGGAAACGAACCTTTCAAACGGCATATTGTCGGAAAAAGACATAAAGGATGCAATGTTCGGATCGGAAAACGGGGCCGACTACCTCTGCCTCTCTTTTGTCCAGACAAGTGAAGACATCAACGAACTAAGGAATCTCGTCTCAAACGACAAAGTGACGATAATCGCAAAAATAGAGAGGGCAACGGCATTGGAGGATATAGACAACATCATTAAGGCTTCGGATGGTATCATGGTCGCCCGCGGAGATTTGGGAATCGAAGTTCCTATTGAAGAACTACCTATAATCCAGAAAGACCTCATCCGCCACGCCCACCAGTACGACAGGCCTGCTATCGTAGCCACGGGCATGCTGGCTTCTATGATGGAAAACCCCCACCCCGCTCGAGCTGAAGTGGCTGACATTGCCAATGCTATATTCGATGGCGCCGACGCTTTAATGCTTTCCGATGAAACCGCTTCGGGAAACTATCCAGTAGAAGCCGTCGAGATAATGAAAAAAATCGCCCAGAGGACGGACGAATACTTCAACAGTACTAATTACTTGGAACAGAACCTCAAATAGCTATAGCTACGCCAAAGGAAACTCCATCGTAATCTGGGTGCCCACTCCTTCCATGGAATCGACTGATATCGTCCCATTCATCAATTCTACGATCTGCTTCGTAATCCACAACCCGAGCCCGGTGCCGATAATATCTTCGGTTTCTTTTTTCTTTACGCGGTAAAATTTTTCGAACAAATGCTCCCTCTCCTTTGCCGACATTCCTATGCCGGTATCTTTTACAATAATTATTAGACTCTTGTCTTTGTTCTTTACTTTAACCTCCACGCTTCCTTTGGGAGTATACTTGATGGCGTTTCCGATGATGTTTATCAAAACTTGCTTCATACGGTCCTTGTCTATCTTAATTAAGGTCTTGGCTCCCGATTCCGACTGAGACAAAAGGGTCAAGCCCTTAGTGTCGACCTGTATTTTGAGCTCCTTGACCGTTTCTTCGATTATCGGCCAGACATCCATTGCCTGGTTGTTTACTTTCAGTCTTCCCTGTTCGATTCGACTCACGTCCAAAAGGTCTTCTATTAAGGACTTCAAGCGATCGGTCGAAATATTGATAATCGACAAGTAATCCTTTACTTCTCCCGAGACTTTGAACTTCTCTTCGTCTTCCAATATCATCGAAACGTATCCTTGAATCACCGTAACCGGAGTCCGAAGCTCGTGCGAAGCCATAGAAATGAATTCGTCCTTCATCTGGTCTATCTCCTTTATCTTGTTGTACAATATTGAATATTCGAACAGACGAGAATTTCCGAACAGGAGGAAAACTATAAAGACGATGCCGAGCATTAGAACGATATATGATCTGGCAAGAGCAACCGACAAAACCGTGTCTATGACATCGGCCGAAAGTTTCATTACGAGAAGGGCTTGCTTAGACCCTTGCAGATCCTTTAAGGGCATTACGACCAGCCAGTATGACGCTCCGTTATCGAATATTTTCTGTGCGCTGGGCCAGTTGTTGTTCCAGGCTATCGCGTTGACAGTAGAATTGTCTACGGTTCCAACCTTCGTCTTGTCTAATCCGGCCACCAATGTAAAATTATCCCCTTCGTGGTAATAAATGTCCAGAGATTTGGTGTCGTCGTTATACTGATTCCAGTTATCGGCAAGCGCTTGCATCTCTTCCGGCGAATTGAGCTTTCCGGCCAGACTCGCATTGACCGACTCCCCTATGCCTATAGCCTTGTCCTGCAGACTCTGGTCGATCGCTTTCTGGAAAGAATCCGAAAAGAGCCACGTATTGAAGATGACTATACCAGGAATGACGATCATTACAATTATCGAGTAGACGACCTGCTTATTATCCTGCAGGAATTTTATCCTTGATTTGAAATCCAACATGAAATTAATGGGTTGATCTTTCTTTGACTATAAGGAAGGCTGAAACCAGGAATAGTATGAAGATGATGCCTCCGGCGACATAGAATATTACCATATTACTGGACTTGGTCGAAGGCTGTGCGGTAGCGGCAGTACTACCTATCTGCATAAAGTTATCCATTGAAACGGCTTGGGCCTGAGCGATAAAGAAGGGAGTGGGCACGCTCGCTTCGACTATCCTGCCCTGGTTGTCGTTTATAGCCACGTAAACCTCGTGCGTACCGTCAACCAAAGTCTTATCCAAGTTATAGACCCAATTCCCGTTCGAATCGGCTTTGACGGTGACAACGATGGGCATCGTGCTGTAGATGAATAAAGTAACAACCTCTCCAGGCTGCGCCTTACCTTGAAACATGAGATTGCTAGTGGTACTGTTTCCAGCTGTCTTTACTGTTTCAACCGAGTTGACGGCCAAAGATGTACTAGTGGGAGCATTTTCAAGTTTTGGCTGTTCCAGGGGCTTTCCCGTAATTAGGGCCTGATCGACGCCACTCAAAGAAGCCAGGGTTGTCGGCGTTATCGATTTGACGTCCTGCGCTACAGAACCCAAACGTTTCTCCACATCATCCGGAATCCCATTCCCGTTGGTGTCGAAAACTATGGCTACCGGAGAGAGAGTCTGCTGCTGTGGAGTTGTCGTAACCGGCAAGAGACTCACTGAAACCTGTCCGGATGCCGAAGATAGGGGCATATTTTCAACCTTTATCTCTTTTTGAGGTTCGGCTGTCTGCGTCGCAGACTGGCTTACCGGGCTTACTGTAATCGTCTTGCTCTCCGTATCAATGACCGCAACGCGTCCCGCCACTTCCGACAATGCCTGCTGGACGGCCGGAGCAATTGTCGTTTTCAAATCGGACAATATCACATTATTGATCAGATTATTGCACTCGGAGTCGGATATGCCTTGGCACTTCAAGGGCTTCCCGTACTTGCTCAAGAAATAAGTACGGCATTGGTCCTGGTTATTCAAATTCCTCGACAAGCAATCACTCACTATTCTCGACTGTTGTAAATATATTTCGCAGTCGTTATTGTTGCTCCATCCCGCGCTTACGCATTCTGCCGGCAAAGGATTATTTATAGTCGTGGTTTGAACTGCTGTGTTCGGAGTAACGACTCCGTTTTGCGTTCCAGTTGTCGTTTCCTGATTTTGGGTGCTTACTGCTTCCGGAGCCTTATAAATACAACTTCTTGATGTTTCTGGTTGTCTATTGGGAACCGACGCGCAATCAAAAGCGAGAGAACATGTTCTATCTTGGGTTCCCGCAGAGGAGCAGTCGCTCCAGTCGCCGCAATTCCAAGTATCTTCTGTACAAGTTTGCTTATTTTCGCAGGTTTGTTCGAGCGTCGTATCGCCAGAGATGCAACCTTCCGGATACGCCGAAACTATTTTTCTCGTCTGCTGGCCGCTAGTACAGTCGCTCCATTGCGAGTATATATATGCGCAGGCCACCTTCGGCTTTTCAGCGGTACAGGCCTTCTCTAGCGGTTCTGTCATTTTTTCAACGCATTCAGTAGGCATACGGCTTAAAACCGTGCGGGCTTGTTGGCCATTATCGCATGGTCCATAATCTGAAAAAGTATACTGGCAATAAACCGTTGCTGATTCTTCACAGCTCCTAACCAAAACTTCGGACTGTCCTCCGGAACAGCCGGTAGGCGTACTGCTAACTATTGTCCTCGTCTGCTGGCCGCTAGTACACGTTCCCCAGTTAGAGTAAACGAAAGAATTACAGGTCGCAGCTGCCGGTGTCGTATACAAGCACCCGGTCCCTTGGAAATGGTATCCTGTGGGACAGGTGCAGACGCAGTTGTTCGTATTCCAAGAACCTTGACTGGACAGGCAATTATCTTGATTCATTTGGTCGAGATAGGTACGATTCGTACACAAGCTACACGACTGTTTGAGGGTCGGACTGCCTCCAGTGCAACCATTAGGAAGAGAAGAAACCACTGTTCTCGTCTGCGTTCCGTCGGTCTGGCAGGAAGACCAGTCGGAATATGTAAAAGATGTACACGAAGAAGCGACATTTATGGTGCTTGCAGTATTTGTTGTATTTATAGTATTCGTCGTGGTTGTAGTGGTTGTAGTATTTGTTGTCCCAGAAGTTGTCGGGTTGGCTGTCGTGTTGGTATAAACGCACGACTGACTCAAGACTGGAGTGCCCTCGGTACATCCAGTCGGATAAGTTAAAAGTACTGTTCTCGTCTGCTGGCCCGTAGCTGGACAACTAGACCAAACCGAATAATCAAACGAGCACGCAGGGGGCGTATACAGGCACCCTGTTCCTTGGAAATGATAATTGACGGGGCAGGTACAGACACAGTTGGTCGTATTCCAGGTCCCTCCGCTCCAGGTACAGTTATCCTGATTCATTGAATTGACATAGGGACGATTAGGATCACAAGCAGTAGTAATGGTGGTAGGAGCGACATAGGTGCAAGTCTGGCTTAAAACAGGGCCTCCTCCGGTGCAGCCTGAGGGGTACGAAGAAACCACTGTTCTCGTCTGCGTTCCGTCGGTCTGGCAGGAAGACCAGTCGGAATAGTTGAAAAAATTACAAGTCGGCACGGTAGTTGTAGTTGTCGACGTATTTGTTGTATTTGTCGTGGTTGTAGTTGTCGTATACAAGCACCCGGTCCCTTGGAAATGGTATCCTGTGGGACAGGTGCAGACGCAGTTGTTCGTATTCCAAGAACCTTGACTGGACAGGCAATTATCTTGATTCATTTGGTCGAGATAGGTACGATTCGTACACAAGCTACACGACTGTTTGAGGGTCGGACTGCCTCCAGTGCAACCATTAGGAAGAGAAGAAACCACTGTTCTCGTCTGCGTTCCGTCGGTCTGGCAGGAAGACCAGTCGGAATATGTAAAAGATGTACAGGCAACAGAAGTCTGGGTCGTATCGGCAAACACGTATTGCAAAATCTGGTGACCAGACAGTACGCCGATTACTGCCAAAATAATTAAAACCAACTTGATTGATTTGTTTTTCATTTTTTTAAATTAAAACACCTCAAAAGAGATGTTAAACTTTTAACGCATGAAACTGTTAATGTGTTTTGTTTTTTCCCCATTTGCCTTCATTATAAAACAAAAAGGTTATCCGTGCAACAGAAACTCGGTGTGGACAAATGATTGTTGGTTTAAATCTTTAACTTTAAAATATTCTATTTTAGGACCCACCTACTTACATTATTCTATATTCTATCAAAAAATACCTAAAAACGCTTGTGTTTAAAACAATCCGAAACATTAATGCTTTAATCACATTCCCAGCATTGCATCGTATCTTGCGTAGACCTCTTTAATTAACTCTCCCGATTTCGGATTGGCCCAGTCATGCATCCATTCCGAGGTAATCGTCTCCCAGGTTATGGGAATCACTCCCGCCTGCAACATTCTTTTTATTCCGTACTTATGAGCATCTACTGTTGAGTCTCCGGCAGCATCCATAAGACCATATACGTCCATTCCTTCGTGCAAAGCATGAAGGGCGGTAAAGGCAAAACACATGCTGGTCCACAGGCCCGATACAACGATCTTCTTATGCCCTGTTACCTTGACGGCTGCTATAACCTGCTCGTCTTCTAAAGCATCAAAACTGGGAAGTTTACGGGGAATCGCCTTCTGCTTCGGGAAAAGATCCGTAATGTCCCTAATGAATTCTCCGTTTCCCTCAGGATGAATGGTAGTTAATACTGTCGGCACTTCTAAGATGCTTGCCGCCTTTGCCGTTGCCACGGCGCAATTTTTAATACTAGTTCGGTCTCCGGATCCGACACCCTTGAACATGGCTGGCTGGTAATCGACCAATAGTAGCACGCTATTTGAAGGAGTCAGTAGTTCTAATTTAGAATTATCCATATGTGTATGGTTTATATTTATTTCGACCTTTAATGACATTTTATCAAATACCGCCATATTTTGCCAATAAGCATTCCCGCAATTCACGAATACGACATGCAGACCACAGAAGAAATCCCTGAGACCATTAGCATTGTTAGCTTTGCAATATTCCCTCCAATTAAAATGTAATAATTATAAGAAAGGTCGACTTTTTTATATTAAATTTCCTAATTAAACATAAAGATATGTCTATCAATAAAAAATACATTTCGCTTTTATCAATAGCCTGTGTTATGGCTGGCGCAATCATAACCAGCCCGGCACTTGCAAGCACGAAAATTACTGGCGGGAGCGCACAATCAGCGTCTCGTCCGCAAAATCAGGGAGTTTTAGGCATAGTAACGGCTGTGAACGGCACAACCATCACCATGACGAGTAAAGCGAGAACTTCTTCTACGTCAGCTGCCACAATCTACACCGTTGACGCATCAAGTGCTACGGTAACCAAAAACGGAGCTAATTCCTCCTTATCGGCTATAAGCGTCGGAGACACAATCATTGTGGGAGGATCAATCAACGGCACAACTATTAAGGCGACTACTATTCGTTCTGGAATGGGCGGAGGCCAAGGATTTGACAAGAATGCTACGTTGGGCACAGTAACGGCTGTGAACGGCACAACCATCACCATGACGAGCAAGGAGAGAACTAAAACAGCAACGTCTTCAGCCGCAACTACGACAACCTACACCGTTGACGCATCAAGTGCTACGGTCCAAAAAGATGGGACTGCTTCTGCGGTTTCAAGCGTAGCCGTCGGCGATACGATTATTGTCAAAGGAACGGTCAGTGGCACGACTATCACCGCAACCTCCATCCAAGACGGCCAAGGACAGCAACAGATAAAGGGTAACGGAGAGCCAGTTGTTGGCGGAGCGGTAACGGCCATAAGTGGTAACTCTTTAACTATTACCAATAAGAGCAATTTGACCTACACCGTTGACGCATCAAGTGCTACGGTCCAAAAAGATGGGACTGCTTCTGCGGTTTCAAGCGTAGCCGTCGGCGACAACGTCGTCGTGCAGGGCACCGTGAATGGAACATCCGTAACCGCCACATCAGTAATTGATCAGGGAAACGTAACCGCATCCAAAAACAGCGTCACACCTAGGGCGACTCATGCCGGGGGATTCCTTGGGGGCATTGCCAGTTTCTTTGAGCACTTATTCGGATTCTAGGTCGAGATAAAAACAGGGGCCAGCCCCTGTTTTTACATACGCGTACAATCAAATTAAGATCGCCCTCTTCAATGAATTAGATCTACCTGATTATTGACCCGAAACTTCAGATCCGGAATTAGCGCCGTCACCGACGCCCGATGGAGCCTTGCATGCGGTTGCCGACGTTCTGTAGCTTGACCATGCTTTGTCTCTAGCGGTCTGCCATGCCTTGCGGCCGCTCTTCATTGACGAATTGAATACCGTCCATGCATTCTTGGTTGCCGTTTTCACGTCGTTGGCTACCGTCTTACTGTAAGCCTGACCCAAGGCAACGGCGCGGGCGGCGTAGGCAGCATCGATCGCCTGAGTGTATGTATTAATAGCCGAATCGATCGCCTGCTCTCTTGCTTGTACGGCTGCTCCGACACATGCAATCTTGCTTGCCGTTGAGACGGTTGAGGTCGTCGTTGCTGCGAAGGCCGGCATTGCGACGGACATTATTATTACTGCGGAAGCTATTGTTGAAACGATTTCTTTTTTAAACATGTTTTTAAAATTTATATTAATTAAATAAAAACAACTGGGGGTGGCGAACGGATTGATTCGCCTGTCGGCAGAAAATAACATACCGATAGCAACCTCGGGATAAAAACATTAAGTCCGAATCCGAGTATCGGCACTTCCCCCTGTTCAAGCGGAATGTCTAAAACCAGATGCCATAAGCCGTAATTGTGATCAAGGATCTTTCCAGAACTAAAGGAAATATCGGAATCGGCCCGCACCAAATCGGCATCAACCGGATTCGAGATTATCCATAGACCGGCGGAAAAAATCAAGACAATCAAAAAGGCAATAATACCCAGAGAAAAATATGCCTTGATTTTATCTTTTATTGCCATAGTCTTAATCTCCATCACCTTGATTATGAAACAAAGAGCCGGATAAATCAAAATATCACTACCTTTATCTTGTCAAAAGAACCAAAAATTCATTTTAATCTCCAAGGAAGGTTGCGACGGCAACCTTTCCGGAATCGGAAATCCCCACCCCTTCGACATTGTGGAGTACCTGTTCCATCTTGATTTGCCTTCCACCGGTAAACACGTAATCGCCCTCAACGCGGGCCATTATTCTGCCCTCATCGTCATAGACGGTGTCATTGGAGAAATAGCCCAGTTTCCTCCCAGAGCTGTCATATACGTATTCCCCGCTTACCCAGCCTATCTTCATTCCGTCCCTATAAACATCATTTCCTTTTATTTCTACCATATTTTTTATATTATTATGCTAATGCCTAAATAAATAAACTATTGTAAGAACCGTAAAGTGGATACTATGTTCTCTATCGGCTGTTCTATTTCTTTTATCATATCAAAATTCTTACAGGCGTTCTCCCTATTCGTCCCGCAAACCGGACCGCAATTACCGTTTCCACACCCGTTAATAGAATGTATCACAAAATCAACAACGTAGTATTTATCGTCTTTATTGAGAACATAACAATGGTCGGAATAAAGATTACCCGCTCCGACATCACTTCCCTCGTAAATAGTGTATGTCAGATTGTTTATCGTCTTACTCTCGCGAGGAACAACTTGTCCCGGAGCATAAATATTTTCTCCGCAATCCTTAATAGGATCGTCGCTGCTATTCAAAACCTTAACGGTCGGCGGCCAGTTTTCATCATTCCAAACTGCGCCCGAAAAAGTTTCGGGATACCTTAATTCAACATGGTCTGTTTCGCTTTTATATGTTTCCCAACCGGCATACTCGTCTCCGGTATTGTTTTGCGTTAATCCTTTTTGAGTCTTCGCTTCTTTATTCGGAGACCATACGTACTGATAGGCTAAAAAACTGCCGACCAATAAAATTATTCCAACAATTATTACTATAATCAAAACTTTTTTAGGCAAGACTCTGTTCATATTTTTACATTTTAACTATTATTATTCACTATAACAAAAAAGTGCCCAAAAGACTATTCGTGGTCAACTTCTTTAAGCCATTTCTTTATAATGTTCGCTGTGGCTTTTGGTTTTTCTAGTGGCACAAGGTGTCCGCAATTTTTCATAATTTCCAATTTAATATTAGACAGTTGAAGGGCTAAGTCTTTAACCGAATCCAATGGAGAAATTTCGTCTAATTCGCCAGCGATTATCAAAGAGTCGTTCTTTATCTCTTTACCTACCGGAATCAGACTAAATTTATAAAATTCATCAAATATCTCGATGCTGACTTGTGGCTTCAGATTCTTAATTTCTTCGATGTCCCTACTGATTATCTCTTTATGTGTTTTGGGATCGGCTGATTTAAAAATGATCTTATCGCCCATTTTTTTACCGAATCCGTTAGAAAGCATTATTTTTTGTAAGTATTTGGGTAAAATTCCCGTAATTCCGTAGTAGATAGAAATAATCCTATTAAATAATCCCTCAACTCTTACGACTGGTGTAATGAGAATCAGCTTTTTAACTTTTTTAGAATGATGATTGGCAAAAACCAGGGCGATCCTTGAACCGAAAGAATGGCCGATAATAATGACTTCGTTTATAGACAGGCTTTCCAAAAAATCATTCAACCAATCGCTATAATTCTTAAGATTATGTTTCTTATCTAATGGCTCCGAAGATCCGCAAGCGGGCAAATCGGGTATTATCAGCCTGTAATTATCCCCTATATGATTAGCCAGCTCAACCAGCCCTCTATGATTGCCGGGGAAACCGTGCAGCAAAATTACAGCCCTTTTGGAGGTATCGTTGTCTAAATAGAAAAATTTCCTATTATTGATCGTAATCACCTTCTTCTTGAATTTCATATCCATATTTTATCACAAAATAAAAACCAAGGATACAATCCTTGGTAATTCGGTAAGACGGTATTAGCTTTATTTCCCTTGCAATTGGCTGTCGATAACGCTTTTTATCGAAGAATAAGGAACCGCTCCCACTATTTTCTGACTACCCACAAAAAATGAAGGAGCTGAATTGATGCCTGCCGCAACATCGTCGCTCTGGTCTTGGACTACATCATTCTTGTGCTGTCCCGAACTCAAGCACTGGTTAAATGTAGAAGTGTTTAGGCCCAAAGCTGATGCGAATTTTTCCAAATTGTCGTTAGAAAAAGTTCCGCTGTTTTCCCCTCCTTGATGGCCATAAAGGTAATCGTAAAAATCCCAGAATTTGCCCTGATCAGAAGCACAAAGAGATGCCTCTGCCGCCGATTCGGATTCAACTCCTAAAAATGGGAACTGCTTGAATATTAGCTTAACTTTTCCGGTGTTTACATAATCTTTTATTAAATTGGGAATAACCGGCTGCCATGATGCGTCATTCTGCTGCATCATCGTTACGATAGTTGGGTTTTTACCTGAAGCTGCTCCGCAATATGGACATTGGAAATCGGCCGCTTCAACAACCGTAATAGGAGCAGTGTTGATGCCCATCATCGGATCATAAGCTTCTATTTTAATGTTTTGACTTGACGTTGACGGATTATTAGGGTTGTTTTGGGTCTGTTGTTGATTGGTTGATGGCTCAGCTGCCTTATTTTTAGTAAAGAAGAAATAACTGATCCCTCCGATGACCACCAAAATCACTAAAATTACTATCAATACTTTTTGATTTTTATTCATATTTTTATATTTATTATCTTAACAATATTATATCAAAATAGCGCCAAAAAGAAAAGATAGCTTTAACTTCACCCATTCAAATCAGAATTGCCTTTCGCGGCTAAAAGGAAAAAAAGTAACCCTATAACAACGGCCGCAGAAGCTGCAACGAAAGCGACCGACGAACTATAGTGTTGCCAAAGATAACCCCCCATTATTCCTGCGACAAGGACTCCGAAACCATTTGCGGCATTCAATAGTCCCAAAACGCTGCCTCGAAATTCCTCCTGAGTTATCTGTGCGGCAAACGCACGCTGAACGCCGTCTGTGAGTGCGGGAAAGAATCCGAGGGTAATAAAACCGACTATTAGCATCGGTATCGATTTTGCAAAGCTCAAAATCGCATAGCTGATTAGCAACGTCGTGTATCCTATAAATATTATCTTGCGCGGACCGACCTTATCGCTCATCTTTCCCGCCGTAATTGAAAATCCCGCGTATGGAAGATTATAAATCATATAAAATAGAGGAACCGAAGCAATCATAAGTCCGGCGGCTGCTGTCTTTAATAAAATAATAGCTATCGGCAGGCTACCGACCGAAAGGATAAAAATTGATATGAGGAATATTTTTATTTTTCCCGAGAGATGCCTGAAAGAAGAACCGATGCCATAATTCTTGGCTATAAATATATTTGCCACGTCGGATATGAACAGCAAGGTGAAAATAGCCAAAATTCCGATGCCGAAAGCAATGAAAAAAACAAGGTCAAATCTCAGGGGAAAATATTTGAGAACAAAATAAGCCAAGAGTGGGCCGAGAATAGCCCCGACAGTATCCATCGCTCGGTGATAACCAAAGGATCTGCCGAACTCTTTAGCCGGAGACGACAGAGAAATAATTGCATCGCGAGGTGCGTCTCGCAAGCCCTTGCCCACCCTATCGGCAACACGCAATCCCAATGCCCCGACAACGGTCGGAACGAGTTGGTAAAAGGGACGCGTAAGAACAGAGAGGGTGTAGCCCATAACTATCAACGGTTTTCTTTTTTGAATTCTGTCTGAAAGATTTCCGGAATAGATTTTGAAAAAATTAGATAGGCTTTCGGCAATCCCGTCAACCAAGCCGAGAGATGCCGCCCCCGCCTTGAGTATAGATACGAAGAAGGCCGGGAAAACCGAAAATACCATTTCGGAAGAAAAATCATTAAATAGGCTGGTAAGGCCGAGGAAAAAGACATTTTTATTGAGTCCGAAAATTTTATCCTTCATAAATGTATTACAGGCACTGAATTATTATTTTTATTATTAAAAACACCCTAAAAAAAGAGTGTCGTCATTAACTGTCGATTTTATTTATTGTTTGACCATTTTCGGTCTCTTGATACTTTTTCATATTGGCTCTCGTGTACAGTCCTGGACTATTTCTAGTCAATAGCCGCAAGGGTTAATTGATTTATATTTCTAGTATATCACACTAGTGAACGGTCGGGTATTTTTAAAAAAATTCATTCTCAATGTCTCGCCCTCTTAATAAAACTATTTATTGTTTTTAAGTGGATAAGGTATTTCAATAATAAAATTTTTCTCGTAATTATTATTTTTATCTTCTGTTATTCCTATACAGAATTTATTTAAATCTCTTTCAGGCAAGTCTACTATCCCCATTAACATAGAATATTTTTGGGGAGCAATTGGCTTTTCATCGACCCCTAGAAAAGAGAAAATTATTGCAACATCATCACCTTGACTGTTATAAGGAATAACTAAAGAATTTTTATATTTTTTAGCGTCATCAAGCAAGTGCCAATTTTTAATTTTTACAATAAACAAAAAAGTTGATATAGGAATAAATATTGGATAAAACTCTCGTACTATTTTTCCATCAATTACTTTTTTTAATTCTAAAAGATTATCTACAAATTTATATGAAATATCAAGGCTAATCGCATTCTTTAATTCTAAAGGAGTTGGCATTATCGTTGGAACATCGCTATACTTCACAAAATTGGCAATTTTGTTTTTGAAAGATAATTTTAAACAGCCCCTACCCTTTTTATCTTTGAAATACAATAGAGCCCCTAGAAATTTATTTTCTATAAGCAAATGCGACTTTATAATATTTTTCAAATTTATTTTTAATTATTATGTATATTGATAAATCTTTTTTTTGCTTCCCTGTGAACATTATTTATTTGCAAAAACATCATAAATTATTTCTCCCAATATATATCCTCCACATAAAAATATCATGGGAGCAAAAACTATCCACCAGTTGATATATTCATATCCTTTCAAATAATTAATTATGAACATGATTATTGGCGAACCCCAACATAACCATTTAATAGGGTCTATTGTTTCTTGTTGAGTCATTTTATTATTTTTTATCTTCTACTTCTATTATCTGTATCGACCTTTTTATTTAATAATTAATTATTTCTTTATTAATATGCTTGCGATGCTTACCAAAAGAGCCAATAAAGAAATACTGATAGCATATCGTGCATTGTTGGCATTGTCTTTCTTTAAAAGTGCATCGATTATAGTTTGACGCTGAGGATATCCTTGAGTATCACCATATCCTCTTATTTTCCACTTGCTCGCCTCTCCTTCAAGATCGACATCGGTCATCCGATAGTATTTGTTAATAGAAATAACATCAAATAGGTTCATATTTTTACAAATTAAAACACCTCAAGAGAGATGTCATTACTGTCTATTAAATTGATTATAGTTTTTACCATATTTTAACCGTAACCGGTCTCTCGATACTTTTTCATATTGGCTCCCGTGTGCGGTCCAGTGCCCCACATAGGCAATAACCGTAAGGGTTAGTTGAGTTATGATTATAGCATATCACACCGGTAAGCGGTCGGGTAGTCTTAAGGAAAAATGAGACAAATGAGACACTATAAAAGAGGTTTTTCTGTGTCTCATTTCTTAACAATAAACATCTAAATAAAAAAGCCATTCCCACCTTCCCATGGGAATAGCATAGTGCCTGCCTAAACTTATATTAAGAATGGCAAGCTAAATAGCCAATTTGACTATTTCTTTTTAGTGTCTCCGTATCCAGGCTTTGGAACCCTTTCAACTACATGCGTACTAGGATGATCCTTGGCTTCCTTCACCGTGGTGAATTCACCAGTTCTTGCGTCTCTTCCGTGAGTAGTTGTTTTTGATTCTTTACTCATTGATTTGAATAATTATTGCTACTTATTGCTTTGGAGTGTCAGTTATGATACAGTCTAATTGTTAAGTTTTTCTGTCCCATGAACTAGCTTTTCAGAGAAGCCGACCAAGATTGTGGGAAGGAATCTTTCCTCTAATTTAAACACCCGAAAAGCCACCACCTAAATGGTGGTTTTTCAGACGTTCAATCTTGCTTCTGCTAACACTTAGCACATATTTATTCACCTTTTGTAATGTACTCTGGATCGCTCGGAGTCGGTAATTCAATCGGCTCCTCTTCATCATCTTTGTTAAACATAGAATTTAGGTATTTTAGATAATATTAATAAAAGCAAGGAGGCTATCAGCAAACACATTGACCATTTGTACAAATTGGCCTTGGTCTCAGACCTTTGCTTATTCCTACTTGTAGCATCTTGGGAATCGGATATCATCTGGCTTAATAAATCTTCTTCTGTTTTTTTAAAATATTCCTTATGTTTTAAAATGTCTACTGAAAAAGAAGCATAATTTCTTGGCCATGTAACTCGCAAGAGTAATGAAATAGAAGCCACTAAAAAAACTGTCCCCACAATGCCCTCAAAAAGCTTAATTTCACTTAATCCTCCTAATACAAAAGATAAGAATCCGACTACAATCGCTATCTCGAAACCAAGCAGTATTCCTGCTTTTGCCTCAATGGCATTGTCTGCGATTGTTACAAAATCATACCTGTCTTTTACGGAGCTTAGTAATATTTTTAATTTTTCGATTTCCATATGATTTAGACGAGGAAGCATTCTAATTGCTTAGAATGCTCCTCCTATTATTAATTAGTCAAAATTTGCATCTCTAATCCATTGCCATGCCTTCTCAGACAACCAACCAGCATAATCTTTTAACAATCTGAATACTAAAAGATTATCGTTGTCATCTATTCCCTCTTTTCTTAGCTTCTCGGAAATTTGACTGGCAGAATACGATGTTTCAACTAACCATGTTGAATCTAAATAATGCCACCAGGTACCCAAACTCTTGATCGCCTCATATAGCTTATCGTAATTTTGGCCCTTTTTATTTAGATCATAAGTAATTAAATATACCATATTCGTTACGAATGGGCTGAGCTATTTTAGCCCTCTTCCGCCTTTCTGTAATTCTGGAATGATTCTTTATGTAAAAAAACCAGGAACAGAACTGCTGAATTTACACCCTTTCATATTAAGCTTTTACTTTCTAAAAGTGTGTGATATACTATTTTATGTACGTAAAATAGTTCTGATAGGTCGATCATTGGATTATCAGACACACTTTCAAAAGCCACCACAAAGTGGCTTTTGAAAATGCTCTTATAAATTGTTATGATGTTCCTCATGTTTGTATTATAACTCAGTACCAAAATCTTTATCAAAAATCATTTTGATTATTGCCGTGACCTATCTCCGGAATAAAAGTTACTTCTTCTTTATTTTTATCGGGATTAGCGATAACATCTACAACTTTTCCGATTATACTAAAACTATTGTCGCTCCTACTGAAAACTAAAGGTTTATACTCTTGGCTATCAGACATGGGAAACAGAGTAACACTATTTTCAGAAAAAACTATTTTCTTAGCTAAAACGCTATTTTCTAGTCTCACAACAACAATATCCCCTGTCCCAATATCATTTGTCGGTTTAATAAGTAAGACATCTCCAGGCCTTATGCCAGCCGCTTCCATACTTAAGCCCACGGCTCGTCCAGCCGACAATACACCGTACTTCTTCTTCAATTCATTTGATATTAAAATATAATCATTAATCGTATCGTCGCCGTATACGCAAGCATTATCACAGCCGATCAAAGATGTTATAGGAATCCTTTCCATAGAACTAAAAAACATTTCTCTTTTTTTCAGCAAAACAATGCCCCTATGTTTGCCCTTTTCTCTATAAATAAACCCCTTATCTTGCAAAGCGTCTAAGTGTTGGACTATTGTTCTGGTCGTTTTACTAAGCTTTTCACAAATTTCAGCCAAAGTCGGCGACTGATTATTGTGCTGTATATATCCTTCAATGAAGGAAAGGGCCTCTTCTTGTCTCTTTGTTAGTTCTCTTTTCATATGAATCCATTATTGCATTAAAACCGCACTTTGTCAAGTAAAAAGGGGCTAAACTGCCCCATATACACAAATATGGTAAAACATGGTATATTGGAAATAATGCTTATGAACAAAAAAGATATAGAAATCGTTGATAGTCCAGAATATGCAGATATGGAGCTTACCTATGTCCAGTTCCACGGAACTGAGTTTAGGAAGCCGAAAGAATGGCATCCGGAATTATCATATAATTCGAAGCTACATCAAAGCGCCAGAATAACTACAAAAATGGCAAATGTAAAAATGGATATGTCCCCTATTTTCGGATTGCGGATAACCGCGCAATATCCCCTAAGTAAAGAAAAACTTGCCACATATGCAAGAAAAACATTTATAATGGCGGAAGGCAAAGAAGGGTTAGAACTAAAAAAAGAAATACTATTAGCATTAGGTGGAACACCTATTATTAAAGACAAAAAGCTCATTATTGAAGCTAATGAATGGTTTATACCTATTAAAAATGAATATCCTGCCCTAGAAACAGAATATTTAGGGTTAGAACCGACTGAAAGTCTTATGGATAAAACAAAAACAGAGGCTTTAGACTCTGTTCGTGCACACTGGCTCCCGCCATAGGTCTCGGACTTGCTTCGTCCAACCCCAATAAGGGTTTCTTGGGCTCTCTTTAGAGCATCCCACACCGGTAACCGGTCGGATAGTATTTAAAGAAAATGAGACAAATGAGACACTATAAAGGGGTGGGTCTCGTGTCTCATAATTAAACATAAATAATAAAAATATGAAATTGGAAAAAGACCAAATAGACGAGTTTAAAGGAATATTTAAGAATACTTACGGCAAGGAATTAAGCGACCAAGAAGCGGCTGATTCGGCCAGAAACCTGCTCGGCTTCTTTGAATCCTTGATGAAAATCGCGGAACATCAAGCCGAAATGGAAAGGAAGCTCAAAAAAGAGCCGAGGGGTTTCCATATAATTAACGATGTCTATAATTGTTCAATTTGCGGAAGATCAATTACTGGAGACGAAAGTTGGTATGACCGCTGGGGCGCCAAGTGCCTGCTCTGCCAGAAAGCGGTTGATACCGGCTCTGTTCCCGGATTTGTCTGTAAAGAAAAAAATGGCTGGTATTCTATGTGGGCGCTGAAAAGCAAGTTTGGCATAAAGCACCAGACCGCGGGAAAGCTCGTTAGGCAAGGAAATCTAAAAGCCAAGATTATCTTGGCGCGCAATGGCAGTCCTTATGAATACGTATTCCTTAAAAAAGAAAATCCGCATCTTATAGATCCGGACAGAAAAAGCCCAGTAAGAAAATCTTACGACAAAAACAGAAATAAACTAAACAAGCTTTATATGAAACAGAAGATAGTCGAATTGAGAAATGAATTTAAAAAGAATAAATTAAACCGCTAATCTTAAATCGTTAAACGTTCTAAAAATCTTAATGGTTTCTTTGCTGTTTTTATTAGATGTTCCGTATTTGATGTGGTAGCTTATTTTTCTCTCGGTGCAAAAATCAATTACTATATCGGCACAATTTTGATAAAACTCTATCTTATTTTCAAATTGAGAAACTTTGACATTGTAGTTGAGCTTGCCAAAAATTATTTTGTTAACAAAACTAACATTATCTAAAATATTATTTAAATCTTGCTTTACTAAATTAGGCGTTGGATACGGCTCCATGCTCACCCACGTTTTCAGGCCATGGTCATGTAAATACTTCAAACTTTTGATTCTCGATTGAAACGGAGCAGCCCCTGGTTCAAATCCTTTTCTAAACTGTTCATTCAAAGAAACTAAAGTTATCGCGTACTCATTTTTCTTACTATATTTCTTATCGTTTATTAATTCTTTTGGAAGAATTCCTTTGGTTAAAACGGTACACCTTATCCCGTTTTTATTTAACTTTTCTATTATTTTCAGAGTTAAATCCTTAATCTCTTTTTGTTTATACATAAAAGGGTCGGTGGCAAAACAAAGATGGACAACCTCAATTTTATCTTTTAATTTAGGAATCTCCCTATCTAAAATTTCCAAAGCATTTGCGACTATTTTTGGCTTTGTCCAATCTCGATAATCTTTAATAATGCCACATCGCTTTTTCATCATCATCGCATAGCATGGATATCTACAACCATGAGAACATCCTTCTACATGATTGATGCAATAATCAGCATATTCTACTCCGCTTTTATATAAAAGAGATTTACGATATATTTTTTCCATTGATTAAATTATAACACTATATTTAAATTATAAAAACTCTATAAGGCATTCTTCGTGTGGATAATTTCCTTTTATTACCTTGCAATCGCCTGGACACAAATCGCATCGCCTTCTTATTCCCGGATTATCAAATTTTTCCATTTCAGCTAAAATCTGTCTTTTATAATGGGTCTCTCTGAACGGAGTTTCAGTTAAAATAAAACGCTCCAAATCATTTATGCTAACTACTTTACCCTTAAAATTTTTAAGAATAATATTCTTTAGCTGATAAAAATTGGGAACTTTTTCAAATAAGGTTGGCTGAGAGGGATTATATGTCGCATCAGAAAATTCGAACGCTCCGTTTTCATCTACTTTCCACATTGCTTCCTTCATTTTCATTAATCCTTTTATATTATTGGTACCAAAAAACAGAAAATAATCTGTTTTGTTACTCTTATTTTTCATCTCAAAAGATCTGACAAATTTTATATTTGCTTCTTTTTCTAATTGATCTTTGTAAATATCATGCAACATATACCTTCTTTGCGTCGGATCTGTTATCGACACAACGGCCTTCCACTTATCGGTACCAAAAGTTTCTTCTAGCCCATTCCATAATTTTTCATCGGAAACAAATCTGTTAATTTCTTCATACATAAAAGTAATAAAAACTTCGCACTTAGGATTCTCCATTATTTTCTTTATTATTTTTAGCGGTATGCCTGTAAATCCAAATGGATCAATAAAAACAAAAGCTGGGTCTAATTCTTGTTCTTGCTCCTCTATGTGCCTTAAAATCTCATTTAAACTGTCTTCAAATTTTTTACAATATATTTGAACTTTAACATTTGAAGGAATTTCGATTTTAGATATTATTTGCTGTAAATGTTCGCATCTTTCTGGATTAGCCTCTATAAAATATAAAATAATTTCTGATTTAATTGGGTTTTTACGATCAGTAACTAATTTCAAGGCAATTACAGGTGATCCGTCTTTGCCACCAATATATTCTCCTGGCCCAGCGAAACCATCTATGTAAATAATTTTATTGTTATATCTAGACATAATTGGAAGCCAAGCATTAAGATATTTTTTTAAAATTTCGTGCTTTGCCTCAGTATGCGGCTCCATTTCCCAAATAGTTGTCTTTATTTTTGACATAAATTATTTCTCTTTGATAAATCTTTTAAATTTTTAGTATAATTTTATATCTTTATAAATTATTGTTCATCCAGTCTGTAATTTCTTTGTCCATACCAACCGTAGCCCAAACAGAATTAGTTACCTCTAAGACTAACAACTTATCATTAGCATCAGTTTCTTTTTTAATTTTGTCTCTAATTTCCGAAGTGGTATTGTCGCTTTTTACGAACCAAACTGAATATAGTGGTTTTGCCCAACCATCAAGCGACTTTATGCAAGCAATCAATTTTTTATAATCTTCTGATGTTTCTGGTACTCCCAGATCGTACGAAATAAGATGTGTTTTCATAGTTTTAAAATTAAAATTTTGTATCTTTAATTGAGCTAGGATCATTACCCGGCTTAACCGTATCGCTATCTCTAATAGGACCCTTAGGAGTATGGATTCTTACTTCTCCGCCTCCGCTATTAGAAGACATTTCCTTGGCAGCCTTCTCCGCCTCCGCTTGTGTGTCATAGTATCCAGCAGCGCGGTCGGCTCCCTCTCGTTTCGCAAACCATTTATCAACATCTTTATTTTTCATAACGTGGTAATTTGCCATATTTTTGTTTTTTTAAATTCATTTTATAAGTTACTCGAGACTAATTAGTGCGACCGGAATATAGATTCAGGAAAGATATGCTTCACGACTCCCTGCACATTAAAATCATCATGTAAAATTATTGGTTGGTGATTTTTATTGGTCGATCGAGGCTTTAGAATAATTGCATCTTTGGTTCTATGAAATTCCTTTACAGTAGCAGAATCATCTATTAATGCTATTATAATGTCTCCATTTTCAGCGGTTTGTTGGGACTTAACCAAGAGCACATCTTTATCGTTAATTCCTTTCTTGTCCATTGAGTTTCCTTTCGCCCGCAATAGATAGTATTTATTATTAGGATCGGCCAATTTAGTAGAAATTGGGAAATAGGCTTCGATATTTTCTTCTGCCAAAACTGGCGAACCGCAAGATATTGATCCAACCAAAGGAACATCCACCGTCTGAACTCTTAATGGATTATCTTCTATATCTTTTAATATTTGCCAACTTTTGTCGCTTTTTCTTTTAATATAACCCTTATTAATCAAGCTATCTGTTATAATATTAGCCGATCTCGGAGAGCTATACCCTAAAACCTTCGATAACTCTCGAAGTGACGGGCTTTTCCTTCCGTGCATTATAGCGTTTCTAATATGTCGGACAGTCTCTATTTCTTTTTTTGACAAATTTTCTCTTTTCATATATTATACATAAGTATACACCATGTCTAATTAAAAGTCAATTTCTAATAAAACATAAAAGTATCAAAATGAGCAAAAAAACTAAAAAGGGGAAGAAAAGTAGAGGCAGCCACCCTATTTTACATGGTAAGAATTTAGATACAATGAAACTTTTAATAAGTTGGGATAAATTCCAAAGAGATTTATCAAAACTAAGAAAATCTTTTTCTATACCACTAGAGGGGTTTTCAAATAACGAAGAAGTTAAAAAATGGGATGAAAATTTATGTCATGACTCAGATAATTTTTGGAAAACCGAAGATTACAAAAACAAAAGAAAAAAACTTTTATTACTAAAGGAAAAAGATTATCGGCAATTCCTTATTGAACAAGAACTTATTAATAAGGAAGTTCCAATAAATAAGTTTAGCCAATCCGTAGAAGATTTAGTTATAAAATATCATTTGCCATATAATTTCTTGAATGCGATAAGAATGTATATTTACTATGGAAAAATTACATCTATATTTCTTCCTGATACAAATTTTTCCTTCTCTTTAAACTCCGAAGGAAGAAGAGGTACTGCAAAATGGATAGAAATAAGAACATATGCTCAATTAACAGAGGAGGAAATTAGAATTGCGATGAAGGGATTAAGGCAGATGCAAAAACATTACCTTCCTCTTGTGCTTACTGAAGATATTCGAAAGCATCGAGATACGGATAAGGCAATTGAAATTGAAAAAGAAATGAAACAAAGGATGATAAAAACCTATCAAAAGCCAGATTGGTATCTTCAGCAAGTTAGGAAAGCGTACGGAAAAAAAGAATTTGAAAGAGTTAAAAAACTTAACCCCGCAAGAATAGAAAAAGAAATCATAAAATACACAAGCAAGGAAATAGCTAATAAAATATTCGGGAATTACAAAAAAGCAAACCTTGTGAGGCAAATATATTCGAGAATACAGAAAGAACGAAAAAAAAGATTCGGAGAAATCGCGTGACAAGACTTCTGTAAAAAAGCGTAACATTTAATAAAAAAGACTGTGTTATCGTGGTGAAAACTACGGTTTTTTATTAATTAATTTTTGAATACGTAAGGCCATCTAATAATAAACTTCGTTAAAAAACATGAATAAAAAAGACATTTCCCTTATCAATTCGCTTGTCAAAAACTGCGACCGCACAAGCGACGGCAACTTAAAGCCAGAAGCAAGAGGGCGAATTTTGAAATCAGTTAAAGAATATTTAGAGAATGCCGGCCGGGCAAATATTTCAGAAATAGCAGGAATGCTCAGACTATCAAGACAAACGACCAGAAGCTTAATAGATGAAATATTGCTAGAATGGCGCCCGGAAATTCAGGACCAATCATTACTTCAATCAAAATGGATAGAATCTGTCCTTAAGGATATGGATCAAAATCCGAAAACATTCAATAAGGATAAGATAGCAATTATCAACCTGAAATCGTCATTATTAAACAAGCTCAATGCTCTTCAAAGATTATCCCTTAAGCAAGATTCGTACGGGATTAAGCTCTATATGATAAAACAAACCACGCCAAAGGAATTACCGTATCCGAAGCCACCATAACATCGGTAGAATAATTATTAATTTTAAAATAAAAACATGGAAAACAATAATACAAAAACCAAAAATATCAAAATTGAATACGTATCAGTGGATACATTAAAAAATGCCGAATATAATCCGAGAAAATGGGACAAGGATGCGGAAACTCAATTAAAAGAAAGTATTACAAGATACGGAATAGTCGATCCCCTGCTGGTTAACTCCGCTGAGGGCAGAAAAAATATCGTGATCGGTGGCCATTTTAGGCTGTCTTGTATAAAAAGCTTAGGCATCAAGGAAGTTCCAGTAGTTTATATCAATATCCCTGACATAGAAAAGGAAAAGGAATTGAATATCAGGATGAACAAAAACACTGGGGAATTCGATTGGGATATACTAGCGACATTTGACGAGTCATTTCTGTCTCAGGCAGGATTTTCATCGGAGGAATTGGACGAAATCTTCGCAGTCGAAGATACGCCCGAAGAATTCGACTTGGAAAAAGAACTGAAAAAGCTAAATATCAACAAAATTGAGATAAAGAAGGGAGATGTATACGATTTGAATGGAAGCCATCTAATGTGTGGGGACTCGACTATTCCTGAAGACATGCAAAAGCTAATGGCTGGAGAGAAAGCAAATATGTGCCTAACTGATCCGCCTTACATTCTCGACTATTTGCACGGCAAGAAAAAAGACGGCAAAGCAGTTACAGGCTTTGGACTAAAGAGGGATAGACGGTATCTTGAAACCGATTTCTTAGCCGAAAACTTCAGCGAACTTTGGATGAAGAACATCAAAGATGTTTCCAAGGATGATTTCCATATAATCGTATATGAGAATTGGAAAAATATCAGAACCATTTGGAACGAGATAGAAAAATATTGGAAGGTAAAAAACATGATCGTCTGGCACCTTCCCAATAGAGTCCAAGGCTTTGCTGCTAAGTACAAATTCTTTAATAAGCACGACATTGCAATGGTTGGGCAATCAGGTAAACCAACAATTAATAATAAAGAAGAGGCTGAGCTACTTCAGAATGAATACGAAACCGCCCTGTATGCCATATCAGGCAAGCCCCATTGGGAAGGATACGAAAAAGGTAAGAAAATCTGCCCCACGGACTATATCGAACATAAGGCAGCGGATGAAAAGTCGAGCGGACAAGGAATTATCTTCGGGACTAAACCGATTGAAATCCTAATCCCGTACATTAAAGTTCTAACCAAAAGGAATGACCTTATCGTGGAGCCCTTCGGCGGAAGTGGGTCGACGCTTATCGCCGCAATAAAGATGAACCGTAGGTGCTACATCATGGAGAAATCCCCCGTCTACGCAGAAGTAATAAAAAATCGCTGGGAAAAATTGACCGGTCTAAAAGCTAAAAAACATGAGACAAGATAAAGACAAACAATTATTATTAGCTCGATTAAAAGAAACTCCGATTATTGAATTCGCCTGTAAAAAAAATGGCATCGGACGAGCGACTTACTACCGCTGGCGCGAAGATAAAGAATTCGCAAAAAGTGCCGATGAAGCAATAGCGGAAGGAGAAGCTTTTATTACCGACATGAGCGAATCTCAATTAATTTCTATGATTCGCGATCGTAACTTTCAAGCCATCCAGCTCTGGTTGCGGCATCATCATTCTAAATATAGCCAAAAATTAGAAATAACGGCTAATATCTCTCAACAAGACGAATTAACCCCAGAACAAGAAGCAGTAGTTCGGGAAGCTCTGCGTCTTGCGTCACTGCTTCCCGAAGAAGAATCAAAATAATAACCAATTAAATAACAACTATCATGACACGATTAAATTCTCAACAATTTCCCAAGGATTACAATTGCAATCACCTGCCATCGGACTTGGTCGAACGGATGACTAAAGATCGTAAAGTCCGCGTTGCTGTTTGTAAGCAAAGCTTCTTCATATTTTTTCATTTCTACTTTGCCCATTACGTAAACTATAAAACGGCTCCATTCCACCGTGAAATATTTTATCTCGTGGAACAGAAAAAAAATGAAAACCTTTTTGTGATCGCTTTTCGAGGATCAGGGAAATCAACGATTCTTACAACCGCCTACCCTATCTGGGCAATACTCGGAGATCAGCAGAAAAAATTCGTATTGATTCTCTGCCAGACGCGAAACCAAGCAAAACAACACATGATGAATTTGAAACGAGAGCTCGAAAGCAACAAACTCCTTAAAGACGACCTCGGACCATTTCAAGAAGAAAGCGATGAATGGGGCTCTGCTTCAATCGTTTTTTCAAAGCTAAACGTACGGATCACTGCCGCCTCAACCGAACAAAGCATCCGTGGCTTAAGACACAACCAATATCGTCCCGATCTTATTATCGGAGATGACGTAGAAGATATTGCTTCAACTAAAACAAAAGAAAGCAGACAAAAAACATACCAGTGGCTTACTGGCGAAGTAATCCCAGCTGGAGATAAAGATACTCGGCTTATCATTGTCGGAAACCTCCTCCACGAAGATTCACTTCTTATGCATTTAAAACAAGATGTGGTCGAAGGAAAAATTGGTGGCTTATTCAAAGCATATCCATTGCTTGACGAAAAAGGATCAATCGCATGGCCAGGAAAATATGCCACGCAAGATGATATCGAAAAGGAAAAGAAAAGAGCCGGGAATGAAATTGCTTGGCAAAGAGAATACCTTCTTCGTATTGTTTCAGACACGGGACGAGTGGTGCATCCAGAATGGATCCATTATTACGATCCAGCCAAAGACCTTCCAAGCGATGAATATTTTTCAGAAACTTATGTCGGCGTTGATCTGGCGATATCAGAAAAAGACAGTGCGGATCGCACAGCCATGGTTGGAATGAAAATCTACCAGATAGAAGATAAATGTATTGCCTATGTTATGCCTTTCCCCTTCAACGAAAATATAGGATTCCCCGATCAAGTAAAACAAATCCAATCACTTATAGTAAATAAAAAATATCGTTATCCGAAAATATTTGTTGAGAAAGTTGCCTACCAAGAATCACTTATCCAGCATTGTAGTAGCTTAGGAATTGAAGTTGAGGGCGTCCCCCCGCACGGAGAAAAGCGCGAAAGAATTGCCCTCACTACTGCAGCGATAAAAGAAGGACTTATTCTCTTCCCCAAAAAAGGCACCGAAGATCTTATTCTTCAGCTTACCAATTTTGGTGTAGAAAAATACGACGACCTTGCGGACGCATTTTCGCTTGTTGCTAACCAGTTCATCATATATTCCAATGAGCCCGTGCCAGGCATCGAATGGCTTTAAATACCTATACTACTGGCACTGTGGACTCAATGTCCGTGACGGATAGGTCGCCAGCAACGCCTCAAGAGAATCAAAAGCCTTCAAATAACTCGGACTTAAACTTTGCCACTCCTGGCAAGAAGCTGGATAATAATACTTAGCTGTTCGATATGAAGAAGTGTAATATTTGACGGCTGATGAGTTTGTAGTGGTTGTTTGGGAAGGAACAGGAGTGATGTTTGGTGTGGTGCTTAAGGTCGTCTCCCCATTGCAAGTATTGGGCGACCACAATCCTTTCTGGTTTTCTTGAGCCGATTTTTGGGCTCCCTTAAATTCAGTTTGATATTTATAAGGAGTACTGTATGTATATTCATAGGCATAACCTTCTTTAATCATGTAAAGATTAAAATTCGTTCCATCTTCTAAAAATACATATCTTAAAAGTCTTTCATATTTGTCTCTATCTCCTTGAGTTGAATCATCCTCTAAAGAAACTTTTTTATTGGATAAAATCTCTTTTGCTTTATTCGATGCTTCTAACCCGAAACATTGTACTTCTTTTCTAGGATCAACTGTTTCGGGAGTATCTATTCCTATTAATCTTAATGTTTCTTCTTTGCCGTCAATATTTACAACTAAAGTATCTCCATCGACTACCCTGACTACACTGTATAGATTATTTGCATTATTAATTACTCCCCCGTTTTTATTTTCTTCTTTATTGTTTTTCTCATTTGTTAATTCTATCTGCTGTTGGCTATCTCCTGCTGTTTTCTCCGAAGAAGCTGCTCCATTGCTATTTTCTGTTTCGTTTTTAGGCTGAACTACATTATGATTACCACTACTTCCTATTATTAAAAAAATAACAAATAATGCTATTGCTACAAATTGGATTAGGTTTGATTTATTAAACTTCATATTTTTATATCTATTCAGCCCTACCATCTTTAGTATAAATAGTACCTCCCATCAGCTCTTTAAAATCTACTTTGCATTTTTTAATTGCGGGATTATCGGTATGCATTACTTTAAAGGAAGATGTTTGCCCGGAAAGAATCGGATTGAACTCTATTAAGGCGCTATCTGATGTTACGAGTTCTCCGTTCTCCTGATACATGCCGCCAACGGCCTCTACGTTTTTCAAAGATTCTTCACTTATGTTTTTTACCGTTCCCTCGATAATAAAATAGCCGTACTCTCTATTACAATTCATGCTCTGCAATTCTAAAAGTGGCTCTAATGTTTTATTCTTACCAGAACCTCCCGTCAGAGAATCGTTAAATGAAGTTACCAAGGAAACCATAAACCAAAAAACCATAACTACTAAAAAGAAAGTCAAAATAGGATGACGGCTTGGCAACGATTTTAATTGACTTTGGCAGTTGGGACATTTTTTAGCCTTTTTAGGAATATCCGTTTGGCATTGCGGACATTTTTTTGTTTGTATATTATTTTCCATTTTTTATAAATTTATTTGTTATTTATTAATATATTTTTCGGAATTAATGTAAATACTTTTTAATTCGCTATCGCTTACCTTATTATAAACATCGTAAAGTTTCACCATTTCTTTAAGACTATCCTTATCAACGCTAGCAAAAAAATGATAAAAACCATCAACCCGCTGATAATAAAATAGCTCTGTTTGTGGTTGTTCTTTACCATTCTGAATATAAACTATTTCTACTGGAACTTCCAAAACATCTTTATACTCTTTGTCTGGATTAATCGTTTTAAACTTCCAACTATCAAGCGTTCGTATATTACCACTAATGGTAATAGATTTAATACTTTTTCTAAGAATTCTTTGTTCTATAACATCTGCGACTAACTTATTTAATGTTACATACTCATCTTTACTGTCCCAATATTTTTTAACATCGGGATGTATAAAATCCCAAACATAATCGTATTGATTATTTTTAAGTGCAATATTTACTAAGGTTACCACTCGTTCAAGGGTTGGCTCTATTGTAAAATCTTTCCTAATAAATCGGCTACCATAATCTATCTTTATAGGATTAACATCGATATAACCTTCTGGTACATTTATTGTTAAGTCTCCCTTTTGATATAATTTTATTCCTTTTATTTTATAATGTCCCTTGTCATCCGTCGTACCTTCATGATTAGCAACTATTGCTTTAACTCCTGCCACCGATTCCCCAGTTGCTATGTCTGTGACGTTTCCTTCTATAGCATAGGTAAGGTTAAATACAACAAGTGATATTATAGATATGGAAACGATCAAAATTATTATCAATAAGACTTGTTTTTTCATATTTGTATTTTTTATTATTTTTATAGAAACAAAATTTTTAGAAAGATATTTTACTGATCATTCGTCGCCGCCCAAACCATAGCTATCACCCATCCTATTAATGTCCATCCTAGAAAAAGGTTAAGCATTAGTATTGCTGCGGCATTATTTTTTCTTTTTTCGTAAGCTAAAACAGCTGGCATAAAATAAATAAAAATTATAATGGGTAAAACTATTGAAAATACTCCTGCTCCGATAACAAACATAAATATAAAAATCATTAAAAGAATAAAAACAAAAACTGGAGTCGGAGTCAAATCATTTTTATTAGGAATATTTTTAGGCTTTTGACTATACTTATTTTTTGCCTCGGCACGAACACGCTCTTCTTCCTCTATTTTTTCAATTTCTTCTTTTGTTAATGCCATATGAATTATTTACAAAATAATTAATTTAGTCCCTCAATTTTAGTCACAACCCAATAATGATTATTTTTAGTCATTATAAGCTTAATATTGTTTGATAAATCAACTGTGACCGTATTTCCTTTACGGCTTATTTTTGGTTTACTGCCCCATGTCCCGTTAAGATTTTTAGTAAATTCACTATCATTATTACTTTCTTGATTTTCGGAAAAGGATTTAATTATGGTCTGTTTTAAAACATCTTTTATCGTCGGCTTCATGTTCTGAATCATTTGCAATGCTATGATTTTACCAAGAGTCTCAAAACCATTAGAACTGGGTGTTTCTGTCATGGTCTTTTCAATATATTCTGTCCAATAGTTTTCAAAAATTGCATCACTATCGATATACTTTAATGCCAAATCGGCATTATGTGTTTTATATGCCTTTTTAATTTGGAACAAGCTATATTGAGGCGTTCCGATCCACCAATAGTATCCGCCAACAAACAATATAGCCAAAATAGCAATAATAATTATTATAGACTTTAAATTGATTCTCTTTGACATTATTTTAAATTTATCTTTAATCGATAAATCTCCCATATATTTATAAATTAAAATTAATAATAGATTACGTCGGCCGATTGTAGATAGAACATCGTAGAGAAAAACAATGATTATCCTAATTCATTTTCTTGCAGCGTTTTCAATTATTTTAATTTCTTCATCGGTAATTTTGTATAATTTATAAACTTCATCATCTATTTTTTGATTAACTTTTTCGATTTCGGATTTTATTGAAATCCATTTTTCTGAATTTTCAGTACTTTTTTGAAGATCTTTATCTAGCTTTATTATTTTGTCGGTTAGTTCAACTATTTCATGGTATTCTTCTTTTTCCGATTTTTTATAAAAGTCTATTTTTGGAATTGGGAGTCTGCTTGTTGTGGGATTATCAAATTCCATAGACCTTATAGCTTTACCAAGAATAAATCTATAAACATACCAATTCAGTAATTTAGAATTTAATAAGGTGCAGATAAATTGCGGATGATATTTTTTATCAGTAATAGTAATCTGGTTTATAGTATCAACTATTATTTGTTTTCTATCTTTTGGGACGATAGCAGTTATTTTTATATGATCAGTAGGATTTTCAATGTGTGCGATAATTCTTTGAACCAGGATAGAATTCTGGTTAATAAATGCCTTTTTATCTGTGACTAAATTCTTATTTATTTTGCCTTTTATTCCTATAACTCCCGCCCTAGATAGTTGTGCCCCACCAATTACCTCGGTATCACCATTATTACTAATCTCTTTTTGGAGCATTGCTCCTCTTTGATTTTTAGCTATATCGTTTAAAACAATCGAGTTGTCCAATATTTTTTGGGCGATTTCTAATTCGGAAGAATAAACTCCATTTAAGAAAAGCCCGAACACTTTACAATTAGATTTATCAATTTCACATATTATTTTTATCTGTTCATCTTCAACGACACCAGATTTATAATACTTTTGCTTGATGCCTTTTCGCAAAATTACAATAACTTGCTCTAGTTTAACTTCTTTCCAGACCTTACCACAGTCAATTATTTCAAATACATTATCCCAAATAAGATCTCTTATTTTTTGCCAATTTGAAGCAAAACAGAATGCTTTAGGGATAATAAAACCTAAACATCCGCCATCCCCTAACTCATCTAATGCTTTTTTTATAAATAAAACTGCCGTGTCGGTTGAACCGATATTATATAATTTTTTAAAATATTCTTGTTCTATCTTTGAAATGTCAGCCCCGTATGGAGGATTTCCAATAATTACATTAAAATGGCTTTGTTTAAAAACTTCTGGAAATTGTTCTTGCCAATTAAATGGTTTTTTATCTCTAAAATTTTTACCAAAATATTCGTGTAGTTTCTCATCGGTGCCAGAAATAAGTGAATTTCCATTTTTAATGTTGTCTAAAAATGGTAATTTTTCTCGTTTAGTTAAAGCATTGATAAGTAAATTTAATCTTGTTATCTCAACTGCTTGTTGGTCTAAATCAATGCCATATATATTTTCTTTAAGTATTTGTATTTTTAATAAATCTTCTTGACCCTTGAAACCAAATTCTTTATATTTTTCAAAAATAATGTTAAATGCTCTTATAAGAAAAGAACCTGAGCCACAAGCTGGATCTAAAACTTTAATTTTTTTAATATCTTCGATGGTTTTACATTCATCTAGGGATAGTATTAATGCTTTTTTTACAATATAGTCAACAATATAACTGGGGGTATAATAAATGCCCTGCTCTTTTTTCTTGCTAGCATCTTTTGAAACAGTTGTTCCTTTCCTTGACTTTGAGAGACGGTGTGAAAGATAGTTTTCATAAACCGTTCCTAATACATCGGCTGGCATTGCTTTAAAGTCGTATTCGTAGTAGCCACTTTTACCGTATAAAATATTGATTACTTTTTCTGTAGCTCCGCTGTATTCTTCCCATTGTTCAAAGGGATGTTTTGAAAACAAATTTGAATTATAAAAACTGTCAAATTCCCTAAATTTTTCAGTCATTGATTGGTATAGATGTTTTTTTGAATCCCCTCGAGCTTGCCTAACCATGGGAACCAGGGTTGATGGTTCAATGCCTCGGTCTTCTGCTACTCTAATGAAAAGTAGTCTATCAAGGAGTTTCTGGACGCCTTCATCTAATAAATCATGGTCAACATCATTATTCCATAGGCCAAGATCCTTAGTTAAAATATCTCTACAACTTTGTAAATCTTTGTATAATAAATTACTTACAGATACTTTCTGAAGTTTCTTTCCTACTTTTTCGGCATCTTTATCTAAAAGATCATTTTTAAATGCGTCCTTTGATAAAAGATTTAATTGATCAATTCTGCTTAAAAACTCGCTACAATTAATTTCGAAAAATCTTTTATCCGATAATTTACCTTCAATATATTGGGCATTAAAAACGACAAGGGTTTCAAAATTTGTTAGTATCGCCCAAGTAACTCCTTTGTTAAAAGAATATTTTATTGTTTGGCTAGCAAACTTTTCGTCATGAATATCAACATTGAATTTTTTAGCTTCTAAATAAAACTTGACTCTGTCGTTTAGATAGAATCCATAATCTACTCGATCAGATGAGATAGTCTCCTCGGCGGAGACTTCTTTTTTGTTATGAACATCCCAGCCTAAAGATTCAAAAAGCGGAAGAATAAAATCTTTTTTTACCTCTTCCTCGGTATAAAATTTTAATTTTCCTGAATTTTTAAGATCTTCGTATTTTTCAACGAGGTTCTGTATTTTTTGTTTTGACATATTGTGGTTGGGTTTTTCTCGTGGGCTATAACACAAAGCTCCCCACGAGCGATAGTCTTGCGACCATCCAATAACCTTTCGGCTAGTGACCCAACCACGAGTGCTCAATGAGGAGCTTAATATCGTGGTTGGGAAATTTTGTGCCATGCCCATAAAATTTATAGGTTTAGGCTCATTATTAAATTGTAAATACATAATAGCTTAAAAGCTAAAAATTGTGTAGTCTTTCAGTCTCCAGTTTGTCTCCATATAGGTCTGGACTTCCTTACGCTCTTGCGACATCTGTATAGGTAAGAGAATAAAAGAACAAAATATGACAGATACAAAGTATTGCCTATACGCAAGGAAATCAACAGAATCAGACGAAACCCAAGCCCTTTCCATCGACTCTCAAATCAAAGAAATGCTGGATATGGCCAAAAGAGATAATCTTAATGTAATTGAGATAAAACAAGAAAAACACTCGGCTAAAGAAGTCGGACAAAGACCAATCTTCAATGAAATAATTAAAGAGATTAGAGAAGAAAAATTCAATGGAATACTAACATGGGCTCCAGATAGAATAGCAAGAAATGCTGGAGACTTAGGAACGGTCGTAGACATGATGGATAATGGAAAACTGAAAGAGATAAGAACCTATGGACAGTCATTCGGTAATTCTCCTAATGATAAATTTCTACTCATGATCCTTGGATCTCAAGCTAAACTGGAAAATGACAATAAATCAGTAAACGTTAAAAGAGGCATGAAAGCCAAGTGTTCCATGGGTTGGCGTCCAGGAATGGCACCCCTAGGTTATTTAACGAATAAAGAGGGCATTAAAGGCCAAAAAAAGATATTTGTAGATGAGGTTAGGGCTCCAATTATCAAGAAAATGTTTGAAAAAGTAGCTTATGAAAAACTCAGTGGTAGAAAACTATATAGTTGGCTCATATCAATTAATTTTACAACTAGAACTGGAAAAAGAGCGACTCTAAGTTCCCTATATACCCTCTTAAAAAATAGCTTCTATTATGGAAAGTTTGAATACCCTGTCGGAGGTGGATTATGGTATGACGGATTACACGAACCAATAATCAGCAAAGAATTATTTGATAAGGTCCAAGAACAGATTACCAGCCAGAATATCAGATGCGAAGATAGAGAATTCGCCTTCACTAAATTAATTAAATGTGGGCTATGCGGATCAGGAATAACTGCCGAAGAAAAGCACAGAAAACTAAATAATGGAAATTACAATAAGCATGTTTATTACGGATGCACAAAATATAATGACCTCCATTGTAAATGCGGATATATAAAAGAAGGAGAATTAATAAAACAACTATCCGAACTAATAGACGAACTAATTATGGATGGATCGGAAATAAAGAAAAAAATAGAGATAGAGATAGAAAGATACAATAAATTTAGATATGGCGTATTAGGACTAAAAGAATGTAATGAAAAAATAGAAGAAAAACTGGATTATAAAAAATATGCTAGATATATTTTGGCGCAAGGATCAATCGATGAAAAAAGGGAACTATTATCCTGTCTCAAGGGAAAAATATTAATGTCGAACGGAAAAATACGGATAGCCTAAATTCAATTCGCCCTTTAGTTAATCAGAAAAGACTATATTATCTATTTCCTTTGACTAAGTATTTCCTTATTTCCACTATTTATTATTACCTTATTATACTCATCAGAAAAACAGACATAATTTAGAAAATTTAATGACAATTTTTGAGTCATTATCTTTTTACGAAGCCGATAAGTGCTATACCGCTTAATAATTCCTAAATATGAATTTTCGCTAGATAAAAACATGTCTAAATCTTTCTTGCTCATATTATGATTTTCTATTAAAAATTCATTCCAATACTCTGTTTTCTTGCAAAAACTCTTCTTGGTTTGATTCCCGATATAAATACGATAAGGCTTAATAACCGCTCCCAAAAATCGTACCCCCTTGGAATAATGTTGAAGATATATCTTTTTAGGGTGAAGTTCTAAGGAAAGATTATCTTTCAGATAATCACGCAAAAGAGGAATAATGGATTTAAGATATTCCTTATCTTGATGAACGATTACAATGTCGTCTACATAACGACCATAATAATTGCAATTAAGCTCATATTTCACAAAGTGATCAAAATCATTCAAGTAAACATTGCCAAATAATTGAGATGTAAGATTGCCGATAGGAAGTCCTTTGTCTTTTCCAGCGAAAAAAAGACTTTTCGTTTTGGGAAGACCTTGCCAATCCTCTTTCTTTCCCTTTAGTAAACAGTCTATAGTTGAATCATGAAATATGACCTGACGAATAAGACGCAAAACTAAATCAGTATTGAAATCCTCTGTTTCTCGAAATCTATTTAGCGTTTTTTCAACTTTTCGATACAAAACATGATGATCGATTGCCATAAAATATCCTTTAATATCTAGCTTAAGAATATAGCAATCTTTTTTGTAATTATTGGAACATGAACGGATAAAATGATTTAATCTTTTTATGCCATACGATGTTCCCCTCCCAATCCGACAGCTGTAGTTATCGTTAATAAACAACCGCTCAAAAATAGGACTGATATAATTATATATAAAATGATGGACAATCCTGTCTCTAAAGTTAGCAGCAAAAATCTCTCTCTTTAATGGTTTGAATGAAATAAAACAAATACTTGGACTAATAATATATCTTTCATTAATAATTTCCTCATACAATTCAAAAAGCCTTGTTTCATAATTTCTTTCAAAAGATAGAACACTAAAAGCAAGCCCTTTGTTTTTACGTGCATCATAATAAGCACGAAATAAGTCGCACATTACTTTTTGATTGCCACTATTTTCCATATTTTAAAGTATAATTGTAATATAAATCTTCGGACAATAAATATTGCCCGAAGAATAAACCAGTCCTTGACGCAACGCACGGAAAACCCGTAAGCCTGAGAATTTGTGTTACGGTTGACTGTAGTGTTAGAATAATTCAAGTTCCGATTCCAAGCCGAGGTACCGCTAACCGTCGAAGACCACAAGTTCGTGTTCACAGAACGATTATTGAAAGAACCGTCAGTGCCTCTGTAACCAGACACGACTCCGTGGCCTAACTAGCGCAAGAATAATCATTTAATTCTTCCTGCTTTCCTAGCGAAAAGCAAGAATTGTATACCTCGCTCAAAGCGAGAAGATTATTGGACTGATAAGGGCTCACTCGCCTTGCCATAAGCTAAGGAGACTCTGGCCCGTTATTACTTAGAAAACTTTTGCCAAGCAACAAGTTGTTTAGATATAATTTCAACCTTCTCATTAAGAAAAACAAATCTCTTAAGATTTAATTGTTTAAGATCTTGAAGAATTCTTAAATCTAAACGAATCATTTCTATATTCTCTCTCGCTGCTTGGATTAATTGATGCTTATCGGAGCTACTGTTGGCACGATAAATATTTTTTATCATTTCCATAGCTTCTTTTTTTATACTCTCCCCGAGAGTAAATTTATATTCTCGATCAAAATTCTTTGTCAAAACTATCAGCCTTATCAAGAAATCATAACTCGCCTTGTACACTGACAAAGAACTATACGTACTCATATCTCTATATTTTGCTTGTTAATAATATTTTGCGAAAAAATAGTCAAATAGTCTGGAAGAAAGTATCAGTCCTTGACGCAACGCACGGAAAACCCGAAAGCCTGAGAATTCGTGGCCCGGTAGACTGTAGTGTTAGAATAAAACAAGAGCCGATGCCAAGCCGAGGTACCGCTAACCGTCGAAGACCACAAGTCCGTGTTCACAGAACGAAAATCGAAAGAACCGTCAGTGCCTCTGCAACCAGTACCCAATCCAGTAAAACCACTAGAGTTAGTTGCCCCGGTGTTGGGAGATGTCCAATGAGTAGTCCCGGATTCTTTAAGCCTACTTCCTCCATCTGTTCCCCTCCATCCAGTCGTACTGCAAGAAATAGAAGGATCAACAAATTGTTCTAATGTACAATATTCAGTATCAGTCGGAACGTGCCATCCAGCAGGACAAAGCTTGCCAGAGTTAGCTGCACTCCATTGGTAAACAAAACCAAGTTTATTGGATTGAATATTAGCTAAAGTTTCTTCAGCGGTATTGCCTACAGCAGGAGGATAGGCATAATAGCCATGATCAGTTCCATCCCAGCCTGTTCCAGTTGGTCCTCTGGCAATAGCAGTTCCGTCTTTGTATTTAGTAGTCATTAAATTGGAAGTCATCCAAGTTTGAGTTCCGATAACAACAGATCCATAAGCATTGCCATCGACATCAACTGCCCCATCAGAATATCCTCCATTATTGCTATACGACATGGCTCCAGAAGAAAGATTGCCTGAAAGAGTAAACCTTGTTCCTGCCACATCAGAGATATATGTATAATAGCCAGAAACAGGATCAACAGGAAGATTAGGAACCATTTCTGAGAGAGCCGAAGCTAGGACTGTACAAGGAGTAGCTCCTCCGCCAATAGTACATAGGGTAGTTTGGATAGGATAAGTTCCCCCATTTAGAGTGCCATTATACATTAAGGCCTTCTTTAAAACATCTAAATTTGCTTTTCTTTTAGCATCATTAGCTGAATTAGTCGCTCCACTCATAGAGACAACAATTAAGCCAGACAAAATACCAATGATAGCTATTACTACTAATAATTCAATTAAGGTAAAAGCACCTTTCTTTTTATTTAATTCTAGTTTCATATATTTTTTATAACAAAAAAAGAAGTTCTAAACTTCTTTGTTTGTAAACCAAAAACCAATAAAGATATTATAGCAAGAGAGAGAGAGAGAGAGAGAGAGAGAGAGAGAGGATTTAATTTGGTATTTTTGTTCATTGATTATATTTTACTCCAATATATATTTATGTCAACAATTAACTTGGTACATCTCTCGGACAAAATTAACCCATTTATATCTCCCATATCGTCCCCGTTCAAAGATTAAAAATATATTTTTCTAAGATGTTATTTCTTTTGAACCCTAGCCATTATGTCTTTTCTGCTTACTAATCCAAAGCTAGTTGAATCTAGCGACCCATCTATTTTATCTCCTAAAAGCAAATATGTGTCGACTGGAATAATTGGATAATCTTTAACATATAATTCAAGCATTTTAATAGAGCTTTCGGAAATTAGATACAACTTCCCTTCTGAATTCAAAAGATTAACATCATTAACAACTATTTCATATCCACTATCTGTCTTATTTAAATTCCATTTATCGCCTGGAATAGCTTTGATAAATTTAATCAATAAATTAGTATTTCCAGTATATTTATACAAAACCACATCATCTCTTGAAATATCATTACAATCATAATAATTAAAAAGAGCTTGAACGTCTTCTTCTGGTTTTAAAAAGGGATACATAGAATATCCATTAATAGTAACTATTTTAGGATTAATAACACATTCTACTTTATCATTCTTCGTTACGTTTTTGTCTACGCTTAAATTGTCTTTGTAAAGAAGATGAGAAAGAAGTAAAATTAATGGAATCAATATTAAAACAATAATCTTTTTCATTGATTGAATTCTAACAAAAATACCATTTTGAAGCAATGCTGATTTATCTTTTGAAACAAAGACTATTAAAAGCTGTTAAGAATACTAAAAACGCCAAGCAAAAGAAGGCTTGTTTTTTAGAAATACCCGATATTGTAAATACAATCTCGGCAGCTCTTAAGAGCAACACATACACTCCTTCTGCTTTTTCCTGTTTTGCTGTAAAAGACCCGAAGATAAGGGAAATATTCGCTCCAAACTATAAAGATCGAATTATCCATCATTTAATAATAGATCGAATTAATCCGTTTATTGATAAAAGATTCATTTTTGACTGCTTTTCCAATAGAAAAACTAAAGGAACGCATATGGCTGTTAAAAGATTGCAAAAATTCATGCATAAAGAAAATCAATATTATTTAATGGCAGATATTAAAACATTCTTTCCCTCAATAGATAAAAATATTCTCTTCGATTTACTTTCAAAGCATGTTAAATCAATAAAGGGAATCTGCCCAGAAGAAAAAGAATTCACATTAAACCTTTCGAGATTAATTATTTTCCAAGACCCTATTAATCCCCTTCCTAATTTTACTGGAAATAAAAAGCTTCTTTCTTTGGTGCCAAAAGAAAAATCATTATTTTATATCCCTAAAAACAAGGGACTTCCCATAGGAAGCCTAACATCTCAATTCTTTGCAAATATATACCTAAGCGAACTAGACCAGTTTATAAAGCATAAATTAAAAATCAAATACTATATTCGCTATGTTGATGATTTTGTTATCTTTGGAAAAGATACAAAGACTTTAATAAACTACAAAAAGGAAATTGAAATATTCCTTGAGCAAAAACTTAAGCTCTCTCTCCATCCTAAAAAAACAATCATTCAACATAAGTCCAAAGGCATTAATTTTTTAGGATATATCGTTAAAGAAAAATATCTTTTAGTTAGAAAAAGAACTGTTAAATCATTTAAAAAAAGGCTCTACTTCTTTAATCATTTAATCGACCCAAAAAGATTCCCTATCATTGATCCACCGACAAATCTTAAATTATCAAGACTGTATTTTAAAAAGGATCTGATTCCCCCCGTAATTCCAGACTTAGCTCTTTTGCAAAAAATGCTTTCCATTATCAATTCATATTATGGAATTTTTAATTTTGCTAATTCATATAATTTAAGAAAAAATATCTATGAAAAACGCTTCTTTAGTCTTAAAAAATACTTTATCTCTTCAGTAGATAAAAATTACAAAAAAAATTATAAGAAAATAAAAATAAACCCCGTCTTTTTAGAAGACGGGATTCCCAAAATACGATGATCGTGTCCCTAGCGGACGCAACGGAACCAGGCGGTGTAGCCGTAGCCGATGGAGTAGCCGTTGGCGTCGGTGTCTGCTACCGGCCACACCGTAGGCGCCGGTCCCAGAGCAAGTGCCACCGCCTGCCAAGACCGCATAGCTGTTGGTCGCAGACGAAGGCGTGGCAGTCCATTCCCATCTATCTGATTTGCCTCCTCCAAAAGTTGCTGTTCCATCTCCATTAGGACCAGATAAAGCGGTACAAGCAGCCTGCCACTCTTCCAAGGTTGGAAGTCTGGCACCTATCGCTCCACACATCTGCCAAGCTAATGCTTGTCCTGTTGGAGAACCAGATGTGTACCAAGCAGCAGCCCTAGGATAAGCATCAATATACATCGTTTTACCACTATAAGTAAAGGCTAATCCTCCACCATTAGAACAAAGATTAGCATAATTAGTTGGACAAGCTGGACCACCAGAAGCAGCGTCGACATATGCTTTTGTTGCAACATCGGACGAAGCAACTGGGGCAATAACGTTACTTACTGTATAGGAAGGAGATGCTCCAGAAAGTTTAATATTTCCATTAACTTCTAATTTCTGACTCGGCGTATTTGTTCCTATTCCTAGCTTACCACCAATAGGATCAATGCATAAGGAATCTCCACTACATTCCATTGAAGACCAAGCATGTCCAGGATTAGGAATACCAACAGTAACCGCTGAAACATCTTCAGTTTTTAAAGCCTGAAAATATTGAGAAATTCCAAACACCAATCCAAGCAACATTACCCCAAAAACGATAAACAATTGTTGTTTTTTCATATTTTTATAATTTATTATTTTTATAACAAAAAAGAAGCTCTAGCTTCTTTATTTCCGAACTAAAAACTACTAAAGATATTATATCAGAGAGAGAGAGAGAGAGAGAGAGAGACGACCTTTGATTTATGTTTTTCATATTATTTACATAATATCAAAGAAAAGAAGAAGTTGTCAAATTTTATTATAGTACAAAAAACCGACTACCCTGACGGTAACCGGTCTCCTAGAACCCCTCACTACTTGGCTCCGGTGGTAGGATTCGAACCTACAACCTAATGCTTAACAGGCATCCGCGCTACCATTGCGCCACACCGGAATATATATGCAATATATCTCAAACTAAGGTTTTTTTCAACCCTCCATATTGGGTAAATATTAGACAAATAATAAACGATTAGTATCCCTCGAGCTTTTTGACATCCTTGTGCCCGCGTATCTTCTCTATCGCCTTGGCTTCGATTTGCCTTATCCTCTCCCTCGTAACCCCGAATTCCTGCCCAACTTCTTCTAAGGTATGGGTCACTCCGTCTTCCAGTCCGAATCTCATGGCCAAAATTTTCTGCTCCCTGTCGGCCAAGTCTTTGAATATCTCGTCTAAATGCTCTCGGAGTAAAGTTCTCCCCGCTTGCAAGGCCGGAGACTCTATCTTCTCATCTTTGATGAATTCTCCCAAGACGCTGTCTTTTTCGTCTTCTCCAACCGGAGTTTCTAAAGATACCGCCTTTTGGGAAATCTTTTCCAAATGGCGAACTTTTTCTACCTCAAGTCCCATCTCAGCCGCAATCTCTTCGGCTAAAGGCTCCCTGTCCAATTCCTGCAACAATTTCCTCTTGGCCTGAGTGTATTTGGTCAAGGTTTCAATCATATGGACCGGAATCCTAATCGTCCTCGCCTGATCGGCCAAAGCCCTTGTAATTGTCTGTCTTATCCACCAGGTGGCATAGGTAGAAAACTTGTAGCCTTTTCTCCAATCAAACTTTTCGACCGCCCTAAACAATCCCAGGTTCCCTTCTTGTATCAAATCGAGTAAGGTTAAATTCGGAGAACGTCCTATATACTTTTTGGCTATGGAAACGACCAGTCTCAGATTAGCCTCAGCTAGTTTTCTTTTGGCATCCTCGTCTCCCATTTCTATTCTTTTCGCAAGCTCTTTCTCTTCTTTGGCACTTATAGGCTCAATCCTCCCTATCTCTTTTAGGTAAGACTGGATGGAATCTATCTTGCCCGAAGAGCTTTTCTTCCTTCCTCTTTTTTTTGTTTCGACTTCGGTATCCAGATACCCCCTAGAATCCTTCAAGTCGATACTTGCCTGTTCCAAGCTTCCCAAGAGGCCTTCCAATTCTTCCATATTCTCTTCAATGTTAGGAAAATAGTTCAGAATCTCGGAAAAAGTGACGAAACCCCTGGTTTTTCCTTTCTTTATCATGGCAGTGAGCTTTTCCGGAGTCACAACCGAAACCACCCTCTTTTTCCTCTTGGCGGGCTTCTTCTTTATAGTCTTCTTCTTTTTAATGACCTTTTTAATGGGTTTTTTCTTCTTCGAGACTTTTTTCTTTTTAACAACAATTTTTTTCTTTTTTGGCCTTTGTTTCTTTTTTTTCATCTTTTTATTAGATTATTGAATTTCTCTAAAAGACCCCTAATCTCGGGAAAAAGCCCCTTATCCTCGAGTTCTTTTATCTGAGTTGTTATCTTATCCCTTTCTTCCTTTTTGAGCAAGGAGTCCAGTTCAAAGACGCATTTATCCCATTCCTCATCGATTTCGATATCGCTATCCCTCATTATTTCCGACGCAATCAGAGCGTAGTTCAGGAAATTAGATATCTCCGGAGATTCGTCGAATCCTTTCTCTAATTCTTCAGCCACAATCGCTGGATTTTCTTTAAGCTTCAAGAGTATGTCTTTGGCGGGAGAGGAAAAACCATTGATTTCCTCGACCGTCAAAAAATCCGCCTTTGAACCGTTGATTAAAGCTATGACCAAAAGTGTTTCCTCTAGTAAGCACCTCCTTGATTTTTTGTCTTTTATAATGTTCTCTATCTTGTCTCCGTGCGAATCTTCTTCAACCTTCACATTCTTCATCTCCGACCGAATATCTTCCTCCTTTATCTTCAACCGATGAGATAAACTCCCTATCCAATGACTCTGCTCGATATTGTTTTCGATCTTCTTAAAGATGGGCAACAAATCGTTGACTATTCGTTTCTTGTCTTCGAACGAATCAGGATTCCTTCCCTTGAAAGCCAGCTCGAAATAGAATTCGTTGATGGGTTTAGCCTCCTCGACCAGCTTTTTCCATTTCTCTTCCCCTTCCATTAATATTATATCGGCCGGATCCTTTTCCGAAACCATGGATATGACCTTTACGTTGAATCCGTTACGAAGGGCCAAATCTATTCCTTTCTTGGTTGCGTTGTTCCCGGCCAAATCCATATCAAAAGCCAAAACCAGATTGGAAGAATACCTCTTGATTATTCCCAGATGCAAAGGAGTCAGAGCCGTTCCCGAAACCGCGATGCAGTTCCTGACTCCGGCCTGGTGGGACATGATACAATCGACGTTTCCCTCGACCAAGACGCAATAGTCCCTCTGACGAACTTCCATCTTCGCCTTATCCATACCGTACAAAGCCCTGCTCTTGTCATACAAGATGGTATTGGGCGTGTTCAGATATTTGGCCATGTCTTCATCCGACTTCGCGCCGAATATTCTGCCCGTAAACCCGCTTACTGAAGAATTCAAATCAAAGATGGGGAACATTATTCTCCCTCTGAATCGGTCAAAAAACTTCTGCGAGTCTTTCTTAATGGCCAATCCCGCATTGACAATGTCTTCCCTTTTGTATCCATGTCCAATCAGAAAGTCTGATAATCCCTGCCACGTATCAGGAGCATATCCCAGCCTCCAGTCCTTAATCGTTTCATCCCTCATACCTCTCTTTAATAAGTATTCTTTTACTTCGGCTCCAGTCTTGCTCTTTTCAAGCTGGGCGGTAAAGAACTTGCAGGCGCTCTCGCATATTTCGGACAGCAATTGCCTTTCGGTTTTCATTTTCTGCCATTCGGTCGACTGGGTCTTCAATTGGACCCCAGCTTTCTGGGCCAATATCTTCAAGGCGTCGGGGAAATCGATTCCTTCTATCTTCATTACGAACTTGAACATGTCCCCCCCTCGTTGCATCCCCCGAAGCAGTGCCACAACTGACGGCTGGGAGAAACGAAAAAAGACGGACTCTTTTCGTTGTGAAAAGGACAGCGAGCTCTGTAGTTTATTCCCGCTTTTTCAAGCTTCACGTAGCTTTGGATGACATCGACAATATTTAAGCGAGACTTGATTTCTTCAATGTCGGAGTTCATAGGTATGAAAATAATACCAGCTTATAGGCTAAAAAACAAGGTAAAGGCTACTGCTTCCATTCGCCCAAAACTACCGTCATGTTCGTCTCCTTCCCGTCGCGCAAAACCTTTAGGCTAATGCTGTCGCCAGAATTATGGGCCGAGATTATGTTAGACAGAGAGTTGTCCTTGGTTATCTTCTCCCCATTTATCTCTAAGACGATGTCCCCCTCTTTCAATCCCGCCTTGTCGGCCGGAGAACCCGAAGTTATGGCCGGTTCATCAGCCGTACTCCCCTTGGCTATGAGAGCCCCGTAATCAACCGACAACTTCTTATCTTTGGCCAGTTGCGAATCAACGAGAACATACCTCACTCCAAGGAAAGGATATGAAATCTTTCCCGTACTCTTCACCTGCTCGATGTCCTTTTTGGCCTTATCAATCGCTATGGCAAACCCGATGCTCTGCCCGTTTTCCGCCACCGCGGTATTCATCCCAATGACTTCCCCTTTAAGATTAAGGAGTGGACCGCCGGAATTGCCGGGGTTAATAGCCGCATCGGTCTGGATGATGTCTTCCAGAGTTTCCGAGCCTACGGTTTGTCCGGAAGCGACAACCGTCCTGCCGAGGCCGGATATCACCCCCACGGAAACCGTATTCTGGAACTGGCCTAACGCATTGCCTATAGCTATGGCCGACTGACCTATTTCGACATCCAAAGATTCTCCCAGCGTAAGTGGCGTCAACTTTTCGTCGGCCGTAATCTTTATGATCGCGATGTCCTGCACGGGATCCTTGGCCAGAACCGTGGCCGGATATTCTTTTCCGTCGTTCATTACGACCGTATATTCGGCCGTATCGTCGGAAACTACGTGCTTGTTCGTCAAAACCAAGCCGTCCGCAGAAACGATGAATCCCGTCCCGGCTCCCACCTGCTGTTTTTGCGTTCCTGTCTGCGTCTGTTCCGGAATCAAGAACATGTTGTCTCCGAAGGGACTCAAGTATTGGGTGGAATAAACGGGAACATCTTTAGTGATAACAACGCTCACCACGGACGGAGAATTATCCTTGACTACATTGATAACCTTTTCCTCTTGGGTAGTCTGCGGAGCATATTCCTTTTCGATGACTTTTTCCGCCTGTACAATCGGCACTCCGGCTGCGATTATTTCCTGTTTCAGTTTAAGATAAAACACATAGCTTGAAAGCAGCCCGCCGACCAGGCCTATCAAAAAAATTATTATCAAGAACAATCCCATGAAAGGCATCTTTTTGCCCGGTAGGAGCCTTTTCATCGAAGGAACCTTGAGCTTCTTAAGATCTATTTGTGGCAATTGGTATATTGACATATAATTTTACCTTACTTTTTATCATCATAATGTCCAAATTCGTATTTCATCCTCCTAGTCGGCCCGGAAAAAGCCATATGTAGACCGCATATTAAATACTTCAAAGCGGTCGTGAAATATCCGTCTTTCTCGAACCTCCGCAAGGGCATATATATCTTGACCGAGGGCACTATACCGAATTTTCCTAGTTCCGCAGCCTGCTGGACGAAATACACATCCTCGGCCAAAGTAATTGTTTCGTCAAACCCACCGACCCTTTCGAAAACCTCTTTCTTCACCATTATACCCATGGCTCCCATGGGAAACAACTCCTTGAAAACCGTCTGAGGAACGTTATAAAAAATGTCCAAAGTTGCCGGATTAAGGTAAAGGTTGTTCCTTTGGGGAAGGATATGGAAAGAAGCGACCGCTAAATCATTGCTTGTAAAATATTCAACTGATTTCTTAAGAAAAATCCTAGGGGAAAACCTAACGTCTGCATCGATAAAGAACAGGATGTCGCCCCTGGCAACTTTCGCTCCGCTGTTCCTCCCTTTGGCCGGAAGTCCTCCCAAAACAACCTTGCAACCAAACTCCTTGGCGATGACGATCGTATTATCTTTACTACCTCCATCGGCAATAATTATTTCATAATCGCTAAATCCTCCCCTTTTTATCGCCGACAGCAACAGGGGCAAATTCTTCTCTTCGTTTAATGTCGGTATGATTATGCTTATCATGTTATTTCTCGAATAGTTTCTTGGCTTCGTTCCAGATGGAGGGATCATTGTGAACCGTTTTCATCCAATACCACCACTCCGCCCCCCAGAAATAAAAGGTATCAATACCAGTAGCTTCCGCAAATCTTACATTATACTCAAACTGCTGCGGATTCATCGTCTCTGCCTGCTCCGCCAATGAAGAATTCATAATGGAATTGGCGCACCAAGGCTCGGCCTGAAGCTCGGATCCCATCACTTTTTTATGGAAAAGCATTGCCACCAATTCCGCCCTCCTTGCGTAAAAAACCGGGGGGTAAATATAGGAAACATATCTTCCTATCTGCTGCTCCCATACCCTTTTGTATGTAGTGACGCCAACCACGTCTTCTCCTATGTTTGAAATCCTCAACCAAAGAGACAACTCTCCACTGTCAGTAACGATCACTGGATGGTTCGGATCAAGGCTTTTGACAAAAGCGACCTCTTTCTTTAAAAAGTTGGCATCCATCCAAGGACAGGCACCGAAATTGAGAAGTGACTCGTTCTCGACCTGCCAGGCGGAAATCGAAGGAGAATCCTTGTACCTTAAAACTATCGTCCTTAACTCGTTCAATATCTCTTCCTGCTGGCTATCCTCGTTCATATTCCTCACCCATTGCGGCAGATGGCACTCGGGCCAGCGCGGAGTCTTCATCCCGATAGCAAGGACTATTTTCGCATCCCTCTTTTCCGCTTCGGAAACCTGCCAGTCAAGGTCGCTGAAATCATATTTCCCCTGCTCTTTCTCAATCAGGTCCCAGTGGACGGAAATCTTTATGTTTCTAGCCTTAAGATCATCCAGAATGGCCAGATATGTCTCTTTTTCATCAAGCTTCAAGAAGTCGGTTTGTTTAGCCGAGAAATCGACCCCCCAGGCGATGTTCTTTGCAGGCTTACTGGAACCTACAAAAAAATAGACAATAAAGACTATTGCCAAAAACGATAATAGCCATAAGCAGTATTTAAGAATTCTGTTCATTGCTTATATTATAGTAAAAAAAGGATAAAAAATCAAAACTATCCGCTAGTAGAGTACGAGAACAGCCAAGCCTATGGCTATCAACAATATCGCGAATATCTTCTGTATGATTACCCTTCTTGATGTCTCCTCCTTTAGCACCCTGGGGAAGAAAAAAGAGAAAAACAGCGTTAAAAGGAAAAGGAAGACATACTGGATGCCTTTGAGCGAATTCATAATGGCTAAATATGCGATAGGGGCTAGGGATATCGCAAAATTCTGAAGGATATTCGCGATGCCTCCAGCCGACTGGGCTGAAAGGAAGACCGCCCCCATTCTCTTGCTTAATATATTTTGCTTAGTGAATATTTCTCCCCTAAATCCTTTATCGAAGAGAAGGAACAAAATTATCAAAAAGCTTATTATCCTCATCCAGATGAACCCCTGCAGAAACGGCTGGTTTAAAAAGACGAACTTGGAAAAAATGTAATCTAGGGAAAACATTAAAGAGGTAAGGGTTGTCAACTTAAGACAGTCTCCCGTAATCTTGGGATTCTTATCTATGGAAATGACAACACTGCCTATCAAAAGCAAGACAAACGCCAAGACGTCGGTACTCTTCATTTCCTGCATGCCCCAGAACATCCAGGTCAAAATAAAGATGAATATGGGCTGGGTCGCCCCGACCGTGGGCATGACGCGAGAAACGTCAAAATTCTCCAAAGAAGTGAACAGTCCGTAAAGCCCGGCAACATATACGACAGCCTCAAGAACTATCCACATCATTCCCGTAGCGTCTGGAAACCTGAAGTTTATAAACGGTATCAAAATAATGACGAGTATGCTCAATAACCCGACGTAGAACGTGTATGATTTGGGCTTGGGCGGCCCAGCCAAAACTATCTTATCTCCCAGAGAGGCAAGAGCGAAAAAGAGATAGGCCAAGATTATAATTGACAGCCAGGACATTTTGTTACTTCGGAATTAATTTGTAATGCTCCTAATTTTTCTCCTTCGATGAAACCTTCCATTGCCATTTCGGCAAAATATCCAGCATTGAGCCAGTCAAAAAACCAGTCCTTAATGTCTTCAATATCTCCCTGCTCCACCCCATAGCCAGAATTTATGAGCCAACGCTTGTTGAAATCTTCCTGGGATCCTATCGTAGGAGCTATTATTATCGGCAACCCCAGGGCCGAATAAAAAGATAATTCCGAAGGCTTGGTCCATAAGATGTCCGTCTTCCTCAATACCGCATTAAATAATTTATAGTACGACTCAAAATCGTTCTCGAAGACTATTTCCACCATTCCTTTGTCCAAAAACTCTCCCAATCCCCCGCTCCTTATCTCATTCTCAAAATATTCCTTTATTTTCTTCTTGGTTCCGGCAACAAGAATCACTTTCAAATTGCCGTTGTTTATCCTCCTCTTCAACTTTCTCACTATCTCCACCCCCATCTCTTTCTGCGCTCCGGCACCTCCGACAGCAAAGGTTACGGTTAAAGGATGGTCAGACTTCTCCGGAAGCTTACCTAGCTTTTCTCTCACAACAAAATTATATTTCTCTCTGTAGTTTCTCACTGGATCAAGATTCAGTATCCTACTTTTCAAATCTTCCCTGGCTATCTCCGTATCGCACCCGCCAACATTTTCTAAAGGCAAAGGATATCCGCTCATGGCTATGTTTTCCTTTTTGACTCCGTAAAGCCTCAGCCTCTCAATAACCCTTTCGTTCGGAGCAAAGTATTTTATTCTTGAATTCCTTGGATCAATCGGCGCCCACGTCCTCGCGATATCGGCATCGCAGACAACGCAATAAATATCGCCGGGATAATCGAAATACTCGGCCATGAAGGCAGGATTGTAAAAAGTCGAAACGAAAGGAATGTTATTCTTGGAAAGTTTTTCTATCAAGTCCTTGCCCCACCCTCTTTCGAACAAAGAATACGTTCCTTTTTGTGTAAAAGCCGCGCCCGAAAGATCCCTCTTGGGATAGAAGGCCCTTATCCTCTGTGTCCAGTCGAATATCGAAAAAGCTATTCCTCCGATTAGGGGAAACTTCTTGAATCTGGAAATGTATTCATAGAAGGATCTCGAGCTCTCCCATAGCCGCCGATCCCTTTCCGGGATGCCCTTGTAATCGTTCGCGCAAATGACCTCGCCTCCTTCGGCCATGAACTTCAAGGGATAGGCCGTCCGCTGGTGACCGTAGCCCATATTAATGGAAACAATCCAAGCTTTATCATTCATGCGTTAATTATATCCTATTTGCCTTAAAAAATCCAAATCCTTCTTTTTCTCCGCCCGAACAATGAACCAGATAGCGGAAACATAAACATATTAATGAAAATTATGCCCGTTACGAATCCTCCGATATGCGCCCAGTAGGCGATGCCCGCATCGAAAGTTCCGGTCGAAAACAGCTGGTATAAAAACCAGATGAAAATGTAGATGATGGCGGGGATTGAAAGCAGAAATATGGGCGGGATATAGGCCTTGATTTTGTTTTTGGGCAATAAGACAAGGTACCCGCCCAAAACCCCGGAAATGGCCCCTGACGCCCCTATAACCGCGGATGTATCGGCAACGGCAAGCGAATATCCGATAGCCGAACCTATGCCGCATAATAGATAAAAAAGCAGAAATTTAATACTTCCCAATTTCGATTCGAGACTGTCTCCGAATATCCACAAAAACCACATATTCCCCAATAAATGCCAGAAGTTTCCGTGAAGAAACATCGAGGTTATGACCGTGAAAAACTGACCGTCGAACAGCTTGGCCGGAGAAAAGCCAAACAGATTGACGTAATATTCAAGATTGGGATAAGTATAAAAAAAGAAAACCGTATTCAAAACGATTAATAAGATTGTCCCCAGAGGAATTCTCCCTCTTATTCTGTTTTCGTCATATAAAGGAAACATTACCTTATCTTAAAAAATTCAAAGTATTTGGAAATATCTTTTCCGACCGCTTCCATGAATTCATCGTCATACGATTTGACATCGCTAAAATCAGGATTGATCGTTCCCTTCTCTCCCCTAAACTTCTGGAGAAAATACTTCTTGGCCGGGGAAATATTTTTTGCCATCCGAATGATATCTTCTTTGGAATGGATTCCGGGCACAACCGTTGTCCTGAATTCGTAATCGATTCCACTCTTCTTAATGAAATCTATGGACTCTTTTATTTTGTTGATATCGACTTTAGCCCCCGCCGCTTTTTCATAATCATCGAGTGGGGCTTTGATATCCATAGCGATATAATCAATGAGCTTTTCTTTGACTAATTTCTTTATGACTTCCGGATTCGAACCATTAGTATCGAGCTTTACCAAGAATCCCATGTCTTTGATTTCCCTGCAAAGACTTATAAGTTCTTCCCCCTGAATCGTCGGCTCTCCTCCGCATAAGACGCAGGCCTCAATTAATCCCTTTTTGTCTTCTAAAAAAGCGATGAGGTAATCACGGGATATTTCGGGATGTTTTTCCATTTCTTCGGGAATGACAAGTTCTTTGGAATAGCAGAAAGGGCAGCGGAAATTGCAGCCAGACAAGAAAATCGTGCAGGCTATACGTCCCGGATAATCAACTAGAGTAACCTTTTGTAGTCCCCCTATTTTCATATGACTAAAATGCGCGGGATAACCCGCACATCATATTAAGAAATCTTGAATTCCTTCCTTTCTTTGAATTCTTGTTGCTTACCCTCATTCCATTGGGTCACGGGTCGAAGGTATCCGACGACGCGGGAGTAGACTTCTGTTTCCTGGTAATTCTTAAGGCTTTTATCCTTGCTAAAACAATCGTCACACTTAAATACCAGCTTCTCCTTGCCGTCGGGCAAAGTATATTTCAGCAATTGTCCGTGCTGTATTTCCTGGTTTTCATTTATTACGATATCTTTTCCGCAATCGTGGCAAACATTTTTTGAATCCATGCTATTTCTTGCTTAAGTTGGCTAAAGAAGACTTGACCTTAAAGACCTTCCTTTCTTTGAATTCTTGTTGCTTACCCTCATTCCATTGGGTCACGGGTCGAAGGTATCCGACGACGCGGGAGTAGACTTCACAGGGCTGCTCAATAGCGCACTTGGGACAGGTAAAGTGCTCTCCTGAAATGTATCCGTGGGTGGGGCAGATCGAGAACGTCGGAGTAATCGTGATATAGGGCAACCTGTTCTTCTCGAATACTTTTTTAATAAGGGTTTTCATGCTTTCGATGTCTGAAATCTCTTCTCCTAAGAACAAGTGCTCGACCGTTCCTCCGGTGTACTTGCATTGCAGTTCGTCCTGCAACTCCAATTCCTCAAAAATATCATCCGTGTAATCGACCGGCAGCTGTGAAGAATTGGTATAGTAAGGAACCTTCTTCGTTCCGGCAGCAATGATGTCGGGATACAAGCTTCCTGTCTTTCTGGGCCAAACGGTAAGAAGTCGATTCGGCTGGAGTCGCCTCTAGGTTATATATGTTCCCTGTCTCTTTTTGGTACTTGACCAGCCTTTCCCTCATAAAATCCATCACCTCCAAGGCAAAAGCCTTTCCCTTCTTTGAGCCGATGTCTTCGCCCATGAAGTTCAACAATGCTTCGTTCATCCCCGAAATCCCGATAGTCGAGAAGTGGTTGGCGAAATACTGCCCCTTGGCCTTCTTCACCCCGGCCAGATAATATCTTGAGTAGGGATAGAGTCCCTTACTGGTATAATCTTCAATCGTCTTCCTCTTTATCTCCAAACTTTCCCTGGAGATATCCATTACCTTGCCCAGCCTCTCAAAGAATTCTTTCTTGGTCTTGGAAAGATATCCGATTCTTGGAAGATTAATTGTAACAACACCAATGCTACCAGTTAAAGAGCCAGAGCCGAACAACCCGCCGCCACCCCTGTTGGTCAATTCGGACAAATCCAGCCTTAATCGGCAGCACATTGACCTTACGTCCTCGGGTTTCATATCGGAATTAATATAGTTGGCAAAATAATTAATACCGTATTTGGCCGACGCTTGAAACATTGGCTCTAGAGCCGGATCATCCCAAGGGAAATCGTTGGTGATGTTGATCGTCGGAATAGGAAAGGAGAAGGGCCTTCCGCTTCTGTCTCCTTTAAGCATAGCTGTATAAAAAGCCTTGACGAGCATCTTCATTTCTTCTCCGAATTCGCCGTACGTTTCTTTCTGCGGAACTCCCCCGATGATTACCGGCTGATTCGCGAAGACGGGAGAAGGCTTTAAATCCAAAGTGATGTTGGTAAAAGGACATTGGAATCCTACCCTTGTCGGAACGGCCATGTTGTACAAAAATTCCTGGATTGCCTGTTCGACTTGCGCGTAGCCCAAGTTATCATAGCGGATAAATGGTGCCAACAAAGTGTCGAAGTTGGAAAATGAAACCGCGCCGGCCGCTTCTCCCTGGAGGGTGTACATAAAGTTAACTACCTGTCCCAAAGCGATCCTGAAATGCTTAGGAGGAGAAGATTCTATTTTCCCGTTGACTCCTCCGAATCCTCTCAATAACAAATCGTACAAATCCCATCCGACGCAGTAGCAGGCGAGCGTATCAAATTGTGCAAATGAAGATCGCCCGACTGATTGGCTTCTCTCACCTCTTTGGGATAGATTTTGTTCAGCCAGTATTTTTTTACAATATATGAAACTCCGTAATGATTAAGTCCCTGCAGAGAGAAAGTCATGTTGGAATTCTCCTGCACCTCCCAGTCCAACTTGTCCAAATAATCGTTAACTCTGTCGACCGCTTCTTCAGCAAATGCTTCTGATTCCGGATAATTCTCCTTCTCTGTTCCCTGTACAAAATGAATGCTTTCGCGGCAATCGACCTCTTCTTCAAAATCAGAACCTCCTCCACAATGTCCTGAATCTGCTCGACATTGGGAATTTCTTCGTCCTTGAATCTTCTGTTCAGAATATCAACAACTTTGTCTGCAATTTTCTTCGTCAATTCTCCGTTTCCCTGTTTGGTCGCTGTAATTGCTTTGTAAACAGCATTCGTGATTTTTTCCTGTGGGAATTCCACAATATCGCCATTTCTTTTTTGGACTTTTGTGATGTTGTTTGTCATATATAAGCATTCTATCCTCCCTAAAAAATTGCTGTCAATTTTGACAAAAATTAGATAGATTTTCTTATTCGCCCCCTTAAATTTATCTCGAAGTGCGGTCTGATTATTACGATTTTTCTTAGCGGTTGCGATCACCGTAACCCTGATTTCATCCTTCAAAAGATTGTTGTCGAAAGAAGCTCCGAATATTATCTTAGCTGACGCTGAAGCCTTCTTCTTTATCATCTCGGCTATCTTTTTCACTTCCGAAAGGTAGAAATTCTTGTTTCCGGAAGCCACATTGAACAGAATTCCGGCGGCTTTGTCCAAAGGAAACCTCGCAATCGGCGAACAGAGCGCTTTTTCCACTGCGATTCCGGCTCTGTCCTTGCCCGAGGCTTTCCCTATTCCGAAAAAAGCCGAACCGCTGTCCTTTAATATCTCTCTTATGTCCGAAAAATCAAGATTCAAAATGCCTGGATTCAGAATTACGTTCGAAATACTCTCCACCGCCTCCTTCAACAGTTCGTCGCATTTCGAGAAGGCTTCCTCGACCGATGATTTTACGGGAACCATGTCAACCAGCTTGTCGTTGGGAATGACCACTAGTGTATCGACTTTTTTACTCGTCTCTTCCAGACTGTTTAAGGCTATTTTTTTTCTCTTCTTGCCTTCAAAAGAAAAAGGTAGCGTAACTATCCCTATCGTAAGCGCGCCCGACTTCTTGGCGAGTTCCGCTATAATGGGCATCGCTCCCGAACCGGTACCTCCTCCCAGGCCGGATGCCAAAAATATTATATCGCTGTCTTTAAGGATTTCTTCTATCTCCTTCGTACTTTCTTTTGCGGAAAGCCTTCCTATCTCCGGCTTCATGCCCGCACCCAGTCCTTTAGTAATCTTTTCCCCGATTCTCAATTTGAAATCAGCGTTTTTCTTTTTCAAATCCTGTGCATCGGTATTAACGCTTACCATTTCCACATTTTTAATGCTTGATTTCACAAGCCTATCTATAGTATTGCATCCCGCCCCTCCGACTCCAACAACTTTTATTCTTGTTATGCTCATTTTTTTAATATTACGGTATGAAGTTTTCGAAGAATCCTTTGATCTTCTTTCCTATTCCGTTTCCATTCCCGCCTAAGCGTATGCCTTTCCCTCGATCTTGCTCACTATGAGACCGCAGACGGTTGAAAGACGCTGTCTTTATCCAAACCTTTGAAATCTCTGCGGTATCCAATTCTGCAAGGAAGCTTGAATTCTTTCTTGGCCAGATCGACTATGCCGGGAAGTTTCGCTCCTCCTCCGGTCAAAACGATTCCCGCCGGTAAGCAATCCCTGCCTCCATACTTTTTTTATTTCCTTTCCGACCAACTCGAATATCTCTGAAACCCTAGCTTCGATGATCTTTTCCAGTTCTTTTTCCGAAAATGATAAGACATTGTTAGGCTTTAGTCTTTTCTTTTTTCTTTTTCCTTATTGCTCGAAATCGATCTCAATCTCTCTTCGGAATCAAAAAAGGGAGAAAGATTGAAATCAATCTTCTTTTTTGAAGCCTTCTTGGTTAGAGATCCGTATTGCTTTTTAATCTTTCTGCTATCTCTATCTCCGTCTTGAATCCAATGGCGATATCGTTTGTAATATTGCTTGATCCAACAGGAAAAACCGCTAGGTCAAAAGTCTTTCCTTCTTCAAAGACGACAATGCTTGAGGTCCCGGCCCTAATATTGACCACGCCACACCAACTCTTTCTGGGAAGGGGTCAAGACGGCATTGGCATCGGCTATCGGCCCAGGCACGATATTATCCTCGTCAGTTTCAAATCCGGCCGCTCCGGTCGAGTCAACTATGACATCAGTGTCTGAAGTCAAAGCGGAGAAAACAAAGCATCGAATTCCAGCCTCATTCCCTGCAATCCCCGGATCGCTAATCTCCTTCTCCCCATCAAGAGTCCACTCTCTGGGGAAAACATCAAGAATGGATTTATTGCTCGATTGTAGATTGATCGTCTGGGCTTCATCGTATATCCTTTCAACGTCTTCTTTGGAAACTTTCTGGTCCGCCCGTCCGACGGAAATGAGCCCGTGGCTCGACATTAATTGAAGCTTATTGCCGTTAATGTTCACGAAAAGATTTTCTATCTTGCAGTTGTGTTTCTTTTCAACTCTTTCAATCAACTCCTGAATCTTCTTTCGCAACCTCGTTCGAGTCTTTAATCCTGCCCTTCTAGAACACCAAAAGAATTTACTTTGTCGAAAAACAAAACTTCCATTCCATTTTCCGACTCTTTTTTCACGCCCAAGATCTTGATAGTGTCCGTTCCGATATCCAGTCCAGTGATTACTTTTAGTCTCGCCATATATTAACGATTGATTAGAATTTAATTTTTGAAAGATATCCTTCTTGCTTAGCGAAACATTTTCTTGGCTTCAGCCTCCTTTTTCTCATGGTCGTAGCCCAAAGTATGCAACACTCCGTGGATGAGAACCCTTGCCAATTCTTTTTCAAAATCTTCTCCGCTTTCTTCGGCATCCTTCTTAACCTCTTCAATACAGATGATTATTTCCGGTATTTCCTCTCCGATTCGCCCGAAAGAAAGAACATCAGTAGAACAATCTTTCTTCCTGTACCTCTTATTCAGCGCCCTTATGTTCTCCGAATCAACCAAGCCGACTGAAAGGTCGATGTCCCTTTTCGAGGTCTCATTTTTAAGTACTTTCTCCGCTGTTTTCCTCAGAAAATCATTGTCGATGTGCTTGTACTTTTCAGTAATGTTGTTTATTTCCACCATTTCCTTTTTCTCCATTCTACAAGATTAAGAAAGTTATTGCAAGTTTAACAAAAATCGGGCTTTTGAGCCCGAACCCGATATCAAATTAAGCTATTCCCCCCAACTCTTCCTTAACGACTTTAGCCACGATATTTCCATCCGCCTTCCCTTTCGTTTGCGGAGAAACCTCTTTCATAACGACCCCTATATCCTTCATTTCCGATGCTCCCGATTTTAAAACCGCATCTTTGACAATCGCCCTTATCTCATCTTCCGTCAATTCCTTGGGCATGTACTTCATTAAAACATCCAGTTCGGCTTTTTCTTTTTCAACCAAATCAGCCCTTCCTCCTTTCTCGAATCCGGCAATACTATCTCTCCTTTTCTTGACCTCGGAAGAAACCACTTCAATGATTTCATCATCCGTAAGCCTGACTTTTTCTTTCAATTGCTCTTCTGTAAGATTCGGCTCGCTTTCCAAGTATCTTCACCCTTTTCTCCATCTCCTTGTTGAACATTGAAGACGTGAGCATCCTTAAAGTGGAAACGGCTGTTTCTCCTTTTCTCTTTCAATGCAGAAATTAAATCTTTTTTAATTTCTTCTCCTAGCATGTTTTTTTTCTACTGTTTTGCCTAATTTTCTTAAGCTTCTGGAATTCCTTCTTCTTCGTTTCCCTAATTAAGGCGGCTCTCTGCTTTAGGTTTTCGCTCTTGGTTCTTTCAACAAACCTCCTTTTTCTTGCCTCAATCAAAACCCCGCTCTTCTGCACTGCTTTCGTAAAGCGGTAAACCAAAGACTGTGAAGTTTCCTTGGGCTGTTTCTGGATTTTCATATTATTTCTCTTTTAGTACGTTTTTAATCTCTTTAATAATGTCTTCTTGTTTCACTTCGACCTGTTTCGCGGTTTCCATGTTCCTTACTAATATCATATTGTTTAGGGCCTCTCTCTGTCCCAGGATGAGAACCACTTTCGCTCCCAGCCGGCTGGCTTTTCCCAGTTGAGCTTTGAGTCCGTCCTTACTGAACGATTCTCCGACTTTGATACTGGCTCTCCTCAAGTCTTCCAGAATGGGCAAGCTCTTCTTCTTAGCCATCGGGCCTATCTGGGCGAAAAAGATGTCCGGAACTGGAGGAAAAGACACTTTGGCCTTCGCTTCCCTCATTTCCGCTATTATCCTCTCGACTCCGGCAGCCGCTCCGCAGGCAGGGATATTTCCGCCCCCGAGCATCTTTGATAAGCTATCATATCTTCCGCCTCCTGCCAAGGCTCCCTGCGAATTTTCTCCTTCTCTCGTCGACTCTATCTCAAATACCGTCTTAGTATAATAATCCAGACCCCTTACCAGCTTGCTGTCGAGGCATGTAAGGAATTTTCAATTCTTCCAAGTATTCAAGAACATTCTTGAAGTGTTGTTTGCACTCCTCGCACAGATAATCGATGCTTTGCGGGGCTTGGGAGAGGACTTCCTGGCATTTCTCGTTCTTGCAGTCAAGAACCCTCAAAGGATTGACCTTGGCCCGCCTCAGACAGTCCGAACACAAGGAAGATTTCTTTTCCCTCAAGAACTTTACTAAAGCTTTTCTGTAAGCCGGCCTGCAATTGTCATCTCCGATCGAGTTTATCTTCACTATCAAATTCTTTAGTCCCAAATCCTGCAGAATATTGTACATTGTCAGAACCGTTTGTGCGTCGACTATAGGATCGTTCTCCCCGATAACCTCTGTGCCGAACTGGTAGAACTGCCTGAACCTTCCAGCCTGGGGTTTCTCGTACCTGAAGAAGGGCCCATAATACCACAATCTTACCGGCTGAGGAAGCGCGGTAAACCCGTGCTGGATGTATGCCCTCATCGCTCCGGCTGTTCCCTCTGGCCTCAGAGCTAGAAAATCCTTGCCCTTGGTCTTTAGGGTAAACATTTCCTTTTCAACGATGTCTGTATCCATTCCAATGCTTCTCGCAAACAAATCCGCATCTTCGAGAACCGGTGTATCTATCTTTTCAAAATCATAAAAGCTGAAAATCTTGCCAGCTACCTCTTTGATGCGCTCATAATACGCCTGGTCCTGGGGCAGAATATCGTGCATTCCGGTTGGAGTTTGGAATTTTGGCTTACTCATAATGAAGTAGTATTTAACGATGCCGGAGAGCGCCCCATCAGATTCACCAAAACCTCGAACGGTGAAATTCTTAATAAGACTTTTCCTATAATATCGCTCTTGGGAAGTATTCCCCAGGTTCTTGAATCGGAAGAATAGTTCCTGTTGTCTCCCATGACAAAATATTCATTATTCCCGAGCTTTTGGGGACCGTAATTTACTCCCGACTGCCAAGCCTGCCTTACCGCGGAAGTGATGTATGCGTCTTCGTTCAATTGGTTAGTCTGTCCATCGGGCTCAATAATGGAAATATATCCGGCCTTTATCTCTACGGTCTCTCCTGGTAATCCTATAATTCTCTTGATGTATCTGTAAGAAGTATTCAAGGGATACTTGAAAACTATGACCTCATCCCTTTTGGGCTCCCTCAATTTGTAAGACAGCTCGTCCACGACCAGATAGTCTCCCGAGTGATAATTGGGCTCCATTGACGACCCTTTCACCACGAACGGCTGAAACAAAAGCAGCCTTATCGGTATAACTATGGCCAAGGCTATAAGTAGTATCTTTAGTGCGTCAAAAAGGAAAATTACAAAATCTTTTAATTGCATATTTAGTATATTACAGGAAAAGGCTTTTTTTAGCAAGAAAATCCACTAAAAATAGTAGATTTGTTCAATCAGGCAAAGGGATAACCTCCTTTACCTCTAAGATTAAGATCCTTTCTGTCTTGCCTCGTTTGTAGCCAAATTTTCTGGCTTGATCAAGAGCCTTTTCCTCATTCGGGAATTTCATATAGTCAAAAACCACAAGAACATCCCCCTCCTTGATTTCTTTTTTGCCGGCCACCGTAATCACCTTGGTTTTAAAAGAATTTTGTTTAAATAATAATGAAAAATACAGAAAAAATCAAGTTCTGTTTGCCAATCAAAACAAAAACGGTATATAATCAGCTTAATATGATATTAATCGCAGGCTTGGGCAATCCCGACAAAGAATATGAGAAAACGAGACACAACTACGGATTTATGGTTGTGGACGAAATAAAGAAAATGAACAATTTTCCCGAATTCAGATTAAGCAAGGAATACAACGCTTTAATATCCGCTGATGGAAAAGTTATCCTTGCCAAGCCCCAGACATACATGAACGCCTCGGGGCGGGCGATAAAAAGCATTGCCAGTTATTATAAGATACCGACAAAAGACATTATGGTTATCCATGACGACGCTGATGTGAAAATAGGAGAAATCAAAGAGGCTAGGGCGAGAGGTTCGGCTGGACATAACGGAGTCCAATCTGTAATAGATGAATTGAAGACTAACGGATTCAAAAGATTGCGGATGGGAATCGCTTCTGACGACCCATCTTTCAAAATTCCCATAGAAAATGGTGAAGGTCTCGAAAGCGTAGTCTTAAAAAATTTCAGCAAAGAAGAGGAACCAGCCGTGGAAGCAGCCATAAAAAGAGCGGCAGAATCAATAAGCAAAGAATATATATGAATATCTGCATCTTCGGAGACAGTATAGCCTTGGGAAAACACGACTGCGAAAAGGGCGGCTGGGCGGAACGTTTAAATACCTGTTTAATGGACGAGGACATTTCCATATACAACCTTAGTATAGACGGCGACATCGTAAGCGAACTTATAAAGAGATTCGAAAAGGAAGCAGAGCTCCGAGAACCGGATGTTATTATTTTCGCCATCGGCATAAACGACACCATGACAATCGGCGACAGGAGAGTCTCAAGTCCTAAAGAATTTGAGAAAAATATCGAAACCTTAACGGATAAGGCTAGACGATTCACCGACAAGATAATTTTCGTTGGCTTTACTGAGGTGGATGAGATTAAAACCTCCCCAATACCGTGGAGCGCCATCGGAGAAACCTATGACAATCAGGGCATCAAGGACTATAACTGGATAATAAAATCATTCTGCAATAAAAAAGGGTTTACATTTATAGATATGCTTGGCGTTGTGAGCAAGGACGACCTTTACGATGGCCTGCATCCCAATGTCGACGGACACGAAAAGATGTTTGAGAGGATAAGGATGGCACTATCTCCCGTGATCGGACGATAATATGGAAAACATCATCTTTTTAGGAGACAAGGACTACCCATAAAAATCCTCCGGCAAAATTGCATTATTCCAGAGAATTGGCAGGGAATGGTCCCTACCATCCGTCACCTTTTCTCTTATTCAAAGGAATAGATTTGCCTTTAACTTTCAAAAATGATATTAAAGAAACATGAAATCACTGGTAATAGTAGAAAGTCCGACCAAGGCTAATACAATTAAGAAATTCTTAGGCGCTGATACGAGCGTTCTTTCGTCATATGGACATATTAGGGATCTTCCCAAGAGCAAATTGGGTGTAGACCCGGAAAACGATTTCGAAATCAAATATGTCATTCCGACTAAGGCCCGAAAGAACGTCAACCTCCTCAAAAAGGAAGTTCAAAAGGCGGATACTGTATATGTCGCCACCGACCCCGACCGCGAAGGAGAAGCCATCGCCTGGCACCTAATCGAAGTCTTGGGATTGAGCAAGGACCAATATAAGAGGATAACGTTCCACGAAATAACTAAATCGGCCATCGAAGACGCCTTAAAGAATCCGACAGAGCTGGATACCAATCTGGTTGACGCCCAGCAGGCAAGAAGGGCTTTGGACAGGATTGTTGGATATAAACTCTCCCCTTTCCTCTGGAAAAAAGTTGCAAGGGGATTGTCGGCCGGAAGGGTACAATCCGTGGCCGTGAGACTAATAGCCAAAAGGGAGGAGGAGATAAAAAAATTCAAGCCGGAAGAATACTGGAGCATTCGGCGTCGTCCTTGAAAAACAAAACAAAGAAAGATTCGAGGCTGTTTTGACAAAAAAGAAAGGGAAAGTCATATCAAAGATGGATATAAAGAACAAGGAAGAGGCGGAAAAGATAAAAAATGATTTGGAAAAAGCCAATTATGAAGTTTTAAGCATTGAAAGAAAAGAAACGGTTAGGCATCCCCTACCTCCCCTAACCACTTCCGCCATGCAACAGGAGGCTTCGAAGAAGTTGAGATTTCCGGCCAAGATGACGATGAGGATAGCCCAGCAACTGTACGAAAAAGGTTTCATAACTTACCACAGGACCGACTCCTTGAATCTGTCCACCCAATCAATTTCTGCCGCCGAAAGCTTCATCAAGGACAAATACGGGAAACAATACTCCAAGACAAGGAACTTCAAGGCCAAAGGAAGGGCTCAGGAAGCGCACGAAGCCGTAAGACCAACTTTTGTCGAAGGCAATCCCGAAGAGATGGGAATGGATGAGAGGCAAAAAAAATTATACAAGCTTATCTGGACGAGATTCGTAGCCTCCCAGATGTCGGAAGCTATCTTTGACTCGACCAAGGCCGAGATACAAACTAACAACGAATACACTTTGCAGGCCAACGGACTGAATATGAAATTCGACGGGTTCCTTAAAGTCTATCTGATGAAATTTGAAGAAAAGACCCTTCCCGATCTGAAAGAAAAAGAACCGTTAAGCTTGATAGAAATCAAGCCCGAAGAGCACTTTACCCAGCCGCCAGCTAGATACACCGAAGCGAGCTTAATTAAAGAACTCGAAGAAAACGAAATCGGGCGGCCCTCGACTTACGCCCCCATCATCTCGACCATCCAAGACAGGAATTATGTCATCAAGAATAAGGACAGACGATTCGAACCGACGGAGATAGGAATCACCGTCGACCAGATCCTCCTCAAACATTTTCCTGAAATCGTAGACATAAAGTTCACAGCCAATATGGAAAAAGAATTGGACGAAATCGCTCAAGGCAAGGAGAACTGGAAAACCATTTTACGAGATTTCTACGTCCCATTCGAAAATAATCTGGAAAACAAACTGGAAGAAGTGGAAAAGGTTAAAAAGGAAGATGAACCGACGAATAAAACTTGCCCTAAGTGCGGAAAACCTCTAGTAATAAAATCGGGAAGGTTCGGACGATTTACGGCGTGCAGCGGATTCCCGGAATGCAGATACATCGAAACCGAAAAGAAAAAAATAGGCATCACCTGCCCCAAGTGCGAACAAGGAGAAATCATCGAAAAAAAGTCAAGAAAAGGAAAAATATTCTACAGCTGCGAGAACTGGCCCGACTGCGACTTCGCCCTATGGGACAAGCCAACTGGGGAAAAATGCCCCAAGTGCGGAGCATTGATGGTAGAAAAAGGAAAAAAGGTGAAGTGTTCGGACAAAAACTGCGGAAAATAAAAAAGAGGGGCATACCCCTCTTTTTAGTTTTTTATCTTCTTCAACCATTCGCCCATCTCCTCTTCTGAATTGAAATTCATTATGACTTGGATGTTATTTTTCTTCTTCTCGATCCTAACGTTGTCGGAATTGAGAACCTGCCTTATCCTCCTCTCCAAGAAATCACTGACCATTTCCGGAACTCTGGCAACGAAACTTTTTCTTTCCCTCTTTGGACTCATTTCCTTGGCCTTTCTCTCCGTCTCTCTTACCGAATATCCGTTATTAATCACTTCCTCTAAAAGGATACTCCTCACTTTATCATCCTTGGCAGTAAGTAAGGCCCTTGCATGTCCCTCGGATATCTTCTCTTCCTTAAGGGCCCTTTTGACGTCATGGGGCAACATTAGAAGCCTAAGACTGTTGGCAATGGCTTCTCTACTTGTTCCCGCCAGCTTGCCGATCTCTTTTTCCAATAATCCGAATTCGTCCCTCAATTTTCCGAAAGCTTCAGCCTTGTCTATGGGATTCAAATTCTTTCTCTGTACGTTTTCGATTAGGGCCATTTCCAGTTTTTCCCTGTTCGACTGTTCACGGATAATGACCGGAACCTGCTTCAGCCCTATCCTCTGCGAAGCCCTCCATCTCCTTTCTCCGGCGACTATCTGGTACTCATAAGAAATGCCTCTGTCTGTCTTCTTCTCTATCTTGTTAACGATTATGGGCTGGAGCATCCCATATTTCTTGATTGACTCTCCCAAAGAATTCAAACCCTCCTCGTCGAAATCCTTTCGAGGCTGATAGGGGTTAGGCTTAATCTTCTCTATTTCAATCCAGAAGATAAAATCCTTTCTAGTCTTGTCTTCAGTATTAACCGTCTCCCTGTCTTTTTTCGGTATTAATGATTCTATTCCTTTTCCAATCATATGTTAATTTTGCTATTATTTCCCTTGCTAATTCACGGAAAGCATGAACTGCTCTCGAATTGGGAGAATGCCTTAAAATCGTCTTCCCTGTTACCGGAGATTCCGACAAAGCGACAACGCGAGGAATGACTGTGTCAAAAACGTAACCCGGGAAATTTCTCCTCAAATCCTTGGCAATGTTCGTACTTACCTTGTTTCTGCGATTGTACATCGTCAGAACCGCTCCCAGTATCTTTGATGTTCTTCTCCATATTCTCATTAATGAGCTTAATGTTCGACAGTAATTGTCCCAACCCTTCCATGGCCAAATACTCGCACTGGACGGGAATCAGGACCTCATCGGCGGCAATCAAGGCATTTAAAGTAAGAATTCCAAGGCTTGGAGGGCAATCAATCAATACGAAATCATAATCATCTTTTACCCTATCTATAACGTCTTTCAATTTGAATTCCCTGTCTTTCGTATTGATCAGTTCGATATTCGCTCCCGCCAGATTGTATGAAGTCGGCATAATATCAAAAGCCAAAAAAGGAGTCTTTTTGACGATGTCCCGCGGCGAAACCTGTTCCAGTAATGCTTCGTACAGGGAAACGGACAAATCTTTGGGTTTTATCCCTATGGAAAAAGTGGCATTGGCCTGCGGGATCAATATCAACCAAGAGGACTTTCTTGCCAAAAGCGGTCAAAAAGACGGGCAAATTAACGGCGATTGCCGTTTTTCCCACTCCACCTTTTTGATTGGCGATGGCGATTACTCTGGTCATTAAGATAATTTTACCACAAGCAATTTAAATTTACAAACAATACATATATGATAAATAAATATATATTGCCGAAGTGGCGGAACTGGCAGACGCGTAGCACTCAAAATGCTATGGGGGTAACCCCGTGAGAGTTCAAGTCTCTCCTTCGGCACACGAACGTGCCTATGGCATAATTGTCGAAGTGGCGGAACTGGCAGACGCGTAGCGTTCAGAACGCTATAGAAGCAATTCTGTGTGGGTTCAAGTCCCACCTTCGACACATATCATATATTAAAAAAGGGTCTCCTCTGTTTTTTATTTCTTTATGACGCAATAGTAGTATAGAACCGTTAAAAGAATGAGTGAGCCGTAAAACCAGACTATCTTTTCGGAAAACATCAGTCTCGGCCTACTCGGCACAGTCTTCCTGAAGCGGTCGTTGATATTGATATCGAGCATGTATGCATCCGTTTCAAGCCTGTTCTCAATATCCCATTTGTACAGATTCTTGTACATCTTCATTTTCTGCTGATAGTGCGCATCAAGGAACCAGAATGCGACCAAAGGAATAAAAGCCACTAAAACATGTAGTTGCTGGCCCTGGAAAATCAGCGTTGCGACGATCAGGGTAACAGCCCATCCTTTTATGAGAAAGCTGTTATTGGACTTTCTCTTGATTATGGCCTGGATTATTTCCGCTTCCTTGGCCAAGATAAACAGTCTTTGGTCTTTGGTCATTTTAAATTATATCATTATCCACTTTCTCTCCGGGCATGGTCATCTTGCCGGGCCATATCTTCTTGCCCGGATACACTAACGTCCCTATTCCCGTTTTGACGCCATCCCCGAAGATGGCACCGAACTTTTTAAGATGAGTATCGACTATCTCATCTTTTACTTTCGTTTTTATATTCTTACCATCGTGCCTCAAATTAGCGATGATGGTTCCGGCTCCAAAATTACAATTCTCCCCGATTATGGAATCTCCCACGTATGACAGATGCGCTATATGCGTCCCTTTGCCCACTATGGAATTCTTAACTTCCACCGAATGCCCGATTACGCAATTATCTTCAATCACCGCTCCGCCCCTCAAAAAACAGTTGGGCCCGACGGTACAATTCCTGCCGATATAAACCGGCCCTTCGATATATGCTCCGCTCTTGATAATAGAGCCCTCTTCGACTATAACATCTCCCTTGAGTACGACTCCTTTCTCGACCTTGCCCTTGTTTCTTTTCTTTTCCATCTTGAACAGTTCCGGAATGGCGGCAAAGATATCCCAAGGGTAAGATGCCGGGAACCAGAACTCAGCCCTTGAAGCATGGAGCGTATCGCCGTGGATGAACCTAGTAACGTAATCCGTGAACTCATATTCTCCCCGCGGAGACCTGTCTATGTTGAAATCGAATATGCTCTTGGGCAGGCAATACAGGGCCGCATTGACTAGGCTGGAAATAGGTTCCGAGGGCTTTTCGACAATACTCTTCGCGAAATTCTCTTCGGTTATAACGACTCCGAAAGCGCAAGGATTCTTGTGTTCTTTGACCAAAATCGAAGGCAAAAGATCCATAGCTTTCTTGATGTCGTCTTTGAAGTAGAAATCGTCTCCGTTCAAGAGGATAAAGTCGTCCTTAATAAAAGGCAGGGCCAGTTTCGCCGCCGGCCGGTACCATCAATCTCTTCCTGTTCCACATAGTTTATCTTAATTTTCCCCCAATTCTCTCCTATCTTATCCTTTATCATCTCTTTCTTATAGCTGACGATGATGAAAGCTTCATCGACCAAGCCGTCCAACTGGTTCAAGTTGTGTTCCAGGATGGATCTCCCGAATAAAACGAAAAGGGGTTTGGGCTTATTAATGGAAAGCGGCCAAAATCTCGTTCCCTTTCCCGCTGCTAAAATTATTGCTTGCATGTTATAGGCTTAATAATGATTTCGCCAGTTTATCGGCATCGTGGACGATTTCTCCATCTTCGGATAGAAGGTCAACCCCCACATATTTATTATTCTTCGGTAACGTATCGAATCCTACTATTTCTACGAATTGAGGATGGCTAGCCTTGTATTCCGACAGCCTTTCTTCCCCGGGCATTTTTGTATTATAGATAACATAATCGAGTTCGCATTTCAAATGATCCTCGACTATCTTGACGAAATCCCCGACTTTGAAGTCGTCCGACTCTCCTTTCTTGGTCATAAGGTTACAGATGTAAACTTTCTTGGCCCTGCTCTCTCTTATAGCTTGATGAGTGCCGTCAACCAAGAGAACCTGCATCAAAGAAGAGTAAATGTCCCCCGGACCGATAACAACCATGTCTGCCCTGCCTATCCTTTTAATAGTCTGAGGACACGCTCTTACGATCGGCCTCAAAAGCAATTCCTTGATCTTCAGATTGGTATCGTGCTTTGGTTTATCAATATTCGATTCTCCCACTATCTCCTGTCCGTTTTCAAGAATAGCCACTAGGTCCGACTTGTGTATGGTCGAAGGAAGTATCTTGTGGTTGCCTATCAATAATCCGTTCATCCTTTCAAAAATTGTCCTATAGTTACCTTCCTTCAGGTACATTGCCGCAAACATGAGATTGCCGAGATTGTGTTCGGACAATTCTCCGGCCGGAAACCTAAAATTAAGAAGTTCTTTGTCTTCTTCCGCTGAACCGGCACAGTTCCAAAAAAGCCCTCCTGACATCTCCCGGAGAGATAATATCATATTCTTTTCTCAATTTTCCCGAAGATCCTCCGGAATCGAGGACCGAAGAAACGACGGTCAATTTGACATTCTTGTGTTTGAGTCCGCGCAAAATCGTCTTGGGCATGGCATTACCGCCGCCGATGCAGACGATCTTCTTTTTTACAAATGGGTTTGTAAGCATTTAATGATATCCGCTTTTTTGTTCTCTTCCAGATTCCTCGTAATCTCTTCTTCGTAGGTCATCTTTTCTTCCTTGTAGAGTAGCCCCAAGAGGGATCCTTCCTTCGCCGTTATAGTTCCATTCCTTTATCAAAGCCATCGCCTTTTCTTTAGAGGCGGGATCAGTCATTGACGGCCTCATAAGAGTTCTTATTGTAGAAGCGCAGTGGTATTGAAGAAAGAAACGCAAGGCTGGAGAACCTCGATGAAAGAAAATCCCTTGTGGTTGACTGCCTCAACGATCAGATTCTTCAAATGTTGTATTTTGAAGAATAGCTTCTGGCTATGAATGAAGCATTCGAAGCCATCATGAGTTCTAAAGGATTCAACGGCTCTTCAATGCTTCCTTCTGGAGTCGACTTAGTTTTCAGTCCCTTGGGGGAGACCGCCGTAAACTGTCCTGTAGTCAGGGCGAATAGCCTGTTATTGTGCATTATGACATTTATGTCCGAATTCCTCTTGGCCGAATGGATAAGATGTGAAATTCCCTCATCCAGAGCCGCCCCGTCTCCCAAGAATACTAGTATCTTCAAATCGAGGATTAGCGAGCTTGATTCCTTCCGCCGTCGCAATCGACCGGCCGTGAAGAGAATAGAAGCTGTTAAGATTCAAATAATCGACTATTTTTGAATTGCAGCCGATGTCCGAAACAACGACGATATCTTCCTTGGGCGTCCCAGAATCGATAAGTGCATTCGACCGCTTCATTTGACCGCTTGCAATATTCCGAAGTCTCCGCATCCCGGACACCAGGTATTTGCGCAATATGTGTCTAATTTTTCCATGTTATATCTTCTTTAATTGTCTTTCTAATTCTTCAGCGGTAAAGGGCCTCATGTCGTACTTCAAAATCCTCTTATCGGATTTTATTCCGTAACCCTTTAAGACATGCTCCAACTGTCCCATCGAATTGACCTCGACCGAAATTATCTTACTTGCGCCCTTGAGTGCTTTTTTCATCTGCTTCTCCGGGAAGGGCTGCATGACCACTGGCTGAACTACTTTCAGCCCCAGTTTCTCCGCCACTTCTTTGACTGCACCCTTGACCGAACCCCAACAGATGACGACTTTCTTCGAGCTTGATTTCCCATAAATCTTGACAGCATCATCCATCTGATCAACCGCTTCCTGCATTCCCTCGAACTTCCTCAATCTTTTATTGTGCATTTTTATGATTGCCGCCCCATCTTCGGTCGATATTCCAAACTCGTCATGCTCGTAACTAGTACCTTTAACGATCGCTCCTTTAGTCCCCGGAAAAGCCATGGGAGAAATACCGCTCTCCTTGTCCGAATACCTTTTGTATCCCCCCTTCCCTTTCCAAAGCGAAGCTGCTTCTTTCTTGATTTCCTTTAAAACCTTTTCGTCGAAAGTGAAAGTTCCTTCGGAAACATCTTTATCGGTCAATAATATCGCCGGAGTCTGATATTCCCAGGCAAGGTTCAGCAGTTTCCCGGCCCAGTAAAAAGATTCTTCGGCGTCGCCCGGAGCGACTACGAATCGCACGAAATCACCGTGCCCCGAAGCAAGGGTAAACAATAGATCACTCTGGCTGTTGTATGTCGGCACTCCGGTAGCCGGGCCCGACCTCTGGCTGTTTATTATAAGTATCGGCGTTTCGGCCTGAGCCGCCAGGGATATAGCTTCGGTCATAAGGGCGAATCCTCCGCCCGATGTCCCGACCATTGATCTCTTTCCCGCGAAAGCGCTGCCGATTGCGGTATTAATGACCCCTATCTCGTTTTCCAATTGCGAAACGACGATGTTGAAATCCTTCTCGTGCTCAGCCAGATAATGGAGGATGCTCGTTGCCGGAGTCATGGGATAGGCGTAGTAGTTTTCCAATCCCGCTTTGACCGCACCCAAGGCTAAAGCTTCGTTCCCTGTTAGGAGCGGCCTCGCTCCGCCTTTCAGCTTTTCAATCTTCATCACCCCCTCCGTCCTGTCATAAGCCTCTTTGGCTATTTCCAGATTTTTGTCGATCCCTCTTTCTATTTCCCGCCTCAAAACGTCTTCAAGGATGTGCCAACTGATACCGGCGACCTTTGCAAAGGCTCCTATAAGAGCGGTATTGCTCATTATGGGAATGCCTCCCAAATCTTTGGTGATTGTCTCTATCTTCACTCCAACGCCTTCTTTTGATTTTATCTTGTCCTCATTAAAGATAAGCACACCATTCTTTTCCAGTTCTCCTTCGTGCTTCTTGATGGTATTTGCATCAAGGGCCAAGATAAAATCTGCTTTTTCGCGACTGGACAAAACCTCTTTTTCCGAAGCCCTGATCTGAGAAAAGTTGTGTCCTCCCTTGATTAGAGATTCATAATCTTCGTGGATGAATATATTGTATCCCAGCTGGTTAAACAGCTTGGCGATAATAAGGCCAGCCTTTCTCGAACCTTGTCCAGCGGCTCCGCCTATCAGGATTGAATAGTCTTTTGTGTGTTTCATATAGCACAAATTTTACCATAAAAAACGGCAAAGGAAAAGTTACTCCACGGTAACACTTTTGGCTAGATTCTTGGGCTTATCGATATCCCTTCCCAATGAATCGGCAAAATAGTAAGCGAACAGATGCAAGGGAATGACTGATAGTATGGGCGTAAGCATCTCCAGGGTCTTAGGAATATATATGACGTCGTCAACAATGTCCTTTATCTCCTCGTTCCCGATCGTAGCAATGGCTATAACCGGCCCTTTTCTCGCTCTCACCTCTTCGATATTAGAAATCATCTTTTCGTAAACCGAATCCGAAGGACAAATAGCTATGGTTGGGCAATTCTCATCGACCAAAGCTAAGGGTCCGTGCTTCAATTCCCCTCCGGCCACACCTTCAGCATGAACATATGAAATTTCTTTTAATTTCAAAGCCCCCTCAAGGGCGATCGGATAATTGTACTTCCTTCCTATAAACCAGAAATCCCTGTAGTTCTTGTATTTCTCGGCAATCCTCTTTATTTCCTCTTTCTGGCTCAGCACCTGCTTTGCCAGTTTGGGTAATTCCAAAAGCTCAGAAACGATCCTCTTGCCCATTACGAGAGCCATATCCCTCTGGCGCCCAAGATAAACGGTAATCATTGCCAAGGTAACCAGTTGTCCTAAGAACGCCTTGGTTGAAGCGACGGCAATTTCGGGCCCGGAGCGAGTATATATTCCAGCATCGGTTTCCCTTGATTGTGAAGAACCGACAACATTGGTTATTCCAAGAGATAAAACTCCCTTGGCTTTCATTTCCCTTAATGCGGCAAGAGTATCGGCGGTTTCTCCCGATTGGGAAACAAATATGGCTGCCGTGTTCTTATTTGAAAATCGGTTTCCTATACCTGAATTCCGACCCTATATCCGTCTCGGTCGGAATTCCTGCATATTCCTCAAGCATGTATTCCCCGACCTTACAGGCATAATTAGCCGTTCCGCATCCGACGAGCATAATGTTGTCTATCTTCCGCAAGTCGTTCTGAACCGATTCCAATCCTCCGAGCTTTACCGTTCCTTCATCCTCTATAATCCTGCCCCTCATCGCGTCACCAATCACATTCGGCTCTTCCATAATTTCCTTCATCATGAAATGCTTGTACCCTCCTTTCTCTGCCTGCTCGATGTCCCAGTCAATGGTCTCAATTTTCTTATCAGATTTTTTCTCCTCTTTTAAATATAAAGAATCCATCCTTCTTCAAGACTGCTATCTCCCCGTCGTCCAGGTTGATTATCTGCCTCGTGTGGGTAATGACTGCCGAAGCGTCGGAAGCGACCAGAAATTCGTCCGCCCCGACTCCGATTATCAAGGGCGAAGACATTCTTGCGGCAATCAGTTTATCCGGTTCGCGAGTAGAGATCACGGCCAATCCGTAAGTTCCCCTCACGTCTTTTAATGCTTTCTTTACCGCCTCCTCAAGATTATTCTTATAATATTTTTCAATCAAGTGGGCGATTATTTCCGTATCCGTTTCGGAATTGAATTCATGGCCCTCTTTAATAAGCTTACTCTTCAGTTCTTTGTAGTTCTCGACTATCCCATTATGTACAACGAATATCTCCCCCTTGCAGTCGCAATGGGGATGGGCGTTCTCTTCGGTAACGAGCCCGGTCGTAGCCCATCTTGAATGCCCGATGCCTACATTACCTTTGAATTTCTTATCCACAAATTCCTTTTCCGTACCTTTCTATCTTTCCAACCCTCCTAAATAGAGACGGTTTGTCCTCTCCCAAAAAGCAAAAACCGTAGCTGTCGTAGCCCCTGTATTCAAGCCTCTTCAATCCCGCCAAGAGTATCGGCGGGGCATCTTTTTTTCCGATGTATCCGACTATTCCGCACATAATTATTTGGTGACTATATTAATCAACTTATTCGGCACGAAGAAAATCTCTCGTATTTCTTTCCCGTCCAACCATTTCTTAACCTTCTCGTTGCCTTTTGCCATATTCTCCACCTCTTCCCTGGAAATGTCCATGTCCGCTTCTATCCTGTCTCTCACCTTGCCGTTGACCTGGATTATTAGAACAGCCTTATCTTCTTTGATGAACTTATCATCCGGCTTCGGCCACTTCTCTTTTAATATGTTTTCTTTGTGCCCGAGGCAAGCCCACAACTCTTCACAAAGATGAGGAGCGAAAGGAGAAAGAAGAACCAGGACCCTTTCGATTTCTCTCCTTTCCTAATTCTTTTTTTCTTTCGGAAACAAAATTAATGAATTCCATGAAGAAGGCGACAGGAGTGTTGAATTTCATCTTGTCCAAGTCTTCGCTCACCTTCTTATTCAGCTTATGTGTCGCCGAAATAACCTCTTTCGAGCTTTCTTTATTATCCTTGCAGTCGCTAAAGATATCCCAGAGCTTTGTCAAGAATCTGTAAACTCCTTTGACCCCCTGCTCGTTCCATCCTATCGCCTGATCGAATGGTCCCATGAACATTTCATAAGTCCTTAAGGGTATCTGCTCCGAATTCTTCAATGATTACTTCCGGACTAATGACGTTTCCTTTGGATTTGCTCATCTTTTGTCCGTCGGGAGCAAGGATCAGCCCCACGTTCCTTAGTTTATAAAAAGGCTCTTTGGTTGAAACGACCTTGATGTCATACAGGAACTTATGCCAGAAGCGGGAATATAACAAATGCAGAACCGCGTGCTCAGCTCCTCCCACGTATAGATCAACCGGCATCCATTTCTTTTCCTTATCTCTACTTACTAACTCCTTCCCATTGTGAGGGTCAAGATATCTTAAATAGTACCAGCAGCTTCCGGCCCACTGGGGCATGGTATTGGTTTCCCTTTTTGCCGATCCTCCGCATTTCGGACATTTAACATTAACCCAGTCGGAAATCACGGCCAAAGGAGACTCTCCCGTTCCCGTCGGTTGATATTTTTCCACATAGGGAAGCTTTAATGGTAAATCCTTTTCCGGCACTGGTACCATCCCGCACTTTTCGCAATGGATAATCGGAATGGGTTCTCCCCAATACCTTTGCCTCGAAAATACCCAGTCCCTCAGCTTGTAATTGATCTTCTTCTCGGCCTTCTTCCGTTTCTTCAAATATTCGTCCTATTTTTTCTCTTCCTTCTTTCGACGAAATCATCAAACTCCTCCGAATTAAATAATGTTCCGTCCTCCGTGAATGCCTTGTTCGTTATCCTTTCCGCCCTTAATAACTTCTATGATCGGCAACCCGTATTTTTTGGCAAACTCAAAGTCCCTCTCGTCGTGAGCCGGAACGGCCATGACCGCACCGGTGCCGTAATGGGACAAAACATAATCGGCGACGAAAGACAGGAATCTCTTTATCCGTTGACCGGATTAACCGCTTTTACTGCCTTTAATCTCAACTCCCGTCTTATCTTTGACTTCGCTTATCCTCTCCCTCTCGCTTTTATTCTCTGGCTTTTTCAACATATTTTGAAACTTCTTCCCTGTTCTCAATATCCAATTCATCGATCAGCGGATGCTCGGGAGCCAAAACAAGATAAGTGCAGCCGAACAAGGTATCCATCCTGGTTGTAAAGACGGAAACTTCTTCGGGATAATCGTTGATTGGGAACTTTATCTCCCAGCCCTCGCTCCTGCCGATCCAGTTCTTCTGCATTTCTTTTATCTTCTCTGGCCAATCGATATCGTTCAGATCCCTCCAATAATTTATCCGCGTAATCAGTGATTTTCAAAACCCACTGCTCAATGTCTTTCTTTCGTTGTTTCCCCGCACCTCTCGCACTTGCCGTCAATGACCTCTTCATTGGCCAAGCCCGGTCTTGCAGGACGGACACCAGTTAATGGGAAGCATCTTCTTGTAGGCCAAACCTTCTCAAACAATTTCAGAAATATCCACTGGGTCCACTTGTAATATTCGGGGTCGGTCGTATTGATTTCCCTGGCCCAGTCATAGCTTAAACCGACCATTTCCATCTGCTTCTTGATATTGCTATATTTTTTGCGGTTGTGATTTCCGGATGGATTCCGGTCTTAATGGCGTAGTTTTCTGCGGGTAAGCCGAAAGCATCCCAACCCATGGGATGCAAAACATCGAAACCCTTGGCCCTCTTTACCCTGGCCACGATGTCCGTCGCCACATATCCCTTTAAAGTGCCCGACATGGAGACCCTCCCCGGAGGGATAAGGAAACATATCCAAGACGTAAAACTTGGGATTGTTTGAATCCTCTTCGGTCTTCGTAAGAATTATTCTTTTTCCAATAATTCCTGCCATTTCTTCTCAATTTCCGTAAAATTGTAGTTCCATAGACTACATCAATAACGCGGCTGATAAGATCCCCAAAAGGATGCGAAATAACCAAGCCAGACCACCACCAGCAAATCGAGTGTCTATGTTATTGGTTCCGTAAGAGTTTTTTCGGCAAATGGCTTGAAATAGAAAGTGATTATAAAATAAGGTGTACCCGACGGCGATGCCCGAACAAGATGGCCCTGATTAAATATATTAACTCCCTGCTGATAATTTGCATATCATTTGAATATCAAAGAGAATACCATAAAACGAAAGGGGCTGTTAAGCGCCTAAATGTTGAAAAGATTCTTAGCGTTTTTCGAGGCGATTTCTTCAATCTCCCCTTTCGATTTTCTTAATCTTCTCTATTTCCTCAATAATCAGTTTTAAGGCAAAAGGATTATTCCTTTCCTCAAATCCGGGAGGGGAAAGGTACGGGCAGTCGGTTTCAATCAAGGATTATTTCCAAAGGAATCTATCTCTATCAACTCTTTTAATCCATCTTGAATATTATTCCGTTAATTCCGATATACAATCCCAGAGAAAGAAACCTTTCCATTTCAAAAATGTTACCCGGTGAAGCAATGAAAACTCGCCTTGATTTTCCTTTTCGACAAAATGGTAAACAAATCCTCGAAAGCGGTTCGGCAATGGATGATAACCGGGTAGATTCAATTCTTCCGCTAGATCGAGATGCTTTCGAATATTCTTTTTTGCTCTTTCTTGAATAATTCCTTTTTTGCCTGTTGCCTTCGGCCGTACCAATAATCAAGCCCGCACTCTCCTATCGCCACAACTTTTTCTGACTTGGCCAGTTCTTTGTATTTCGGATAATCAAATTCCTTTTCCAAGAAGCTTTCCGCTTCCCTTGAATATCTTTTATTCTTCAGAAACTCCGAATCAATGTTTAAAGGATGCAATACCGATAGAAGCAAAAACATCCGGAATGGTTATTCGGCTATATCTGACGGCTTTTTTCGAGCTTTGAAATTGGTTCCCACATTAATCATCCCTATGCCCGCCTTCAAGCATCTTGAATTAATTCATCCCTGTCTTTTTCGAATTCAAGGAAATTAAGATGGGCGTGAGTATCAAATATCATGTCCTCGGGAATAGAGATTCTCCCTTCTTAACATTGAACATTCCTTCCCTCTCTCCCAGTTGTTCTCTTATCTTTTACGACGTCTCGGGCAAGAACGGCTCTATCATTTCCGAAATATTGATCAAGGAGTATAGAAGGTTGGAAAAAACTTCTTTTTGCTTTTTTGCGTCTTTTATATCCCACGGCTTTTCGACGTCTATGTATTTATCGCACAAGGAAACCAATTCCCAGACATTCGAAAGAGTTTCGTTGAAATATAAAAAATTAAGTTCGAAACTTCTCTTTCGCCTCTTCAACTTCATTGATGTAAAATCGTTCGGCTTGATCTTAAAATCCTTGTTAAGTCCCGCTTTTTCTACCATGGCAACAGTCCTTGCGAACAGATTGCCCAATCCGCTCGCCAAATCGGAATTATATCTCTTCTCGAATTTATCAAATGAAAAATCTCCATCTCCCAAGGCTGGTATTTCCCTCAAAAGGAAATACCTTACTCCGTCAGTCCCATATTTGTTGACAACCTCGAAAGGATCGATGACGTTGCCGATACTCTTGCTCATCTTTTCTCCATTAACAGTAACGTACCCATGGACGAAAAGAGCGCTAGGCAAATTCAATCCCGCGGACAGGAGCATGGCCGGCCAATAAACCGCATGGAACCTTATTATCCCCTTTCCAATCACATGGAGCCTATTGTCGCTTTCCTGCCAGAACTTCTTAAACTGGCTCTCGTCATTTCCTCCGAATCCCAAAGCATTGATGTAATTGGATAAAGCGTCAAACCAGACCCATATCTTTTGTGATGGGTCACCAGGCACGTCTATGCCCCAGCCTCTCGCTCTTTCTGAAGAGCGAGAAATGCAGAAATCCTGAAGCCCCGAATTTATGAAGCTCAATATTTCGTTCTTCCTAGTCTCCGGGATTATCTTCAACTCTCCGCTTTCGACTCAGTTCTTTCAGTTTGTCTTCGTAATCGGACAATCTGAAGAAATAGTTTTCTTCTTCGACTATCTCAGGCCTCGTCTTGTGCTCCGGACACAGCCCGTCCTCCAGCTCTTCCTCCTTGTAAAACTCTTCGCACCCCACGCAATAGAGCCCCCGATACTTCTTCTTGTAAATATCCTTCTCGCACATCTTCCATAATTTCTGCGCCCCGATAATATGCCTCTTTTCCGTGGTACGGATGAAATCATCAATAGAAATATTCAGAGACTTCTCCAAATCTGAAAACTTGTTCGTATTGTTTTTAACGAGAGCTTCGACGCTGATTCCTTCCTTCTCTGCCCTCTGCACGTTCTTTAAGCTGTTTTCGTCACTCCCGGACAAGAAAAAAACCTCGTCCCCTCTCAAGCGATGGTGTCTCGCCAGCACGTCGGCCTGCACGAATTCCAGAGCGTGGCCAAGATGGGGCGCGGCATTGACGTAAGGAATCGATGTTGAAATAAAAACAGTTTTCATGCTAATCAGATATTTTTTTCCTGTTAAAGTAATCTCTCGAGAGTTCGAACAATATTCCGGCGAAAGGTATGGCGAGGATTGCTCCAACCACTCCTCCGAGCGTGCCCCCTACAAGTATCGAGGCTAAAACCAGCACATTCGGAAGGCCGGTTATCTTCTTGGTCAAGACTGGTGTTAAGATATTACTTTCTATCTGCTGGATGATTATCGAGAATATCAAGACGAGAACGACCTTACTCCACGAATCAAGAACGGCCACAAGCATTAAAATGAGACCTGCCACCAGGGGTCCGAAAACGGGCACAAAATTCAGAAGGCCGGTGAGAAGCGCCAAAGCGAGAGAGAATTTGACTTTCAAAAATACGCACATGAGGAAGGTCATCAAAGATACGGCGATGGCACAAACCACTCTCGAGCCGAACCAGGCGACGACATGGTCCTGGCTCCTCTGCCACCTCCTCAAAACTTCTTCTTCGAAGCTTTTGGGAGAAACCGCCTTGATGGCTTTAACGATATCTTTTTCCTCTATCGACATGAACAATGCCAAAGCAAAGACCGTTATGCCTCCGAAGATGCTACCGAATACCGCCGAGATGATGCCCAAAATGTTCGAAGACACCTTGATGAGGCTGCCCTGGAGATTTGCGTTCAAAGAGGCCACATCCTGGAACGAATTAATCCCTATTTGGTTTAACAATAGTGGCACCTTGTTGAAATAGTCCGAAAAATTAACACTGAAATACTGAACTTCCATCATCAAAGGCGGAACAAGGATATAGACCACGGCACCGAAAAGTATTATCAGGGAAAAATATACCAGAACCGCGCCTATTGACCTCGGTATTTTCCTCTTTTCCAAACTGTGTATCCACGGATTCAAAAGTATCGAGATGATCAAGGCCAAGACCATCCACGCCAAGACGCTCCTTATGAGGTAAAGGATGTAAAAAAGGAGCGCGACCAAAAAGACCTTGAATATGGCTTTCCAGGCTACATCAATCATTGTCACTGGCTGTTTCATAATTTTAATCGCTTTTTAAATTGGTCTTCGTCTTCAAAAGGCCCTATCACGGCCATGTTCAATTTATCGTTCTTGAAAATATCTCTTGCCACTCTCATAATATCTCCACTCTTCACCTTGTCAACCTTTTTGAATATTTTTTCGATTGACAATATTTCATTCTTCAAAAGCTCCTGGGTTCCATAGAATGAAGCTTGGGCGTCGGAAGATTCAAGCCCCAAAACCATCTTCCCTTTTACGTAGTCCTTGGCTTTCTTGAGTTCCTTGTCCGAGACTTTGGTCTTCGTCAATTTCTTGTATTCTTTGAGGATGGTTTCTATCACTTTAAAAATTTTATTCGTATCCACCCCGGCAAACGTAACGAGGGCTCCTGTATCGGTATCAGATTGGTTGTAGGTTCTGACATAATAGGCGGCACCAAGCTTCTCCCTCACTTCGATGAATAGCCTCGAACTCATCATGCCGCCCAATACCACTCCCATGATATCCATGACATACTTGTCCTTGTGGAAAGTATCGTATCCCCTCACGCCCAGAGCTAGATTGGCCTGGCCGGTCTTTTTATGCATCAACGACACTTGGGGCTCTATCTGCTTCTCGATGACTTTGGGTTTGTCTTTGGATTTGGTCGTCTTTATCTTCGAGAAATATGCCTTAACCTTGTTAATAGCCGCTTCCTTTTTGAGATTCCCGGCAACGCAGATGACGGTATTTCCCGAGACATACTGGGAATTGATGTAATCCATTATCTGATCCCTTTTAATATTCGACACGGTTTCCTTCGTCCCAGCCGTATCCCAGCCAGCCGGCTGGTCTCCGTATAAGACCGTCTTCCATAATTCGTCTATGTACATCATGGGATTATCCATGTACATATTTATTTCTTCGATGATAACCCCTCTTTCCTTCTCTATTTCTTCCGCGGGAATCTTCGAACTTAAGAATATGTCCGAAACCCAATCCAGGGCAATATCGAAATGAGTGGCATCGACTTTGGCGTAATATCCCGTATATTCTTCACCGGTAAAAGCGTTGTAATCCCCTCCAACCTTGTCTAACACTTCAGCGACGTCCATTGGCTTTTTCCTCTTCTTCGTTCCCTTGAAAAGCATATGCTCCAAGAAATGCGAAATCCCCGAAATCTCCCTTTCTTCGTATTTCGAACCAGTCTTGACCATTACCAAAACCGTAGTCGCTTTAGTTTCCTTCTGCGGAACAGTGATAATCCTCAAACCATTTTTAAGCGTTGTTTTTGAAAACATCTTCTCCTTTTAATTCTTTAATCTCTTTTTTAAGCTCGACCATCTTCATCTCCCTATTTAAGGTAAGGTTGAAGAACTTTTCCAATTCCGCCACTCTTTTCTCAAGCTCTTCCTTCGACCTCTCCGAGTCTCTCCTCGAAATATAGATTTGTTCCGAAGCCTTGTTTAAATTCTCGGCCATATTAACAAATTCCTTGTCGAGACTGCCGGTCGTGAATATGGCCCTTTCTCCCTTAGGCAGTTCCGTGGCAAAACTCTCTATCTCAAAGAAAGAATCCGAAAGATAGGAGAATAGTATCTGGTTGATGATGAAAGTCATGACAAGTCCGATCATGGAAATCGTAATGATGTTCGACTGGACTGGATAGATACAGGCGAGAACAATCAAGACTGTGATAAAGGGCACGAGGAAAAGGAAATAGAACTTGGTGCCTATTCCCGATAGTTCGACATCCTCTATCTTCTCGTTCCTTTCGACTAAAATCCTTCTACACTCCTTGAGCATGGGAAACATCGACTGCTGGCAGAAAAAGCTGGCGAAGGCCGTCATGAAAAACAAGGCCAGTAAACCGGCTATGGCAATGACCAGGGCGTCATAAACAGACGTACCGTTGATCCAAACCGTAAAAAGCACGAGGACGATTAATGTTATTCCAGCAATAAGACTATTGGGTAGGGTTTCTTTACACAGAGAAACCATGGCATAAAAAGTCTTCTCCACTTCTTCCGTGGAAATCCCGTTCTTCAATCCTTTCTCATCCAAGTTCCTGTTGATGGTCTTGATATCTCTCGTTCCCCAGAATCCCGCCCCGCCGTATCTTATGACCATCAAGATGAGAACCATCAAAATGAATAAAGGCAAGGCTACACTAAAGGCCCCTTTGGCTCCTGTCTCCTTGAAAGGAGCCATCACGAGAACGAGGAAGTAGGCGAAGGCTGCGCAAAGAAGCCCCCAGCCGACAATGGGAAACAATACTCTAAGCGTATACGGAATCTTAATTCTCATATATTGCCTCTTTTAATATCTGGACCAAATTTTCTATCTTGACCCTTATCTGCTTCATGGTGTCCCTGTTCCTTACGGTGACATCGTCATTGGTAAGGGTGTCGAAATCGATCGTGACGGCGAAGGGAGTGCCGATTTCGTCATGTCTCCTGTATCTCCTGCCAATCGCTCCCACTTCATCGTATTCGCAAGCGAAATTCTTCTTTAACATTTCGTAGACCTCCCTGGCCTTATTAGTAATGTCTTCTTTATTCTTGACCAGAGGAAGGATAGCGATTTTAACCGGAGCAAGCTTCTTATCAATCCTTAAGAGCGTCTCAATCTCCTTGGTCGATTCGGTGGTGGTGGTCCTTCCTCCTTCTATTTCTTCATAGGCATCGCATAAAACGGCGAGGAATACTCTTTCGACTCCACAGGACGGTTCGATAACATAAGGAATAAATCTCTCTTTGGTTTGTTCGTCAAAATACGTAAGGTCAACTCCGGAGAATTTCTGATGCTGTTTCAAGTCGTAATCGCTTCTGCTTGCAATCCCCTCTATTTCCGACCAGCCGATGGGGAATTTGTATTCGATGTCAACGCAACCCTTGGCATAATGAGCCAATTCTTCCTTGTCATGCTTCCTGGCCCTTAAATTTTCTTTCTTGATTCCCAATACTTCAACATACCATCTCATCCTCTCATCAACCCAATTATCGAAGAATTCCTCATCTTCGGTTCCCGGGTGGACGAAATATTCCATTTCCATCTGCTCGAACTCCCTCATCCTAAAGATGAAGTTGCCGGGAGTAATTTCATTCCTAAACGCCTTCCCTATCTGGGCGATGCCGAAAGGAAGCTTGACCCTCTGCGTATCAATGATATTTTTGTAGTTAAGGAAAATTCCCTGGGCCGTTTCGGGCCTTAGGTATGCGATCGAAGCGTTGTCCTCCACTGGACCGATAAAGGTTCTGAACATGAGATTGAAGTTCCTCGGCGCCATCATCTTGCATCCGCATTCCGGGCATTCGTTTGGATTATCCAAATGATCGGCCCTGAATCTCTTATGACAGCCGGTGCATTCGGATAGAGGATCCGTGAAATTGCTTGTGTGGCCGGAAGCTTCCCAGGCTTTAGGATTTATAATTATTGAACTGTCGAGACCGAGGATATCTTCTCTGTTTTGGACCATGAATTTCCACCATGATTCCTTGATGTTCTTTTTGAGTTCGACTCCTAAAGGTCCGAAGTCGTAAAATCCGCCCAATCCGCCGTAAATATCCGAAGACTGGAAGACGAATCCCTTCCTTTTCGCGAACGATACTATTTTTTCAAATCCGTTTTCCATATATTTGAATATTAACAGAAAACGGGGAATAAGCCAAGATTATACGGCCTAGCGGCAACTATAGTGACCATCCTCACAATTCAAATAGCCACTCCCGGCGTATCCCGAATCGTCAATGCACCAGAATCCGTTTCTCAATTTAGATTTGGCGCAATAATCAGTTGCGTTTTCAAATAGGAAAAGGTTACTTCCCTGCAACTTGATATTGTCTTCCGTCCTCTTTATATCCCTGCTATCTTTAAGACCGACGTAATTACCGTTATTCAATTCATAGACCTTGGCCCAATTCCGAAGATCGTTCATATCGATCCTAATGACTGCATCATTTGCCGCACCCAGGACCATCTTGGATACTACCAGAGGAATGGAACAAGAAATGCCGAAAACTACCAAGACTGCCAGCCCCCTAAAGAGCATCTCTATATTCCTCGCCCTATAGTCCATGTTGTTGATTGATTATTTCTGAACGTCTCCGTAAACGTTGTCGGTCTTTGCGAGCAATTGCTTGCTAGTCCACTGGTCTGTTCCCGACAATTGCGCCGCTCCGAGAAGGAATACGGGCTGGTCGACCACCTCGGGATCGACCGAAATCTGGAAAGCACATATCTTGGCATCGTTTATACTTCCCGAACCGGCGGGCAGGCTCCCCATGTTGCAGGTAACCTCGCTCGTATCTGGATCGAAGGTAATATCTACTTTGTCGGGATAGGTTTTGCCTTCGTAAGTTACGTTGTCGGGCAGAACTGTCGTCATCTTGGCATTCTCGACATCATTGTATGAATTACTTGCCTTCCACTCGACTGTCAGATATGTCTTCTGGTTAGCCACTAAAGGATATGGTCCGGTATTGTTAAAATATTTGTTTCCCGGATATATCTGCTGGTCGGCGGAAATGGCCGTGTTAATCTTGGTCAAGAAATCCTGGCTCGCTCCTCCGAGGCTTATCCTATTCCTTATGATGGGATTCTTATCAGCCAGGGTCTTCATCGGCCATTGATCTTTTAGGTTGACCCAGAATTCAACCGTTCCCACTTGCCCGACATCAAGGTATTGGAGTTCCGCCACCTTGCTTCCGTCCCAGACAATCGAGTTATCCCCCGTCTGGAAGGTTCCCTCCGGAGCCTTAATCGAGTTTAGATCCAATCCGGTTCCATCAAGTCGGGTAATTAAGGTCATGTTTTTGAGCCCGGCTTCTCCCACATTCCTGAAGGTGACCACATAATGCAACTGGTCTCCGGGCGTGGCGACGTAATTACTATCATTGTTTATCTCCTGAGTAATCAATACTGAGGGAGCGATTATCTGCACCCCCTTGACCACTTCTTTCAAGACCACGAAATTTCCGTCCTGCCAGATTCCAATCCTGGCCTTGAAAACCTTCTGATCCATCGACTGTCCGTTGATGATTCCCGAAATTTGTATCATTCCCGAATCCGATTCGTTCAAGATGGGTATGTCCCACTGCGTATTATCCACCCCCTGCGGCTGCCCGTACAAAAACTCGAAATCACTCGGATAATCGACGTAACAAGTAAGATCTTGAAGGGGATATGTAACGTTCGAGGAATAATTGACTTTCAAGGTCAAGGCCTTTCCCCCCTCGGCCTGATTGGGAACGTCTATCGAAAGATCCAACGGTATGGTCCCCAATATCGTAGTGAATGTAGTCGAAACTTCGCTTCGGCTCTTCAGGTTCTCAGGCTCGAACGAAACACTGGCTTTGGCCGTCTTGGTATCGTTCTCCTGGCCCAATAACCTCGTGTCGAACTTGAAGGTTCTTTCTTCTCCGGGATAGATATCTCCGCCCAAATCTTGCGAGCTCATTATCTTTATCTTCGGCTCGTTGTTTTCAAGAATAGAATTGTCCGGATACTCGAAAGTCAGCTCCGGATTCTGTAGCCTAATACTTCCGTTGTTCTTCAATTTGACGACGTATTCAACGCTGTCCCCGACCGTCGCTCTGTCCGGACCCAGTATCTCGATCTTTAAAATCTGTTTACTAAAAGACATCCTCTCCCATGAAAAAATAGAGAGGGCTATGAATGCCAAGAATATCAAGGTTAAGATTGCTATTGTTCTTTTTTTCATTTTAAGCCTAATTTTTCATTAATTTCTTTCAAGAAATTGGTAGCTGCTATGTGCCCGGCGGGATCCTTGCTTGCCATGCTGGGCATATCCCTTTTCAGGTGGTTTATCTTATACTGCAATTCCTGTTTTTTGACATACAGGTGTCCCTTGGGGAAAAACTCTTCTCTCAACTTTAATAATTTCTGCCTAACCGGCGACCTTAACTCCGAAGCATAATCCTTGTATCCTCCCTTCCTTCCAATTGCATACAGCATCTTCCTTGTTTCGGCGACACCGTAGCCACCCTTGAATGGTGAAGGGGGGCCGGAACTTTTTTGCTCCTTAATTATTTCCTTTTTCGGCGTAAAGGCTGGCCTCGTCAAAGAGGGATTTGCTCTGCCCTTGAAGCTGTCGGGCCCTTCGATAAAAGGATTCTCTTCGCCCTCTCCGCTCTTAGGGGGACCCTCTATTGGCCCTATAGGTTCATTTGATGAAAAATCTTCCATGCGTTAATTTACTTTTTTAATTCCCAGGAATATTTTGTACTCGTTCACTTCGACTTCTCTCGATAAGTCGAACTCTTCTTCCGGTTCGGGAACGAAGAAGTCTTCAGCCAAAACTTCGCTTAAGATATTCTCTTTGTTCCTTTCTATTATTTTATCAAAGAATTCAAGTTTTTGGTAGCCTATCTTTATCCTGTCATCCGGGCTGAACTTGGCATCCTTCCTCATCTGCTGTATCTGCCTTATAATCTCCCTTACCAATCCTTCTTCTTTTAATTCTGGGGTAATGACAGTATCCAATTCGACAGGGCTCGTAAGATTATTATCGAACAAGACTTCTTTAACATTAACCTCGTCTTTAATTAATTCTATTAACTCTTCTTTATCTCTTAACTTGGTCTTTGCTTCTTTTACTTTTAAAGATGATAATGCCTGCCTTACTTTTATCCCCTGCTTTGACCTTTCGGCTAAAGCTAAATTGACGATATCCCTCGCTTCGCTCATCTCTTCTTCCAGCTTGCTATCGATCAAGTCTTTCCTTTCTTCCGGATAGTCGCACAAGTGCACGCTTATCATCCCCTCTTTTTTCAGTTTCAGATATATTTCCTCGGTAATAAAAGGGGTAAAAGGAGCCATCAATTTGCTTAACTTGAATAATACGTAATACAGGGTAGCAGTCGCTTCTTCCTTTTCTTTTTTCGTTTCCGGCTTCTGGAACCTTCTCCTCGATCTCCTGATATACCAGTTACTCAAATCGTCGATGAAATCGGTAAACAGCCTCGTCGCTTTGGTCAGTTCATATTTGTCCATCCATTTGATGACGTCCCTGTTTAATCCTTCGGTCTTACTCAATATCCATCTGTCGAGGAGGTTGTCGGTCTGGGGAATCTTGTCCGAGAATTCTTTTCCTTTGTATGTCTCGAAGAAAACAAAGCAATTGTCGAGCCCCGATATGATTTTCCTCCAATATTCCTTGACCTTGTCTTTTGAGAATCTGTAATCTTCTCCGATCGAAGTCGAAGCCAGAAGAAAATACCTTAACGAATCGGCTCCGAATGAATTGAACATTTCAGCGGGGTCGGGATAGTTCTTCAGTTTCTTGCTTAACTTCCTTCCCTTGTCGTCCAAAACCAAGCCGTTGACGATGACGTTCTTAAAGGCCGGGTGGCTCTTGCCTAATCCTAAATCTTTAATGGTTAAAGCCGTTGCCAAAACATGGAGGGTGTAAAACCAGCCCCTCGTCTGATCCAGCCCCTCGGCAATAAAATCAGCCGGATAAGTCTTTTCAACCAGTTCCTTGTTTTCGAAAGGATAATGCCATTGGGCATAAGGCATGGCCCCGGATTCAAACCAGCAGTCGAATACTTCCGGAGTCCTCTTCATTTCTTTACCACATTTGTGGCATTTCAATTTCACCTCATCGATATATGGACGGTGGAGGTCTTTCAAATCATAATCCTTGATTGCCAGTTCCTTGAGTTCTTTCACGCTGCCGATGCAAACCTTTTCATCGCATTCCTCGCATTGCCAGATATTAATGGGAGCGCCCCAGAACCTGCTCCTAGAAATATCCCAGTCTTTGGCTCCTTCGAGCCATTTGCCGAACCTTCCTTCTTTGACATGCTCGGGAACCCAGTGGATCCTTTCGTTGTTCTTTATTAACCTGTCTTTGATTTCGGTAACCAAAACGTACCAGCTTTCGATAGCATAGTATAGCAAGGGAGAGTCGCACCTCCAGCAGAAAGGATACTCATGGGTCACCAATTCTTCTTTGTAAAGAATGTCCCTTTCTTTCAGATTCTGTATTATCTTGTGATCCGCCTCCTTAACGAATTCTCCTTTGAAATCACTTACTTCCTTCTTGAAATTCCCCAAGGTATCGACAGTATGGAAGAAAGGTAATTCGTATTCCTTTCCCATATTGAAATCGTCTTCACCGTACATGGGGTTCAGATGCACTATTCCCGTACCATCTTCGGCGGAAACAAATTCTCCGGGCAATACCTGGTAAGCATTCTTGAGGTTATCCGGCTTTTCTTTCTTCAGATAATCGAACATGGGTTCGTATCTCAATCCCGCGAGCTCTTTTCCTTTGAATCTCTTCAATGTCTTGTATTGTTCTTCAATGATGAATAATCTTTCCGTTGCCAGGACGTATTCTTTATTGTTCTCTGTCTTTATATGGCTGTATTCCAAGTCCTTGTTTACAGCCAAAGCAACATTACCGGGCAAGGTCCAGGGAGTTGTGGTCCAGACGAGAAAATATGCGTCTTCGAATCTTTCTCCGTCTTTGATCTTGAATTTGACGTAGATGGATTTGTCCTTTACTTCCTTGTATCCCTGATTGACTTCAAAGTTGGAAAGAGTGGTGCTGCATCTCGGACAAAACGGGGAAACCCTGTAATTCCTTGTTACTAGCTTTTCATTCCATAATTGCTTCAAAACCCACCAGACCGATTCAATGTAGTTGTTTTCTAGTGTCGCATAGGCATCATTATAATCAGCCCATCTGCCCACCCTCTGCAAAGTCTTCTGGAAATCATCGACGCAGGCGAAGACAGAGCTCCTGCAGGCGTCGTTGAATTTCTCAATTCCCATTTCTTCAATCTCTTTCTTGTTCTTGATTCCCAGTTCCCTCTCAATTAGGTTTTCTATAGGCAATCCGTGGCAGTCCCAACCCACTCTTCTCGGGACCTGGTAGCCTCTCATGGTCCAATACCTCAAAACCGCATCCTTGATCGTGGTTGCGAGGATGTGACCGTAGTGGGGCTTTCCCGTGGCGAAAGGAGGGCCGTCGTAGAAGCTGAAAAACGGAGAATCTTTCCTGTTCTCTATGGATTTACGGAAAATGTCTTCCTTTTCCCAGAATTCTAATATTTTCCCTTCTCTATTCATGTATTTCTCTTAATTCTCCGGGCTGAATCATCATTTGTTTCCTTTTTTCTACAAGCGTCTTATCGTCTGTTCCTTTTATATATCTCTCGAGTAGCCACAGGCCGTCTCCATGGGAAACGATAAGAATGTTCTTGTTTTGATGGTTGTTTTCAATTTCATTAAAAACGTCTATCATCCTTTGCCTTAATTGGTTCCATGATTCTCCGTTTGGAGTGGGGGTTTCGAATGCTTTCATCCTGTCGTTATTGTAGAAATTCCAGTATTCTTCCTTGGTTTTCCCTCCGAAGTCTCCCCAGTTCAAGTCTCTTAGCCTTACATCGTATATGATCTTGTTCGGATCGAATCCCATAACTCCCACCGCTATTTTTGCTGTTTCCCGGCAACGGAGGATATCGGATGAAAAAATATAGTCGATTTGCCTATCTTTCAACATTTCTCCGGCTTTTTCTGCTTCCTCTATGCCTTCTTTTATGAGAGAGCAAGGAGGGGTGTCGTCCGGCCAGCAGTAGACGACATTTTTCTTTTCCGTCTGATGGATATTCTGCCCATGCCTAAGAAAAAAATACCTGTTTTTCAGATTGGTTTCCATGGGTTAAAAATAGCAGATTTTAATATTTAAAGCAATTTAAAATCTCCATCTGGTTAGGGAGTATTGACAGGGATGTTTCAGAAGAATAAGATATGGGCGAACAACCAAATAAGGATATTATTTGGTCGACATTCCCAGAATCTCGATAGAACAACTAAAGAAGATCCGGGAAGTATCGGAATTATTCCGCTATTTCTTGGTTTTTCCAAAAATACAAGAGAAATACAGAAGTTGCGGAAATTTTCCACAACTCCTTTGGCTTGTTCGACATATTAATTAAATTTAAAATAATGGGCATAAAATTTGATTAGCTTACTTAAGCTAGTTAGAGAATATACACATAATAATATGCAATGCAAATTTATAGGATTAAATAATCAGCAGTGTGGGGGTAATGCTCTCGTCGGCAGTGATTTTTGTTTCTATCACTCTCAGGATCCTGAGATTATAAAAATCAGAGGGGACCTCATTGGACAAGTGGAGCAACCGGAGGACGCAAGCGCGATAAAGATTAACAACAACAGAGATGCAATAGGTTTGCTTAATAAAACGGTAACTGAATTAAGTAATAGCGAGATATCGGAACAGAAAGCTAATTCTTTGTGTTATCTAATCAACACCTCCATGAAAGCGTTGGAACAAGATGAAACTTACACTAGATATAAAAAAATAGCAGATGCAGTATCTGGAAGAAAGATGAAGAATATATATGACAACCTTGACGGTAAAGAAAGATTTAAAGCCTTTAAATCCAGTCTAAATGACAGCAACCATAGAGGAGAAGAAGCTGAGGAGATTATCAGAAGCTTTGATCTGGATTCGTCGGGAGGGGAAAAATCATCCGAAAAAAACCTACAGACTCAAGCCAAGGCCACAAGCTTTTACCGCGAATCCAACGGAGCCTTAATAAAAGATACTTACATGTTGCTTCAAGTAATATACATGTTGATGTCGCAAGTCATTATTTTACGAACCTTTTCAGGGGGGAAAGAGATATCAAAAGAAAAACAGGTGTCATTTGCGCGAGATTTAAAGAAAATCCTATCAAGTATAGAAGCAGCAAATAAATCCCTAGAACTTCTTAAAGAGTGTCCGAATGATCCATTTATTACAGACTTGTTTATGCGTTCTAAGTTTGAGGTAGAAGAGGAGTGGGAAAATAACGACTGTGGCATGATTCTATCTCGCAGCTAAAAACAGAGTTAAAAGATGAAATCAGGGGAAGAGGAGCTGAATCGCCGGATATGGCCGCTCTGATGCTGACTTTTGTTAATCCGGCTTCGTTTTACTTCTTTTCCGGCGATATTGTAGTATTCTTTTGCGGTGGGCAAATCCTTTGGCCCCCGTTTTTTGGTTTACAGTACTTCCTCACTACCCCAAACAATCATTTTTTATCTCTCGGGGCATTTTAAGGCTTCGTTTTGAGGAAATCATTTGACTATCAATTTCCAATGCCAATCTTCATCTGGATAACCAGTAAGGTTTTGGTTGTCTACTCTGAAACTTTGTTCAAAACCATATTTTGAAGCATTTTCAAGCAACCATTGATATTCTGGTAATTCTTTAAGAGGTTTTTTAAGCTCTAATCTTTCAACCGAATCATCTCTTTTGCCATTTCTCATGGGACAGGCTACTATGTCAGCAGCTAACCCTGTTTGATGTTCACTTTCTCCAGATTTTGCAGTCATCCCAGTTGTATCTTCTAAGTAGAGCTTTCCTTGTTCTTCTTGAGACCTATATCCGGAAGCAACAACCAAACACATTCCGTCTTTTTCGGCATCTGTAATCATTCTTTCAATAGCATCCTTCGCTATTGGCGTCATATACTGTACCGTAGTAAGCCAGCTTGCCCTTTCAGACAATTTAACTAAATCCGGCCTATATCCTTCTGGAAGACATTGCCCTTTATAAATATGATTATTACCGTTAACTATTTGACAATTCCTAATAATGTCAAAGAAGTAATGGTTTATAACCAACAAAAAACATATAACTATAATAATAAAACTTAATAAATATAATAATTTTTTCATAGTAATTATAGTTTAGGTCCAACCGCCCAGAATCCTTTTCCATGAGGCGTTGTGTACCTTACGGCGAAATTTCCGATTTTCTTGCATATTTTTAAAATAATTAACTAATTGTAGGTTACGCCGACCGATAACCTTAACCTGTGGCGTAGATACAAAAAGCCCACCACAGGTAGTGGCCGAAGCCACTCATACCGGTTTCCCGATATGGCCGAAACGCAACCCTGCGATGGGTTCTTTATGCGTTTCGGACTATTAGCCGTGCCCCTGATTTCTCAAAGGTTTAGGCCCGCTATTAAATTGTACCCCCATAATAGCTCAAAAAATAGAAAAAGTGTAGTCTAAAAGACTACACTTTGCCTACGTCCAATGTTCTAATTATTTTGGAACTGGCAATCCTATTTTATATAATGGCAAATAATTAAAATAACAGGAATAGCCGTTTATTGAAATAATGTAGTTTAGAACATCTTTATACTCTGGCCTCTTGAACCAATTATTTAGAATATAAACACGTTGGACATCTGTATTAATAATGGATAATAGTTTCCTGTATTGTATTTTCTTTCTTTAATAGTTCCTCTTTCTTCTTGGTTCCTCTATTATACCCTCCGATACTTCCGTCGGAAAGAATAACTCTATGGCAAGGAATAGAAGAATCGTAATTCTTGTTCAAAATATTCCCAACCGCCCTAAAAGCTTTGGGACTTCCCGCTTTTTCCGCAACTTCGGAATAAGTCATCGTCTTCCCTTTGGGAATCTTTTTAACAACATCCTTTACTTTTTCTTTAAAAGTTTTCATGCCACACCATGAGTAGGAACTACATCTCTTCGGGAGCCGAAACCCCCATCAGATCCAATGTATTCTTTAAAGCTATCTTCGTAGCATAAACCAGACCGAGCCTCGCTTCTTTCAATTCCGGATCATCAACTAAGACATGACATTCGTTGTAAAACTGGTGGAAGGAGGTGGCTAGGTCTATTGCATACTGCGGAACCCTCTGGGTTTCGTAATCTTTGGCCGTATCTTCGACTATCTCCGGCAATTTCAATATCTGCTTCATGAGTTCAATCTCCTTCTCGTATTCAAGCTTTCCCGTGTTTTTTATCTTCTCAACTTTCGAAACTCCTGCATTCCTTAGAATACTCATTATCCTCGCATGGGCGTACTGGATATAAAAGACAGGGTTCTTTTCCGACTGCTCTTTGGCAAGGTTCATATCGAAGTTAAGATGAGTATTGGCCGATTTCATAAGGAAGAAGAAGCGGATAACATCGGGAGCCAGTTCATCCAAGAGGTCATCCATCAATACGACCGTTCCCATCCTTTTCGACATCTTCACCGGCTTGCCGTCTTTCATCACGGTGACGAATTGGAGCAAAACGACATCGAGTTTGTCTTTGTGTCCCAAGGCGTCCACTCCAGCCTTGAGCCCGGCAACATCTCCAAAGTGATCAGCACCCCAGACATTTATGGCCTTATCGAAATTCTGCTTCTCGAACTTGTTCCTGTGGTAAGCAATATCTCCGGCAAGATAAGTCTTGGTCCCGTCTGATTTCACGAGCACCCTGTCCCTCTTGTCTCCGAACATAGTCGCTTTGAACCACAAAGCTCCTTCGGATTCATAGGTGAATCCTTTTTTCTTCAAGAATTCGATTGTTCTATCAACCGCGCCAGAATCATACAGAAAAGTTTCCGAAAACCATTCGTCGAACCTGATATTCAATCTTCCGACAGTTTTCTTGATCATTTCTTCTAAGACGATCTTCGAGGCCTCTTTCCCGACAAGATAAGGATCCTTCTCTTTTATACGCAAGGCTAATTCATTAATGTATTCTCCCGAATACTTGGCTTCGGCATCCTTTAAGACCGAATGGCCCAAAGAAAGTATCTGGTTCCCGTAATCATTGACGTAATATGCTTTCTCAACCTTGAATCCTGCTCGACTCAAAATATTGGCGAGAACGTCCCCGTAAGGACCTCCTCTCCCGTTCCCCACGGTCAAGGGGCCGGTGGGATTGGCGGAAATAAATTCAACCTGGACTTTCTGCTTCTTAGCAGGCAGACTCCCGAATTTTTCCTTTTCTTTCAAGACCTTATTGATTTCTTTTAAAAGGATATCCTTTGAAACGAAAAAGTTAATGAATCCCGGCTTAACCGCTTCTATCTTGGAGAAATATGTACTTTTTACAGAATCCCTTATTTTCTCCGCTATTTCCATGGGATTCCCACCATTCTTCTTCCCTAATTCCATGGCAACGGATATCGAATAGTCGCCGAAGGATGATTCCTTGGGCCTTAAGACCTTAATCGGAAAATCGCCTTCCGTCTTAAGACTTTTTAATGCTTTGGCTGTTTCTTTTATTATCTCTTCCCTGATATCCATGTCTTCATATTAGCAAAAAATGGGAGAAATATGAAATTCATCATTCGGAAAGGCTTTCTCTGACGTCCGCCTCGATCTGCTTCTGCAACTCTTCGGGATTGTCGAACTTCTTGACCTCGCGTATCTTCCTAAGAACTCGGATCCTCACTTCATCGCCGTAAATATCGGCCGACAAGCCCTTGATGAAAATTTCCAGGGATGGATCTTCCTCAAACGTTTCCTTGAATCCGAAGTGCAACAGCCCTTTGTATAATTTCTCCTTGACCTCGACTTCGGCTAAGTAAACTCCGTGGCTCAGATCTATTCCGGTTGCATCAAGGTTGGCGGTCGGGAACCCGAGTCCCTTTCCTCGCCCCTTACCAGATATGACCCTAGCCTTAAAAGTGAATTCCCTGGCATTTCCCTCGTTAACCACGCCGTAAAAACAAACCAATAAGACGATTGCTGCAATGATCTGAATGGTGTTCAAGGTATTGCCGTTCAAAATATAATCAAGAAAAACGGCCGACAAAGGCCAAGCCAGTTCACAGATTGAAGACACTGAGGCGGTGACTCTCTTCAGGCCGAAGTAATAGATATACATAGCCGCCGCCCCACTAGTAAAGACGATTATCAAAAATAGTACCCACTGGAAGGTGGTTATCTGGGCCAAGGGCAGTCCGTGCAAAGTAAACAAGACGAAGATAAGCATAAGGATCGATGTTATGCCGAAGCGCAAGGCTGTCGTCGACTGGAAGTTTAAATGATTAACGACTCGCTTGCCGAAAACCGTGGAAGATCCAAATGCAAAGGCGGCGACAAAAGCAAGCCAGGCGGCGCTATGAAACAGGTTAACTCCGTGCAGATCAAGGCCACTCTTGCCGAACGCCAGAAAGTAGGCCGCAACAACGGCTACGACTGCCCAGTAATAGAAACGCTTACTCAGCTTTTCTCCCAAGATCAGTCTGGCCAATAGAAGCGCAAATACCGGCTGGAGCTTCTGCAACAAAACCACCGTAGCAAAAGTCACCTGGCCGTCGACAGCGGCAAAAAAGGCCTTGGTAATCATTACTGTTCCCAATGCCCCGCCAAAGAAGCAAACCCACAGCATCGCCGACCAGTCTTTTAGTTGCAGAGCCCTAATTTTTTTCCAATTGAAAAAGACGAACGGGCTTAATACTATAAATCCCAGAAAGTGCTCGAGGAAGACGACTAGGCCCGCATCAAGCGCATATAATTTCGGCCTGATAAAAACTCCGTCCAGGCTCCATAATAAAGCGGCAATGATGATTGCTGCCGCCCCTATTATCGCATTCTTACTCAAAGTATTTGTTTTGTTGATGTCCATGATAAGCTAAGCTTAAATTATGTAATGCTATAAGTCAAGAATGGAAAAACACCCACATTCTTTCATTTTTAGGGAAAATCATATAATATACGCTTATGAACATTGCCGACAATAAAAAAGCATATTTCGACTACGAAATACTCGAAAAGTTCGAGGCCGGTTTGGCGTTGAATGGCCAGGAAGTCAAATCCCTAAGGACGAGAAGTACTTCTCTATCCGGAACCTATATACTTATAAAACAAAATAAGGGAGGAGCCATAGAGGCCTTCTGGATCGGGGGCAATATCCCCCCTTACCAGCCCTACAATGCCCCCAAAAGCTACGACCCGAGACGGGACAGGAAGCTATTGCTGAACAAGGAAGAACTCAATTATCTCTTGGGTAAAACCAATGAAAAAGGCTTGACTTTAGTGCCACTTTCGGTTTATACTAAGAAACACAAAATCAAGCTTGGATTCGGCCTAGCCAAAGGAAAGAAGAAGTTTGACAAGAGAGAGTCTTTGAAGAAAAAAGACATAGAAAGGAAAATAAGGGAAGAAATGAAAACCAGGGGGTGAATTCGCTTCGACAAATGTTTGAAGTTAATATGCAAGCCGAGTATTCTCTAATCTCGTAAAACTTGGAGAAATCAAATCAAGTGCCAACTTATTTGAACAACCCGCATTAGCTTACGCTTAATGCCGTCCTCCTTGAGGATTCTCGCTAATCAAGGCAGGGCGTAAAAACAGCGAGAAAAGGCACTGCTCAAATGATCCGGAGAGCCTTGCCAATTTACGGATCCGAGTTTAAAGCATTCTTTCCGGCCTTGAGCTTTATACTTGTAAACCAGACCGGAATAAGCTTGTAGAATTATTAAGGGATAACGTTTGGACGCGAGCTCATTACTCGCCACCTCCACATTTAAGCAAATTGAATAAACCATTAATAAACAACCAAATAAGGGCGGAAGAAGTCAGATTGGTCGGAGAAGACGGCCAGCAGATGGGCGTTTTTCCATTGTCGACCGCATTGACAATGGCAAGGGAAAGGAATCTTGACCTCATAATGGTCACGGAAAAGGTGACGCCTCCAATATGCAAGCTCGGCGAATACGGCAAATACCTCTACGCCTTAAAGAAGAAGGAAAGGAAGAACATCGCCGGAAGCAAGCATTCGGAAACGAAAAACATAAGGCTGACCTTCAATATTTCCGACAACGACATCAATACGAGAGCCATGGCCGCGGAAAAGTTCCTGAACAAGGGCGACAAGGTAAACGTCGACCTGAGGCTAAGGGGAAGGGAAAAACAATTGTCCGACGTGGGAATCCAGAAAGTAAACAAATTCATGGAAACGCTAAAGGCTAAAATGGAAGTAAAAATAGACAGGGAGCTGAAAAAAGAACCCAGAGGATTATCAATGATTATTTCAAAAAAGTAACATGAAAGCAAAAACAAGAAAATCTCTAGTAAAGAGATTCAAAATAACGAAGTCGGGAAAGGTGATGAGGAGAGCAGTAGGTCAGGACCATCTTTTAAGCAAGAAGTCTAGTAAGAAGAAAAGGGGCCTAAAGAAGCTCGTCGAAATGTCCCCGTCCGAAGCGAAGAAGATCAAGAAATTATTAGGAAAATAAACATATGGTAAGAGTAAAAAGGGGCGTAGCCGCCCACAAAAGGAGGAAGAATATAATCTCGCAGGCGAAAGGATTCAAGTTCCACAGGAATTCCAAGTTCACCTTGGCCAAGCAGGCTTTGATGAAAGCTTGGTCATACGCAACAAGGGACAGGAAAGTGAAAAAGCGTGAGAAGAGGCAGCTATGGCAGATCCAGATTAACGCCGTCTGCAGGGAGAACGGAACCACTTACAGCAAATTCATCGCCGCCCTAAAGAAGCACGGCATCGAATTAGACAGAAAAATCCTATCCGACTTGGCCAACAACAACCCCGAGATATTTATCAAGGTCTTGGAAACTGCAAAGGCCTAACCACAAAATCTTCAGGAACGTTCTTGCTATATCTAACAAGAAAGTTCGTTCCCAAACGAATCATCCCTTTCCGGGATGATTTTTTGTATTTACGAACCAGAACTGTTGGTCCGGCAAAATTGATGGGCTCCAACACCACATCGCCCTTCTTCTTTTTTTCAGTTAAGCTGTTCGACTCATTCTCGTTCCTTGCGACAATCACAAGTAAATCTTTCTCCCAAAATATTCTTCCCATCCTTAACAATTGGCAATCTTCTCCAGAAGATTTGGAGTTCCTTTTGAACAATTCGACGAGATTAAAAGAATAATTCTTGTCGGTTAAGATACATCCCCCGGCTGGGCTTGCATATTCTTTAATTCCAAATTTCTTCGTCAATTCAATCTGCTTGTTCCTTGATTTGCCTTTGATGGAATAAAAGTTATCTCTTTTAATCATTCCCTTCTTCTCGGGGATGGTTTCAATAAGAAGTCGAAGCGACAAGGGCCTAACTATCACTCCTTTGAGCCCAGCTTTTCTTTCAATCAACTCTAAAGCTCCTTTGTTCTGGGAAAAAGGCCTTTGCCCCAGAACTTCTCCGGTGGCTATGAAATCGTATCCCTCCTTCTTCATTATCTTCTTGGCGGTTTTTAACATAAGCAAATGGCAATCGATGCAGGGATTAATAGCGCTCCCTCGCCCGTACTTCGGGCTTTTTAACACTTTCAAATGTTCTTTAGAAAAATCCACTACCCTTAATTTTAATCCAATCTGTTTGGCCGATTTTTCCGCATTCTTGCATCCGAAAAAATAACTCTGAAAACAGACAGGGGTGACCTCTATCCCCTGTTCTTTTAGAATCTTCGCCGAAAGCATCGAATCCAATCCTCCAGAAAGAAGAACTAGGCATTTGTATTTTTTAGCCATTTCTTCTGAATTTTAATTTACTCAAAGTAAGGGCATTCAAAACGTCTCCCTTCTCCACCCAGCCCCTCCTCGCCTGCCAAATTCCAAACTTCATTCCCTGCATCTGATGCCTGGAATGGGAATCGGTGCAAATGACCAATTTTATGCCCATATCCCTCGCTTTCCTTGCGTTTATAGCGCTCAAATCTGCCCTCTCTGAGGCGTTTATCTCCAAGACTACATTGTACTTCAAAGCCTCCCTGAAGACCTTGTCCAGGTCGACATTAAAGCTTTCCCGCTTCTGAAGAATTTGGCCAGTCGGATGGTTCAAAATGTCCACATTCGGGTTGTTTATGGCCTTGATAATTCTATCCGTCATCTCCCTTTTCCCCATTTTCAAGCTCGAATGCACCCCAGCGCAGACATAGTCAAGCTGAGACAAAACATCGTCTGAAATGTCCAATGATCCGTCGTTTAGGATGTTCGCTTCGCACCCTTGGAGTACCCTAAACCTCTTTCCCTCTTTCTCAAATTGCTTATTAATTTTCTTTATGTGTTTCCTCTGCTCCAATAGCTTCTTCTCATCCAACCCGTTCTCTATCTTCAGGTATTTAGTATGGTCGGAAATTCCCAGATACTCATAGCCCAGCCTCATTGCTTCTTCCGCCATATCTTCAATTGAATCCTCTCCGCCGTTCCAATTGCTGTGACAGTGGAAATCTCCTTTGACGTTCTTCAGCTCTATTAAATCCGGAAGTTCGCCCTTTATTGCCGCTTCAATCTCTCCCTGGTCTTCCCTGATTTCCGGAGACATCCATTCCATCCCCAATTTCTCATAGATCTCTTCTTCCGTCTCTCCCTTTATCTTCCTCTCTCCCCGAAATAATCCGTACTCGTTCAATTTGTATCCCTTTTTAATAGCAATCTTTCTTAGGGCGATATTATGCTCCTTCGAGCCGGTGAAATACAGTAGAGCAGCGCCGTAAGAACTCTCTGGAACGAGGCGCAAATCCATATCCAACCCCTGTCTCGTCTTGACCGAAGATTTCGGTCTCTCCCTTGCCGACAATCTTAACGACATCATCCATGGTAACGAAGCTATTCATTATTTTCTCGACCAGATATTTGTACTTACTCGTTCCATTCCTTATGGTTACCAGGAAATCCACGTCTCCGACCGTTTCTTTCCTCCTTCTGGTCGAACCGGCCACCGACATCTGAGCGACACCTTCTATCTTCTTGAATCTTTCCTCTATCTTTTCGACCTGCGGAATGACATCCCTTAACAAAAATCTCCCTTTGCTCTGCTTCAAGAATTGTATGGCGTCCAAGATATTCTTCTCCGTCTTTTCTCCGAACCTAAATAAAGGAGCTATCTTGTGGTCGTTCGCCGCTTTCTCAAGGTCTTTTAGGTTTCTAACTTCCAATTCCTTGTACAGTTTCTTGATCCTCTTCCCTCCCAATCCTTCGACTTTGAGTAATTCTTCCAGATCGACCGGAGTGGACTTCTTCAATTCCTTAAAGTATTTTATCTTCCCTGTCTTCAGATATTCCTCGATCTTTTCGGCGATGGATGTCCCTATCCCCGGAATCTTTTCCAATCCTTTTATCCCGTCCTTTTTGTAAACATCCGAAATCTCCTCTTCGAGGTTGTCTATCGTTATGGCCGCCTTCTGGTATGCCTGGGGCTTAAAAGGAACCTCCCCGAGCTCGAGGTAGTCCCCAATTTCAAACAATATTTGCGCTATTTCCCGATTCTTCATCTTTTTTCTTTGTTAGATATATCGAATATTTCTCTCACATTGCGGTGGAACCTGCGGTTGAAAACTCCCTCGATATCTTTTCTTAAGGACAAGAGAAATATAACCGATAGAAGCCCGAGGCAACCGGCAATCATGAAAGAAAAGTTGAATCCAAGTCTGGTTACCAAAATTCCACTCACCAGCCCAGCTATTCCAGTTCCGAAACTTAAAGAAGCGTCGTCCAAAGACCACTCGGCGCGCCCTGGTCGTATCGATGTTCCTCGTAAATATGGATCTCCAGCCAGCCAAGGACATGGCAAGGCCCAGAGCATAGAAAAACTGGAGAACATATATGTGCCAGGGGTAAGAAGCGAACAGGTATCCGAAAGGAATCAAGGAAGCGATGAAGCTTCCGGAAACCATGAAAAGATAATCATCTCTTTCTCCCTTATAATCGTCCAAAAGCCTCCCTATGGGGAAAATGAGGCAAGAGCGGATGCTCCAGTATATGGCCGTAGCTATCCCGACGACGAGAGCGCTCCCCCCGACTATCTTATCGACGATGAAAATAGCAAAGACCGGGGTGACAAGGCCCCATCCGGTCCAGAAAGCTATGTCCGCAAGAATAAGATATTTAACTATTCTGTTTGTCCTCATTGTAGTTTAAAAATTTACCGCCCACCAAGTTGAAGCCGGTTCTGATTATAAATACTAACCCCAGGGTTGAGACTATTATCTCCGCCGCCCTGATAATCATGGTAAACGCCGTAGCCGTAGAAGCCCCCATCCCCAGGGCAGTAAAGGCGAATACCTGAATCACTTCGTGCGAACCCAGCGTCGCCGGAATGGGAATTAAAGAAGAAGTATATGTAAATCCAAGAATCGACAGCGAGGGCCAGAATCCAATATTAAACCCGAGAAAGATTATCAATATCCATCCCCTAAACTGCATTGCTAGGGCCCGTAATAAGGAAAGAAGCGCTCCCTTAAGGAAAGAGGGGTTGTTCAACTGGAAAAAATTGAAGATTTCACCCTCGACGATCATTAGGCTGTGGCTGTCGCCTATCTCTCGGCCTCCGAATTTCTTTACCAACCCCTGGACTATGCTCTTCCTCCTTAGGGCTTTAACATAGAAATAAGAAATGACGAAAATAAAAAACAAAAGAGCCACTCCGAAGACAAGTATTATCTCTTTAGGTGGAAGATGGGCTTGGTATTTGTATAAAACGAAGAAAATTATCCCCAGGAATATCACAAAGATGTTCATCGTCCACTCGAGAACCCTTTCGATGACCACCGAGGAAAACGTTTTCTGCCAAGGAATTTTCTTTTCCTTGGTTAGTCCGTAAACCCTAAAGGCTTCACCTCCCCAGACCAGTATCGGCAGAAGATACATCATCGAATATCCTCCGAGGTAAATCTTGAAAAGATCCCAGAAAGGAACTTCCGTTTTTGCGTCCTTCAATATTTCCCTCCACCTCCAATTGCCGATGATGGCGATCAAAAAAGAAAGAACAACGATTGCCAGTCCCTGCCACCCGGTAAAAGCGGCGAATGCGTCTCCAATCTCTTCCCACCCGATCATCTTGCCCAGCCAGATAAAAATGGCAAGGCCGAGTAAAAAAGAAAATGCCACCAGTAGTTTTTGTTTGCTTTGAAAGCTCATATTTCTTTAATTTTAGTACAAAAAAACCGGCTTTACAAGCCGATTCTTTTAATTAAGCTTTGTATCTATGAAAGAAGTGAGCCGGGGTTCGACATCGGACCACGAATAGCTGTGCCCCTCTATCTTTATGGCTTCGGTGTAGGAAATTGGCTTCCCCTGCACGAGCGAAGAAACGTAAATGAATGGCGACTTCAATACCGCCATGAACAACGGTCCGACAGCTCCCTGGGCAAGAGCGTCTTCCTTGTTTACTATCGATAGAATATTGTTGCCCTTGGTGTCATTATTTGAAAAAGGGGCCCCGAATTCGATTGCTAGAACTCGGTCACTCTTAAGATCGTTCATGGTAGCATTTACGAATGCTGCACCGTTGGACAATCCCGCAAGAACTATCTTTTCGTTTGGATAGGTCTCGAGAAAATTGTCTATTTTCTCCGACAGGGTCCTCGAACTGTCCGGAAATCCGAAAAGGACTTCCCTTATCGAACCCATTCTCGCAAAGAAATTTTCCTTAGTTCGGTAATAAGGAACGACCGAAACCTTATAGTGTCGGCTCTCGATTAAGGCCTTGGTATTATTGATGATGGGATTGAAATCAAATGCCTTATCAAAAGGAACTGTCCCCCATCCTCCCGAATTGAAAATTATAACCACATCGGAATTCTTTCCGGCGGCCAAAAGCTGCCCCTCGAAAGCATCAGCATTATATTTAAGAAAAATGAAATTAAACCAGGCAGTTGATCCGGCAATGAATACAAATATTAATACGATGACTATTTTTGTTTTTCTGCCGATCATTAAGCTTCTTCGTATTGTATTTTTAAGATCTTGTAATTGATATTGTTATCGAGAGCGACAACATCTCCGACCTGCTTCCCAATGAAGGCCTTTCCAATCGGCGACTCGTCGCTGATATGTCCATGGAAAGGATCTGCTTCAAGGGTTCCTACAATCTTAAATTCTTCTTTTTCCGCGGAACCATTCTTTAAAACGACCTTGGCCCCAATCAAGACCTTGTCTTGTTCCTTTTTCACGGGCTTTTTGATTATTGTATAGTTTTTGAGAATATTATCCAACTCTTCAAGCCTCTTCTCCAGTTCTTCGAGGTTTTCTTTGTAAAAGGAGTAATCCGGATTCAAAGCATCTCCCTCAAGCATTGAAGGGGCGTCCTCGTGTTCGGTCTTCTGTAGCATCTTCAGGTCTTCGTATTCCTTCTTCAGTTTTGCTAACCCCTGTTTTGTCAGGTAAAATATCTTTGTCATAAGCCTTTTATTTAAAAAACCCTCTTTGTGGAGAGGATTTAGTTTGTTATTCTGTTTGTTTTATGTCTAAAATCCTCTCTTGTTATTTCTTTCCCAAAACCATGATAATACAAAAGTCCCTGGCTTTGGAGCTGGCATTTACAATCGTGTAAATCTGTTTTGTGATATTGATAGACATATTTTATGGTTAGATTATACCCCCGCATTCCCCCCTGTCAATAGCCCAAATCCACACTTGCCAATATGCGACTTGTAAAATATGATAATATTATGACTACGGCAAACAAAATAATCATATATCTCGTTTCTCTTTTTTTATTGATCAGTATAGCCTATATCAACGAAGAAATATACTCGCCCCAAGGCAACCTGAATAATACAAAGATGTTCGCTATCGAAAAAGGCCAGGGAGCCAAAGAAATTTCTTTGAATCTCGAAGGAGATGGCATTATTAAAAACCCATACCTTTTTCTGTTGTACGTTTATGCTAAAGGAAATTACATGAACATCCAGGCTGGAGAATACCTCTTGAGCCCAGGGATGAGCGTTTCGGACATAGTAAACATGATTGTAGCTGGCAAGACAGCTGAGGAAAAGCTGACTATCGTCGAAGGGTGGGACCTAAGGGACTTAGCCGTATATTTTGAAAAGCAGGGACTGGCGACCAAGGACGAATTTTACAATATCACGGGCATTCCGACGGCAACGAACAATAATATAAGCATCGAGGAAGATATTTTAAATGATAAGCCACAAGGAATAAGCCTCGAAGGATATATATTCCCCGATACCTATTATTATAATAAGAATGACAACGCCGAGACTATCATAAAAAAAGCCATGGATAACCTTGATAAAAAGCTGACTCCGGAATTAAGAGAAAAAATAAAAAGTCAAAACAAGAGCATTTTTGAAATAATAACCATGGCTTCCTTGATAGAAAAAGAGGTTAGGACTCCAGCGGACAAGGCAATAGTTTCGGGAATACTTTGGAAAAGGCTAGCCAATGGGATGGGCCTCCAAGTTGACGCTACCGTTCTCTACGCAACTGGAAAAGAAAATTCGAAGGTATACACGGTCGATACCAAGTTCGATTCTCTATATAACACTTACAAATACAGGGGCCTACCTTTGGGGCCGATTTGCAATCCCGGGATGGACAGCATCATCGCCGCCATCATGCCGACCAAAACCGATTACTTGTATTATCTTTCTGCTCCGGATGGAACAACCCATTTTAGTAAAACCTTAGCAGAGCACAATCTCAATAAGGCCAAATACTTGAAATAAAAAACCGGGTTGCCCCGGTTTTTGATTATTTGTTATTGAATTTCTCAAAAGCCCTCAAGACTTCCAAGGGAACAGCAAACATGATGGTATTACCGTCATTGGCACTAACATCGGTGATCGTTTGCAATGTCCTTAAATGGAGAGCTCCTTCGGCGCCGGAAAGTATCCCCGCGGCTTTGGCCATATTCGAAGCGGCTACCACTTCTCCTTCCGCCTTGATGATTACCGCCCTCTTTTCCCTTTCCGCCTCGGCCTGCCTTCCGATTATCCTCTTCATTTCTTCAGGAAGAGTAATGTCTTTTAATTCGACATCCGATACGGTTATCCCCCAGGCATCCGCAGACTTTTCGATTATGTTTCTGATATTCTCCGAAACTTTGTTCCTTTGAGATAAAAGTTCATCCAGCTCAACTTGCCCTATTGCGTTCCTCATGGTCGTCTGGGCCAGTTGTGAAACGGCGTAATAGAAATTTTCGACTTGGAGTATCGCCTGCTCGGCGGAACGGATTTTGTAGTAGATGACCGCATTGACCCTAACAGAGATATTGTCCCTCGTAATCGCTTCCTGGTCGGGAACATCTACCGCCTTAACCCTCATATCCACTTTCCTGTATGATTGGAAAATGGGAAACACGAGATTCCATCCCGGATGCATAGTCCCAGTAAATTTTCCCAAGGTGAATTTAATTCCGTTTTCGTACTGGTTTATTTGCCTGATTGAAATTAACACGATGACGATTATGAATGTTATTAAAAATTGTATTACCATATTTTTTATTTATTCTTAAGTAAATAGACTATATCACCGAAAAGAGACTAAAACAATGTCTTTTGCCTCACAGCTTCTCGCTTTTCAGCTTCGGAAAATATGCTTACCTTGCCGTACTCCCCATCAAATCCGGGAGAAATGCTTACTTTTCCTTCCCTTACCCTCTCTATCCCTTCCGCTATCTTACTGAAAGCGACACCCTTTATTTCTTCAACAGAAGCGTCCAATAATACATTGAATTCCGATTGGAAAGCGTTGATCAATTTCACATATTCCTTGTCGACCGCTTTGCTTCCCGGTCCGACCCCCAATGCCTCGGCAATGATTTCCTTTAAAGGAACAATGCTTTTGAAGGGAATCGCTCCTTCGGGAACGAATCCTTCCGGCCTATCGGCCAACTTCTCGATTCTGTTCATAACTCCGACAGTTAAAGCCCTTCCGCACGAAGGACAGGTTTCACTGTACGCCAATGATTCCTTGCCGGTCAAGCAGATATTGCACCCCCGGTGTCCATCGCCGTAGTATTTCCCTTCCTGTGGATAGAATTCTATAGTGCGTAAGAACTTCTTGTTATCCTTGGTTTTAATCGCATCGATTATTGAATCGTAATCTAAGGGAACATCGAAGACATTGGCTTCCCTACCTATCTTTTCCGGACTGTGGGCGTCGCTGTTGGAAATAATTGCGACTTTTCTGCCGTCCGGAATCCTCCAGATCATGGCTGGATCGGCGGACAATCCAGACTCGACCGCGTAAATATATTTCGATTGTTCTTCAAAACATTCTTCCAGAGAATCGAATCCCGATTTACTTCCAAACAGCCCGAACCACGGAGTCAGGCAGTGTGCCGGAACAAAAAGGCACTCGGGCGAAACATCAAGAATTATCTTCAATAATTCCTTCGCATCCAGCCCCAATATGGGACGTCCATCCGATTTCAAGTTTCCTATAGCCCCCAATCTTTCGTTTATCTTCCTGACAACCTCAAGGGAGGGAGCAACCACGACAATGTGTATTTTCCTCACTTTTCCGCCCTTGGAATAGATGCAGCTTATCTCAGCGGTCAGGATGAATCTCGTTTCTGAATCTTTGTATTGAAACAAGCCGGATTCGGCCGGCTTTAAGCTATTTTCTATTTCCTTAAACCATTGCGGATGGGTAAAATCGCCGCAAGCGATCACCTTCACTCCCTTGATCGCCGCCCACTTGGAAATGTTTTCCAAATCGGTCTTCTCGCTGGTGGCGCGCGAATACTTCGAATGGATATGGAAATCGGCTATGAATTTCATACTTTGAAAACCTTGTACCCGTCTCTCGCCTTTTCCTTTACCTTTATCCCTACTTCCTGTCTCTTCTTTGCCTTCTTTATCTTCTTACCGTCTATTTCCATCGAAACAACCTTCTGTTTGAAATCCGTACCCTCCCCTCCCTCAATCCTAATGGTATCTCCGACAGACAAAGCGTCGGACAACTTGACCACTACGACCTTAATCTTGTCGAAGTAATGGGTAACCTTGCCAAGCTTCTTTTCTCTGACAAGTTTGGCTTTTTTCTTGATAACCTTCTTGACCGGCTTCTTTTTGATTATTTTCTTTTTTACTTTCATAATTTTTCTAATATTTTTAAATTATCTCCTTTTATGTGTTCAATCTCTTTGATTAATTTTTTGACTAATACCTTGGGATCCCTTTCGTAAATGATTTTTCTCGAAACTTTCCAATAATCCTCAACTAATCCCCGAATCTTATCAGCCGTTCCCCCCGTCCCTTCTAATACGGCTATGGGCCTCTTGATTTCGATTGCGGTAGTAAGCTCATGTAAAGTTCCATTCCTTCCACAAATCAATATAACCCCGTCCGCTGATTTGGTCATGGTAATATCTCTCCCGACATAATCGCCTCCCGTATATATCATTATATCAAAAGGGTCCAAGGGAAGCTTGTATGACTTAATGTGCTCTTTTTCCGATGCAGCTGGAGAAAATCCGATATTAAACCCCCCCGCTTCTTTACAACCTTGGGCGGCGAAGTAAGGGACGCCCGTTGTCGCTCCGGTAACCAAGGTGTGCTGCTCTAAAGCAATCTGCCTTCCCACTTCTTTGGATAATTCTTCTATCTTTTCGCAGCAATGCCCGACCTCAGCCGCTCCCGAAACCACGATATTGTATTTGATGATTAATTCCTGTTTTTTTGCCATATTATTTTTGAGCTATGATGTAAAAATTGGAATAGGGCCTTTCTCCCACGAGTATTTCTCCCTCTTCTTTTATTTCAAATCTGGCTTCTTTAGCTAATTGTACCAGTTCTTTTAAAGTAAAACAATGGAAATATGCGTCTTTGGCTCCATACCAGGGAAGGAGAATATCTCCTTTATCCAAGTCTCTGCCCTTAAACCAACTCCATAAATTTAATCCCTTTTTCATCTTTTCTTTCAAGTCCCAGACCGTTAAAATCAAACATCCGCCGGGCCTTAAAGCTCTTCTTGCTTCTTCTAAGAATCGCAGACGAAAATCACGGGAGGGAATGTGGTGCAGGACAGCAATGCTGTATACCTTGTCAAAATATCCTTCATTAAAAGGAAGTTCCAGGCCTGAAGCCATCCTGAAATCGGCTTCTAGATATTTCTCCCTCGCTAGCCGTACCAGCTTTTCCGAATTATCTATTCCGATGTATTCAACTCGCTTGTTCTTGAATAGAGGATAGAAGCGACCGTTGCCACAGCCGATATCCAAAATTCTTTCTCCGGGGTTAAGATATTTTTCAAACAAAAATTCCATCTCTTTCCAACCCTTCTCCCTTACCCTTGAATACTTGTCCCCTATTTTGTTATAATCCTCTACAGTCTTATTCAATATGTAATTTGCGTATTTCTTGTCCATTATGGATACCAATGAATTAATAATCGAGCATCTCTTAAAGATCGGAGCGGAAACCTCAGATGATTTGTCTTCAGCCAAAAGGAAGATAGCCAAAAGCAAAAAGGTTCCCTGTCCCAGTAATATTTCTCTCTTAAAATCTTATCACAACCTAGTCTCAAAAAAAAGAATCGCAAAGAACGACAAGTTGGAAAAACTCCTCAAAACCAGGCCAGTGAGATCCCTCTCCGGAGTAGTTAACGTTTCCGCTTTGACCAAGCCGTACGACTGTCCAGGAAAATGCCTTTACTGTCCCAATGAACCAGGCATACCCAAAAGCTATCTCTCGGGCGAGCCCGCCGTCGAGAGGGCGAAGAAACTTAACTTCGACCCCCACCTTCAGGTCCAAAAAAGGATAGAGGTATTGGATTTGTCCGGCCACCCGACGGACAAGATAGAATTAAGGCTGATCGGCGGAACATGGTCTTTTTACGATACTAAATACAAGATATGGTTCGTTAAGAAATGCTTTGATGCCTGTAACGGAACAAGGGACGAAAAAGAAAATTACTCCGAAATGACCATCGGAGGATTATGGAAGCGACTAGAAAAGGCCCAGAAGAAAAATGAGAAAGCGAAATATCGTATCGTGGGGATGTCTTTTGAAACCAGGCCCGACTACGTAGACAAAAAAGAAGTAGTTGAAATGAGAAGACTTGGAGCGACAAAGATAGAATTAGGCGTGCAATCAGTCAATGAAGATGTCCTCAAATTGAACAGTAGGGGCCACGGAGTCAAAGAGGTTGTTTCCGCGACAAGATTGTTAAAAAACGCTGGATTCAAGGTCGCCTACCAAATTATGTTAAATCTTCCCGGCTCCAGCCCTAAAAAAGACATTGAGACATTCAAAGAATTGTTTACAAATGAAGATTTCAAACCGGACTACTTGAAAATATACCCCTGCGCGCTCGTCAAAGAGGCTCCGCTATACGAATCTTACTTGAAAGGAGGCTACAAGCCGTACGATGCGAAAACCCTCATCAAAACCATCAAATCTATCAAGAAATTCTTGCCGAGATACGTAAGGGTGGAGAGGATTATAAGGGACATCCCCTCAAACCTAATAGTCGAGGGTGGGGCGAAAATATCCAACCTGAGGCAAGTCATTGATGCTGAAATGAGAAAAGAAAACATCAGGTGCCAGTGCGTAAGATGCAGGGAGATAAAAGACTTGAAGACGAAAGAAAAAATCTATCTCTTTATCGACGAATACGAAGCTTCCGGAGGAAAAGAATTCTTCATTAGTTTTGAAGATAAAAAAAGAGAACATCTTTATTCCCTCTTAAGGCTACGAATTTCTTCGGAAAAAAATATCATTCCGACATTAAAAGAAGCGGCGATCATAAGGGAAGTCCATGTTTACGGGCAGGCTGCCTCAATTTCAAAAAGAAACTCTCTCATACAACATAAGGGGCTGGGGCGACAGATGATCAAAGAAGCGGAAGATGTCGCAAAAAAGTCAGGCATTAAAAAGATTGCCGTCATTTCTGGAGTCGGAGCAAGGGATTATTACCGAGAAAAATTAGGATACAGCCTCAAAGATGGCTATATGATAAAAAATATCTAGATTCTCTTAACTCTGGTCAGACCGCTCGAGCAGACAACCTCTATGCCTTTCTTTTCTAGTTCATCCAAGAATAGGTTCATCCCTAGGGAATCAGAAGAGATGTGACCGGCAACTACAATATTTATGAAGGCGTTTTCCGCTTCCTTCCTATGTTCTTCCGATGCGTGCATGGCAATGGTTGTTCCGATGCCAGCCTGAGACATTTTTTCATATAGCTTGGAAGAGCCCTCAGTACCTCCCGTTATTTCAGTCACCGCAACCTTCCCACATCTATTGCCAGGCTTACCGGTAATAAGCTTTGGACCAACCCCTATTTTTATTGCTTCTTTGTATTCCGGTATTTCCTTTAACAAATCCACTAAGTCCTCGACCATTTCAGGATTATTTTTTTCTACCAGGTCTTTTATGAATTTTGCGACCAGATTGTCCGCGGGAGAATGGACATTCATGAAATTAATTCCTAATATCTTCGCGGCATCTACCGCTTTTTGGTGATTGGACGCAGAAACCCCTCTTGCCACTTCACTTATCTTCACTGAATTAAGACCTTCGGCGATATTTATAGGTACGCCGTAATGATTTAAAATATCATTTTGTATTTCCATAACGTCAGCTAGGTTGGCCAATCCCTTTCCAGTAGGATGATGCCCCATCACTAGGTCAACATTCCCCAGTTCCCTACTCAGTAACAATTCTGCCGTATCAATATCAATACCAGCTAGCACTTTCTTTATTTCTTTGTCTTCAGCAATGTTGTAAATCCTACTATCAAGGTATGGATTTTCTAGTTCTTCGAGGTCAAAATCATTTTTTGCCCTCTCAGACAAAGCATCATATTTCTTCTTTTTCCTGTCTAAAAACTTCTGGACGCCGTTATTCCCCCTGAAATCGGATTCTATTCCCATTCTTATGGCCAAATCGAATATCTCTTTTGTCTTCATAGTGATAAATTAATTTGTCTTAACCATATGATAGTAAAAATTAGCCGTTTTGTCCAACAAAAAACAGGGGTTTGCCCTGTTCTTCTTTATTTCTCGACGCACTTCCTCAATAAAAGGCTGGTCTTGCTGTTTATGGTCTGCAATACTCCCCTCTCCGCCATAAAGATCCTTTCTTTATCCTTGCTTTTCACTCTGATGTTCCCGGCTTTGGTAGCTGCAAATAGAGGCTCATGGCCCGAAAGGACGGTAATGTACCCGCTTCTCGTGGGCAAATTTACCGCTTCCGCGTCTCCCTCAAATACCATTTTTTCAGGCGTTAAAATATTCAGCTTCATATTCGTTAAACCTCGCTTATATTTCCTTTCATAAAGAAGTCTTCTTCCGACTTATAATCCAATTCTCCCGAAATAATCTTGCCGAACCCTTCGATGGTTTCTTCAATGGTTACGTATCTGCCGGGAATACCGCTGAATATCTCGGCCACGAAGAACGGCTGGGACAGATATTTTTGAATTTTTCTCGCTCTTCCGACAACGACCTTGTCTTCATCGGCCAGCTCTTCAATCCCCAATATGGCAATGATATCCTGGAGCTCTTTGTACCTCTGGAGTATCTTTTTTACAGCGGAAGCCACTTCGTAGTGCTTCTGACCGACGATCCTCGGATTCAATAATGACGAAGTTGACTCAAGGGGATCGACGGCCGGATAAATACCTAATGATGCGATAGCCCTTGATAAAACCAATGACGAGTCGAGGTGCGGGAAGGTTGAAACGATGGCTGGGTCGGTTAGGTCATCAGCGGGAACATAAATAGCCTGCACTGATGTGATCGAACCGTCTTCGGTCGAAGTAATCCTTTCCTGCAACGCTCCGACTTCGGAAGACAGGGTGGGCTGGTAACCGGTTTGGGAAGGAATCCTTCCTAATAAGGCCGATACCTCAGAACCCGCCAATACGAAACGGAAGATGTTATCCATAAACAACAGCACGTCTTTCTTATCAACGTCTCTGAAATGCTCGGCAATGGTTAGGGCGGTAAAAGGTACCCTAAACCTCACTCCCGGCGCCTCGTTCATCTGTCCGAAGACCAATGAAGTATTCTTTAGAGTATCTGATTCTTTCATATCGTGATAAATATCGTTTCCTTCTCTCGACCTCTCTCCAATTCCAGCGAATACCGAATAGCCCTGGTGGAATTTGGCGATATTGGTTATGAGTTCTTGGATAAGAACTGTTTTCCCTACGCCTGCGCCGCCGAACAGCCCTACCTTTCCTCCCTTAGGCAAGGGGCACAGCAAATCTATAGCCTTGATTCCCGTTTCAAGTATTTCTATATCCGCTTTCTGGCTCTTCAGTTCTGGCCCCTTCTTATGAATCGAGGCTCGGGGACCTTTAACCTCTCCCTGGTTGTCGATGGGCTCTCCTAAAACGTTTAAAATTCTCCCCAACACATCCTTGCCTACTGGAACCTCTATTGGCTTACCGGTGTCTTCGACCTCATCTCCTCTCTTCAGCCCCTCGGTCGCACCCATAGCTAGACACCTTACCTTGTCCTCTCCCAGCTCCTGCTCGACTTCCAATATAAGGTTCTTGCTCTTTACCCTTAAGGCGGTGTACAAAGCGGGAATATCGCCTTCTTCGAATTCCACATCCACGACTGGTCCTATGATTTGTATTATTTTTGCCATATTTTTATGTTTTATTTTTATTCCATGGACTCCTTGGTCGATGATATTTCACATACCTCGGAAGTGATTTGTTCCTGCCTCGCTTTATTATATTTCAATCTCAATTCCTCTAACAGCCCCCTCGCGTTATCGGATGCATTTCTCATGGCCATCATCCTTGCCGAATGCTCGGAGGTATTGGCGGAAAGGATGAACTGGTAAATTAGATACTCTATGAATGTCGGGAGGACCTCGTCCAATACCACGTCCATCGACGGCTCCAATAGATAATCCACGCTCTCTTCTTCTCCGTTAACCAAACATTCTTCCTTTAAGAATCCGCTTACCGTCTCCTGCTTCAAAGGAAACAGCTGTACCAGGGACGGCTTCTGGATAAAAGAAGAATAGAAGTGAGTGTAAACAACGTAAACCTTCTGGTAACTATCCTTCAAGAAATAACTGATCAGGAAATCTGATATTTCTTTGGTCTGCCTGAATTCCCAATAATCGCCTACGCCTGAGAAGCTGTGCTCAATATTTTCCGTCTTCTTGTAATGGTTGATGGATTTTTTGCCGATGGGCATCACTTCAACGCTTTCTTCCTTCCTTATCTTCTCTATCTCCCTGTCGGCGAACTTCAAGACGTTAGAATTGAACGAGCCGCAGAATCCCCTATCTGAAGCAACAACGCAGACCAAGGCCTTTTTGACCGGCTTTGCCCTCAAAAAGACCGAATTGCCCTCTCTCAGCGTTTTCTCCATCATTTTAAGCACCCTCGCCATTTCTTCGGCAAAAGGCTTGGACTCGGAAAATCTCTTCTGGCTTTTTTTCATTTTCAATGCCGAAAAAGTTTCGAGCGCACTCGTCAATTCGGAAATGTTCTTTACCGACCCTATTTTCGCCTTTACTTCCTTAAGCTCCATATATTCCTTTAATCTTTTTAATCATGTTTAAAAGCTTGTCTCTCGTCCCGTCGCTCAGATCCCCGCTTTCCCTTATTTCCTCCAATATCTCGGGATTATCGAACTCGGCTGCTTTCAAAACGTCTTCCTCGAATTCCTTGATTTTGTCCATGGGAACCTCCTCAATGTCGCTATTTACTCCGGTAAAAATAACGATTACTTCCTTTTCGAACGGAAGAGGAACAAGATCTTCCTGCCTCAAAAGCACTCGGATTCTTTTTCCTTTTTCAAGTGTCTTCTTTGTCTGGGGATCAAGTTCTTCGGTAAATTCGGAAAATCTTTCCAGTTCTTGGAACTGAGCCAAGTCAAGTTTCAGTCTGCCAGCGACTTTCTTGGTGGCTTTCATCTGGGCTGGCCGAACTCCAACTCTCGAAACCGAAGTACCGATGTTAATAGCCGGCTTTTGTTCTTTTTTGAAAAGAGTCGAATCCAAGAATATCTGCCCGTCGGTGATGGAAATCACATTGGTCGGAATGTACCCGGAAATATCTCCGGCCTGGGTCTCAATAATGGGCAACGCTGTCAGATGAACCGCCTCCCATTTCATTGCACAGCCTGGCCGCCCTTTCAAGCAGTCTTGAGTGCAGATAGAAAACATCTCCGGGATAAGCTTCTCTGCCCGGCGGACGCCTTAAAATCAAGGAAATTTCTCTCCACGCCCAGGCCTGCCTGGTCAAAGTCGTCAAACACGACCAAAGCATCCTGCTGACTTATCCCTGAAATATTCTCCGATCGTCACTCCGGTAAAAGGAGCCAGATAGATAAACTCGCGGGGTCGTCGGGAAAAGCGCAAACCACCGTCGTATATTCCATGGCTCCTGCTTTCTCTAAGAGTGGCAATCAGTCTCCTTACTTTGGCTTTTCTTCTGTCCGCAGGCGACATAAACGCAAAACGGCCTGTTTTTTTCATGCTTCTGGTTGATGATAGCGTCCATAGCAAGGGCTGTTTTCCCCAAGCCTCTGTCTCCGATAATGAGTTCTCTCTGACCTCTTCCGATCGGAATCAAGGCGTCAATCATTTTGATTCCCGTATGCAAGGGCATTCTGATAGCCTGCCTCTCAATGACCGAAGGTCCTTTTCTTTCCAAAGGAAAATACTCTTTCGCTTTTATTTCTCCCTTGCCGTCCATGGGCCTGCCCAAAGGATCGACACTCTTCCCAAAAGGTCCTCACCCACCGGTACGGAAAAAACCTTTCTCGTTCTTTTGACTGTAGTTCCTTCTTTTATATCCTTATCGCTTCCCAAAATAGCAGCGCCGACATCGTATTCTTCCAAGTTCAAAACCAGAGCCCATGACATTGGCTTCTTCAAATTCAACCATTTCGAAGTTCTCGACCTTTTCAATCCAGAGATCTTAACTACTCCGTCTTTGACTTCGGTCACTTCGCCCACCTCTTCCACTTCGGGAGCGATTTCCACGCCCTCCAATTGTTTCTTAAATTGTTCAATTATATCCATATGTTTTATTTTTTAGCTTCAATAAGACATCTTTCAAAGAAGCTTTGACTAGGATATCTTTTGTTTTAAGACGGAACCCCGCCAAGAAGAGATTCATCCACAGCATCCTCGACTATTTCCGTATCCATTAAGTATCTTCTTTATCCTCCCTTTGAGTTTCTCTTTATCCTTTTCCTGAAAGTTCTCGCGATAAGGACAATTCTGCCCTTTTTTCTTTGAGATAAATTCTTTCCAATTTTTTAAAATAGCCGAGCAGAGAAAACGATTGTTTTTTACTTAAAGACTCTCTCCAGATTCGAAAAGATTTCCTTGCGCTTTGCCGGATGTTCTCGACGGAAAGATAAAGGGTCGTGCGCCCAGAAAGAAATTTCCTTGTCTGTTTTCATACCTTTCAATTTCTTAAGAAATCTTCCGTCATCTGCTTATTTTTTTCGTCATCGACACTTTCCCCTAAAATTTCTCGGTCAGACTGAAGGCATTATCGACGATTTCCTTTTTCGTTTTTTCTTGCTCCTTTTCCTTTAGATTCTTCGGCTTCTTTTTCGGCTTTAGCTAAAACCGCGGCTTTTTCTTCTTCCGCTAATTTGGCCGCTTCTCCGGCCCTCCTCTTTGCTTCATGCGTCGCCCTGCTGATAATCGTCTTGCTTTCTTCCTCGTTTTTGTCCTCCATCCTTCTTTTTCAGCTCTTGAAGTTTTTTCAAGTTGTCCTCAGCTTCGCTCCTTTGTTTATGCCTTCTTCTATCTTGTCTCTCCTTGCCTTTAGGAGGCTGAAAAAGGGTTTGTAGACGAATTATTTCAAAACAAAGAACAAGATGGCAAAGTTGATAATCTGACCGACTAAAATTTTCCAGTCTATTTCTACGTTCATTGTTTAATGATTAAACAAATAATATAATCAAAGATATCACTAGGGCGTAAATAGCGATAGCTTCGGCGAAAGCAATGGCCAAGATCATGCCCGTCTGAACTTTACCTGATGCTTCGGGGTTTCTACCGATAGCTTCCGAACCTTTTGAGCCGATGAGGCCGATACCGACACCAGGACTGATAGCTCCGAGGCCGATGGCAATGGCGGCTGCAATTTGTGTCAATGTTTCCATGTATTTTTATTATTTATTAATCTTTATTATTATCACGACCTTTTTTCCAAAAACGGAATTACTACTTTGTACACATTAACAACCGTTAGGCACTATCCCGATAAAACTATTATCATCAAAATCACGGAAAAGTATTAAATTTTTTGTCAAAATATTCCCAATACAATACATATAACCAGGGGAAAGGCTATCAAAAACCCAGTTCGCACCAAGGGCAGCGTCATATCACATATCCCAAATTAATGTTCTTCTGCTGTTGTGACGACATAAAATACTGTTATTAACGATGAAAATACCAATGCCTGGATGAATCCGACGAACAACCTCCAAGCTAAAAAAGGCAAGGGAACCAGATACGGAACCATGAACGACACGACTATTAAAAGGATCTCTCCCGCAAAAAGATTCCCGAACAATCTCACTCCCAATGAAAAAGTTCTCGTCAGCTCCCCCGTCGCCTCCAGTATCCCTACAAAAAACATGATGGGACTGTCGAACCGGATGTATTTTCTGACATAGCTCAATATCTTAAGCTTCTGCAAAGCCGCCACATGGATAAACGCCATCGAGAAAATGGCAAAGCCAGGGTGAAGTGCATAGTCCGAACTTGGGGACCTTAAAAAGGAAAAATCCCCAGCCCGGGGATTATTTCTAATAGATTATTCAAAAGAATGAAAATAAACAAAGTGCGGCTAAAGGAAAAATCTCTTCCGTTTTTTGCCTGTCTCCGGTCATTCTGTTAAATAGGTTAAAAATGTTTCCAAAATCCATTCAAAGAAATTCTGCATTTTCCCAGGAACAATTTCTTTTTTTCTGAAAGCAATTAGGAAAAGCGATGATAATCAATAGGGCGCAAAAAATGCTAATAACAAAAGTATTGGTGAAAGTTAATCCCCCACAAACTAAAAACTGGCTCTCCTGTTAATGCTATGTGTATATTCATAATTGAACCTTAAGCTTCTTACCAATCCATTGCCAAATTTATTTTACTTGAAAAAGGCTTTGTGTCAAGAAAATCCTAATTTTCGAATTCCTCCCTGACAATCCTCCTATCGTCCCAAGCCTCTTTCCTCCCGTCTTCCCAGCAAATCCAGGGCTCGCATCCTTTCCCGTAATCACCACAACATCCCCTTTTTGGCCTAAGCTAAAGCTTTCCTTATTGCTTCCCGCGTCGAAAATCTTCAAGAGCTTATCCTTATTCTTTACTCCGACGCTACTTCATCAATTATGCCTTGGGGATTTTCATCGTAAGGGTCTTCGTTGGTGACAATAATAAAATCTCCATATTGGTCGGCAAAACCTCCCAGAACTGGCCTCTTCCATTTATCTCTTCCTCCTCCACAAGAACCAAGAACACAAATGAGTTTTCCTTCTTTCGGCTTCACGAATTGGTAGACTTTTTCTAAGCGCCACGGGGACAAACGCATAATCGACGAAAACCTTAAATTGCCTTTCAATCACTTTCTCCATCCTTCCGGCTATCTGGGAAACTTCTTCGATGCCTTTCTGGCAATATTCCAACTCAATTCCTTCCGAAGCCGCGATGGCAATGGCCGCCAAAGCATTATATACATTGAAGCTGCATAAAATCTTCAAATCAAAATTAATTCCTCCGACCTTGAACTTCGAACCCTTGTAAGATGGCCTTGATGTCTTCTCCTAATATGTCCGCCTTGGGATTATCGGCGCCGTAAGTAATTATCCTTTCTGCATAAAAAGCCCAAAAAATATTCGGCATGCTTGTCGTCCAGATTAATTATGTGGGTTCCTTTGACGCTTGCAAAGAATTTACCTTTGGCTTTTTTGTAATTCTCAAAGCTTCCGTGCGATTCTATGTGCTCCGGATTTAGGGTGGTAATCGCCGCCGTCTTGAAATTAATGAACCTGTGACGGTTTTGCTCCACTCCCTCCGAAGTTGTTTCAACAATTGCGATGTCGCAACCAGCTAATACTGCATCCTTTAAGAATTTATTGATGACGAATCTGCCAGGCATGGTCATTTTTAGTTTATTTTCCTCTTCCCTGTCTCCAATCTTGAACATGATTGAAGTCAAGGCTGCCACCTTGAATCCTGCCTTTTCCAAAATCTTGCAGGTGATATTAATGACCGTGGATTTGCCGTTAGTCCCCGTTACCCCTATCACTTTTATTTTCTTCGATGGAAATCCGTACATAAGAGCACTCAAAAAAGCCACACCGAGATGGTATAGATTGATTAGACTTTTGGGAACCAGCTTTCTTATAAAAGACTTTAGGGTCATTTTGATAAAAATTTCAAAGCTTCCTTTATCCTCCCTTCTGAGGTTTTAACATCTGGAGAGACTTGCTCTAAGGCGTCGGCAATGTCTTGCTTTGAAAAGCCCAAAGAAGCCAGAGCATCAAAAACCTCATCGCCCCTGCTTTTCTTTTTCCCAGCATGAACCTTATTTATTTCCCCTATCTTTCCCGTAATCTCCAATAATATCTTCTGAAGTTTTTTGACTCCAACCCCTTTGATTTCCCCAGGCATCTCTCCCTTTTCCAGTGTTTCTTTGAGTTTTTCCAAAGATCCTATTACTGCGAGGCTCATCGCCGTCTTGGGACCGACCCCAGAAACGCCTTTTAGGGTCTTGAAAAGCTCCAGTTCTTTTGTCGTTAAAAAGCCATATAATTCCATGACTTTCTCTCCCAGAAACAAGAATGTGTATATGTCCTTTTCTTCTCCGACGTTTAATTCCTTAAGGTTGTTGGGAGCCATAAATACCTCAAAACCGATCCCGGTCTTGTCCAAGATTATTTTCTTGTCGTCTTTGTATATGACTTTTCCCAAAATGTGGCTGATCATTAAGGCCATTATAACACAAGGTATTAAATTCAAGAATACTTGCATATTTTGAATATTTGTTGTATATAAATATATATGCCAATTACAAAATCAACAAAGAAACGCCTTCGTCAGAATCCCAAACGAAGAGCGATTAATATGAAAAGAATATCCGAGATGAAAAAGCTACTAAAAGAAGCTTCCGTCTTGATTTCGGGCAAGGACAAGGGCGCCGTCGAGAAGATGCTCCCCCAGATATTCAAGGTCATAGATAAGGCTGCAAAGAGAGGAGTCATTAAAAAAAATACGGCGGCGAGAAAGAAATCAAGAATCGCCAAGAAAGTTAATAATATAAAATAAAAAGCCGGGGCAACCCGGTTTTTCCTTACTAAGTATTCCTGTTCATAATATTCCTTTTATTTCCGACAGCGAATCGACCTGCTTCCAGGAATTTTTTACCAATTCTTCATTATCGCCGTCGACAGCAATACCCCGCCCCGTCATCTTGAAAACCCCTATGTCGTTTTCTCCATCTCCCACAAAAACGATATCGCGTACATCCACCCCTTCTTTTCGGGCTAGTTCTTCCAATTTTTCTTTTTTAAACGGTCTACCGTCGCATTCGCTCTCAATCTTTACAAGTTCGCCTTTATCGTCAAAGACAAGGTGGCTGCCAGCATAGAATCCGTCTAAGCTCAATTTTCGTGAGAGCGGTTCAAGGCATTCGCCTACAGAGCAAGAAATCAGATATATCTTGTACTTTTTGGATTTCAGATAGGAAATCAGGTCTTCCGCGCCTTCTTTGAAATAGTTATTGGCCGCCCAGAACCCGCAGATGAATTCCTTGCTTGCCTTGCCGGTTTTCCTAAAGGCCGAAACCATACCTTCCCAAAGACCATTAATAGAAATATCTCCTTTTTCGTATCTATTGAAAATGTCTTTGAGTTCTTGCTTGCTCTCCTCGAACATTCCCCACGAATCCGCATCAATAAGGGTTCCGTTGACGTCGAAACAAATTATCTTTTTGTCTTCCATATTATATCTCTGAAATTAAAACGTCCAAGGCAATACCTTGATCGACCCTGCCCACTTTTATATCCGAATCCAACTCGACTATCCTTGCATATATCCTTTTTAAGTCTTCTAAGGAAAAATTCTTCGCCTGCTGCATCGACTTCCTCATGACATAGGGATGCATCGCTATTTTGCCACCGCCCTTGACCGAAATAATGTTCCTTATCTGCGAAGCGATCATCGAGAGAAGATAGATGGCCGAGTCCCCTTTCTCCATGTGACTCTTCAAGAGGTCGAACGCTCTTTTCTTGTCTTTTAGGGCTATGGCGTCCATTGTGTCAAAAACATTAGTTTCCGATTTAGGCCTAACCAGAAGCTTGACATCTTTTCCTGTTACACCCCTGGGGTTGTAATTGGCCAGTTTTGCTACTTCGTTCGATATCTGCCACAAATCGCCCCCCACGAAATCGGCCAACATTTCGATCGCCCCCTCATCAGCGGTCGCATTAAGCCTTTTGAATTCCTCCCTAATCCAGTCCTTCAGCAGCTTGCCTTCCAGAAAACTGAATTCTTGAAGTTTTCCATGTTTCTCTATAAATGACAGCAATTTTTCTTTCTTGGGGACGTCTTGTCTCTCGAAAAGCAAGAGCACGTTATCGGAATCGGCGAAAACCTCTCCTTTTTCGATTAAATCTTCTTTGAGCTTTGAATTGGAAAATGCATCAAGGAGGACTATCAGTTTCTTTTCCTTGAACATTGATGCTCCGAGCATTTCATTCCGAAGGTCGTCAAAACTCACATTCTTACCCTCAAGATATCTCAAATTTAGGCCGCTCTTGTGCTTTTTCTTGTGCTCTTCCATTACCTCTCCCATCTTCTTCCTGGAGCTATATGTATCTTCTCCGTATAGAAGTATTATCATTTTTTCTTCTGGCATTTGGGGCAGTAGAAAGAACTCCTGCCTCCCTGCTTTATCTTTTTTACTCTTCCTCCACAATACGGACACTCCTCGCCTTCCCTTTGGTACACTTGGACTAAATTTTGGAAACCTCCCTTTTCTCCCGACAGGTTCCTAAAATCGGAAAAGCTGTCCCCTTTCATCTCTATCGACTTATTCAATATCTTCCTCGTCGCATTATATATCTTCTTCAAATCTTCCTTGTTCAATCTCGAAACATCTTCTTCGGGATGAATCCTGGCATCAAACAGTATTTCGGAGGCATAAATGTTACCTATGCCGGCAATGAAATTCTGATCCATCAAAACCTGTTTTATCTTCCCCCTTTTTTTCTTTTCGAACAGTTTGGCAAAATCCTCAAAGGTAAAATCTTCTGCCAAAGGTTCGGGCCCAATCTTGCCGTAGTCTTCGGACCTTTCCAATTCTTCTTTTTTCCACAATTCGATTTTGGCAAATTTCCTGGGATCGGACAGGGCCAATTGCCTACCATCGTCGAGGAAAAATATTACATGGAGAAACTTATTCGTTGGGTCTTCCGAGAGCGGACCAGCGTTTTCCGCCACCCATTCTCCCTTTTTCTGCCTCCATTCACCGACTAATAAATGGCCGGCGATTTTCTGGTGCACCAAAAGAACATAGCCGTCCGACAAGTCGATGAGAATGTTCTTCCCTCTTCTTCTCGCACCGATAATCTCTTTCCTTTTTATCTCTTTTTTGAAAACTTCTAGGGATGGCCTTTTTATCATCTTCGGCGCATCAGTCCAAACATCGAGAAAGGTCCCGTGTCGGACCTCTCTGTTTAAATCTCTGACTATTGTTTCTACTTCTGGAAGTTCCGGCATTATCCTATAATATTCTTTAACTTGTTAACGATTTCCTGCGGCGTGAAATGAGCCTTGACCAAAAAGTCGACTGCGCCCAATTTTAATCCTCTTTCAATATCCTCGGCCTGTCCCAAATTAGAAAGGATGACTACGGGGATATTGGCCGTTTCTGGATCTTTTTTCGCTTTTTCTAAAACCTCGAACCCGTTAATGCCAGGCAATATAAGATCCAAGAGAACGACGTCGGGCTTAACTTCCTTTATCTTTATGAGTCCGGTCTCGCCATCGGCCGCTGTCTCGACTTCGTAATCAAGGCTTAAGAGCTTCTTATTCATAAGCTCCCTTAGAAACTTGTCATCTTCTATAAGTAATATTTTTTTGAGCATATTTTGAATCTCTATGTTATTAACTATATTTTATACCTCCCAGAAAAAACGTCAACACGTTCACGCGAATGGGACGGTAAAGAAGAATGTTGACCCCTTGCCATCTTCTGATTCGAACCATATTTTCCCCTTGTGGGCCTCTATGATGTTCTTGCTCGTATATAGACCGAGGCCGGTACCCTCGGTTTCCATTCTTATGGCGTTCTCTCCACGGAAGAACTTGGTAAACATCCTCGCCTCCTGGGATTTCGGTATACCAACACCAGAGTCCTTTATCTGAAACAGCGCATCGTTACCCTTCTTTTCAAGTGTGATATTGATGGATCCGCCGTTCGGAGTGTATTTTATGGCATTCTCCAAAAGATTCTGAACCACGAGGCCAATCTTCTCCTTGTCGGCATAGATCTCAGGCATGGGCTCTTTCGGCATTTCCTTGCTGAATTTCAGGTTCTTCATTTTGAGTAGCTCTTCGCAATTATCAATAATGCTATCGACGACATCCTCAAGCTGAGTCGGCTCCTGTTTGTATAAGAATCTTCCCTCTTCTATCCTTGTAACGTTCAGTAAATCATTGATAAGATGTATCATCCTCTCATTGCTTTCGTATGTCTTATCTAAAAGATCCCTCTGCTCCGCGCTTATGGCCCCCGTGTCGCCGTCGAGTATCATCCTTATGGTCCATTTGATAGCCGACAAGGGCGTCCTCAATTGGTGAGCGGCGATAGAAACGAATTCGGTCTTCATCGCTTCTATTAGTTTGTCTCTGGAAACATCCCGGAGAATTATGAGTGTTCCTTTTTCTTCTGATTCCGTCTTCAATCCTACTGTAGTAACCTCGAGCACGAGCTTTTCCTTAAGCGCCACTTCTTTCCTCGTCATCATTCTAACCTTTCTTTTGTTCTCGTCCTTCAAGACGTCGTAAAGCGGTTTAAGGGCTGGAGAGGCAACTAAGTCAAAAATGTCTTTGCCCGAAATTTCGTCTTTGGGTTTTCCGAGAAAGTCGCTTACGAGAGGACTGGACAGCTCAACCTCGTTGGCCACATTCAAAAACAAAACCCCATCGGTAAGGTTTTCTATGATCGCCAATGTCTTGTTCTTTTCGTCAACGGCTATCTTCCTGGCCTCTTCGGTGTCTTCAAGGATATTTAAAAGCGCCACCCTGACTCTTCGAAGCGCCTCTTCTTTCGTTTCCTTGATGTTTATTTCTTCATCCATGCTTTCCTTTAATTTACCATAGTTTGAGATTTTGACCAATGATTTTTTTATCTTCTCCCGAAATATTCTTGACTAGGCTGTGGAAATTAAAACTTTCAAGCATTTTAATTACCTCCTTGTCGTCGTATCCGCCCCATTCGCAGTCTTTCGCGTTAATGTCGACAGGAACATCTCTTTTAATCTCCGATAAGTGCCTGCTCAAAAAGGCCTTATCTTTATCTTCTAGAAGTTTTTCTTTTATCTTTTCCGGGATATCGGCCTCCCCCTTCTCCAGCTTGACGTAAAGATTTTCAATATTTTCGAATTCTTTAATGAGCCTAATCGCCGTCTTTTCCCCGATGCCTTTGACGCCCGGGATATTGTCCGAAGCGTCTCCCCTCAGAGCCTTATAATCTATTAATTGCATCGGTGTCAGCCCCTCGTACTTCTCTTTGACTGCTTCTTCGTTGTAGATGACCGTATTCTTCACCCCCTTGCTTAAAAAATATACCGACGTGTTGCTATCGACCAGCTGGAGATTATCCAGGTCTCCCGATACGATAACATTTTGGGCGTCGCTCCTTTTATTTAAAGGATTGGAAAGCGTCCCGATAAGATCATCCCCCTCGTACCCCGCCTTTTCGAAAACAGGAACATTAAATGTTTTCAGAACTTCCTTGACCATTGGTATCTGCTCGTACAATTCGTCCGGAGCCCTTTTTCGCTGCGCCTTATAATCTTTAAAGGCCTGCTTCCTAAAAGTCGGCTCGGGGACGTCGAAGCAGGCAACCAGGTATTTCGGCTTCAATTCTTTTAGAAGTTTGAATAAAACTAGAAGGAATCCGTAAACCGCATTAACTACCTTGCCGCCTTTTGTTGTCAGCGGCGGCAAAGCGTGGAAGGCACGGTGGATTATCGAATTACTATCAATAATGACGAAATTTGCTTTGTTATTCTCCATAATTGAAAATCTTGATTTTTCTCTTGTCCTTTTCTGAAGCTTTGAACTTTATTATTATGATGTTTCCGGGTAGAAGGTTTTTAATCCTCTCTCCCCACTCTATGCAGACGATGTTTCTAGGATTAGAAATTATTTCTTCAAATTCGAGAGCCTCTACCTCTTTTTCTTCCTCGACTCTATAACAGTCAAAATGATAAAAATCCTTGAACTTACCCTTTTTCAATCCGTACCTGTTCATAATGATGAACGTTGGGCTGAGGATGCTTTCCCTAATCCCGAGGCCCCGTCCGAATCCCTGTATAAACGTGGTCTTGCCAGCACCCAGATCTCCTTCGAGCGACAAGACGACTGCTCCTGGCGTAGATAATTTTTCCGAAAGTGTGCCGTGGGCAATTTGCTCCCCCAAGGCGACCGTTTCGGAAGGATTGTTGGTCACATATTCCATATGTTTTTAGATTATACTATTTTTGAAAAGAAAATGAAAATTCCGATTGACTTTTGCCTTATAATACAGTATTTTAAAGGAAAGATATGGATGGACTAGAGCAGGCAAAAATTGGCATCGACAGTGCTAATAATATAGGGATTTTGACGAAAAACAATGCAAATGACGATGCCATAGCAACCACCTTGGCACTTTTTTTTGCATTGAAGAATATTGGCAAAAAAGTCTTCTTCCCGATAGAGCAGCTTCCGGAGAAAATGCTACTTCTACTGAAAAACAAAGAACAGAAAAAGTTCCACATCTCGTTCAAAGAAGAGGTTTCCGAAGTTTATTATGAAAAACGAGACAACGGCATAGACCTTTATGTCACTCCCAAGAACGGAGACACTGATAGTGAAAAGTTTTCCTGCAATACCGTTTCCGGACTGGATTATCTGACCTCGGGTAGCTCTTCCGATTTCGACCTTTTAATCACGGTTGGAATACAGGATTTCAGCGAAGTTGAAGAATTGTGCGAAAAGAACCTAGATCAGCTTTACGCATGCACGATTATAAACATCGACAACAACCTTTCAAACCAGAACTACGGGGAAATCAATCGAATAGAAGACAAGGAGTCTCTTTCCCAGAACGCTAGTTGCCTCATAAAATACCTGGGCGGAGAATTCCTGAACAAGGAAGCTGCCAGCTTCCTTTTGTTCGGACTTACCTCTTCGCCCGAGAACACGACGAATAAAAAGAATCTACCGACCGTAAGATGGCTCTTTAAGCACGGCGGGGACTTGAGTATCCTGTCAAAAGCCGAAGAAAAAGACCATCCGCCGCAAATGAAGATACTCGAAGCCGTTTTGAAGAACCTTACCTTCCTTGAAGATGATAACATTTACGTTTCGACGATTTCGGAGGATAATATGAAAGAGAGTGGAGCGATTTCAAGGGACCTAGCCTTTGTGGTTGAAAAAGTAAAAAGCTTTTTCAAGATTCCTTCCTTTCTCCTTCTTTGGGAAAGTCACTCTTCTCCCATAATGGTCAAGGGTATCTTCTACTCCGAAAGAAAGTCTTTAGTTGAAAGGATAACGAATAATTACAAAGGTATATTTAAAGGAGCGGGAGCGCTGTTCCTGACCGACGAATCATCAATCGAGGCAGCCAAAGAAAAAGTCCTCTCCAATTTATTAAAGAAATAACATATGGATACAATTACCGAAAAAATAGTCATAGAAAAAGAACTGGAAACCGAATTCGAAAAGGACATCCACACCCTACCCGACCTTAAGAAAAAAGCCGAAGAAGTTGCACCAAAGGACGTTTCGATTCTTTTGAAGGCAATTCTTTCGGGAGCCATAATCCTCGACAGTTCGGATGTCCACCTCGAATCGACGCCCAACGGCTCAACCCTAAGGACAAGAGTAGACGGAGTTCTCCAGGAGGTGACGACTTTTGATATACAAAGGCAGCAGAGGTTGGTTTCAAGAATAAAGCTTCTCTCGGGTCTGAAGCTAAACGTTGAAGACAAACCCCAAGATGGCAGATTCTCAATCGTCATTAATAGAGAAGTTGGAGATGAAGAAATCGAAGTGAGAGTTTCTACTCTCCCCACCGAATATGGGGAAACGATAGTTATGAGACTATTAAACCCCAAGAACTTGATCAGTCTCGAAGACCTGGGATTAAGAAAAGATCTCTACCAGATATTTTCAATACAATCCGAAAGGCCGAACGGAATGATCATCGTCACTGGACCTACTGGATCCGGTAAAACTACCACGCTTTACGCATTTTTGAAGAAAATAAGGAGCTCGGAAATAAAAGTCATCACGATCGAAGACCCAATCGAGTACCACCTAAGCGGGATATCCCAAACCCAAGTCAACCCCAAAAAAGGATATGATTTTGCGGCTGGACTGAAATCGATTGTAAGGCAGGACCCAGATGCGATACTTGTCGGAGAGATAAGGGATTTGGAAACGGCATCGATTGCCCTCCAGGCGGCCCTTACCGGGCACCTGGTCTTATCCACCCTCCACACCAACGACGCAGCTGGAACGATTGCTAGGCTCCAGGCATTGGGAGAAAAGCCGGTCAATATCGCTCCAGCCATCAACGTCGCCATCGCCCAGAGGTTAGTAAGGAAAGCCTGCCCCAAGTGCATGGAGATGAAACCAATGTCAGATGACGTATATGAAGAGATGAAAAAAGAATTGGGAAGCCTCCCTAAAAATACAGATATGCCCGAACTTAAGCCGGGGATGAATATTGCCGTTATTAAAGGATGCGAACATTGCAACTTCACCGGATACAAAGGCAGAATAGGAATATTCGAAGCGTTAATAATCGATGACGAAATACAAGATTTTATCCTGACCTCCCCTTCTTCTTCTGCCCTGCAGAAACTGGCCGTCAAAAAAGGAATGACCTTAATGAAACAGGACGGACTCATAAAAGTTCTAGAGGGAATGACCACTATGGAAGAAGTTAAAAGGGTTGTGGGGTAAACAAAAAGCGCCCTATTGGGCGCGAGAATAATTCCTGAACTGGGGGCCAAACATTAGCGATAGGGCTAAGCTAAGAAATTCCCCGAGGAGCAACCCAGTCGAAACCAAATTGTCCGTTAACTAAGGGAAAATCCTACCCCCAGTACAAGAATCATTCATTTTTGCGAACGTTAGTAAGATAACACAGTTTAAAATGTCTGTCAAGAGCTTCTCCCCACAATTCAATGATGATGAAAATGACGAGGAAATCATAGACTCCACCTTGAGGCCACGCCGATGGGAGGAATATATCGGCCAGGAAAGGATAAAAAGAAACCTAAGGGTCATGATCGACGCCGCGAAAAAAAGAACCGAAGTTCCGGATCACATGCTTTTCTATGGTCCAGCTGGTTTAGGTAAGACCACCCTCGCTCATTTGCTCGCTAAAGAGGCGGGAGCGAACATAAGGGCGACGTCGGGGCCGGTGATAGAAAAGTCGGGAGACCTGGTTGCGCTTTTGACCAACTTGAACGAGGGCGACATCCTCTTCATCGACGAGTGCCACAGGCTGAGCCACTTTGTCGAAGAATATCTCTATTCGGCCATGGAGGACTACAAACTGAATCTCATTTTGGGGAAGGGGCCGATGGCGAAAAGCATCGACCTAAAGCTGCCGAAGTTTACTTTAATCGGAGCGACCACTCGATTGGATCTGATTTCCTCTCCCTTGAGAAGTAGGTTCGGCGCAATCTTCCAATTAAACTTCTATGAAGAGAAAGAGGTAGAAGAAATCATAAGGAGGTCTGCCAAGATATTAGATATCGGCATTGATGAAAGCGCAATCAAGGAAATTGCCAAAAGATCAAGGTTTACTCCAAGAATCGCGAACAAGCTTTTGAAAAGAGTAAGGGACTTTGCGCAGATAGAGGGAGAAGGAAAAATAACCGAGGGCATCGCCAGAAAAGCATTGGATTTCCTAGAAGTCGACGAAATGGGACTTGAGCCTGCCGATAGGAAGATAATCGAGGTCATCATCAAGAAGTTCGGTGGAGGGCCGGCCGGACTCCAGGCGTTGTCCGCCGCCACTTCCGAGGAAAAGAATGCCATTTTGGACATTTACGAACCGTACTTAATACAGCTGGGGTTGATTAGGAGAACCCACAAAGGAAGAACTGCCACCAAAGCGGCTTACGAACATTTGAACATGGAATATCCGGGAGAACAGGAAAAACTCATTTAATTGACAAACTATTTTACGGGTGTAAAATATAATCAACATAATACTTAATTTAAAAAATATGGCTAAAAAAACTAAAGAACCGAGTAAGAATAAAACGACGATTACCGCCATCAAGGCGGATATCGGCAGTATCGGTGGACACATAAAGCCGAGTGCAAGGGTTTTGGAGGCGGTAGAAGAATATATAAGCCAGAACCAGAAAGGGCTGCTCATCGATTACAGGATAACCTTTACCGGAGACGACATCGCCATTCTTTGCACTCACAAACAGGGAAAGGAAAACAGCGCCATCCATAAGTTGGCCTGGGATGCGTTCAAGTTTGGAACGGAAATAGCCAAGGATCAGGGGCTTTATGGGGCTGGTCAAGATTTATTGAAGGATGCTTTCTCGGGAAACGTAAAAGGCCTCGGACCTGCAGTTTGCGAACTCGAATTTATTGAAAGACCCAACGAGCCGGTAATGTTCTTCGCCGCGGATAAGACGGACCCAGGAGCATATAATCTCCCGCTTTATCTTTCTTTCCTCGACCCAATGCATTGTTCGGGCCTAATCCTCTCCCCTAATATGGCTAAGGGATTCCGATTCGACATCATGGATGTTTCATACACCAAATCGGACAAAATAATTTCCCTGAATGCCCCAGAAGAAACATACGACATTGCCGCACTATTAAGAGATCCTGAAAGATTCGTAATCGAAAAGATTGTCTCAAGAGAGACGGGAGAACAGGCAGCGCGGTAAGCACGACCAGGCTGAGGAATATCGCTGGGAAATATACGGGTAAAGATGACCCAATCGCCCTGGTAAGAACCCAAGGAGCCTTCCCTGCCACAGGAGAAATTCTTTCTCCTTACCAGATCGGACCTTACGTAGCTGGATTCATGAGAGGAAGCCACACTGGACCCCTAATGCCAGTTAAGCAAAAATGTCCGACCTCTTTCTTCGACGGTCCGCCCCTCGTTTCCTGCGCCGCTTACTGCGTACACAATGGGAAGCTCACCGAAGCGGTCGATGCTTTCGACCATCCTTTCTGGGATCACGTGAGAGACCACGTTTCCCAAAAGGCAATAGAGATTAGGAAACAGGGATTCTTCGGCAACGCCATGCTTCCCTACAGCGAACTCGAATACGGCGGTATCGTCGACAAGATGAAAAAATTGGAAAAGAGATTCGAAATAAGAAACTAAAAGAAAATCCCGCGCAGAGCGGGATATTTCTTTGTGTTGAATTTTTACTGTTTTTAGGTTAATATCAATTCATAAAAATCAATGAAACAAACATGAGCGGACATTCCCATTTCCATAATATTAAACTGAAAAAGGGTGCTGAGGACGCCAAGAAAAGCAAGACATTTTCCAAGCTTTCAAAAGAAATCTCCATCGCTGCAAAGGATGGAGGATCTGATGTGGTGTTCAATGCCAAATTGAGGTCGGCTGTTGAAAAGGCCAAATCAATGAATATGCCCGCCGACAGCGTTGAAAAGGCCATCAAAAAAGGTTCTGGAGAACTGGAAGGCTTTTCATATGAGGAATTTTTTATAGAGGCCTACGGGCCGGGAGGAACCGCCTTCATAATTGAAGGGATTACCGATAATAAAAACAGGACCCTGGGAGAGATAAAATTAATATTGACCCAAAGGGGCGGAAAACATGTAAACGAGGGAGGCATTAAATGGATGTTCGAAAAGATGGGCGTTATCTCAGTTGATGCTTCGAATAAAAATAAGGAAGAGGTCGAATTGGCCGCAATCGAGGCGGAAGCCGAAGATGTTGACTGGCAGGAAAACCTCCTTTATGTCTATACTAAGCCTGAAAATTTGGAAAAAACCAAAAAAGTACTAGAAGAAAAAAAACTAAAGATTGAATCTTCTGATTTGGAATGGGTTCCCAAGGAAAACATTTCCATTAGCGATGAAATAAAAGAAAAGAACCAAAAACTATTCGAATCCTTAGACGAAAACGACGACGTGCAAAATATATATACCAACATATGATAATTTTGGGCATCGACCCTGGAACGGCCACTACCGGATTCGGCATAATCGGCTACAAAAAGAAACGATTGGACTGCATAAACTACGGGGCTATTGAGACCTCGCCCAAGCATAATGCCGGAGAAAGATTGAAACAGCTCAATTTCGATTTGGATCAGCTACTGAAAGAATACGGACCCGATATGGCTGCGGTAGAAAGCTTATATTTTTTTAAAAATCTAAAGACGGCTATGCCGGTAAGCCAGGCAAGAGGGGTCATAATCTACACTCTCGCCAAAAGGAATATCCCTATTATCGAATACACGCCCCTACAGGCAAAGATAGCCGTAACTGGATACGGGAAAGCGACGAAGACGCAGGTGCAAAAAATGGTCAAGAATATCTTAAACCTTGATAAGGTGCCGAAGCCGGATGATGCCGCCGACGCACTAGCGATCGCCATCTGTTGCGCGGAGAATAATAAGTTTAGCTACTAAACGATTTTCTTGAAGTGTCTTTTGCCGGACTGGACAACCATTCCTTTTTTTATTTCCACCCCTCCCTTAGAATCACGGAGAATATCTATCTTACCATTTAAGATAATTTTTACACCACCCTGGTCTATAAGTCTCTTCGCCTCGCTCTTTGACTTGGCCAGCCCTAATATTACCAAGAACTCCTGGGCCTCCATCCTACACTCTCCTAGGCTCACTCCTTCTATCTCTGAGGGAAGCTGCTTATCTTCAAAAACTTGTTCAAATTCTTCTTCCGCCCTATTGGCAGTATTTTCGTCGTAAAAATATCTGATAATTTCCTTGGCCAATATCTTTTTGATGTCTTTGGGATTAACCGATTTGCTATCCAGATTATTCTTAAATTCCCTTACTTGTTCCGTTGATATCCTTGTACACGACTCAAAGTATCCAATAATCAATTCGTCCCGTAAGGTCATTAGCTTGCCGAACATATCCTTGGGCTCGTCGATGATATTAATGACATTGCCCCACGAGGTAGACATCTTTCTTCCATCAAGTCCATATATCATCTTTAGGGTCATAATGTCTTGGGGTTCCTGATCGAACATTCTCTGTAATTCTCTGCCCGCCTTAAGATTGAACAGCTGGTCGAACCCCCCCAATTCTAAATCCGACCTTATAGCAACCGAGTCATAGCCTTGGAAGACAGGATACATTAATTCGTGCAGTCCGATCGGCTTTCCCTCATCCCACCTTTCTTTAAAGTTTCTCCTCTGTATCATCTGCTGGGCCGTAAAATCCATGCACAACCTGACTAATTCCTGCGCTTTCATTTTTCCGAACCACTCTCTATTGTGTCTCACTTCGACTTTCTTTATATCTAAAATTTTGCTTATCTGCGAAAGATAATTTTTCATATTCTCCCCGACCTCCTTTTCGGTTAGAGGCCTCCTCATTGAAGTCTTATCCGAAGCATCGCCGATGAGAGCTGTGAAGTCTCCAATGATCAGGGTTATCTTATGTCCTAAGTCTTGGAAATCTTTCAGCTTCATTAGAATGGTCGCCCTTCCCAAATGAATATTAGGCCCGGTCGGATCGATACCGAACTTTATATTTAGCCTCTCGCCCGACATTAGCTTCTTTTTGAGGCCCTCTCTATCTATAATATCCTCCGTTCCCCTGCTTAATGCCTCTTCTATTTTTCTTTCGTCTGTTATTATTTTCATATTATTTTTCTGCCAGGAACTAAGCTAGAGTTAATGTTTACTGAAATAATTCATTGTCCATTAATGTATATAATAAAGCATATTCCCTTGTATGTAAATACTTTAAATGATAATATCAAAGCATGAAAAAAGAACCTAAACCAAAGAGGTTTTCTTTATTAAAGACCGCCCTTACGGCCCTGTTTTTCGTTATTCTATTCTTTACAGCGCTCTTCTTTTACTTCCTGAAAGACCTTCCGAGACCCCAGGTTTTTACCGAAGCGCAGATAAACCAATCGACCAAAATCTACGACCGCACGGGAAAAATACTCCTGTCGAGTATTTATGGAGAAGAGAACAGGACATACGTCCCTTTGTCGCAAATACCTGATACGATGCAAAAAGCGATCATCGCAACCGAGGACGCCAATTTTTACAAGCATTTCGGAATAGATTTTATGAGTATTTTAAGGGCAGTCAAGGCAGACATCGTGACCGGAAGCACGGACCAAGGTGCGTCAACCATCACTCAGCAACTAATACGCTCCACTTTTTTAACTCCCGACAAAACCATAGAAAGAAAAGTAAAGGAAATAGTACTCTCAATCGAACTCGATCGGGAATACCCGAAGAACCAGATACTCGAATGGTATCTAAACCAGGTACCTTTCGGAGTCAATATTTACGGGGTACAGGAGGCCTCTCTTACTTATTTCCAGAAATCGGCAGACAGCTTGGACCTCGCCCAGTCGGCACTTTTGGCGGCCATAGTCCAGGCCCCGAGCTATTATTCTCCTTACGGTTCGCATTTAAATGAGCTTCTCTCCAGAAAAGATTACGTATTAGACAGAATGGAACAGGAACATTATATCACCGTAGAACAGAGGGACGCGGCCAAAAAAGAAGTGCTAACTTTCAGCAAGACCCCGAATACGCTGGCCGTCCATTTCGTCGATTATGTAAAACAGCAGATAGAAAACATGTATGGCGCTGACTTTCTGGACGTCAAAGGATTGAAGATATATACGACCCTAGATTGGAACTTGCAGCAGGCAGCGGAAGCATCCATTAAAGACAATGTGGCGAAAAACAAAATACGCTTTGGGGCATATAATTCCGCCCTTGTGGCCATTGACCCGCACACAGGAGAAATACTTTCTATGGTGGGCTCTGCAGACCCATACGGCGAACCATATCCCAAGGGGTGCGACCCGGCGACAAACTGCAAATTCGTACCCAGCTTTAATGTGGCCACCGACGGACCAGGGAGACAGCCGGGATCGTCTTTTAAGCCTTTTGTTTACGCTGAAGCTTTCGTGAAGGGGTATAACGACAAAACAACCGTTGTCGACGAACTAACCGATTTCGGGGTGTGGGGCGGAAAGGACTATATCCCCGTGAATTATGACGGAAAATTCAGAGGAACAGTCACACTAAGAGATGCTCTGGCCCAATCGTTGAACGTTCCGTCCGTTAAAGTTTTAAAGGATTTTGCGGGACTGGATGACAGCATCGCTCTGGCCAAAAAGATGGGCATAACCACTTTAAACCAGCCCCCTGGATATTACGGACTAGCTTTGGTTTTGGGCGGAGGAGAGGTACACCTATTAGATATGGTTTCGGCTTATGGGGTCTTTGACAATGACGGATACAAGATCGATCCTTCGGCAATCATGAAAATCGAGGATGCCGACGGAAACGTCATTTACCAAAACCAAAAAACTCCGAGAAAGGTTTTGTCGTCCGATGTCTGCAATATGATTACGGATATCCTGTCGGATAACAATGCCAGGATGCCGATATTCGGCCCCAATTCCAATCTGAGATTTGATGACTATAAAGTTTTTGCCAAAACTGGCACGACCCAGAATAATGTCGATGGGTGGGTAGTCGGTTGCACGGTCGACACTTGTGTCGGGGTATGGTCGGGCAATAATGATAATACTCCCATGGTTGGAGGGGTTGGAGAGTCTGCTTCGGGCCCGGCATGGAGAAGTATTATAGAAAAAAGCGTAGAACTAAAGCAGCAGGAAAGCACGCCGACGGAACAAAAAAGCGCGAATTGATCGCGCTTTTTTAATTAAATCTTGATCGGCATTATCACGTAAAGATAGCTCGCATCCCCTACCGGGCGTATGACCGCCGGACCTTCAGTGCCCTGGAACTCGAAAGATATTTCCGAACCTTTGATGTTTACAAGCCCGTCAAGAAGGAATTTCCAATTGAAGGAAACCTTTAAAGAGTCTCCTTCTATTTTCGCCGGCATGGTCGACTCGCTCTCCCCCACGTCCGAATCCTGGCTGCTGATTTCAAATTCTTTTTCCTTGGGGTCTATTTTCAGAACAACCTCATTCGTCCTTCCTCCGAACAATCCCGCCGTCTTAACTTGCTTCGCGAACTCTTCCTTATTGAGAGTGATTTTCGTTTTACTAGCTTTGGGGATGATCTCCTGATAAGAAGGATACTCCCCCTCTATCTGCCTAGAAATGAGATTGATTTCCGGGTGGTCGGTCTCGTCCATCAATGTTTCAAACAATACTTGGGATTCCGAAAGATAAATCTTTATACTCTTTTCTTCGTCGGGTAGGATATTAATCAATTCTTTAACTGTCTTTTGGGGAAGGATAAAATTTACCTCTTTGTTGAACAAGTTCTTAAGGCCAGTTTTGGCTAAATGGATGGTCTTTTCCGCAAGCCTAAAACTGTCCGTGGCCACTAATTTAATTAGGTCCTTCTGAAAAGAGAAGTAAACTCCGGATATTTCCGGCCTTATCTGTGAAGGGCTGGACACGTCGGCCACACTTGATAATCCCTCTTTCAATTTCCTCCCGTCTATTTCGATGAAGATGTCTTTCAAAAAGGACGGAATTATAGGAAAATCATCGGCGCGAAAATCCTTTTAGCTGGGTTTTATATCCTTTGGTTTCGCTACTAATGTGTTGTTCTTTTCCTTAATATTAATCTTGTCTTCAGGAAGGGATCCGAGAAGTTGACTGAAGAACCTGGCTGGGACAGCTATTTTTCCTTCTTTTTCGGTCTTACATAATCCCCACCACTGAATCCCTACTTCGAGGTCGGTCGCCGAAACTTTAAGAAAGTTCGGAAGCGCCTCAATAAGGAGATTATCTAAAATCGGAAGGGTTAGATTTTTGCCTGTTACTCTTTCGGCAACGCCCACTCCCTTTTTTAATTCTTTGGTCAAGATTGTGAAGTTCATATGTTTTTAATTTATAAATATAAGTTTTATTTATTATTGTTATTATTATGTGGAACGAATTTGTGGATAATTTATAGAAGCCTTGTTTTGTTATTGATTTATAAAGGATTTTGAAAATATTATTTGTGGATAAGTTGGGTGTTGGGCGCGTCTGTTTTTGTGGTTAAAATTTTATAACTTGTTTATAAATTTTTTTGCTTATATTTTATCCCCAACACTGACCACAGCTTATCAACACTATTTACTATAGATTCTCTGTAGGATCAATTCTACTTCCTGGTGCACCTTATCATTCTCTTCATACTCTTTTTCTACTAGTTGGCAGGCGTGGATTACGGTCGTATGATCCTTTCCTCCGAACTTCCTCCCTATCTCCGAATAAGACATCTTTAATTCTTTTTTCAATAAATACATGGCGATTTGTCTCGGCTTAGAGAATTCTTTTTTCCTGGAAGTGAAGAACAGATTACCATTGGGAATGTCATAGAATTCGGTGATTGATTCGACAATTTTCTTGTGGTTTGTTACTTTCGCCGGAGATACGATAATGCTCTTTAAGATCTTTTTAACGTCCTCAACCGTCAAGTTTTTATTATTCGCCTTTTTGTATATAATAAGCCTATTTATGGCACTCTCAAGCTCTCTTACGTTCTTCTGGACATTATTAGCCACGTAGTCTAAGACGTCGGCCGGAACAGAAACATTTTTTTCCTCAATTTTTTGCTTTAGAATAGCCATCCTCGTTTCATAGTCCGGGATGTTTATATCCACTATCATTCCTCCATTAAACCTCGATTTCAGTCTTTCCGTAATAGCGGGAATATTATTGGGATGCCTGTCGGAAGACAATATTATCTGCTTGTTCTTCTGGTAAAGGGAATTAAAGGTATGAAAGAACTCCTCCTGCGTCTTGTCCTTTCCCGCGATGAACTGGATGTCGTCAACGATTAATACGTCGATGCTCCCTCAAGTTCTTTTTCAGCTCTTCCACCGTCTGTCCCCTTATGGCGCTGACTATGGTCGAGATGAGCTTTTCTGCCGGGATGTACTTAACTCTCTTATTTGGGTCGTTTTCCTTTATCTTATTCCCTATCGCCTGTATGAGGTGCGTTTTGCCTAGGCCCACATCTCCATAAACGAACAGTGGGTTGTAGCTCTTGCCCGGCTCTTCAACTACGGCCATCGCGGCCGCATAGGCGATTTCGTTGAACGGTCCGATAATGAAGTTTTCAAAGCTGTATCTCGGATTAAGGTTGGTTTCTCTGCTTACTTCTAATTCCGAGAATCCCAATTGCTCGGCCGAATCTTCCTTTCTTGGGCTCTTTTTTCCGGAGACGGTGATTTTAATGTTAACCGGACTGACGATGTATTTAACATCTTTAATGTTGTCGTCCAACGATTTTAGTATTTTTAGAATATCTTTGTGGTATTTCTGCTCCAGCCATTCCTTGGAAAAAGAATTCGGAACCGAAACCGTGATGATATCCTCTTCTGTGGATGATATCTTGGTGTTGGCAAACCAGGTTGCAAAGTTGGCCGGTGAAATATTCAATTGGATCTGGGCCAAGACCGACTGCCAGAGTTCCTCGTTCGTCATTTCTTTTTCGGTTTATGATATGTATTCATTATAAACAAGAAAGGTCAAGAAGGCAAAATTCCTTGTAAAATCAAGGGGATTTTCGGGCCGTGTGGATAATCAGTGGACAAAAGGTTAATAAAAATAAGCAGGATTTTTGATTGACCGCCAGTGTTTTTTTTGATATAGTTTAAATATAATTCAAGATAAACCAAAGATTTATGAGCTTAACGCATCAGCCCAAAAAGAAGAAAAGGAAAAGGAGCCACGGATTTCTTGTGAGGTCAAAGACCAGCGGAGGGGCAAAGGTTCTGAGCAGAAGGAGATCAAAAGGCAGAAAGAAATTAACTGTCTAAAGTTTTTAATAACCACCTCATGTTGCCTAAAGAGAACAGGCTCAAAAAAAAGAAAGAATTTGAAACCGTCTTCAAGTCTGGGAGATCGGTCAAAGGGCAGGACTTCTTTTTGAAATATCTGGGCAACGGAACGGACAAAATTAAAGTCGGGTTCGTGGTCAGCAAAAAAGTTAGCAAGAAGGCAGTCGAAAGGAATAGAGCTAAAAGAAGGTTGCGGGAGGTGTTCCGAATCATGGACGGAGAGATTAAGAGCGGACTAAGTATTGTAATTGTCGCCTACCCTTCTTTAAAAACGAGGAAGTTCGGAGAATTAAAACAAGAAATCGAGAACGTCTTAAGGAAGGGAGAATTAATAAAATAATCATGAATATCCTTTTGTTAATCTTTAATAGTATATTCTATCAGCCGATGCTGAATTTTTTGGTTTGGATATATATCTACACTAAAAACTTCGGCGTAGCAGTGATAGCTTTGACGATTTTGGTGAGGCTAGCGATTAATCCCCTAAACGCCAAGGCTTTAGAATCACAAAAGGTCATGGCTGAAATCCAGCCGAGGCTCAATGAAATACAGAAGAAACACAAAGACGACAAAGAAAAACAAGCGGTCGAAATGATGAATCTGTACAAAGAGAAGAAGTTCAATCCTTTTTCTGGGGTGCTGTTTTTGTTTATCCAGATTCCTATTATCTGGGCCCTGTTCTATGTCTTCAAGGCCGGGATATCAATTAACGGATCAATGATGTACCCCTTTATCGTTCTTCCGGCCCACATCAATCCTTACTTCCTCGGCATAGACCTGTCGACTCCCAATATGTATCTGGCCGCTGTTACGGCCATTGCCCAATTTTTTCAGGCGAAAACAGCCATTCCCCCAACACCCAAAACAGACGGCAAAAAAGACCAAATGACCCAGATGTCGGAAACAATGGGCAAGCAGATGATGATATTCCTACCGGTAATCACTTTTTTCGTTCTATTCAAGCTTCCTGCCGCCCTTGGGCTTTACTGGCTAATCACGACATTGTTTACGATTGCCCAGCAGTATTTTATATTTAAAAAGAAAGGAGCATGATTAATCAAGAAGAAATAGAAAATATAAAGGGAATGATTAATGAATTCTTCGAAATAGCTGGGTATCTTGTAGGCGTAGAAGCCAGGTCTGCCGAAGAAAAAGGACAAGATGTTTTAGAGATAAACATCAGGACCGACGAAGCCCAGAGCCTCATCGGAAAGCAAGGACTGGTCTTGTCAGACATCCAGCTTATCTTGAGAAAGGTAATTAAAAAGAAAACAGAGAGAGACATATATTTAAACCTTGATGTCGATAACTACAAGAGAAACAAGGAAGATTACCTAAGAGATATCGCCCAGAGTACGGCCGAAGAAGTCATATCCACGGGGAGAGAAAGAGAATTGTCCCTCTTGTCCCCTTTTGACAGGAGAATTATACACATGGAGTTATCTTCCAGAACGGATGTCGTGGCCGAGAGCATAGGAGAAGGAGAAGAAAGAAGGATTGTCATTAAGCCTGCCAAGTAATACCAAAAAACCGCCAAGAGGCGGCTTTTAGTTTGTTTTACATCACTCCCGATTCTTCCATTTCCTTGGCTTGTCTTATCTTCGATACTTCTTCGGGACTAGTGGTAATAATTTGGTCTTCAGTGTAAGAGGCTACGACCCTAATGGCGACGTGTTTTTGTCCGGCGAAGAAGATGCCTTCCCCTACTGGTGTTTCCAGTAAAAGGAATTTTTCCTGGTCGGTTAAGGTAAAGGTCTGCTGTATGAGGTCGATCGTTGCCGGACTCTGCTTCATTAATAATTGGATCGAAGAGTTGGTAATGATGGGCTTTCCGTATTCCGACTTCATGAAGTCGGAGACATCTTGAGTAATGGTCGTCACGCCGAGCCAGTATTTTCTTGCTCTTTTACAGATACCGTAAAGGAAGGAAGCTCCGTCTTCAGTCTTCATCATCCACCAAGCCTCATCGATGACGAGAATCCTTTTCTTCAGTTCGCCTCTGGCCGTGTTCCAGATATACCTCATGATGATGAACATGGCCATAGGTCTTAGTTCGTCCTCCATGTCCCTTATACCGAACACCACCAGTGATTTTTCCATTGAAATGTTTGATTTTTGGTTGAAGAAAGAAGCAAAGGTTCCTTTGGTAAACTTCCTCAGCCTTTCCGTCAAAGAATCAGCCCCTTCCATGGTTTCTAGGACGGACTCAAGGTCGGACATGATCGGTATTTTTTCTTTCCATGTCTTGGGGTCGGAATTGGGAGTGATGTCTTTCGCAGCATAGGTTTCCGCCAAGGCCCTATCCATAATAGCATCTTCTTCCGGGGTTAGGCCTCCGAGCATGATTCTCATCAAACCGACCAGGTTAATAATGTTAGACCTCAAGACATCTTCGGGCGTTTCGTCCTCTCTTGGCTCGGGCAGGTCGAAAGGATTGATGTGGCTTTCCGAACTCAAAGATATCTTAAAGAAAGACCCGTCCACCGATTCGGCCAAAGTCTTATACTCGTTCTCCGGGTCTAGAATAATACACTCTACTCCCATCATAAGAGATCTTAGGATCTCCAGCTTGACAGCGTAAGACTTACCGGAACCAGATTTGGCGAAAATGACCATATTGGCATTTTCCATACTAAACCTGTCGAACAATACCAGGGAATTGTTGTGTTTGTTTATCCCGAACAATATTCCTTCATTCGAGCTTAAGTCGAAAGAAACGAACGGGAATATACTCGACAAGGGAGTGGTGTTCAATGTGTTATGAATTTGCAGCAAATCTGTTCCATAGGGGAAAGTAGATATCATCCCCTCCCTCTGTTGGTATAGGGCCGGCTTAATGTATATCAGCCTAGATTCAAGAATCGATCTCAATGTTGTTTCTATGGTTTCTAGTTCTTTCTTGTCATCGGCGTAGACGGTAATATATAGTCCGAACTTGAACATCTTTTCCTGAGCGGTCTGCAGTCTGCTCCTTAGGTCTTCAAGGTCCTGGTAAGCAGTTTCCAGGGCTGGGTCTCTTATGAGTCCTTTCTCTTCCCTCTCCATGATTTCCGCCTGCACTTCGGTTACGCTTTTTCGGAGTTGCCTCAAGACCGATCCGGTTTCAATGGGGTGGAAAAAGAAAGAAATATCGAAAGGAATATCCATGTTGATTATGGGAGAGAGCCAGCCGGTACTCAAGTACCTCGGGTAAGAAAAAACAAAGTAGGTCTTGGCGAACCTTTCTTCCATCTGGACGTAGTTCTGGGTAACCTCAATCGAAGCCGGGGCAATAATATCCAAGGCATTCGTGGTTTCTTTCTCGAACATCTTTTCCTGTTTTGTTTTGTTTCCGAATAATGCCATATATTTAGATTATAGCTTCTGGGGGAAGATCCGGATAATACCCCAGTTCCGCCTGCTTCGGGTGGTGTAACCCCCATAATAGTTCAATTATCTCTTCCGATCCCAGTTGGGCCGATTTCAAGCCGCATCTCCTTATGCCGAGCGATACATATTCCATCCTCTGCATCAACTGGTATCTTCCAGTCTGGAACCTTTTTTCGGTCAAAGCTCCCTTGCTTTCCTTACTGCCCATCCCTGGGATATTGGGGAGTTCGGTCATCGGGAAATACGGAACGACGATGTAGAAGTTCTTACTCATAATGGAGCCATTGGAAACGATTTCTTCGATGAAGGCCCGGTATTCAGCCGTCTGTATCTTCAACATCTCGTTTTTTTGTTTGGCTTCCAAACCCTTAATCTTGTCAATATATCCTGTAATGTTCACTTTTCTCGAATTGACGACTATCTGGCAGGAGAAGTCCAGAGAATTTAAGAAATTCTGGAACTGGTAGATTATAGCCATCTGCTCGTCCTCGGATTTCAAGGCGAAATTCAGAGACGAAACCAGAAGGATCCCCTTTAATGATTTATCCTTCATCACCATTACCCCTTCCCTTATCTGTTCCACGGGCATGAATTGTTGCGACGCTACTTTTACCATGTTTATTCTTCTTCAGTCTTCTGGAAGTCTATTTTCTTTATCAGCTGCTCTATTTTTCCTTCATTCCTCAGCTTTAAGGGAGATTTTTCGCCCTTGTCTTCAACGACTACGGGCCTACTTTCTCTCTGGGTGGAAAGATATACATTGGCCTCTTTTCTTTTCCATAAATATATTCTCGGATTTACGTTGAAATTCATGAAATTTTTCATCACAGTCGGCAAGGACAATCCTTCGACCTTGGCGAAGGATACTCCCAGCGCTATCCCAATCAGTGCCGCGGCGATCAAAAGGAAAAGAATAAAATTCTGTTGGCCAACAATGAAATACAGGAAAAAGCAGATAGCGATGACTCCGCCCACCATCAAGCTCTGTCTTAAATTGAGCGGGCCTAGTATTTTCGCTTCGTGCTCTATAAACTGTGGGACTCTATATTGCATAGTTAGATTACAGGTTCTCTATAGGTATCTTTGTTTTTGGGAGCGGGAGGCTTGGGGATTCCAGTTGTCTTTTCTCCTTCCTTGGGCTTAACGGGTCCTTCTTTTTTTATATTATCGCTTAAATCCTTCTTCTCCGCAATGTTTTCAAGGTAAAGCTTGTTCAGTTCAATCCTAAGGCGACTGAAAATCTGCCTGTCGATGTCCGTGGCGATATTTCTCGCTTTCTCCGAATCGAGGTTTAGGTCGAGCTCGAGCATTATGGGAAATTCTTTTATGGGTAAGAGCCCCATCAATACCTTACCGACGTATTTCATCATCAGTGATTTTGCTTCTTCGTCGGTTACACCACTATCTTTGCAGATTTTAGAGATAATGTTAAAATTCTCTTCCGAAAAGAGAGCCTCCTTCAAGCTGTCTGGTAGTTTTTCGTAAGTCTGCCAGAAAAAATTTTCTGAATCTCGCTGTTCCATATATATAATTATTTTATCATATATGTTTAGAGATTCAATGGCTTTGTTCAAAAAGCTCCTTAAAAGATTTTGGTTTTTGTAAGAAGCATTGGCCTTGGAATTTATCATTAGCTTTTTTGATATTTCATCTTTGCGCCCTGACACACATATTAACCCCTGCCTGCGGTGTTTAATTTGACAAATTAAATAAAGTAGTTTATAGTTATAGCACTCTTTAACGGAGTTAAGGAGCCATTAATTGTACCTAATAGTTTAATATTCAGAACTACGGAAGTGATTGAAATGGCAGAAAACACAGTTACTGGAAATGAACTGAAGGAGAAAGCGGAATATGTTGAGTCTGAACGGAAGAAGAGGGCAATGGTAAAGGTAAGTGCCCTAATCCAGGGATGTGCGGTTATCGTAGCAGTGCTTGCTTTTGACTTCCCCCTCGCTCCTCTATTAGGGGTATTGGGGGTGATAGTGAAAATTGCTACTCCATTCCTGTTCTTCTTGGTAATGCGCTTCATCTGGGCGCCAGCAGACGTAGGGTGGGGGTCGCTAGTAAGAGAAGGATACACTAAAGCGATTACCATCGGTGGGAAACGTAGAAGGTTTATAGGCGTTCCCAGCGGAGAAGCATACGATGAAAAGTGGAATGTTGCACCCAGGGGTGATGTCACAGGCCATCCCTTTTGGGGATCGATAACCTTAACCACAAAACCATACAGAGATTTGGTTGTTCTGGGAATGCACATTGTCCCTGAGTGGCCGTTCGCCGAAATATATGAAGAGGCTACGGAATGGGAAAGGTGGTATCCAACACTCAAAAAGCCCCTTCGCAAAAGAGAGATAATAAGGGAATTCACCCTTCTTCCTTACCCAGAATACATTGACATTGTCGATGCCGAAGACGAAAACCGATTGGGAATCACTGGAGACACGAATGTAATCGTGAAAATAGTGAACCCCGATAAGGCTCTCTTCAAAGAAACAACGCCCTGGATAGATATCGTAAGGCCGTTAATACAAGGCGGATACGTTTCTTACATCAAGAAAACATCTTTTCAAAAGATGTTAGACGTGGAAGATATCGGGAGAGACCTCGTAGAAAAGATGCCAGCCCCGCAGATATTGTCTGTCGACGGCAAAGAAATAACAACCCTTGTCGGAATGATCAAAGAGCTTTACGGCATCAAGATTTTAAGCATCTCGATAATCAATATTGCCGGGGCAGACAAGGAGTTGCAAGAGGCGGTGAATGCTCAGGCGATAGCCCAACTAAACAAAGACGCCCGCTTAATCGAAGCAGACGCGTCGGCTATAAGTGACACAAAAGAAACGATGGGAATGATTATGCGGATGTTTGCTGAAACTCTGGGCATGACCTATGAAGAACTTAAGAATAAGGGGCCAGAAGCTATCGCCAAGTTAAAAAAAGACAGCAAGGACGAGTATGATACTTGCGTTGACACGGCACATAGACAGATGGCATTAAAAAAGAGGCTTTTTTTCGACTCAAGAACGGACGGCAAAGGAGACCCTACATTATTGGCGACAATGGCAACAGCCAATGCAATGGGTCAATTGTTTCCAAGCAGGACACTGCCCAAACCGAAGATTAAGGAAAAGCCAGAAACGAAAGAAAAAAAAGATAACGAAGAAGAGGAGCCATGGATTAGATATAATGAACAATAATCCAACTCCTTTTTTATTTTATCAAAGCCGAAAATATGGTTTTTTTTGTTTCCGAATCATTATTTCTGGCGGGGAGAGATTCTTGTTCTTCCACAGGAGAACCTTCAGTCGGAGCCTCTTTAAGCCCTTGTTCTATTTTTTCGGATAGTTCTTTAGTCAATATTTCATTGATTCCTGTTTCTTGAATAATGGTGGATTGCAAATCTTTTAAAGGAATTTTATTGTTGGCTAGTCTTTCGCAAATATCGATTAATTCAGTTAGTCGATTTTTTTCTTTTTCATTGTATTCTCTCGCCGGGTTATCGCCATCGAAATAAACCCACTTCGTTGGTCCCAGATCGTGCACATCCATAAAATTAACGATAATATCTGTTATTGATGCTGGCATTTCCGCCATCGTTAAGTTATTTTATTATTCTTTTTTGTACAAGATTAGTCAATACCCCGAGAGCTTTCGCGGTTCTTTTATCCTCCTCCTTCCCGGTCCCCTCCAATCTGGTTACTTCATTTTGTATGTCAGCCCTGTGAGCCGTAACAATATTTACGACGTTATCTTTGTGTGCGGGTGGCATATTCTGGAATGAGGGCAAATCATTTATCATATTAGCAAAACCTTCTCTAACATTATCCTTATCTTTATTGGTTCCTTTCTGCATTTTTCCTTTTATTACCGCCTCGCGATTGCGCGCGATAGCGCCGAGGGTTCCCGGCCTTGAAAGTGCCGAAGAATAGATGGTCGTTCCTGCCGTTTTATCCGACATTTCGGAAACAACCTCATCAGCATTTTTCTTAATGAGTTGCGGAGCATAGTCTGGATTACCTTGAGCTATATCTTTCATCTTTACGCCTATTGTTCGGTATTGTTCTGCGTTGTTTGCTATAGCCTCTAGTTCGGGTCTAGAAAGCTCTTTTTTGTTATTTAAAAGATTAGTTGCCGCAGCTTTTTGATTAGCTTGCGCTTTTGTTAGGGCTGTCATATTCGCAGCTTCATGAAGCGCATTCATTGAAACGTCCTTCATCCTTCCCTCTTCCTTTGACACCTCTCCCCCTAATTGGGCCTCGTAGGTTCCCTGTGGCAATACCCTTAATTTTTCGCCAGCCCTAGTAAACCATTTAACACCAGCCTCTCTTCCTGCTGGCGTAACGGCTCCAGTAGCCATGCCACCTACTATACCAGGTATATTACCTTCTGCTAGGCCACTTCCAGCTCCTACAATTGTTCCAGCTGCGGCTCTTGTTGCTCCCCCAGCCACCCACTCCCCGCCTGCTTTTGCCCCCCCTATTATTCTTCCTCCTGTCGCAGACCAAATTCCGCCAGCAATAGCACCCAAACCTAACAATCCTGCTACCTGTCCACCAGCAGATATGGTTATAAAGAAGCCGACGACCAAGAAAATTAAAGGAATTATAAAATAAAAGAGACTATCAAGGGGACCAGTATTGGGTGGAATTTGTTTAATCAATCCCACCATTGTCATATTTGATAAATATATAAAGAGACCAGCGGGAATCCCGATAACACACCACTGTATAAAGCTTTCCCACCAATCATCCCAATAAAGAATACTAGGGAAAACCTTTCTTATATATTTAGATTGAGGAAATACTTTTGTGGCAAAAGCGATAGGGGAGGCTATGACTAAAATCCACAAGATTACATACCTTGCAGCGAATAACAAAGCATAAAGCATATATATAACAAATCCTACTAGCGAGAAAGCCAAAAGGCTAATAGTACCAACAAGCTCGCTGTCCCAATTTGTATTTGTCCCAGTGCTTATTAGGGTATTTTTAGCAGTTTCTAAAGCAGTAACGTAGCCGCCATTTATTCCACCAGTAAGGAAGCTGTTCATTATAATGTTCGATGCGTCTATAAAGAAACCACAAATGACAGGGGTAAAGTTTATAAGTAAAGCTATTAATATAAAATTTATTAATAACTTTCTAGCTTGGCTTTCTTGAACCCCTAAAATTATACTTATAGCTATAATTACTAGTCCTATTATTAGTGCGGCGTTGGCCAAGTTTCTTACTATTCCCCATCCTATTGCAACTACAGCATTATATGTGGGGCTGCCAAGAGTGATATCAGTTGCCCCACTTTTAATAAATCCTGGATCTAAAACGAAGCTCAGCGTCGATTGGCCCAGATGTAACAATATAATAGCAAGAGAACCTAAAAATTGCATAGCAAAACTTAATATGCCCGTAGCCACTTGTTTTACCAAATAATCACTTACTGGGGCCAATCCACTATCGGAGATAATTTTAATCTCCGATAGTCCCAACCCAATAGGAGGAACAGCGGTTGTAATGATTGGGATGATAACATCAGTAGGACTAATATTAGTAGAGCTGGTATCCGCTAATATAATTGAGGCGGGGTAAAACAAAGATATGGCAATAATTAACAAACAGAGTGCCTTTTTAAAATAAGTTAATTTTATCATAGTGTTTTATATATTATACCACACCATGCTTGTGTGTAAATATTGTTTATTCACACTATTAATAATTTTGATAACAAATAAAAAAAGGAAGGCGCATAGCACCTTCAAGTCGGGGTAGTCTTTGGGGGAGCGAGTCGGGCGCCACAATAGACAGTTCCTATCGCTCCTACCAAGGTAGTGATAGCCGCGAGCACAGCAATTGGGTTGTTCGAGAAGACAGTCATAGATGTCTCTTTCGGGACAACAACGTTGTCCCCCCAGAAGCCTGTTTGGCACCCGTCAAGAAGTTTACATTGGGTGACAGGCTTTGATGCGCCTTTGTTCATCTCGCTGACAAAAAATGTTCCACCTACGATTGCAACTACAACGCAGGCGATCAATGCAATAGTAAGAATAACTTTTTTGCTCATCATCTCTTTTTCCTCCAAGAATTTTTAAGAGCATTTTATCCTTTACAGGATAGAATGTTTACTATATTTATTATAAACCTTTATTAATTTTTGTCAATAGTGCAATCCACCGAACCTTAAAGTATAATAGAATCATTAAGGAAAGATTTAAATTATGCTTAATTTTAAATTCAGCGCAGAAACTTTAATTATGGTTCCTTTTGCCTTAATGATCGACCTTATCGGTATTATAATTTTGTGTTGCGGTCTTGACGATTTCGGATTATTGGACAGTATTTGGATAATTTTTAGCACTCCATGGCTTTTACTCCGCGGGAAGAGTCCGTCTAAAAAAAAAGGAGCATTATCATGGTTCCAGAATATTTTTACTGGTAAGTGGTCAAGATTTTTAGTTCCCGATATCGGAAGCCTTATCCCCTACGTGGGCAACATCATACCATTCAGAACCTTAACCGTTCTATTTAATTTACAAGACTAAAATGGATTTTGCCGGACTAATTAAATACATCTTTAATCTTGGGGTTTCCCTTGCCGGAGTTTTAGCATTCGGAGTCATTGTTTATAGCGGAATTAGGCTTTTGACCTCAGCTGGGAATCCGGCCGTTATGAGCGAGTCAAAAAAAAGGATAAGAGATGCATTTCTTGGGCTGGGAATAATTCTTGTTTCATATATCCTTTTAACGACTATTAATCCAAGCCTGGTAATTATTAACGGAGTTTCACTTACAGGGATCCCGACAAGCACCTCTATGCCGAGCAGCACCTCCAGTGTGCCGTCAAAACAAGCGTTTACTTTTCAAGAGATTCCCTTAGGAACCATAACCGAGGCGCTTTTGACCGGTAATTCTTCCGTAAAGAACAAGCTCCCCTGCTACGAATACGAACACAACACTTACGACTCCGATGGGAATATTATTATTGGCAATACCGTCGACAGGAACGGCGATGGGAAAATAGACGAAAAGGACGTTCTTCTAGACAAAGACGCATTCTATTGCGTCAAACTTTTGGATGATGCGATAAAGGAGAAGACGGAGATCCAACTCAATAGCCTTATTAAGCAACTTGACGGCTTGATGAAAACCGGGTGCAGCTGTAACAACGTTTATAGCGGTAGCTTCCCGCCCGATCCTTATGCGCGAATCGATTATTCCGGGGGCGATTGTAGCTGTCCCTATTGTACCTCCTATTGCCGGGTTTGCGGTTACGCGCACACTGGCTGTCCCCAAGCTCCGGACAATACGCTTACGGATTCCGTACTCAAGCAATATAATTACGACGCGTGCGGGAACAGGCAACAGATAGATTGCAAAAAGGAGGAGATAAAACAGCTGATAGACGGAACCGCGCCGGAAACCATTTGTTATCTGAAGGGATGGATAGATCCGAGCGCCCCCAAGTCTCCCGCCCTTCTTACTTTTGAAACGGCGATAGCAAGACTGCAGGCATATAAAGACTATTTTACCAGTCAGGTTGCCGAATTGAAGAAGGCGGAAGGATTGATGAAGGGATCTTACGGAGAGAGGATATCATTGGCAGAAATAAATGACGTAGAAAATTCGGATAACAACATTAATGTGCAGATAGCCGCCCTCGATGGCTACGACATCTCCAGATACTGCAAGCAGTACGATTGTTCTCTTAGCAATTCGACCAAGTCGTTAGGCAGTAATAATCTCTGCACCTCAGGAGAATTTAATAATAGCGGAAATATCTGCAAGAGCCAGCAATATTATCTCTATGATGGGGACGGGGCCACTTTCTATTTCAGTGCCCCGTACGATCAATACAAAGCCAGCAATACGATTCAAGTCCAACAGGGAGATAAATGCTCCGTTACTGAACAAGACCTGAGCAAGGGATACACCGGAGTAGTGCCTATAGGAGAGGTGGTTGATGATTCCGAGATATGGGGCAATGAAGTCGCCAACAGGATGCAAGGATTGATAGGCGAGGCCCAGAGCATATCCAGCGACGCCTTGGCGATATACGACGTTCCCGACAGTTGTAATTCCGGCAATTGCCGGAATGCGGCCAGCAACTGCTGTACGCAGCCTTACTGTGGTGATTGTGGCGATGGAGACTGTTGTTGTCCGACCGTATCTTACGTGACCTGCTACCCGGCCGTTCCCAATGCTTCTCTCTACGCAGACTATGATCATTATATTTCCGGTCGTCCGGTAATGATGCCCTACGTCGGATGTTCTTCTTCTTGCAGTGGAGACATGCCCGATGTCGTTCAGCCGGAAGCCCAGTACTGGGCTTGTCCTTACGGAAGTTTCTGCCAAACGGTAGAGGATATTTACAAGACCAGGATTATAGACGATTCTTGTTATGAGCCGACCGCCGACAGTACCGAACAACCTAAAAGAGTGGCCAACTTGCAGCAGGTCGGACATCTGCAGAAATTTGAAGCAAGAGAAGGAGAGCTTTTCGAACTCGACAACGTCGATAATATGGCCTCGGGGTTTGCAGACGTGTCTACCGATTCGATTGTCACCGTCTGTCCCAATTATCTTATTAACCCGGATAACAAGAGTCTTAAATGCGACAGTAGCTTAAGTGACAATCCGAACATTAAAAATAGGTTTACCTTATTGAGCATGCTCACTCTGTCCCGGGAAAGACTCACGGGATGCATCACCGGATACAGCTGGCCCTACAAGGGCGATTTGACCGAAGCCAGGGTTTTCAGTTGTGAAGAAGGAATAGACTTAATGACGTCAAGCACAAATAAATTGACCATTCTTTCCAGTCAGTCCAATCCGTATCCATACATCACCGGGACGAATTATTATAACTGTTATCCCTTAAACAGCCCCTATCTCAATGCCAGCCAGCAAAAGGCATGCTTGGTTAACAAGGACAAGTACAGCACTACCGGTGCTGATCCCGGATGCCAGAACTACATCAGCGACTACATGGACAATTATTATTGTTGCGAGTAAAATATGGTTATGAAGATAAAGAAACAATTGATGGTAGCAGTAGCGATACTCCTTTTCTCCTTTTCCTTTGTTTTTGCCGCTGTCACCCCATCCCAATATCCGACGATAGCGGGCATAACTATCTCCAGCCAGACGACCGCCGCCGAATATATTATCTATTTTTTTGACTTAGCAGTCGCCGTAGGCGGCCTTATTGCCGTGGTAGTCGTGATCATGGCCGGTATCGACTTTCTAACATCTTCCGGCAACCCCGGCAAGCTTGAGGATGCCAAGGGCCGGCTGAAGAATGCGGGCCTGGGAATAGCAATTCTTCTTGGCGCCTATTTGATACTGGGAATTATTAACCCCCAGTTGCAAAACGTGAAGGTCAACAGTTTGATATGCAACCAGGGAATCCAGGTGTCAGCTTCCGACGGAGAGACGGTTTGCATCACCGATACAACCCCCAATATAGCTTATGACATTAAAAGCACGCTCAAGTGGTTCGTCGGCGCCGATACCTTATATAAAGTTTACATCTACAGTGGGTCGAATTTTACGGGAACAGTGACGGATGTCGCTCTCGGAAGCGGGGACATTTCTGGGGCGAAGTCAATATATTTTATCAAAAGGCAGTCCGGTTTTTACTTGTTCAACGGGACCAATTATCAGGTTGGCAGCCAGCCCACTCCCTTTTATGTTCCCGGCACTATCGATTTGAATGCGAGCAATGGCACTTTCGATAATCTGACCAAATCAATGGACATAGTGAATCCGTCCGAGATGATAAAAGAGCATGCGGTGGTTTTTTCCGACCCGAAAGAAAGAGGCACTTGCTCTTTTGTCGGCGGACAGCCGGTTCCCGACATGGGTACGGCGGACGGCCCTTATTATCCTAGCCCGATAGGCAACAACACCCTGTCTTCAATGGTTGTTTTTAAGGAGGATTTAAGCGACACCAGTTACCGGGGTAGCGTTTATCTTTATAACGTACAAAATTGTGGCGCGACAAGCCAAGGCGGCGGCGGAGGATCTGGAGGAGCTTCCACAGAACAATTGAAGTCTTGCGAAATAAGAATTCCGGATACCCCTCCCAGCCCTACGGCCATTGCTGCTGCATGCAGTAAAGTTGGCTGGAATGATGACGGAGATAGAGTTTTATCTTTTAAAATCACAGGGTCGGTTGGATTGGTCTTGGTGAGTACCGACAATAAATGTCAGTATTGGGACATTAACAGCATTTCTAATGGTACGTGTTTCTCTTCCGTTATCGGTCAAGATGTCCTTCCACAGATTGATGGTCCCATAAAGCCTGCAACGTTCATGGTTTTTCCCATAGATAAAAAATGATAACAAGCAAGGTAAAAAAAATCTTTATTCTTGTCTCGGCCGGGATATTTACTATATCCCCCGCTTACGCCGACATTAATATTCCCGGCGTTAATATATCCAGTCAGACGACCGCCGCCGGATACATCATCCAGTTTTTTAATTTGGCGATAATAGTCGGTGCCCTTATCGCTGTGGTCGTCCTAATCATGGCCGGAGTTAACTTGCTTACCGCGGCGGGCGATGTCGGAAAGATAGAAGATTCCAAAGGAAAGATCAGAAATGTTTTCTTGGGATTGGCGTTGCTTCTCGGTTCGTACATCTTCTTGAACATTATAAATCCGCAACTGACGCAGGTGAAAATTAACCAGCTGTCAAATACTCCCCCCAGTAATATCCAAGTTCCAGAAGGTAGCGGTATTTATCTTTACGATTCTCCTAATTTTACATCAGCTAACCAACCGTTGATTGTGACCGAAAGCAAGCCTTCTTTGGTTAAGGATAACTTTCAAGGAGAGGCGAAGTCCATAAAGATCGTTAATCCGACAACCTTTAAGTTTGGGGCGGTCTTGTTCAGCGACTCCGATCTAAGAGGATATTGTTCTTGGACTGCCGATAATCTAACCGACCTTAGCCAAGTGGCGGGGCAAGAGAATAACCCCCCGGTCAGCGACCTTCAGTCGTTGTATGTCTTTAAGGAAGATCCAACGGAAAGCGCCACCGTTACCATTTATAATACAATAAACTGCCAGCCCAAAAGCAATGATTATTGCATACAAGGAGACAGAGACTATCCCTGCGAAACCGATGCTAATAAAGAATGCGCCATAAGCTCTTCCGACGGTTTGCAGAATATTAGAGATGTTTGCCCCAACTTCAAGGGAGACGTTTTGTCTGTGGGCGTCGGTCCTACCGTCGGCGTGCTCCTCAAGGCGGCGGATAAGGGTGCACAAGGAGGGTGCCAGTTTTTTGAATCAGAGAGCACGAGTTGCCTTAATGTCGTGAAATATAGCTATGTCTATAATCCCGCTCCCGGCGGAAAGAATAAGCCGTATTCCATTATGATTTTTCCCTTGGTAAGGTAACATAAAGCCTTTCCCAATCTTCCAAAGATAATGTTTCCGCTCTTTGCTCCGGCTTGAGGTTAGCATCTTCAAGCTTTTTTAATACCTCTTTTCTATTAAGGCCTAATTCGCTTGATAGATTATTTAACAGCTGTTTTCTCGGGTGCGAGAATCCGGCTTTGACTATTCTGAAGAATTCATCATTTTTCTTGATCCTTCTCGGTGTTATCTGTATAAAGGCGCTATCTACTTTGGGCTTGGGGTAGAAGCAGTTCTTCGAAACCTTAAACATTATCTTGGGGCTGGCATAATATCCGACCGAAACCGAAAGCAAGGTCATGTGGGGAGGCTTGGCGCAAATCCTCTTGGCCACCTCGTGTTGGATCATCAAGAATATGTCTTTTGGTCCGTTTTTGATTTCCAGAAGGTTCCTTATTAAAAATGAGGTCAAATAGTAAGGGATATTGGCCACAACCTTGTATTCCTTCAGCCCCTTTATATCCAGCTTATCATCCTTAAGGAGTGCCAATATGTCTTTATTGAGGATTTCCACGTTCTTGACTTTTGGGCTTTCCAAGGAGGATTTTAGGGCCTCAGCCACCTCTTTGTCCTTTTCTACAGCTATGACTTTCTTGGCCTTTTCCGCCAATCCGAAGGTAATAGCCCCCAGCCCCGGTCCTATTTCCAAGACAATATCATCCTTTTTAACCCCAGAAACCTCGATTATCCTCCTAATCTGGTTCTTGTCCTTTAGGAAGTTCTGTCCAAGTGTTTTATTGGGCAAAATAGCCGCCTTTTTAGGGGATTTTGGGTCATTTTTAAATGGGGAGAAATACCTTGACATAAGGGGGCAATGAAACTAAAATGTATATTATCCAGATAATAGCCTGGATTTCGATAATTGTATATAATTCGCAGTGTTTTTACACGGAAATTCTGCGCGCAAGGCCTATTTTAAATCAGGAAAAAATCAGAAAATCGATCGAACAATTGAGGCTTAAATGCTCTAAAATTCCTTCTAGGAAGCTTTTTGTTTTTACGTTCATGACGGTCTGTTTCTGGGGATTGGCAGTGTCCATCGGTGGCAACGAGGATACCAAGACGGCTATTGCCGATCTCCAGAGCAATTTCATCAATCTTGACTCGGCCTTCCAGCCGATTACCAATAATCTTATTATCCAAGACGGGAGCGTTATAAGTGCTATATCTTCTCCCCTCTTTGTTTCTTCACAGACCTTAGGATCTTTGTTTGATACGGAGACGGCGAAAGACCAGACAGAGGTCATCAAATACACGGTGGCAAAGGGAGATACTTTGTCGTCGATAGCCGACAAATACAATATATCAGTAGAAACTATACTCTTGGCCAATGAACTCGACAGTAGTAATATTCACGAGGGCCAGGAGCTTTTAATTCTGCCGGTTGACGGGATACTACATATGGTGGAGAACGGTGAAACCCTGGCTCAGATTGCCAAGGCTTATAGCGCTGACAAGCAGGACATTATTGATTATAACGGCCTATCAGCCAGTGGAGACGTATATGTGGGAGACGTTTTAATAATTCCCAATGGCAAGATGCCGAAACAGGTTCAGCCGACACAGACAGGCAACCAATATGCCCAGGTTACCCTGCCCAATTCATATTTCATAGTTCCCACCATAGGAACCATTACCCAGGGTGCGCACTATTCGGATACCGAGAATGGCAGAGCGTATTACAATGCGGTAGACATAGCGAATTCAATAGGGACGCCCATTGTGGCCGCTGCTGGCGGAACGGTCCAGATTGCCAAGAACAGGTGGCCCTACGGAAACTATATAACGATACTCCATCCCAACGGAGTTGTTACCCTGTACGCCCATATGAGCTTCTTCGCCCGAGGCATCGTTCCCGGAACAACAGTCTCGCAGGGACAGGTTATAGGATACATGGGTAATACTGGCAACGTGTTGGCAAACCCGGGAGGAAACGGAAGCCATTTGCATTTTGAAACTAGGGGCGCGACTAATCCTTTAACTAGATTCGCGAGAGGAACCAAGATTTCTTATTAATAAGAAAAGAGCCGAACAAGGCTTTTTTTATTTTCTCCCCATGCTTGTCAATAGTGTAATTCACAAGACATTGTAATACAATGCCGTTATTTTGATGAGGCATATATGTTTTATGCCTAAATTATGTTTAAGTGTAAATAACTTGACAACCGAGCCAGAGGAAATAAAAAAAACGGCGTTGCCTTGATAAAAGGTCGCCTTAGCACACATAGTTCGTATCTTTTACGGCATGGTGTGCGATACAGGTGGTAGTCGGATCATCTCCTATCGGCTTCCAGAATGTAGACGTTTGATTGGTTATGTTTGGTTGATTTTGCGTCAGTGTAACCGCCTGTTGTGACTGGCTCTGAGTGCTGTTCGACATTCCATTCATTGCAATTACCGCTACTACTGCCACCACCACAACGATGGCGCAGATAGCAATTGTTATAATTTTCCGGTTCTTCTCCATGATGTCGTCCTCCCTATAGGATTTGATGAGCTTATAATATAATTATAAAACTATATTAGATGATTGTCAATAGTCAATAAAGATTTTATTGCAAAAAAAGAAAGGTTCTACCCCTTCTTTTTCTGTTTCGTTTTCTTTTCGCAGTCATTGCAGGTTCTGGCTTCGGGAAGAATGATCAGCCTTTCTTCGGATATTTCTCGGTTGCAGTCCTCGCACATTCCATACGTTCCGTTATCGATTCTTTTTAAAGCCAGGTTGATATCTCTTAAGTCCTCTTCCAGGGTATATTCTACAGGTAGGATGTTTTCGTATTCCTCAACCTCGTCTCCCCTATCCTCTTCGCTCTCGTTCATTTGGGGGAATTCCGTTTCCCAATTATTTCCTGTTCCTTTTTTCTTGCGGGCGAAAGTTTTTAGTTGCTCTTCGATTTCCTTCTTTTTCTTTTCGAGGTCTAATTTCCTTTGGGATATAAATTGTTTGTTCATATGATTCTTAGTAGTTTTAACAGGCCGAAAAGGACCAGGAGTAGGATTATTACCACTACCAGCCTTACTGTGATCTTCGAAAGCACGGTCTGCTTTTTAGTCATCTTATTATTTGATCTTCGTTTCTATGTCGTTAAGTTCGTTCCTTATCGCCCTTACCTGTGAAGCGATTTCCTGGTATTTCTCCTTTATCATCTTTCTTTTCTCCTCGATATCCTTTACCTTATCCTCAATGTCCCAGCGTTCCTTTTCTAGCTGTCTCCTTGTTTCTTCGACTGTTCGTCTCCTAGTTTCGATATCTCTTAGAACCACCTCGTCATTGGTTTCGCCCTGCCTTCTTTCTAAAACCTTTATTTCGTCTTCGACGGATTTTTCCCTAAGAGCCATCTCGTTCAAGGTCCTTTCGGATTTGTCCTTAATCTTGGTGTTCTCGAACATTTCCTTTTTGATGCTTTCGATTTCCTTATCTAAGGGCTCCAGCCTTTTTTCAAGCTCTTCTTTTGTTTGGCCTAGCATAATGCGATCCCTGTCTCTTTTTAATATTTCTATTTCCTGGTTTACCTGTTTTTCCTTGGTCAAGACCTTATCGAAATTGAGGTCTATTTCCTTTATCTGGAGCCTCAAAGATTTTATTTCGTCTTCCCTCTTGTCCTTTTCGTCCTCGACATTATTCCTTTCGTCTTCTATTTTCCATCTTTCTTTTTCTACAGCCCTTCTTTCTTCCGGGGTCTGCGCCGTGATTTCTTTACCTTCTATGTCTTTTTTCATTTCGTCCAGCCTTTTCTTTCTCTCAAGAACGAGTTCAAGCTTTTTCTTTATATTCTCCACCTCTTCATTTATCTTGTTCTTCTGTCTTTCGAAGGGAGCTTTTTCTTCTTCTACCTTTTTCAGAGAGTTTTCCAATTCAAAGGTCGATTCGGCTATCTGCCTTAGCTTGTCTTCGTTCTCATCGATCTTTTTTAGTTTTTCGGTTTTTTCTTCCGCCTCTTTTTCTTCCGGTGGCTCTTCCAGTCCTAGCTCTTCGGCGCTTGGAAGCCCCCCTTCCTGCTTTTTCGGTTCAGACTTTCCTTCTTCGGGCAATTGTTCCTTAAGCAACATTTCCAAAGATAATCCTTCTTCGGGCAATTGTTCTTCGGTTGCCGGAGTGGCTTCTTCCTCGATTTTCAACTCTTCTTTGGGTTCGATGAACCTAAACTCGGCCGGACCCAACGGCGGCTCTTCTTCTGTCTGCGGAGTTTCTTTTGGCGCTTCAGCGGGCTCTGGAGCGGATTCTTCTTTTTTCTCGAACTCTTCTTTATTAAGTATTTTTTCTTTTATCTCGTCCTTGCTGTCCTTAGCTGAAACTGCCATTTCGTAAGCAATATCTTCAGCTTTTTTCCTTTCCTGTTCCATTTCCGCTGACGGAGGAAGGATTATCTCAGGTGTCTTCTGCGCCTCCTCGACGCTTATTCCCTCTATTTCTTCGACCCTTCCGAAAGAGGACGGTTCTTCTCGCAATGCCATTTTAGGGTAGACGACGATTCCTTCCGCCTCTTTCATATCCTTCTTCATCGTCCTTATTTTTTCTTTTTCTAAAAAAGTTTCCTCCATGGGTGATATGGTTGGGTTAATAAGCAAAAAGCGGAAAAGTTTAAGAAATTATTTCCTCGCCTCCTTTAATGATAGATTAATCCTGCCCTGCTCGTCAATAGAGATAACTTTTACAGGAACCACATCTCCAACCTTGACTACGTCGGTAACCTTATTTACCCGGTTCGGAGACAATTGAGAAATGTGGATCATGCCTTCCTGGCCCGGAAGGATTTCGGCAAAGGCGCCGAAGTCGAGTATCCTCCTTATGGTTCCCTGAAATATCTCACCAACCTTAACTTCTCTTGTTAGGTTTTTGATCCATTCAATGGCTTTTTGAGCAGCCGCTTCCGATTCCGCGGTCACAAAAACATCGCCGTTGTCTTCAATGTCTATCGTAACGTTGCAGGCGTCTATGATTTCGTTGATTATCTTTCCGCCTGTTCCGATTACGTCTCCGATTTGTTCGGGTTTGATTTTGATGACATATATCCTCGGAGCGTTAGGAGAAAGTTCTTTTCTCGGCTCGGGAAGAATATCGCCCATCTTTTTTAAGATGTCCAGCCTCGCCTTTTTCGATTGCTCTAAAGCTTCCTTGATTATCTTGTCAGTGATTCCCCTTATCTTTATATCCATTTGCAGAGCGGTAATGCCGTCTTTGGTCCCAGCGACCTTGAAGTCCATATCACCGTAGTGGTCCTCTTCTCCCTGGACATCGGTTAATACGGCGTATTTCTTGTCTTCAGTGCTTTTAGTATCGGTCATTTCCATCATCAGTCCCATGGCGATACCCGAGACAGGCTTTTTGATGGGAACCCCTCCGTCCATGAGTGCTAAGCAGGCGGCGCAGGTCGAGGCCATCGATGACGAACCGTTCGAACACAAAACTTCGGAAACGAGTCTTATTGTGTAAGGGAAAGTTTCGGCGTCCGGAATCATCGGCCTCAGCGCTTTTTCTCCGAGCATCCCGTGTCCTATCTCCCTTCGGCCGGGCCCTCTCAATGGTCCCGTCTCTCCAACGCATGACGGCGGGAAGTTGTAGTGGTGCATGAATCGTTTCTTGCCGGTAAGCTCCATCTCTTCCATTATTTTCTGATCTCCGGGAGCGCCCAAAGTCAAGAAAGACAAGACCTTTGTCTGTCCGCGGCAAAACAGCCCAGTTCCGTGGACTCTCGGAATGACATTGACGTCGCAGGAAATAGCTCTCAGTTCGTCTATTTTCCTCCCATCAATTCGCATTCCCTTGTCTATGACGATATTGTGGATCGTGTTTTCGGTTTCTCTCTCAAAGAAAGCGAAGCCATGGTGAAGATCGTCAGGATTTTCATTCTTCTTTAAAAGTTCGGCCAACTGGTCTCTAATTTCATATATCCCCTCAGCATCAGCATCGGTCATTATTTTCTCAATCTTTCCCGCCATGAAATCCTTGATTTCATTTTCAAGGCTTTCATTTCTTTCGTGTTTTTTCAATTCAGCTTTTTGTTTTCCTATCTTTTTAGATATTTCTTCCTGGAAATTAAGGATGTCTTCATGGTATTTTTTGGAAAGTTCGACGGCCTTGACTATTTCGTCTTCAGTGGCTTCTTTCAGTCCGGATTCGATCATGTTAATCAATATCTCTTTGCCGGACTCGGATTTCAATCCTGAAAGCATGAGGTCGATCCTGCCCACTTCCCTTTCTTCAAACGTCGGGAAAGCAACCATATGCCCTTCCCTTTCCCCGATTCTCACCGGAGCGACGGGCCCATTCCAAGGTATGTCAGAAGTCATCAGAGCGAGCGAGGCGGCGATCAACCCCAAGCTGGCAAGGTCTGATTCTTTGTCCCAGGACAAGGCGGTAATGATCACCTGCACTTCCCGGTTCAAAGTCTGCGGGAACAAGGGCCTTATGGCCCTGTCAATTAATCTCGATATCAATATCGATTCTTCGCTTGGCCTCCCTTCCCTTTTCATGAATCTTGAGCCGAGTATTTTTCCTACGGCGTAGTATTTTTCTTCATAAGCGACCATTAAAGGAAAAAAATCGATCCCCTCGATTTCTTTCTTACTCATGACGGCCGTCGCCATGAGGCATGTGTCTCCAAATTTAACGAAGACAGAACCGTTTGCTCTTTCGGCAAGATTCTTGAAATCAACTTCCAGTAATTTTTTGTCGATATTGAGCTTAAAAGATTCTGTTTTCATGTTGCTCTATATCTTTAATCCCAGTTTCTTGGAAAGATCCTTGAATGATTTTTCATTAGTCCTCGACAGATACTTCAAGAGCTTCCTTCTCTGAGAGACCATTTTCAGGAGTCCCCTCTTCGAACTCAAATCTTTCTTGTGCTTTTGCAGGTGACCCAATAGTTTTTCTATTTCTTCGGTCAAGAGCGCTATCTGAACCTCTGCGGAACCGGTGTCCGTGTCATGAAGCTTGTACTTTCCGAGTAAATTTGTTTTTTCTTCTGTTGAAAGCATATGTTTGTATATTCTTATCCTTTATATTCCCGTCGGGTTGTGCCCCGTGAGGGATTCGAACCCACGACCTTGAAGTTAAGAGCTTCCTGCTCTACCAGCTGAGCTAACGGGGCTTGCATACTTATTTAATGTTGTGTGTTGAAAAATTGCAATGTCCAGCCTTGTCCCCCCAATACGGATATGAAGCTTGTTACCAGGAACCATGCGCCGTAAACGATTACCAGTCCCACTATCATCCAGATGATGGCTTTCTTGGCCTGTTCGAATTTTCCCGGATCTCCCCCCGAAGTCATTAAGGTAATTGCCGCCACGACGATTCCGAATGCGGCGATGGGCGGGACTATGTCGGTTAAGACGAAGTCGATTACCGCGTTGACCATTGTAAAGAGGTCATTGAATGTGCAAGGATTTTGCCTCTCGTTCCCGCAATTAACAAGTGCTGCCATGGCCGGGACGGCAACCAAAAACAAAAAAATAAAAACAGACGGTAATACGAACTTTTTTATTTTTGAGCCGAATGTCATGTGTCAGCCGATTTGTTATCGTGGTTAGAAGTATATCTTATTTTCCCTTAAAAATCAAGCCTCATTTGTGCCCCCGGCAAGATTCGAACTCGCACCACTGGTTCCGAAGACCAGTACTCTATCCGTTGAGCTACGGGGGCTATATTATTTTTTTTCTTCGGGACCTTTCTTTCTGACCTTGAGCCTAATCGGGGGAACCGAGTCCTGGTCAAAGATGAGCCGGTTTTCCAGGAGGTCTCGGCTGTCGCTTTTTCTCAAATCTTCCATTGGACTCAATCTTTTAATGAGAACGGGAATCAAGGATATAAACATAAGGAATCCGGCCGGTTCGTATCCCTTGAAAGAGAATGAAAAAATGACGCCGGTAAGGAATGATAAAAGGGTTCCCACTGCGGCGGTCCAGATTATAGTAAAAATTATGCAAGGAATCAAGGATATAGCTAAAACGAGCGGCGAAATAACCAGGAGCGCTCCGACTAGAGCCGCTAGCCCCCTGCCACCTTTGAAGCCGATGAATATTGACCAATTATGCCCGATTACGGCCAAGACTCCGCAGACAACCTGAATGGTTGCAGAAAAGCCGAAATGTTTAGCTAGGTAAACGGCTAGAAATCCCTTACCCACGTCCAAAAGAAATGTGAGTATTCCCTGCCACAGGCCGACATTTTTCAAAACATTGCTGCCGGAATTCTTTTTCCACCCAATCTCCAAAAGATTCTGCCTGGTCGACAGCTTGGTTATGACATATCCGAAGGGTATCGAACCTAAGAGATAAGCGGCGATGAAAAGGATGATTTCATTGACCATTTAAGTATGTTTTATTGTTCATCTTTTTTATCTGGTCAATGACTCTATCCTTATGGGCGATGATGATAAGGATAGTTGCGAAGAGGACCGGATAAAATAACCTAAAATCATAGAAATATATCCAGTAAACGGCCGATGCTTCCCCAAACAGTCTTCCTATTATCTGTTCAGAAACAGCGTTCTTAAAGAATCTCTTACTTACTCTTCCTCCCATTATTATCTCGAATAAAATCATAAAAAAGAGAACGATGGCGAGCCACACAAAGAAAACTTTCCAATTGAGGAATAGCAGTATACCCATTAAAGACGCTGCCCCCCTTCCCCCCTTAAAGTTTAAAAGTATAGAATAGTTATGTCCGAGAACCACGAAGAACGTTCCTAGGGTCAGCGCCATTACGGGATGTTGGGGTAGAAATATGACAGCCAAAACTACCGCTAATATGGCTTTTAGGGCATCTAAGGTAAAAGCAAGAAGAAAGAACATTATTCCCATTACTTTCCCTTTTTCCGCTGAAACGATTCTTAATGTGTTTAAAGCTCCGGTGTTTTTTGATCCGCCCTCCCTCAGATCCTTTTTGAAGAACAGCTGCACGATCCAAAGAGCAAAAGGAATTGAGCCTATGAGATAAGATATGACGGGGACGAGGATGTAATTGACGTTAAGCATGATTTATTCTTGGAGCGAACAACATATTAAGGTTCCCGGGCCGACGTGTGCTCCAATTACTACGCTCGTCAGGCTTATAAAATCGACTTTGGCTTGCGGATACTTTTCTTCGATTAGCGACCTAAGTTTCTGCGCTTCGGCGAGGCTGTCTGCGTGGCTGATAGCCACCCGGCATTTCTTTCCCTGCTCGATAGGCTTTTTAATGACCCCTTCTAGTTGTTTAAAGAGAGCATTCGCAGTATCTCTGGCTTGCATTCTCAGGTTAGCTGGCTTGACGAGGCCGTCTTTCATGGAAAGTATGGGCCTCATTCCCATCTTATGCATCTGGGCTAGAATTACGGACAAGCCGTGGCTTATCCTTCCGTTCGCTTCCAGCCATTTTGGGGCTTCTACCATTCCAAAGAGATATGTCTTGGGGACGAAATCATTAATGGATTTTACGATATTTTCAATGGCCTGTTCCCTTTCGGCCATTTCCGCCGCCTGGATTGCCAGCAGGCTTTCCCCCGCATCGGCATTATATGAATCAATGACAAAAATCTTTTTCTGTGTTTCTTCATCGAACATTTTCTTGGCCTGGACCGCCGAATTGTACGCTCCGGAAATTCCTGAGCTTATGGTTATACATATGACGTTGTCGCTTTTTTCAAGAGCTTCGTCAAAAGCTTTTTTAAACAGGCCCATCGAAGGTTGAGAAGTTTTAGGAGTGGTAAGGATCCCTTTATCCTCGGCATCCCTCATCTTTTCAAAGATATTGTTGCCGGAAAGGACGTCTTCCTGCTGCGAGTTACCTTAAAAGGAACGACAATCATCCCGTATTTCTGAATAATTTCCGGGGTAATCGATGCACTGTCTCCGATGACTATTGTTGCCTTGTTCATATTTTTTAATTGATTATTGATTCCAGGAAAGTATTAACGAATCCGGCCCGATATGGCCTCCGATGGGAAAACAGGTAAGATTAACGAACGCGACCTCCGTATTTTTAAGGCCTACGAGCATTCCTTTCAGTTTATTCGCTTCGACTGGATTGTCGGCATGAGTGATAGCAACGACTACGGTGTTTCCTGCTTCCCTGATTTTATTCGTCGATTTCTCAAAATTTTCGAACAGGGCGGATGACAAGTCTTTGATGTTTCTTTTAATTCCGACAACCATCATCCTTCCTCCGATGAGACCGATTATGGGTTTGATGCCCATTTTTTCAGCTTGATTCATCCCTGCGGGCACGAATTTGGGGAACCTCCCGCTGGCTTCGAGCCATTTCGGACTCTTGTATATTCCCGTAAGCTTTATGTTCCTTAATTCCTGCTTTAGTCTTTCGATGATTTCGTCGGCATTTAGTTTTTTCTTTACAAGATCGGTGGCCCTTAAGACGACCAATCCTTCGCTTCCGCTTCCGTTCAAAGAGTCGAAGACATGAATTCTGTTCTGCATTTCTTCTTCCAGGAATTTCTTGGCCTGGACCGCCGAATTGTACGCTCCGGAAATCTTTGACGAAAAAGTGATACAGATGACATCTTCGAATTCTCTCAATTTTTCTTTGAATGTGCAAAGGAAATCGTTAATGGAGGGCTGGGAGGTCTTGATTATACTCTTGATTCCCAATCGCTCGGCCTGTCTCATTTTTTCATAAATGTTGCCGGGCAGCTCAGCCAGATCTTGGAAGTCCAACTTGAACCTGACGACCGAGATATTATTTTCTTTGATGATATCTTCGGGCAGGTCGGACATTTCATCAATTGCCAGTCCGATTTTTTGCTTCTGCGGTTCCATTATTCAAAGTATACCATTATTTAATAATCCAACCAACAAGAAGGCTCTGCGGGCAGGCATTGATACTCGTTACAGGGTCGGTGATGTTGACGTACGAGACGTCGGTTTTCTTAATTGTTTTCAGCTTGGCCTTCAGTTCTTCGGCCTCGGCAAGGCTGTCGCCGTGGGAGATGACGACTCTTATCCTTTTCCCCGCCCTTATCTCTTTCCTTGAGTCTTTTTCGATTTTATCAAAGAGTGCTTCGGCGAAATTTTTAGTCTTTATGTTCTCCGCCGGAACTATTTTCCCGTTCTTCATCTCCCCCAAAGCATAGCGTACCTCCTTTTTAGGTCTACCGAACCACGATTTCTTGCTTTTTTCCTTGTTCCACCAGTCCGATTTCTGGATGATGCAGTAGAGATTGATATTCGGGATTGCATTCTCAACTCTCTTCACAATTTCTCGTATTTTTCGCTGTTCCCTTATGAATTCTAATGCTTCGAGAACGAGTATCGACTGTCCAGCACTTATATTCCTCGAATCGATTACGTATACATGTTCTTTTTCCTTGTAATTGAGCATGTCCCTTCCCTTTGTTGCTGCCCTGTAGTTTTCCGAAAGCCTTGAGCTTGAAACAATGCAGAGTACATCTTCGAATTTTTGAAGTTGCCTTTTGAAAGATTCGAGGAAGAATTCCGGAGCAATCGGCTCTATCTTCGGCTGGCTGACTAAACCCTGGCTTTTTGCCTCCTTGATTCTTTGGCAGATGTTCTCTCCTATGATGTTTTCCCCTTCCGGCCAGTATATCTTCAAGGGAATCACATCGATATCCCGTAATGCCGAAATTATTTTCGCGGGTGAGCCCCGACTCTTTCATCAGCAACGATGCCTATGGAAACATTTTCAACGGATTTTTCTCCGGCCACTTCTTTGGCCATATCTTCTATTCTCAGACTTTCAATCGTCCCCCATTGTTTTAATGATGTCCCTAACCTCATATGGATCGTCGGTGTGGATATGTATTTTCGTTCTCTCCCCCACCTGGATGACGTCAAGGCAGTTGCCGAGATGATGCAACCTTTCCCTTGATTTCTTTTTCCGATAGTCTCCGTCTTTAAGCAGAGCCACCACTTCATAGCTGTTGGAAAGTATTTGGATGAACCTCCTCGGTCTGTTCATTTCCTCTTTTTCAAAAGATTTAATGGTAAAAGGATCTTTGTTCTGTCAGAGTATCCAGATAAGTTTCAAGGATCATAAAAACCCCAATCCGCCGGCGTCAACCACGCCCGCTTTTTTAAGCACTTCCATTTTATTCGGAGTGTCTAAAAGGGCAGCATTGGCCTTTTCCAAAGCGTGATGGAATATTTTAACGATATCTTTTTCTTTTCCTGATTTTTTCATTGATTCCTACAGCAAAAGCCTCGATGACATCAAGCATTGTTCCGTCTCTGGGGTTTTGAATCGAATCCCTGGCTCTGTCCAACCCCTTTTTAAAAGCTTCTCCCAGTTTTTCTGCATCAAGCGTTGATTCCTTTGCGATGATGCGGGAAAAATCCGGCCAAGAATCCAGTGTAGATTATTCCGGTGTTCCCCTGGGCGGCGGTCAATGCTCCATCCAAGACCTTTTTGCCAATTCTTCAACGAATCTGATATTCTTTATCGTCTACCGCGTCTTTAATCCCTTTTAATGTCGCGGCAAGATTATTTCCCGTGTCTTGGTCCGGAACCGGGAAAACGTTGATTTTGTTTACCTGTTCTTTGTCCCTTTCTATCCTTTCACTAGGAGAAAAGGAGCATTTTCTTTAGTTCGTTTTGTGATATTTGTTCCATAATATAAAACGAATCTACGTTTAAGTGGATTTTATTTATTTCACCCGGTCTTCCAATGTCTTCCAATATTTTAGCGGCAATGTTTTTGCCTCCCAGGCCGAAAGATATTCCCAGATGCGATACAATGAGGCTCACAACCCCGATAAATATTGCTTAAAATCAATGTTTGGACTATTTGCAACTGGTACAGATGGCCAATATCGCCAGTATCCATGTTCCTGAGGCGATGATATTTCCCAAGAAATCGGAATAGGTTATTCTCCCCTTTTCCAGGCTCCCGACGATGATTTTCCTTGAAAAGTCGGCTATGAATACAGCGAAAATAAAGATGACTATCGAGATGAATATATTCGGATAGTAATTGACGATATTCTCAACGATATTATTCAATGAATCCAGCTTAACTATGTCCAGAGAAATAGTTACGAATAACAGGAAGAAATATACTTCCGACAGGAATCCGATGAACTTGGGCATATTCATTTTGGCATCGAACCTGTCAAAAAAGCTTTCCCAGCCTAAAGATTTAAGCATCTGGTTAACCCTTAATCTGTTTAAGAAATCAATGGCGTACTTTTTTATAACAACGGCTACGAGCCAGCCGAAAATGAGGACGATTATCGCCCAAGCGATATCCGGCAAGCGGGTTATGAGGTCTTGTATAAAAGCTAAAATTATTGCGTTTTCCATGTTTTTGCCTTAATTTTTATGCCTTTTAATTCTATCCTACCACTTGGCTTTGTGCAACCCCAGATTATACCCAATTCTATTAGATAAAATATGTAAGAGAAATGTCAAGAGGAAGAGAACTGGCCAGAATTTAAGGGGTAGATGAATCAATGGCTGGAGGATGACAAAGCTTCCTATTACGTAATTGGTCTGATCAAAGGGAATAAAAGCAAATCCCGGCCTAAATCTTAGTCTTCTTTTAAAAAAGCGAAAGAAAGATCCCCCAAAACGAATGCCGACTGACAGGAGGAGGCCGAAAAAAAGGCATTGATTGATAAATAATCAAAGCCGATGGTCTGGTAGAGATTCAAATTAGATTGCATATGAATAAAGAAGAAGCATCACGGTTAATAGCGTGCAAATGATGACTTCAGAAACCAATCCTCTCCAGGTTTTATGGCTCCCCAATATGGGTATACCTCCCAATTGCCTACCTCCGTCTATGGGTCGGTTCAATCCATTGAATATGTTCCAGGTGTTGATTAGAGGTGGAAAAGCATTAGCAATATATGCCGGAAAGAAGAAATATATGCAGGATAGTATATATGTAAGCATTCTTTGTTGGATTATATACAATAAAAAGCAAGAAGGCAATTATCCTTTAATAATTTTTGTTTCGGTTCCATTGATCAATCGCTCGATGTTTTCTCTGTGAGACCAGTATACGATTATGATATATAATAAGCCGAGATAGGCATAAGTGGTAGAATGGGAACTGAGCCAGAATAATAATGGAAGGGTCCAAACTATAATCAAGTTAGTCAGACTCATTATTTTAATGGTTTTTAGGAGTATAATCCATACCAAAAGAAATATTAATGAGTATTTCCAGCCTATAATCATAATAATTGAAGCAAAGATGGTGGCGATCCCCTTTCCCCCTTTGAATTTGAGCCAAACATTAAAAATATGGCCAATTACCGGTGAAATGCTAACCAGGGCCATCTGCCAGTCAACGGTTAAGTATTTACTTGCAATATATATGGGGATGATTGCTTTTAATATGTCTAAGAGCCCCAACCATGGCAGCATATTTAAATCCAAGACCCTGGAAACATTAGTTGCTCCAGTATTGCCACTCCCCTGCTTTACGGATATCAGTGTTCTTTAGTTTTGATACTAAATAACCAAAAGGAATAGACCCTGAAATATAGCCGAATAATAACGAAGATTATTAATAATATGTATGAATTCATATATTATAGACTAATTATATGTCGGGATGCCGGGATTTGAACCCGGATTACAGACTCCCGAAGCCTGCATAATGCCATTATATGACATCCCGATACAATGTTTCACGTGAAACATTTCTTTCTGGACAAGTTTAATCCTTTCTGGACAGCATTCTGGACATTCTGGACAGATTCTGGACAAACTGTGGACATTCTGGACAAACTGTGGACAATCCTGGACAGCATTCTGGACAAATGTGGACCTGATAAGAATCGAACTTATACTACTACCGTGTGAAGGTAGCGTTCTACCATTAAACTACAGGTCCATGGAATGTTTCACGTGAAACATTTGAAATTCGTCTTCCGTGGACCCGATGAGAATCGAACTCATATTTCTGCTATGCGAAAGCAGTATTTTACCACTAAATTACGGGCCCATGGAAATGTTTCACGTGAAACATTTATCCAACCCAGTATTTCTCTTTGGTTGTCTTATTTTCCTCTTCTACGGCTTAGTCTTTTCTTCTTTGGCTTTTCGAGCCAAATTCTCCTAATTCCTTGTCAGAAAGCTTGCTTAATTCCCCTAGTTTCTGTTTTAAGTACTTCTATCATTATTTTTCGGCTCTTTCAATACTTCTTCCAACAATACATCCAATATCATGCCCAACTTTGGGAGATGGCTCGAGTATTCAATGAATCCATTATTTCATTCCCGTTGATTTTAACATTTTAACAGAAATAGGGTCTTTAGCTGACCTTTTCAATCATGTATTTGAAATGCCTTAGCTTGTACGGTTCTGCTTTGGGGCATCCTGAGCCGATCCTATCGGCCATCCTCAATTGTAGCAGATCTTCCATGTTTTCTGCTCCTACATTCTTAACCAATCTTCTTACGGAAGACTCTCCCACTTCGTCCACATTGTAATAGAAGAGATGATATCTAACCAAATGAAGTATTTTTTCAACATCTTTCTTGGGAAATTTCAAGCGATTAAGTATTTTCTCTGCCATTTGGGCTCCCACAACTCTCATGGTTGTAGAAGGTGGCAGTCATTGCCCTTCGCCATCTTTTCGTGGCGGTTTCCCTATATCATGCAAGAAGGCAGCCGTTTTAACATAGAAATTAAAGCCTTTTTCGGCCGCATAATTCAAGCTTTCAAGATTATGCCTGTAGCAATATAGACATGATGCTTATTTTGGTTAACCTCTATCCTTCCTCCAATTCAGGTATTATATAGCTTAATAATCCGTTTTGTCTCAATGATTCGATACCGTTCAGCCGCATTAGGACTGTTAATGATCTTAATCAATTCGTCTTTAATCCTTTCTTGGGATATTTTTTCCAATAATTCGAGCATTTTCTTTGATGGCTTTCTTGGTTTTTTCTTCAATATTCCAATCATTACCCAAAACAGTTTCAAATCTTATGGCCCTCATCATTCTCAAGGCATCTTCGGAAAATCTGTCGTTCGGATTACCAACAGCCCTAATAATATGCTTCTTGAGGTCGTTTTTACCATCAAACATGTCTAAAATATCTCATCTGACCGATTTTTTATGATATCGCTATAGCATTAACCGTAAAGTCTCTTCTTTTCAGATCTTCCTTTAATGGTTTTAGACCAAGCTGACCTTGTCCGGGATGCCGGCTGTCGCTATATGTCGCTTCCGACTCTGTAGGTCGTAATCTCGACAATCTCAAAGGTATCATCTTTTCCTTGGAAAAGCAACCCCGACTGTGCCGAAGTCGTTTTCATAGAATGTTTTAATTTTTAGCTTTTCAAATACTTTTTGTGTTTCCGTGGGAACCGCATTAGTCGCTATATCCCAGTCAGCAGGGGAGACGCCTCTTAAAAAGTCCCGAGTACATCCTCCGACAATATATGTTTCAAAGCCAGCCTTGTTCAGGCTTTCAATGCAAAAGAAAACATGTTCGGGAATCATTTTCAGATCCTTTTTCATGACTACATTTTAACCCAAAACTCCTTACTTGACAACTATTCTTGTTTTGATAGAATAGTATCAAGAAGAAAGTAATTTTTGATTGGTCGGATTGTTCCGATCTTTTTAATACTTTTTTCCAGAATAATAAAACTAAATAAGGAAAACGATTATGGATTTTCAATCATTTTTGTCAGCCATCAGCCAGATTGCGGAAGAGAAGGGTTTGTCCCAGGAAAAGATATTAGAGACAGTCGAGCATGCCTTGGCTTCGGCATACAAGAAAGAGTATGGCAAGAAGGGTCAAGTGATCAAAGCCAAGATTAATGTGAAATCGGGAAAGGTGGAATTTTCAAGAGTCATGACGGTAGCCGACGATACGATGGTATATATTCCGGAAAAGGTTGAAGTGGAGCGAGAAGAGGGGGTAGAGAAAGAAAAAGAGCCGGAGATTAAAGTCAAGGAAAGTTATAGGCCCTTGGAATCCGAACTCAATGCCGAAGAAACAGAGAAAGAAGAAGAGGGGGTTCAAAGAAGGGCGAGATACAATCCAGAAAAGCACATATTAGTAGAAGAATCCAAAAAAGATCATCCCGAATTAAAGCCTGGGGACGAACTCATTATTCCTTTGGAGCAGAAAGAAGACTTTGGAAGGATTGCCGCGCAGACAGCCAAACAGGTCGTTTTGCAGAAAATAAGGGAGGCAGAAAAGGAGAATGTTTTAGCTGAATACAAGTCAAAAGAAGGGGAAATCGTCTCGGGAATAGTCCAGCGAATAGAGGGGACTAACGTATATTTTGATATCGGAAAAAGCTTAGGCGTATTACCCAAGGAAGAGCAGATAAGAGGAGAATTCTATAAGGAAGGGCAGAGACTAAAGCTATATGTCTTAAGGGTTGATACAACCCCTAAGGGCCCCATTATCCTTTTATCGAGAAGCTATCCCAAATTGATAAGCAAGCTGTTCGAGCTCGAGGTTCCCGAAATATCTTCGGGCCAGCTGGAAATCAAATCGATTGCAAGGGAGGCTGGTTCGAGAACGAAGATAGCGGTTGCTTCTTTTGCCGACGGAGTTGATCCCATCGGCGCTATGGTCGGGCAAAGGGGAGTGAGAGTGGCCGCCGTGATGTCCGAACTGGGAGGGGAAAAGATAGACATTATTGAATACGCCGAAGATACCGACAAATACATTGCTAATTCGCTGTCTCCGGCAAAGATTATTGATGTTGTTCTAAAAGAAAGGAATACCGCTATGGTAATCGTTCCCAAAGACCAGCTATCTTTGGCTATCGGAAAAGACGGACAGAATGTCAGATTGTCGGCCAAGCTTACCGGATGGAAAATCGACGTCAAAAGTGACGAACAGCTACAGGAAATGAAGAAGAATGACGATGACGAGGAACTGAATATAGACGAGGACGACGAAGAAAAAGCAGAATAATATTTGAAAAAGATGAAATACGAAATCAAGGAGATATCCGGGACGAAAAAGAAGATAGAAACGGAATTGACCGCCGAAGAATTCGATGTTTTTTACGCTGAAGCCTTAAGGGAATTCGCCAGGGAGGTTGAGCTTCCCGGATTCCGCAAGGGCAAAGCTCCGGAAAAGATGGTCGAAGAAAAAATAAATTCAGCTGATCTCTTGTCCGAAGCGGCCGAGCATACCATAAGGCACAGCTGGGGCAAGATTCTTACCGAAACCAATCTGGAAGCGGTTTCAGCGCCCCATGTTGAGATCATTAAGGTGGCTAAAGGGAATCCCTTTGTTTTCAATATCGAAGTCGAGGTCTTGCCGGAGATCAAGCTACCGGATATAAGGAGCATAGCCAACGGAGTGAAAAAAGAAAACGTAAAAGTGGAAACCAAAGAAGTAGAAGACACCCTTAATTGGCTGCGAGCAGTCGAGGGCGAAAATGTCGCAGAAAGACGGCCCGACTGAAAATGGAGATTTGGTTGAAATAACCTTCTTTTCTCCGGACATTAAGGACGACAAGGATAAAAAAGACAGGTTCGTTATAGGCAAAACTCATTATGTGAAAGGAATGGAAGAGGCTCTTCTCGGAATGAAGGCCGGAGAGGAGAAAGAATTCGAGACCGTCAATACGCAGGATGAGAAACAAAAAATAAAGATACATGTCAAAGTCGATTCAATAAAGAAAGTCGAATTGCCGGAGATTACCGACGATTGGGCCAAGACTTTAGGTAATTTTAGTGATCTTAATGCCTTAAAAGAAGATATTAAAAAGGGAATCAAGGAAGAAAAAGAAATATCTTTTAAGCAACAGAGAAGGGAAGAGGTGTTGCACAAGATCTTGGATAAGACAAAGTTCGATGCGCCAGAAGCCATGGTCCAGAGAGAGGTGGATATTCTTGCTGACAACCTAAAATCAAGAGTTGTAGAAGAGCTGAAAATGGACTTTGAGGAGTACTTGGGCCAAGTCAAAAAGACGGAAAATGACGTCAGGAGCGATTTTAAAAAGATTGCCGACGAAAGAGTAAAGGGATTCCTCATCTTGCATCAAATCGGCAAAGATGAGAAAATATCAATAGAGGAGAAAGAGATAAAGGATAAGATTGAGGAAATGATAAGCCAATATCCCGATAAAGAGAAGGCAAGACAGAATATGGATACGCCGGAGATGAACATGTATATAGAAGATGAGCTCAAAAGAGAGAAGATATTCAATTTGTTAGGCTGTTAATAAATTTAAAATATGAATTTAATACCAACGGTAATAGAAAAATCACAATACGGGGAAAGGGCCTACGATATCTATTCGAGACTATTAAAGGAAAGGATAGTATTCTTGGCTGGCGCATTCGACGACAGTATGGCCAATTCGATCGTGGCCCAGTTGTTGCATTTGGCCTCAAAAGATCCCGACAAGGATATCCAATTATACATCAACAGCCCGGGCGGTTCGGTTACGGCTGGCCTTGCGATATACGATACGATGCAATACATCAAGCCCGATGTTTCGACGGTAAGCATAGGATTATCGGCCTCCATGGGAGCCATGATATTGGCTGCTGGGGCGAAAGGGAAGAGGTACGCCTTGCCCAATTCGGAAATACTTTTGCACCAGGTCGCCGGAGGGGCGAGAGGGCAGGCATCCGAAATTGAAATTACGGCGAGGCAGATATTGAAAATAAAAGAGAATATAAACAAAATATTGGCCAAACATACTGGCCAGCCTCTAGCAAAAATATCAAAAGATACGGACAGAGATTTCTATCTATCGGCCGAGGAAGCAAAAGAATACGGAGTGATTGACGAGGTAATTATTCCGAAGAAATAATTTCTTGACATTGGTTTTCAATATGAGATAATGGAATAAAGAATTTTTATTCCATTGTTTTAATTAAAAAACATGTTCCCAACAATCAAGGACAAAAATATTGTAGCGAAATCAATAATTTTGTTTTTGGCTGCCGGGATTTTTTGTTTTTGGAGTTACGGACCAGAGATTGCTTACTCGAGCGGATCGAGCCTTGTCTGTACCATAACCAGCGGAACCTGCAGTGGTGCAACAATTTTTAATATGTACGACTCTGTTAACGGAGGACATGCCGAACTCTCCAACCAGTCCAACTACCCATACAAAGTCTGTTGTACCGGAACGGGAGTTTCTAATTCATGCTCCGGTGGTAACCATGCTGTGGCTTTAAATCTTTCAGGCACGACCAACGCGCACGTCGAAGAGAGCACCCAGAACAATTATACGAACTATGCTTGCTTATCTGCAACGGGACCCGTAACTTGTAATTATGTCAGCGCCGGAGACTGTTCTTCTTTAGGGACTAGCTATGCCTGTTTGGCATCTATATCTAGCACGACCAACGCGCACGTCGCGGCTTGTGGTGTTTATAATATCCAGGTTTGCTGTGCCCTTGTCCAAGGGCCCAGTGCTTCTAATTTTTCAGTATCTCTGAATAATTCAAGTACCTATTGCCAGAATTACTTAGACGGTAACAATAATCTTCGGACGGGAAATAACGGCCAGATAGCTATGAGTTTTACTTATAATAATACCGTCTCATCGGCCGTGCTAAGTGGGCTTGAAGTTGCGATAGGAACATCTTCAGACGTTAATCAGGCTACAGTTGTGACTCCCTCCTTTGTTTACGCTTTCAGCGCTACGGGGGCGCCCGCAACATATAATGGTGTTTCGGTGAAAATGTCACCTTCGCCTTCTTTGATGCAGATAGGCTACGGGCAGACATACAATTGGTGGGTAAAACTCGAGGACAGTAATAATATCCAATCAAGCTGGATTTCGGCAGGATCATTTACCACTCCAACTATACATTATCCCTTAATCAGGGTCGTATCTGACAAATCATTGGCTACCGCCAATACTAATATCCAGCTATGTTCCGGAGCGGATATTTCAAACCAATCAGACCCTTGCTATTCCGTTTGCTGGACTGGAACGCCCGGTTCCGCGGTAGTCGATTCAAGCAATTCGAACTGGAAGTGTAGTGTTTGCTACAATAGTTCTAACCAGCAGGCATCATGTTCTACCTTGAGCGGCGCAACATACTCTTGGATCATGCCGGCCGGCTACCAATCCGGAACCGATTACACAATGATATCGGGAACTCTTACTAGTGCAAACCCAGTAATCAAATTTAGCAATTTAAGCAGTAGCAGGAAGATGGGGCTGAATGTCGCAAACGAAGGGGAGCAGTGCGGAAATCTGAGTGGGGCACAAGTGATTCTTCCGACATGGAAGGAAATATCGCCATTCCAATAGCGGTACAGGAAATTATCACGCTACCCCGCAAGTTCCTTGCTCATACTCATCTGGCACATTCACTGCTTCGGTATCCCAAATCGGTTGTTATTAATTTGTATTTCCATCAACCCTTGCGGGAGCAAGGGTTTTTTGTTATAATCAAATTGTAAGAGATTAACTTTGAACTTTTGGTAATTATTAATAATCTTTAAAGAATGCGGATGATTTTTAATGCAGAACTTTAAAACTGAAAACAGGTTATTTATCGCGTGCCAAATTTTCATATAAAAATATGGAAGCAGCACTAACCCTTCTAATGGTGGGCATCGCCTCGCTATTAGCGGGAGGAGTTATTGGCTATTACATTAGGCAGTCAATAGCCAGGAAAAGGGCCGGAACGATCGAAGCGGAATTGCAAAAGAGGATCGTCGAGACAAAAAAGACGGCGGAGGAACTGATAGTTAAAGCCAAAGAAAAAACGGAAGAAATAGAAAGGAAAAGCTCTGGAGAACTCGAAGAAAGGCAGAAAGTAGTCATCAAGGCCGAGAACAGGCTTTTTAAGAAGGAAGAGGAGATAGATATTAAGGAAAAGCAGGTAGCCGAAAAAGAGAAAGATTCTTTAGAAAAAGCGGAGAAGCTGAAAGAGTTGAGAAGCGAGCTTGAAGAAATAAAAGACGAATCTATAAAAAAACTGGAAAAAATAGCGGGACTGGGCAAGGAACAGGCCAAAGTTGAGCTATTGGAAAAAGCGGAGAAGGAATATCAGTCAGAGGTTTTAGAAAAGATAAGGAAACTCGAAGAGAGGGGTACCGAACAGTATGAGAAGAAGGCTAAAGAGATACTGACTACGGCGATCCAAGGGTATGCGCTTGCCCAGACACAGGAAATCACAACCTCTTCGGTGGTTTTGCCTTCCGAAGAGATAAAAGGAAGAATAATCGGTAAAGAGGGTAGGAACATAAGGGCCTTTGAGAAGGCGGCGGGGGTTGAGCTAATCGTTGATGAAACGCCAGGCTTGGTAATCATTTCCAGCTTTAATCCGGTAAGAAGAGAGATAGCGAAGATTGCCCTAGAAAAGCTATTAAGGGACGGCAGGATACAGCCGGCAAGAGTTGAACAGGAGATAGAAAAAGCCAACGAGGAGGTTAACAAGAAGATAAGGGAAGCGGGGGAAGCTGCAGTTTACGAAACGGGCGTGTTGGATCTTCCGGAGAAACTGATCCAAGTGTTGGGCCGACTCCAGTACAGGACCAGTTACGGCCAGAACGTACTTAGCCATTCGATAGAAGTGGCTCATTTGGCGGCAGCCTTGGCAGCAGAATTGGGCTTAAACGTCGCACTTTGCAAAAAAGCTGGATTATTGCATGATATAGGGAAAGCCCTTGACTATAAGATAGAAGGGTCTCATACTGATATTGGAACGAAGATATTGGAGAAGTTTAACATCGATCCTGCGGTGATTTCGGCAATGAAGTCCCACCATGAGGAATATCCCTACGAAAGTTCGGAAGCGGTAATCGTCCAGACAGCTGACCAGATTTCAGGGGCAAGGCCTGGGGCGAGAAAAGATAGCCTCGAAAATTACTTGAAAAGGCTGGAAGACTTGGAAGACATCGCGACATCTTTTGCCGGAGTGGAAAAGGCATTCGCTATACAGGGAGGTAGGGAACTTAGGGTATTCGTCAAGCCAAAGGAAATAGACGATTTAACGGCCCATAAGGTTGCCAGAGAAATAGCCAAGAAGATACAGGAAGAATTAAGGTATCCGGGAGAAATAAAGGTCAACTTGATTAGGGAAACAAGGATAATAGAGTATGCGAAATAAAAAAAGGTCGAGAATAACCAATAAATCTAAATTTTACTAAAATGACAAAAGAAGACATAATCGAAGCAATCGTAAAGAAAACAGCCATCTCTAAAAAGGATGCTGCAGAATCTCTAAGTACCATCTTGGAGGAGATTACAAAGACCCTTTCGAAGGGCGGAGACGTGACATTAACTGGCTTTGGAACGTTTAGGGTGGGAAAGAGGGCCGCCAGGGAAGGAAGGAACCCCAAGACAGGAGAGAAGATTAATATTCCGGCAATGAAGACTCCGAAATTCAAAGCAGGAAAAGGATTGAAGGACGCTGTCAGATAATATTTAAAAATGAAGCCGCCCTTATGGGCGGTTTTTCTTTTAGAAATCTTTGTTTAGTGGTATATTATTAACATACTATTAATTATCACATATTATGGAAAATAAAAAAGACATTATCTTGTGGCAGATAATCACCCTCGTTTTGCTGTTGGTCTGCGTTCTATTGGGCTCGGTCTTGGTTAGGGAAAAGATAGAAAGTGCCCGACAGAAAAAAGTAGTTAGCGGCGCGATAGAATACATTAACAATAATCTGTTGAGTTCTTCAAAAGCAACGCTTGTTAATATAGATAGCGGAGACATTAAGATAGATAAGCTTTACAGATTTACGGCGGATGTTAACGGACAAAAGGTTGTTTCTTATGTCAGTTCCGACGGAAAGTATTTGATATCCTCTGACGGGATAGTGGACATGGAGAATACTCTTATAACTAACGACAAAAACCAGAAAGATGTCGAAGGTTCGTTTAAGGAGTTAAGTAATGTCAATGTCTGCGAGGAAAATGGTAAGCCAGCCATATACTTTTTTGGGCTCGCAAGCTCTTCCGATTCTGCTTGGGAATACCCAATCTTCAAGGACGTAGTTTCCAAATTCGGCGATGCAGTTTCTTTCCATGACAATTATCTTTCGCAAAACGGTTTATCCAATGATAAAAATGTGTTTTCAAGATACAGTACCGGTTCGATACCGGCCCTGATCATCGGATGCAAATATTACAGGATTGGCTCGGGAGAAAGTCTGGGCGAAACGCAGGAGAGGGGAGCGCTGACAAAAATTATCTGCAGAGTTACAGGAAATCAGCCAGCCAACGTTTGCGGGAAATAATAAAAACCGCCTAGTGGCGGTTTTTAATTAGTGGACCCAGCGGGACTTGAACCCACGACCTCCTCTATGCCATAGAGGCGCGCTACCAACTGCGCTATGGGCCCTTATTGGATAAACCTATTATACAAATCTTTAATAATATTTCAATGTGTCCCCGAGAGGAATCGAACCTCTATCTAGAGCTTAGGAGTCTCTCGTTCTGTCCATTGAACTACGGGGACGGCATAATTTCACAAAGCCAGAGTATCATATTTTCTCATTGTTTACAATATTTTTTTATGTTAGAATATAAGAAAATAATATGAAGAAATCGCCCATCGTAGAAATAGCGAAAAAAATCTGCCCCGCCGTCATTACGGTCATCGCCTCAAGGGACCTTCCTCAGGTGGAAGAATTTTACTTCCTTCCCTTTAGGGGAGAGAAGGTTGCTTTTCCTAAAAAGATGAATAAGGAAAAGCAGGCTACTAAGATAGGGGGAGGATCGGGATTCATTGTTTCAAAAGACGGTTATGTTTTAACTTGTAATCATGTTGTCGAAGAACCTGATGCCGACTATACCGTAATCCTCGACCCGGACCATAAATATCCCGCCAAAGTATTGGCAAGAGATCCTTTGATAGATATGGCGATTTTAAAGATAAAAGATGGAGAAGATTTTCCTTTTCTTAAGCTTGGGGACTCGGACAAGGCTGAATTGGGAGAATCGGTTATAGCTGTAGGCAATCCTTTGGGAGAGTTCGAGGATACACTTTCGGCTGGCATTATTTCTGGTCTGAGCAGGAAGATTACCGCATACAGCGGGAGTACCTCCGCTTCAAAAGCCACTAATTTGAGAGGGCTCCTCCAAACCGATGCGGCCATTAATCCTGGTAATTCTGGAGGACCTTTAGTAAACATGGAAGGGGAGGCGATAGGCGTCAATACTGCTATGATAATGGGAGCAGAGAATATAGGATTTGCTTTGCCTATCAACTACATCAAAGAAGATCTCGAAGAAGTCAAAAGAGACGGGAAGATAAAGAGGCCCTATCTGGGGGTTAAATACATACTTTTAAACGAGCAGATAGCCAGGGCGAACAAGATAGACCGAGATTATGGGGCCTTGGTGGTAAGGGAGATGTTTGGAGAGCCAGCTGTTGCCAAAAATTCCAGCGCAGAGAGGGCAGGATTGAAAGAGTATGATATTATCTTAGAAATCAACGGGAAGAAGGTGACTCAGGACAACAGCGTAAACGACATTCTATCGGATTGCGGCATAGGGGACAAGATCTACCTTTTGGTCTCAAGAAATGGAGAAGAGATTTCCCTGGAGACTATTCTCAAAGAAAAAAAATAAATCTAGAAGTAAAGAGCTATCCCCAATATCGCATGGAGGATAGCCAAAGTAAACGCGATTTTTACAACCATGAAATGATGGCTGATTTTAGTTTTTCCCTTATAGGCCAGATAGCCGAAACACGCAGCGGTCAAAAAGGCGAGCAAGGTCATGATGCCTAGATACATTATCAGGGGCTTGCCAAAGATGAGATAATAGGAAATTTGTTGGAACATATCTTACTACTGAACCACTATTACGCCCTTCATTGTCGGGTGTATAGCGCATGAGTAATTATAAACGCCGGGATTATTAAGCGTCACGGAAAATGTTTCTCCTTTCGCTAAAGGATTGGACGAGAATGTATCAGATTTGATCTGGTGGGTAGCAGAGTCGTTATTCGTCCAGGTAATCTTAGTTCCTGGAGCGACTTTCAGGCTGCCCGGCTCGAAGGAAAAGTTAGCGATGCTTACGGCCGTTTCCTCGATCTGCTGGGTTGTCTGCTGTTGTGTCTGTTGTTGGTTGCCCGTACCAGGGTTACTAGCTTGGTATGGTTTCTTTTGCATATAATACCACCAGCCAAAGGCGAGAACGAGGACGATGACCACGATAACGATTGAGATGTATATGTTTTTGTTCATATATTTAATTATTATTTATTATGATTTCTTTAAGGCAAAAATATCCTCCAGCTAGATTATTTTCTAAATAGAGCGGACATCCTCCGCAGATGCACGGCCCGGTGTTTTCTTTGATGCATGAAGATATTGTTTTAGAGCAAAAGGCCCTTTCTTTTTTGTCTTCTGCGCAGTCATTGAACAGGGGACAGTTGGGGCAGATGCAGCGATTGTCATTTTTTTCGTTGTTTTCCGGTTTTTTCATACGATTTTCTTATTAATATGTTCATAATCAAGCTTATGTCCGCACTCCGGGCAATACAGTACTGCCTTTGCAAACCTTACCGCATGCTGTGCGGTATCTATATACATGTTTTTTATCCGATCGTCATCCTCTATCCTTTTCCTGTCTCTTTCCGTATCTTCGTTGCTTTCTCCGACCCAGGCCGCATAGCATTGGGGCGGAAGGATGAGTCCGAGCTCGGTCATGAAATTCATAAGGTTTCCTGCCACATGCTGATAGCCGTCTTCGTGGCCCAGAATCATTATCGCTCCGATCTTGTTTTTGACCACGGGCTTCTTGTGAACAGAATTCATGTTTTCCAAGGAGTTCAGTCTTTCAATGATTAGTTGCATCAGCTGCGAATGGTTATTCCAATATACGGGCGTGGAAAAGATTATCACATCGGAATCAAGGATGGCGTCATATATCTTTTTCATCTCATCTTTTTTGTCGGTCTGCGTAATCAGGCAGGGATGAATGCACATCTTGGAGTTGATGGAATAGTGGTGTTCGCACGGCCTTAGGTTCAGTTCTGAAGCGACGATTATTTTCTTTTCAACATCATTTTCATTAAGGCTGTCAAAAGCTGACCTCATCAAGTAATAACTGTTTGATTGTTTTCCTCTCGCCGAGGTGGAGATTCCCAGAACCTTGATTTTTTCCATAGGGAACAAATTAGGATATTACAATAATAATACCACAAGAATGGTTTTTATTAAATAAACCGAGTGATTAAGAAAATGAAAATTACTCCGAGGACAGTCAGTCCTATCAACTTGAAAGAACTGTGTTTGCTGTGTGCTTCTGGCAGAATGTCGCTTGCGCCGATGTATAAAAGGAACCCAGCAAAGAATCCGAGATACAGGACTAGGAAATGAGGAGAAAAAGCGAAGAAAAGAGTCGAGATAACGCCCAAGACAGGAGCCAGGGCGTCGACCAGCAGGAACATGATAGATTTTTTGCTAGTATTTTTGTTGTGGAGCATTAGGGTTACAGTGTTCATTCCGTCGGTGAAATCGTGTGATATGACGGCTATCCCGACTAATGCACCTACGGCTGGATTAATTTGGAATCCGAGTCCGATGCCAACCCCGTCCATGAAACTGTGTCCTGCGAGGGCCAGAGCGGACAATATTCCGACTTGCGGATGCTTATGTTCCGCATAGTCCATTTCATGGGCATGGTGTATGAGTATGGTTTTTTCAAGTATATGGAAAATTAGGAATCCGGCCACGAGGGCGATCATTACACTGATCGAATCGTAATTACGCAACTTTATTTGTTCGATGATTTCCGGGAAGATGTCGAAACTAACGACCCCCAAGATTACTCCGGCGGTAAAGCCCATAATCAGGTGGAGTTTGTTTTTTAGTCTTACAGCCAAAAGACCTCCCAAGAATGTGGAGAAAAAAGTTATTATTGAAAAGATTATTGCAGCAGTCTGCATATTTATTCTTCCGATTTTTTGTCCTTCTTTTGTTTTCTGACAGTAGCCGATTGGGCGTTCTTAACCTTGCCTTCCAGTCTCGGAGGCCTAGTCAGATGCATCTTTCGGCGCTCTATTTCTGATTTGGAAATTTCCCTTTTCATATTTATATTTTGATTGAATAACCGCATAATGTCAACGCACGTCTTTATTTTATCTTTAAAGATGTTATATTTAAATACATATGCCTAAAGATATAAAAAGTAAAAAAGAGGGAAGGGGAACCTTCAGACAATTATCCGCAAAGCTGAAAGAGATATATAGGCCGTTTGCAGGCGTCGTCATAGTCATACTTTTGTTAGCCTTTCTGCAAGAGGGGTTGAATCTGGTCGCCCCGTATATCTACGGGAAAATAATAGACGGAATAGTGCAGGGGAGGGAAATGATCGAATTGATAAAGCTGTGCCTAATTGCTCTTGGCGTCTTTTTAGTCAACGATGTCGTGCTTCACTATTACCAGGACAGGATAGAGATTCAGAAATTCGATTTTGACATTCCGAGAGCGGTCGCCATAAAGACCCTAGACAGGATATTCAACTTTTCCATAGGGCAGCACGAGAATCAGAATTCTGGGATAAAGAAAAGCATCATTGACAGGGGGCAGAACGCCCTCGTGGAAATGGCATCAAGCCTAATTTACCAGATAATTCCCACGGCCCTGCAGGTTATCGTGACGGTTGTCGCGCTTTCTGTTGTTGCTCCTGTCCTCGGTCTAATTATTTTCATCGGGGTTCTGGCTTTTGTCTTAATAAGCCTGTATACGAATAAAATATTCGGGGCCGATTTGAAAAAGGTTCAAGACATGTATGTCGAATCGGACAAGAAGCAGTCTGAATTTTTGAGGAATATCTCCCTGATCAAAGCCAATGCCAAGGAAAAGGAGGTGGTGGGCGAATACGACGAAAACTACATAGCCATCAACCAGTTCGGTAAAAAAGTCTGGATGAGATTCATAAGCTTCATTCAAGCAAGAAGTATAATTTCTGACGTTACAAGGGTGGCCGTGTTGATAGTGGGCATTTATCTTGTTTATAAGAAAGTCTACACTCCTGGCTTTTTAGTCATATTTCTATCCTGGTCTACGAGCACATTCGACAGGATAAATTCACTTTCCTTCATTCATCGAAGGGTTACGCAATTATCCGCCTCTATTAAGAATTATTTCATGTTATTAGACATCGAGTCGGATGTCAAAGAGGTGGACAATCCGATAACCGTCAAAGATTTGAAAGGTAAGATAGAATATAAGGATGTTTCTTTCAAGTATCCGCCGAGAGAAGATATTTCCGAGGGCGAACACGGCGAAATCGTGACCAGCAAAAAATTGGATGAAAAGGAGGGAGTTTTGAAGAAAATAAGTATCTCGATTGAGCCGGGGGAAAGAGTAGCGATCGTTGGACACAGCGGGGCTGGCAAATCGACCATAGCCCAACTTTTAATCAGGGCTTATGATCCGGACAAGGGAAAGATATTAATAGATGACTGCGACCTTAAAGAATTAGCACTAGACAATTACAGGCAAAGACTGGGAATCGTTCCCCAAGATGTTGCGCTTTTCGACAATACGTTGAAGTATAATATTCTTTTCGGAGCGAGCAAGAAGGTAGGCGAAAAACAATTACTGGAAGCGATAAAAATGGCGCAAGTCGACAAGTTTTTAAAAAATATGGAGAACGGCCTCGACACAGTTATAGGGGAGAGGGGAGTAAAACTTTCCGGCGGAGAACGCCAGAGGGTCGGAATAGCGAGAGCGCTCGTCAAGGACCCCAAGATACTCATATTCGATGAAGCGACATCGAGCCTGGATGTTGAAAACGAATCCCTTATTCGCGAAGCCATAGAAAAAGCGTCAAAAGGAAGGACGACCATCATCATCGCCCATCGGCTTTCGACCATAAAGGACGCGGACAAGATAATTGTTATGGAGGGCGGGCGCATAATCGGCGAAGGCAAGCACAGCCATCTTTTAAAGACTTGCGAGCCTTACCGCAAGATGATTAATATTCAAACGGTTATAGTGGGTGGAAGCTAAAGAGCCGCTATAAGAGAATATTATTTTTAATAGCCCTGTATTAATTAATGAGGGTTGCTTTTTTTTCTTTCCCTTTGTGGTATAATATAAACAAATATTTAAATAATTTTATTAATATGAACACAAACACAAAGATATTCTCCATAATCGTTTCATTGTTTGCGGTATTCGTCTTAGCTTCGTCCGCATATGCAGCCACCCCGACATTATCCCTTTCCAATTCGGGAAGTGGGGACAATGTCCAGATTACCGTTAACGGAGATCCCAATGCCGGCGTCCTTCTTTATTACACTAAACTAGGATCCGGGTTGCAACTACCGGCAATCGGCACCACCAGTTCAAGCGGATACTTCTCAACCATTGTCAGTACGGCTACCTTAGGCGTTTCTTCAAACAGTGCAGTTCATGTTATTGTCAATAGCCAGGCATCGCAAGATGTCGCTTGGCCCTATACTAGTGCATCAACCAGTTCTATCGCCTTGAACCAAACTGGTATTGTGCTTAATGTCGGGCAGTCTTCGACAATCACGGCCAATGGGAGCAGTTCGCTGTACATGCTTAACAATTCCAATCCGCCCATTGCCAATGTCAATATCAGCGGCAACCAGATTATAATTACTGGAAACAGCTACGGCCAGGCGGTTATAACCATTTGTCCACAGGGGACGTCGACCAGCTGTCCCAGTATATATGTAACCGTGCAGAATTCCGGCGCCTCGTCTCTTACTTTCAGCCAAAGCAGTGTCACTATTTCATCTGGACAGAATTTTCCGGTAACCATAAGCGGAGGAACGGGAATATACACGATTCTTAATAATTCCAATTCAGGTGCGGTCCAAGCCAGCCTTAACGGAGCAACCATTACCTTGAGCACTTCGAGCACCAGCGGCTCTTCTTCAATTACCGTTTGCTCGTCGGATCAAAGCTCATGCGGAATCATTAACGTGACCGTGGGTACGGCCAGTTCTTCTTCGATTTATTTCAGTCAGACCAGTCCGATTATAACGGTGGGGCAGAGCATGACAATTTCCATTTCCGGAGGCTCTAGTAGCAACTACTATGTTTCTTCCAATTCCAGCCCGAGCATCGTTCAGGCTAGTCTGTCCGGCAGTACACTGACCCTTTACGGAATAACCAGTGGCTCATCCGTAGTTACAGTTTGTTCTTCAACTGGTAGTTGCAGTTCTTTGACTGCTACCTCCAACTATGTTTCTAGCGGAGGAACGATAACCTTGAGCCAGACCAGCGTCTCGGCACTTGTCGGTCAGACGGTAAGCATAACCGTTTCTGGCGGATCTACCCCCTATAGTGTTTCTTCCAATACGGGGAATGTCTTCCAAACCTCTTTTAATGGAAACATATTGAATGTATACGGCGTTAGCGCTGGGTCATCATCGATTAACGTCTGTTCGGCGGGAGGAGGATGCGTTGTTCTCTATGTTACTGTTGGAGGATATTCTTCCACCAGTCAGATCAGCTTGAGCCAGACCAGTATTTCTCTTTCCGTGGGCCAGACTGCGACGGTATCGGTTTCTGGCACCGGCGGATACTATATTTCCGGCAATACTAACTCTAGTGTTGCTACAGCATCTCTAAATGGAAACAGTATTTCCCTTTACGGCGCCAACACGGGTACTACCAATGTTTCCCTTTGCCAGACCGGCGGTCAATGCGTCGCCCTTTATGTCACCGTTGGAACAAGTTCTTCTACTAGCCAAATCACTTTGGGTCAATCCAGCGTCTCCATTTCTTTGGGCCAGACTGCGACGGTATCGGTTTCCGGGAGTGGGGGGTATTACATTTCCAGTAGTACAAATTTAAGCGTCGCTTCGGCGTCAGTTAGCGGGAGCAGTGTTTCTATTTACGGCGCCAACACGGGTACTACCAATGTTTCAATCTGCCAGACCGGAGGACAGTGCGCCATCATCTATGTCACAGTTTCTTCGACCACATCAAGCGCTACAAACACGGTATTTTTGAAATTCAGTCAGAACAATCCAACTGTCGCTGTCAACCAGAGCGTGACAATCTTAATTGCGGGTGGTACGCAGGGTTCTTATACTATTCCATATAATTCCAGCACCGGAGTTGCCCAGGCTAGCATCAGCGGAAGCATCCTTACTGTTTCTGGCAAAGCCAGTGGGTCAACGGTTATTGTCGCTTGCGATTCTTCAAGTAATTGCGGTGCGGTTCTGGTCACAGTCAAAGCAACAACATCGACTTCTTCCAATGAGTCGAGCGGGTCGGGTGGTAGCAAATACCAATTTTTACGCTCTCTCGGAATCGGTGACACGGGAGATGATGTCGCCGAACTTCAACAGAGACTGACCGCGGAAGGCGTTTACAGCGGTCCCGTTACGGGTACTTACGGCAACCTTACTGCCTCCGCCGTTAAGTTGTACCAGAAAAGCAATAAAATAAAGCAAACAGGAACGGTCGGTCCGGTAACAGCGGACACCCTTAATAAGTAATCCGATTTAAAGAATTGTAACCAAAAGCATCCCTTAAGGGATGCTTTTGGCATCGCTAAAACAACGTGGTCGGCTAAGTGATAAATTTAGAACTTTGGATTGGGATAAGATAGAGCATGGGTTAGAATATTATAATTTTAAATAAAAAAGGAGATAGATTTATCTATCTCCCTGGAATGAACTTTTCTAAAGTCCAGACCATTGAGGTTTGTCCGTCGATTTTTTGTTCTAGTCGGACTAATCCTTTATCCTTGGCGAACCAAGTGTCTTCGGTGAATCCCTTATCTAAATAATCAGGATTTTCTCCGCTAGACATTTCTTTAGCGTTAACTTGTCTGGTGAAGTGCAGACAATTCAATCCTTGATAGCCAGGAACATTTGTGTCAACGCCTACAAAAATTAAGACATCGGATTTATCATTTTCACGGTTTATCCCGATTCCTGGGCGATCTCCGAAGTAAATAGCTCTTATTGAATAACCATCTTCTTGTCCCCATCCATCCCACGAATTGGCGGGAGACGTAATTGATGTTGGCGAATAGGTGATAACTTGGTTTATAATGTACTGGCCGCCACCTTCATTTTCAAATGGTGCCCAAAATATTCCCTCAACATCATAATTGTGTCCAAAGATGCCAAGTTCGTCTTGAAGTAATTCTATTTCAACTCCGCTGGAAACCTGGAGGGGGCCCTGTTTTTGCGAATAGCCTTTTACTTTATACTCCAGATTGTATGTTTTATCTGCCACTACTTTAGGTAGCAGTATTCCTCTGGATGATTGAAGTATTGCTTGGCCATTATCCGTTGGCCAAGTTACCATTCCGTGACTTAGGGGAATAGCAGTGGCTACAATTTTGTAGTGCCATTCTGTTCCTGGAGTTGTTGGAAAGTAGTCTTTTGGCGATTCGGAAGGGGGAAGTCCTGTGGACGAGCTTGTTAGACGAGGTGGTACATCCTGCCAACAAGATTGAACAAATCAAGACAAATATGGTTAACCCAATGACTTGTTTTCTCATTAAGTTTCTCCTTGCCCGAATTAAGGGCTAACTTTTTTTAGCACTTTGTGTTTTAAAAATCAATAGTATTTATACTAGAATGTTGGGTGACTAACGGGATTCGAACCCGTACCAAGACCTCCACAGAGTCTTGTGCTGCCATTACACCATAGCCACCAGGAACTGTGTCCCCGGTGCGAATCGAACGCACAACCTACAGATTAGAAGTCTGTCGCTCTGTCCTATTGAGCTACGGGGACGTGATATATATTTCATACCAAAAATATGTCTAAATGGCAAGAAAATATTTTGACTCTAAAAAAGAAAGATGATATATAGGGAGAGAGCAAACGGGGCATAGTGAAACGGCTATCACGAGTCCTTTGGGAGGATTTATTCTGAGTTCGAATCTCAGTGCCCCGAATGGATTCGTCTAAGCGGGTGTAGCTCAATGGCAGAGTGACAGCCTTCCAAGCTGTACATGAGGGTTCGATTCCCTTCACCCGCTCCAAATAATTAATCCTCTAAACGATGGAAAACAGAAACCCAAAAGTGGCCGTAATCGGCGGGGGAGTGATAGGCTTATATATTTCTTGGAAACTTTCCTTAAAGGGATATGACGTCTCTCTTTTCGACAAGAAGAAAGAGGAAGACCTGGGAAAGAAATGCTGTTCGACCCTGGTTTCAGAAAGGATCAAACAATTTATTCCCCTGTCCGATGATTGCGTGGAGAATACCATATCATCCTGTCTCATTTATTTTCCCCAAAAAAAAGTAAAATTAAATTTTTCCCCAAAGCATCTAGCTTTAAACAGAAACAAGCTTATAGCTATTCTTCTCGATTTGAATAAAAAGAACGGAGTCAAATTATTCTTCGGACAAGGCATTAAGGAGCTACCCCAGGGTTTTGACAGAATAATCGGTTGCGACGGGGCCCTATCAACCACGAGAAAGTTTCTTAAATTATCTGACCCGCAAATGAAAATAGGAATACAGTTTTTTCTTAAAAAGGAAAACCATTCCCAAATTTCGGAAACCTTTTTGACGCAATCTGGATTTTGTTGGCAGATACCGAGGAAAGGAGAAACGGAAGGCGGAGCCTTGGGAGAATCAAATTCTACAAAAAGGGAGATGGAAAGAGTTTTTAAGGGGGAGTCGGAAGAAATATCGGCGGCTCTTATTCCTCAGCCATATTTTTCTTTTTTCAATTCTGGGCTTATAATTCCTAAAATGGGAAATGTCACTCTCTGCGGAGACGCAATGGGGCTGACTAAGCCGTGGAGCGGGGGAGGGCTCGTTTGGGGACTTTACGCCGCGGACATCTTGATTAAAACATTTCCCGATTTCAAGGATTATAAAAAGGAAGTTGAAAAATTTTTCGGATTTAAAATAAAGAAGGGAATAGTCGCAGACAAGATGGTCCACTTTTTGGGAAAATATTTTCCATATATTATTCCCTCCGAAATCAACTATGATAATGATTTCCCTTCCTTTTTGGTTGCTTTTAAGGATAAAAAGTGGTAACCTTTAAGACATAAATTCTAGGAGAGGTGCCTGAGCGGCTTAAAGGGATGGTTTCGAAAACCATTGTAGGGCAAAACCTACCGTGAGTTCGAATCTCACCCTCTCCGCTCGGTAAACATATGTTTTCTTTTGGCAAAAAAAGAAAAAAATCTGTGGAGAGTCTGGAGGAGGCATCAAACAAACTAACCGAACTGGAAGAGAAAATAGGGGAAATAACAAAAGAGCTGAAGGAGAGGAAAAAGGAGAGTGCGATATTTTTTCAAAAACTGGGCCTCGTAAGATACAATCCTTTTAATGGGCTGGGTGGCGACCAGAGTTTTTCTTTAGCTCTTTTGGACAAAAATGACAGCGGATGCATTATCACTTCCATATTTACCAAGGACAACAGCAGGATATTCAGCAAGCCCATAATCAAAGGGAGGTCAGATTATCAATTGTCAAAAGAAGAAATAGAAGCCATAGGCCAGGCTAAACAAAAAAGATGATAGCCCAGAAGAAACAACAGAATATGATTCCAAGGCCGCCGGTGGTGGTCGTTTTAGGCCATATAGATCATGGGAAGACATCCCTTCTTATGGCCATCAGAAACTTCAACGTTTTAGAAAAGGAGTCAGGGGGCATTACCCAGCATGTGGGTGCATATCAAATAGAACACAACGGGAAAAAGATTACTTTCATTGATACGCCGGGTCATGAGTCATTTTCCGCCATCAGATCAAGGGGCTCAAAGTTAGCCGATATCGCCATTTTGGTAATTGACGCCGCCGAGGGGATAAAGAAACAGACCAAAGAGGCGATAAGTCACATTAAAAATGCGGGACTATCTACGATTATTGCTCTAAACAAGATAGACAAGCCGGGAGCCAATCCGGAGATGGTCAAGAGGCAATTATCGGAGGAAGATATTCTAGTCGAATCTTACGGAGGAAAAGTTCCTTCAGTCGAAATATCCGCCAAGACCGGCCAGGGCGTCACCGATCTGCTGGATATAATTCAGCTTGTGGCCGAAGTGGAAGATTTGAAAGCCGACACCGGAGCGGTAGCGGAAGGGGTCATTATTGAATCATATATGGATTCGCAAAAGGGTCCGACATCGACCGTTTTGGTGGAGCAGGGCATATTGAGACAGGGAGACTTCATAGGGACCGATTCGGTTACAGGAAAGGTTAAGTATTTAGGAGACTTTCTGGGGAAAGAAATTAAAGAGGCTTATCCTTCCGACCCGGCTATCATTTTCGGGTTCGAAACCGTTCCCATGGTCGGGGAGAGATTCCACGTTTACAATAACATTGAAGAAGCCAAGCAGAATTTAAAAAGGAAAGAACCATTTAAAAGGGAAGCCGTTGAATTCAAGCCCGACCAAAAATGTCTTAATTTGATTATAAAGGCGGATGCGGTTGGATCGATTGAAGCGGTGGAAGAGGTCTTGAAGACCCTTCCCCAAGATACGGTCTGCTTGGGAGTGATGAAAGCGGAGGTGGGGAACATATCGGAATTCGACGTTAAGCTAGCTAAAAGTGTTGGGGCGGCTATCATCGCTTTTCGAGTAAAGAAGGATAAAATAGCCGATATCACGGCTGAGAAAGAAAAGGTAAAAGTGTACAATTTTGATATTATCTACGAGTTGGCCCAGAAGGTAAGAGAGCTGATGGAGCGAAAACTGATAAAGGAAAAAGAAAGAATAGATTTGGGGAAAATAGAAGTACTGGCCATTTTTAGGACCGAAAAGAACAGGCAGATAGTCGGTGGCAACGTTACGGAAGGGGAAGTGCAGAAAGGAGCGCTACTGGAGATATTCAGAGGTGGAGAGAAAATAGGTTCGGGTCGGATCGTTGAATTGCAATCGAACAAGAAAAATTTCGATGTCATCAAAAAGGGAAAAGAATGTGGAATCCTTTACCAAGGAAATGAAAGGATAAAGGAAGGGGACGAGCTAGTCATATATAAGGAGGAATATAAGAGGGAAGAGCTTTAATATGTTCCGCATAGAAAAAGTAAACAGCCTTATACAAAAAGAGCTGGGCAGTATCATCTTAAAGGAGATAGACATATTTCCTGGGATACTCTTGACCATTACTAGGGTCGAATGCTCGACCAACCTTTTCCAATGCAAAGTTTTCATCTCCGTAATCCCCGAAGACAGGTTCGAAGACGTCTTATCCCTTTTAAAAAGGCATATCTATGACTTGCAGCAGATGCTGAACAAGAAGATGAGGATGAGGCCGGTGCCAAAGATAGAATTCGCGAAGGAAACTAAGACCGCCGAGGCGGCAAGGATCGAAGAGCTTCTGCAAAAAATCAAAAGGGAAGATATTGAAAAAAGGGACTAAAATTGGTATTGTTGGCTTGTGAGTGCGGCGTGGTGGCCAAGCAGTAAGGCAAGAGTCTGCAAAACTCTCATACGCGGGTGCAATTCCCGCCCACGCCTCAAGAACCATGCCTCGGTGCTGGAATTGGCATACAGGGCGGACTTAAAATCCGCTGGTCATCGACCTTGTGGGTTCAAGTCCCACCCGAGGCACACCTAAAAACAAAAAACACCGGGTATTCCGGTGCGTTTTTGTTATGTCTCCAACACGTTTATATATGTTTCCTTAACCCCGAAATCCTTTGCCTGTTTTAGAGTGGGAAACCAAATGTCTATCTGATACTGGCTTTTCCTAGAGTTCATCCTGTCTTCTACTGTGAAGACTTTGTTGCCGTACAGTTCGGGAATCTTTATCTCCGTTCCGAAGGGCAGCATGTTATTGGCTACGATGCCTTCCTTTACATTAGAACCACTTGCGGTAATGAAAGGGGTGTCGTCGGTCTGCCAGGTCGTGGAAGAGTAAGCCGTAATGATAACTTTTATCTTTTTGTACTTTTCTTGGGCACTGTCCCCGCCTCTGTCTTCCTTGGCGAGCGAAAGCAGGTTATTGCTTTCGGGCAAGGAATAACTCTTTTCTGATGAATAACCTTGGGCTAAGTTATTGATATTGTCCGTTTTAGCCTGAATGGTTAAGACCAGGGCCGAGAAAGAGAAAACAATGACCGCAAAAAGCATAATTACAAGGTTCTTTTTTATATTCATATTTAAAATCCTGTCTAGCAGGATTGCCTATACTTTAAACCATATCCAGCTTTTTGTCAACGGGTTTGTCCACACAGAGCCATGGCTAAAAGTGCCGGAAAAGGGCCTTGATTATATAAAACCTTTATGATATAAGGAGATATATGCAAAACGAAACATTACAAAAACTAACCGACCATGTCCAAATCCCCCGGAACGGGGAAATTATTGACGGCAAAATCCTTGCCATCGAGAATCTGGCCATGTATTTGGATATCGGGCCCAGAAAAACAGGAATCATCTACGGTTCGGAATACCAAAACGCCAAAAACGTATTGAGAAATATCAAGATAGGCGATACCATCTCGGTAAAAGTCATAGACCCGGAAAACGAGGAGGGTTTTGTCGAATTGTCCCTAAGGGAAGCCGAAAAGGAACTGGCTTGGCAGACAATCAAGGAAAAGAAAGACCAGGATCAAGAGTTTGTGGTAAGGATTAGCAAGGTGAACAAAGGAGGACTGATAACCGAAGTGGCAGGAATTCCCGCGTTCTTACCCACATCACAACTTTCTCCCGAGAATTATCCTAGGGTTCCCGAAGGCGACAAGACCAAGATATTGAGGAAGCTGCAGTCGTTCATTGGACAGGACGTCAAGGTAAAGATACTGGATTTCGATGAAAAAGCAGGACAGATTATATTGACCGAAGAATCAAAGGAGAGTGAGACTATCCAGAAAGCCATCAAATCGTTGAAAGTAGGAGATGTCGTAGAGGGAAAAGTTTCAGGAATAGTCAATTTCGGAGTATTCATCAAATTCGCCCTTCCCGAGAACAAAGAACAGGAACTTGAGGGTCTGGTTCATATTTCGGAACTCGACTGGCAATTGATCGAAGACCCCTCGCAGGTCGTACAGGTCGGAGAGGACGTCAAGGCTCAAGTTATAGATATTTCCCAGGGCAGGGTTTCGTTATCCATCAAGAACCTGAAGAAAGATCCGTGGCAGGAATTGAACTACAAGACGGGAGATGTCTTAAAGGGATTGGTTGTAAGGTTTAACCCGTTCGGAGCCTTCATACAAATGGTTGATCCGGGCAAGAATAGCGATACTAAAATACAGGGACTGATTCATATCTCGGAATTTGGCTCTGAAGCCAAAATGAGAGAAAAATTGGAGCTTAACAAGGAATACGAATTTCAGATATTGAGCTTTCAACCTCAAAGACATTGGATGTCTTTAAGATTAAAATAACAAAAATATGAAAAGCCCCATAAAAGGACTGCTTAAAAATATTTTTTTAGTTATTTTGATTTTCCTTTTAATAGGGGCTGTTTTCAGTTTTTTTAACGTTCCCAAGGAAAAAGTTAACAATATTTCCATTACTCAATTGGTTAGCGATGTGAATAACGGGAAAGTCAAAGAGATTTTGATATTGAATAACGACATCACGGTAAAATACAATGACGGAACCACGGCGGAGAGCAAAAAGGAGACAGGGGACACTCTGGGGCAGGCCCTCATTAATTACGGAGCGGACAAGGCAAAACTCCAGGCCGTCACTTTCGATTTTCAAGAACCGAACACTTCTTGGGACTGGGTGGGAACGTTTTTAATAACCATAGTTTTCCCATTGGTTCTTTTCGGAGTGTTTTTCTGGATGATTTTCAGGAATGCTAAGACCGGGGCCGCGCAGACTTTTGATTTTACCCAGGCCAAGGCCAAGCTTTTCGGAGCCGAAGGCCATCCCAAAGAAAAGATTACCTTTAAAGATGTCGCCGGATTGAAGGAGGAAAAGCAAGAACTGGAAGAGATTGTTGATTTCTTAAAGAATCCCCAAAAGTATTTGAAGATGGGTGCAAGGATTCCCAAGGGAGTTTTATTGGTTGGTCCGGCAGGTACGGGCAAGACTCTATTGGCCAGGGCCGTAGCCGGGGAGAGTAATGTCCCTTTCTTTTCCGTGGCCGGTTCGTCCTTTGTCGAAATGTTCGTCGGAGTCGGTTCGGGAAGGGTGAGAAGCTTGTTCAATACAGCAAAGAAACAGCAACCCTGCCTTGTCTTTATAGACGAACTGGACAGCATAGGAAAGGCTAGGGGTCCGGCCATTACCGGAGGACACGAGGAAAGGGAACAGACATTGAATCAGTTATTGACCGAGATGGACGGATTCGAACAGAACGATAAGATAATTGTTCTTGCGGCCACCAATAGGCCGGACGTTTTAGATCCCGCCTTGTTAAGGCCGGGAAGATTTGACAGGAAAGTGGTAATCAATTACCCCGACATCAAAGAAAGGGAAGACATACTAAAGATACATTCAAGAGGAAAGCCCCTGTCAGACAATATTAAATTGAGAGAAGTCGCCGAAAGAACCCCCGGATTCTCCGGAGCGGATTTAAGTAATGTCTTTAACGAAGCGGCGATACTGGCGGCCAAGAAGAACCAAAGGCAGATCGTTCAGCAGGATCTCTTGGAGTCAATTGAGAAAGTTATACTCGGCCCAGAAAGGAGAAGCCACATCATTACCGATAAGGAAAAAGAAGTTACCGCTTTCCATGAGGCCGGTCATGGCTTGGTTGCGGCTATGAATCCCCATGCCGAGCCGGTGAGGAAGATATCCATAATCTCAAGGGGAATGGCGGCAGGATATACCCTAAAGGTTCCCAAAGAAGAAAAAATGTTAAGGACAAAAAAAGAATTCGAAGCAGAGATATCCGTATTATTAGGAGGATTTGTTTCGGAGAAACTAAAATTCGGAGATGTGACCACCGGAGCTTCTGATGATTTGTCGAAAGCCTCTCAATTGGCAAGAGACATTGTTAAGAAATACGGAATGTCAACCTTAGGCCCCATAGTTTTTGGCGACAGGGAGGGGGATGTGTTCTTGGGCATGGAATACAGCGAGACTAGAAATTATTCGGAAACGGTGGCTTTGGAAATTGATAAGGAAGTAGAGAGAATAATAAAGAAAGCGCAGGATGATGCGGAGAAGGCGTTGAAGGAGAACAAAATATTATTGGAAAAAATAGCCAAGACCTTAATAAAGAAAGAGACTATCGAGAGGGAAGAATTCGAAGAACTAATAGGAGAAAAATAAGGCCGAGCGCGTGTAGCTCAGTTGGTTAGAGCACAGCTCTTATAAAGCTGGGGTCGATGGTCCGAGTCCATCCACGCGCACAAAAGGATTTATTGACTAAAAGCCTTAAATCCCATAGAATGTGAAAAGAAGCTCTAAAAGGGCGTATAGCTCAGTTGGTTAGAGCGTTACGTTGACATCGTAAAGGCCCCCTGTTCGAGTCAGGGTACGCCCACCAGTAATAAAGAATAAAGTAAAAACATGGCAGAAGAAACACAAAAAGAAGAAAACGTCGCGGAAGTTGAGACTGAAACGGTTGAAACGGAAGCTACAGAAGAAGTCAAAGAACCCGCCGAAGAGAAGGGGATGGTTGAGGCAAATATGAAGGAGGATTTACCAGGCATAAGACCGGGAGACACAGTGAAGGTCCATCAAAAGATAAAAGAGAAGAACAAGGACAGAATTCAGGTATTCGAAGGTCAGGTTTTAGCGAGGAAGCATGGAAAAGGGATTTCTTCCACGATTACCGTCAGGAAAGTTATCGATAGTATCGGGGTGGAAAAGATTTTTCCATTACATTCTCCTTCAATTGAAAAGATAGAAATTGTAAGGCACGCTAAAGCCAGAAGGGCGAAGTTGTATTATTTGAGGGGAGCCAAAGGACGGAAATCAAAATTGAAGACGGCAGAAAAAGAGGGCGAGTGATGAAATTGGCAGACATCTATGCTTGAGGTGCATAGGGGATTATTCCCGTGCGGGTTCAAGTCCCGCCCCGCCCACATAGGTTTTGCAGAAGGGCGGTTAGCTCAATTGGCAGAGCACTTCGTTTACACCGAAGGGGTTAGGGGTTCAAGTCCCTTACCGCCCACCCGATACGCCGAGGTAGCCAAGTCGGTCACGGCGAATGTCTGAAAAACATTAGATTCCGGTTCGATTCCGGACCTCGGCACAGAAGATTGTAATGCGGGCGTCGTATAGTGGCTATTATGCAACCTTGCCAAGGTTGAGACGGCAGTTCGATTCTGCTCGCCCGCTCCATTAATAATATTTGTTAAAAGCATGAAAATAACCTGGCGCGGAGATTCTTGTTTCGAAATAGCGAGCACTTCCAAGGACAAAGAAAATGTCCTAACCGTTATCGACCCTCTTGACGATAAGAAAAAAATCAGCGGCGATATCATACTTAAGACCCATACTTTTGATTCCGAAGGACTAAAGACAGACGACCAGTTTGTTGTTTCGGTTTGCGGAGAATATGAGAGAAAAGGAGTGTTTATGCAGGGAATAGATTCTCTGCAAGTTGATAAGAAGATGAATATAATCTACGTGATCGAGGCGGAAGAAATAAGGATCTGCCATTTGGGATACTTTGGCTCAGAAGACTTGACGGACGAACAACTAGGGGAAATTGGGAATATAGACATATTAATAGTTCCCGTAGACGGAGACAAGACCATAACCTACAAAGAAGCGGCTAAGATTGTTTCAAGGATTGAGCCCTCAATAGTCATTCCCATGTGCTACGATTCGAAGAAAAAGGACAAGGGACTGGCTCCGTTCTTGAAGGCGATGGGGGAAAAAAGAGAAGGAGCCTCAAGAAAAATTGAGCATCCAAAAGAAGAACATATCCCCCGACAGGGAGAAAGCAGAAATTATAATCTTAGAAGTTAAATAAACAGATGGCGAAAAAAGACGAACCAGTGTTGCAGGAAATAGGGAGTGTCAAAGAAAGGGAGATCTCGACAGAGATGAAGGAAAGTTACATCGACTATGCCATGTCGGTCATAGTTTCGAGAGCTCTTCCCGATGTGAGGGACGGATTGAAGCCGGTGCAGAGGAGGATATTGTACGCCATGTATGATATGGGCGTGAGATCGGACACCAAGTTTAGAAAATCGGCTGCGGTCACCGGAGAAGTATTGGGAAAGTTCCATCCTCATGGAGACAGCTCTGTTTACGGAGCTTTGGTTAGGATGGCTCAGGATTTTTCATTGAGATACCCTTTAGTCAAGGGTCAAGGAAATTTTGGTTCTGTCGACGGTGATCCTCCTGCCGCCCAAAGGTATACCGAATCCAAGCTTTCCAAAATCGGAGAGGAATTATTGAAAGATATCGACAGAGATACGGTTGCTTGGGCGGATAACTACGATGCGACAAGAAAGGAGCCGACAGTTTTGCCTTCTCCACTTCCAAATTTACTGTTGAACGGTTCTACTGGCATTGCCGTCGGAATGGCGACCAATATCCCTCCGCACAACTTGAAAGAGGTCTGCGAAGCTTTGATTTATTTAATCGATAATCCCAAAGCTGAAACCGAAGATCTATTCCAATTCATAAAGGGGCCAGATTTTCCAACCAAGGGGATAATCTATAACAAAAAAGACATTTTATCCGCCTATTCCCAGGGCAAGGGGTCATTCTTAATGAGGGGCAGGGTGGATATAGTGGAGAGAGAAAAGGGATACCAGCTCGTTATTACGGAAATTCCTTACCAGACCGATAAGTCGGTTTTGGTTACTCAGTTGGCCAATCTCGTCCAATCGAAGAAAATCGAAGGGGTGAAGGATATAAGGGACGAATCAGACAAAGACGGGATGAGGATTGCAATTGATTTGCAAAAGGGAGTCGTCCCCAAAAAAATATTGAACTCGCTCTATAAGCATACAGATGTCCAGAAGATGTACCATTTGAACATGCTGGCTCTAGTTAACGGAATCGAACCCAGAGTCTTGAGCCTAAAAGACGTTTTGGATTCGTATATTCTCCATAAGCAAGAGGTTGTTGTTAGGAGAACCAAATTTGATTTAGATAAGGCCAAAGAGAGGGCCCATATCCTAGAAGGGATTTCCAAGGCCTTGGATAAGATAGATGCGGTCATAGAAACGATAAGAAAGTCGAAAGACAAAGACGAGGCCAAAGAGAATTTGGTCAAAAAATTCAAATTGACCCCGATTCAAGCCGAGGCGATTTTAGAAATAAAGTTACATCAGCTTGCCAAGCTGGAAAAACAAAAAATCGAGGATGAGTTGGCGGAGAAGCTAAAGGAAATAAAGGACCTATTGAAGATTCTTGAGAGCAAGGCCGAGCAGAAGAAAGTGATGAAAGCGGAAATAGTTAAAGAGATGGAACTATTTGGGGACGAGAGGAAGACGGTAATCATGGCCCACAGTCCGGAAGCCATTTCTGAGGAAGATTTAGTTCCCTTGGAAGATACGATAGTCACCTTAACCAGCGGAGGGTATATAAAGAGGATAAACCCGTCCGAATACAAGAAGCAGAACAGGGGCGGACAGGGAATGGTCGGAATGAAGACCATGGAAGACGATGCCGTTTATCACTTCTTTACAGCAAAGACCCACGATTCATTATTCTTCTTTACGGATTCGGGAAAGGTTTTCCAGACCAAGGTTTATGAAGTCCCAGAGGGCCAGAGGGCGAATAGAGGTAGGGGACTGATGAACTTCCTAGAGATTTCTTCCCAGGATAAGGTTTTATCGGTCCTGCCGATGAATAAGGAAGACAAAGAAAAAAAGATAAAATATCTAGTGATGGTAACTAAGAACGGAGTGGTTAAGAAAACTCCGTTGAAAGACTTCGAGAACGTGAGGAGGGGAGGATTAATAGCTATAAAGCTGAAGCCGGCCGATTCTTTGTGTAGCGTTAAGAAATTGGCCGACGGCGATGAGATAATCTTGGCCACCAAGCAAGGACAATCAATCTGTTTTGCCGAAAAAGACGTAAGGCCCATGGGCAGGCCGGCAGCGGGTATTAGGGGAATAAGGCTGAAGAAGGGAGACGAGGTCGTCGGAATGGAAATTGTCAGGCAGGAAAAAGGAAGAGATAAGGAGCTCCTTATGGTTTTGACCGATAACGGATTTGGGAAGAGAACCGCAGTTAAGGAATACAAGTGCCAAGGCCGGGGAGGTTCGGGGGTCAAGACTGCCAAGATTACGGCAAAGACGGGACAACTGGCCAAGATACAGGTAATAACCGATGAGGAAGATTTGATAGTCATTTCCCAGAAGGGTCAGGTGATCAGAACCAAGATTTCAAGTATACCCAAGCTGGGAAGAGACACTCAGGGGGTCAAGATTATGAAGATGAAGCCGGGAGATAAAGTGGCCTCGGCAACATGCCTGACTGAGAAAGTAGAGCCGGAATAATTTACATTTGGCAGATTATTTTGTACAATATATTTATGACCAATGAAGGATTCCTTAATCCGTCGCAGATTATTAAAAGCCTTCCGTTAAAGGAAGACATGATTGTCTGCGATTTCGGAAGCGGATCAGGCGGATGGGTTATGCCGATTGCGAAGATTTTGAAAACGGGGATGGTCTATGCCATAGACGTATTGGAAGAAGCAATATCTTCGCTCGACGGGAAATCGGCCGCAAACGGCCTTTTCAATATCAAAACGATGAAGGGGGACGTTGAAAAAGGGGTCAAGCTCAAGGACGACTATGTCGACCTTGTCCTCATGACCAATCTTCTTTTCCAGGCCAACGACAAGAAGTTTGTTCTTGAGGAGGGGAGAAGGATATTAAAACAGGGAGGAATGATATTGGTGGTTGATTGGAATAAGGATGCGCCTTTCGGTCCCGAGAAAGACAAAAGGGTTTCGGCGGAAGACGTCAAGGTGCTGGCCGGGTCGCTGGGGCTGCAAATTAATAAAGAATTTAACGCAGGAGGTTACCATTGGGGCTTAATTTTAAGGAAATAATATGAACAAAAGCAAATATTTGTTTCTTCTGACAAGCTTTCTCTTTTTTGCAATCGCTCCCGCGATTACTTTCGCCAGCTGCGGCATGGCTGCGCACGAAGTGGACGTAACAACCTCGAATGGAAGCGTTACGACCCAATGTGCATGCGTTTCTAATGCAATCGGCACTTATCCAGACTGCCAATGTCCTAGTGGAACGGATTGGGCTTCCGATACGGAGAGCTGCATATCGACTGGGGGAGGAGCAGCGGGATGCTCGGCATGTACTGCGGTCGGAGTTCCTTGCGTTAATGGCCAATGCGTTTGTCCTTCCGGCCAAGGCTGGGCGAATGGCTCGAGCTGTTATCCTTGTGGAGCGAATATCGCAGGCCAGGGAACTTTTTGCGGATCGGGTTGTGCCGGTTACGGCGGATGCAGCGGGACTACTAACAGTAATTCAAACGGCAATACCAATAGTAATTCAAATACTAACAATAACAACGGTACGGGGGCTACAACAGAATCCACAACAGGATCTACGGGGGTTATAGATAATCCTATAAGCCTGGGAAGCTTTGCCGATCTCATAAACGCCGTTATCAAATGGATTATCGATATCGCATTGGTATTAGCGCCCCTCATAATCGTGTATGGAGGTTTTACCTATATCACCGCGGCGGGGGATACGACTAAAATCAGCAAGGGAAAGCAGATCATACTTTATGCGGTTATGGGCTTCATTCTCGCCCTATTAGCCGAGAGTCTTGTTAGCGTAATAAAAAGTTTAGTGGCGAAATAAAGAGTTTAGTGGTAGAATAAATTGATTTCATAACAAAGCAACAATATGAACAAAAAAATATTCACATTCGTCTTGGTAGGCCTCCTTTTCCTTACTATTGTCCCTCATTCGGTTTTTGCTGACGCCAGCATTAACGGCGAGGCCAATATAACGCAAACGATATTAAATATTACGAATTTCATTATTACTATATCCGTCGGATTCGCCATCATGATGTATGTTATCGGAGGATTCCTTTATATGACCGCGGCGGGGGATACTAAAAAGATAGAGAGCGGGAAAAACATTATCCTCTATACAACTATCGGTTTAGTGATTATACTGTTAGCTAAGGGGATAGCAAGCGTAGTTCTGAGCTTGGTCAACTATCAATAATTTAAAGGTCGCATAAAATAACTAAATAAAGATTATGAATAAAAAAACATTAGCCCTTCTTCTGTCCGTAGTAATCATCTCTTTTTCCGTAGTGGGTTTTGTTGCAGCGGATAATACAACAAATCTGGATGGCTGCAAGATTAGCAATGTAAGCAGGCTTCCATCCACCCTGAACTGTACAACGTCGCTTGAAAATGGCGAGTCCTTATGTCTGTACAATACCGGCGATTGTGGAATGTGCTGTTTGTTGAACGGAGTCTATAACGTGACTGACTGGATATTCGTCGTATTGATGGCCGTTGCTTCTTTCATGATAATTTGGGGAGCCGTTTTGTTTACCACTTCTTCTGGAGATCCGGAAAAGACCGGCAGGGCAAGGAGCCTCATATTGTACGCTGCGGTTGGTATCGCCGTCGCTCTGTTCGCAAGGGCTGTTCCTCCGGCAGTTAAGATGATCATTGGAGCTTAATTTAATTATTTGACACCCGCTTGTTTTTGGTATACTAAATAGGCGGGTGTTTTATTGCCGAGGTGGCGGAATTGGCAGACGCGTATGCCTTAGGAGCATATGCCGTAATGGTGTGAGGGTTCGACTCCCTCCCTCGGCACAACAAAAAACCGCCATTTAGGGGCGGTTTTTTTATTCCTCAATTTCTATTTTTTTACTCTTGGCCCTTTCTATCTTCGGCATCCTTATTATTAGTATTCCATCCTTTATCTTTGCATCAATTCTCGATGTGTCTATCTCTCTCGGAAGGATGATTTCCTTAGAGAAAGGTCCCCAGTAGCACTCTTTTAGGAAATAGCTCCTCTCCTTATCCTTGCAAGGGTTTTCTCTTTCTCCCTTAATGACGATAATGTCGTTTTCCAAAGATATGTCTATCTGATTTATCTTGATTCCGGCGATGGCCGATTGAATAACTATTTCTTTGTCGGTTTCGTATACGTCAACCACCAGCTGGCCTTCCGGCGAGTTCCATTTTTTCCTCTCTTCCGGAGAGGATTCCTTTACTTCAACGGAGGTTTCCCCTGATTCTTCTTCTTTTGGCTTTTTGAATAGTGCGCTCATATTATATTTTACAGACGCCTTTAAGTTTTTTAATTTGTTTGAAGCCGACCGATAAAAGTACGAAAAGGGCAATCAAGATAAATATGGAATACAAAGCTGAAGACCCCCAATCGCTTTCCATCGCTTTCATTATAGATGATTCCAGGAAAAAATCAAAGAGTCCGTGAAGAATGATTGCCAGAGAAAATCCGAAAAATGCTATTGTGTGCCTAAATTTTGTTTGGCGAAAAGAAAGGACAAGGAAATATCCTATTATCCCAGAACACAAAGCATGCAATAGTGTTGCGCCGACAAACCGGCTGAACGACAGAAGCAAATGATCCGTCAGGAGTTGGGAATTTTGTGAAAAGAAGACGAAAAGATTTTCCGCGGTGGCAAACCCCAGCGCGGATATTATCATATATAGAGGTATATCCACCGGTTCGTCGATGTTAGAGCTGTTTAATATGCCGAATCTAACGACAAGATACTTAAAAATTTCTTCAGTGAGGCCGATGATGAAGATGAACTTTACGAGCAGAAAGACTCTTTCGGACAAAGATAGCAGCATTAGACCCTTGAGCATCCACAGTTCAAAGAAGGCCGTGGGGACGGAAACAAGAAATCCAAGAACAAATATTTTCAATATCTGCTTATTCGGTTCCGGTCTCACATCTTCTCTCAAGAAGTATAACAGCCAGATTGTTCCCGGGGTTACGGCTAAGAATATATTTAATAGAATGTCGCTATCCATTTATTTTTAAGTTAGAATCTGGTTTTATCTTCTGCCAGATTGATTTTTTGGCATTCTTTGAAAAAAGAGCGGTCAATCCTATCATGTCAGCGTTGTCGCCCGAGAATTTTGTCAGGGGAGAGAAGAAGTTGATCCCACTTTTCTTGCATTTATTTTTAAGCTCTTTTACCAGTTGCTTATTAGCCGAAACTCCCCCGCCCAATATTACCGACCTGGCCTCAAGGTGTTCAGCGGCCCTTATCGTTTTAATGATTAAAACATCGATTATCGCCTTTTCTATTTCGTAAGACATCTCTTCCACGTATTCATTCGATTCTCTAACTTTTTTACTTCTTTTCTTGTAGTCGTACAATACCGCGGTTTTTAGTCCCGAAAAACTGAAGTCATAATTTTTATCATAAGCCATGGGACGGGGGAGAGCTATGCCAAATCTCTTTTTACCCTTTTTTCTGAAAATTTCAGCCTGCTTAGATATTTCCGGCCCGCCGGGATAGCCGAGCCCGATTATCCTGGCCGTCTTATCAAAGCATTCTCCAGCGGCGTCATCCCTCGTTTCACCCAATAGTTTGTATTCCCCGATATCATTCATGATGATTAGCTGGGTGTTTCCGCCGGAGACAACGAGTGAGATAGCAGGGAAGCCCACTCTTTCTATTGGAGAAAGCCAGTTGCTTAAAATATGCGCCTCGACGTGGTTTACCCCAATCAAAGAGATGTTCCAATAAAAAGAAAGAGCGCGGGCGAGATTCACCCCCGTCCAGAGACAGGGTTCCAGCCCCGGACCGATTGTTACGGCCAGCTTGTTTATCTCCGGAATTTCGTATGTTTGTATAAATGGTTTCAAGGAATCGAACAGTTCGGGATTTCTTTCCAGTATTTTTTTAACCTTTTCTATTTTTTTTATATTCAATTCCTTCACTTTCTTTTTCAGCAAACCTGCGGATTTCAGAGACTTGGCAAGAAGGGGGATTAGTTTTTTTTGGTGCTCTCTTTTGGCTATACTCGGGAAGACCCCCCCGTATTGCGCATGAAGCTCGGCCTGGGAAGAGACCGTGCCAGATAATATCTCAAAATCATTAAAAGACAACTGCCTTTTCTTTGAGGCAGAAGAATTGAGTTTTATTATGCTTACACCAGTGTCATCGCAGCTTGTTTCTATGGATAAGATAATCATTTGAATAAATTGTAGACGAAAAAGCATAAATCCGCAATGCTATTTCCAAAATCATATTTATATACTGTCTGAGGCAAGCTCAATTGAGCGACAGCAAAGCATCTTTTTTAATCCGTTGACGAAAATGATTTTTTGGTTTATATTATAACCATATTAAAATACTACCATGAATAAAAAGACTTTAATTGTTTCCTTGATTCTTGTAATTATCTTGGCATTAGTGGCCGGACTTTTTTGTTATCCCGCTCCGTACAATAAGCTTATTGACGGGGCAAACTCTAAATACCACCTTAAGCTGGGGCACTTTCCCGACAACGGCTTTAGGTTGGGTCTCGACCTAAAGGGTGGAGTACATTTAGAATACCAAGCCGATCTTACCGGCATTGCCGACAAAGACAAATCCAGCGTCATGGAGGGGCTGAGGGATATAATCGAAAGAAGGGTTAATATTTTCGGCGTAACCGAACCCGTAGTCCAAGTTTATGGTTCGGACAGAATCGCAGTCGATCTTCCCGGAGTGGACAGTATTGATTCGGCTATACAGTGGATAGGACAGACCCCGTTATTGGAATTCTGGGAACAGAGACCGCAAGCCGACATTGATAAGATAAACGCAATGAGAGAACAGATTTCCGGCAAGACCACTGATGAAATACAAAAAATTTCCGGGTGGCAGGTTGCTTTTGAAAATCCCTACCAGAAAACAGAGCTTACGGGGAGATATTTGAAGAAAGCGACTCTTAGTTTTAATCAGACGACCTATGCTCCGACAGTCGAGCTCCAATTTAATGATGACGGAGCCAAGCTGTTTGAGCAGATTACCGAAAGGAATATCAGCAAGACGATAGCCATCACTCTTGACGGGAAAGCCATAATTGATACCAATGGAGACGGCAAGATAGATGACTCTGATTTGTATGCGCCAAGAGTCGACGAGAAGATCAGTGGTGGCAATGCCATCATAACTGGAATCACCGACGTCAATCAAGCCAAGCTTTTGGTCCAGAGATTGAATCAGGGCGCTTTGCCGGTTCCGCTCGGCAACCCTATTGTCCAAGAGAAGATCGGGCCCACATTGGGAGAAATTTCTCTGAATAATGCCGTTCTGGCCGGATTAGTCGGATTAATAGGCATAATCATCTTTTTGATATTGTTTTACCGCTTATCAGGACTGATGGCCTCTCTCGCTTTGATTTTCTATTCTTTGGTCATGCTCGCCTTAATCAAGGTTATACCTGTTACTTTGAGTTTGGCCGGAATCGGAGGCTTAATACTTTCGATAGGCCTTGCGGTTGATGCCAACATACTTATTTTCTCGAGGATGAGAGAGGAGTTAAGGCAGGGGAAGGACTTAGTGTCAAGCATTATTGAGGGAGGGAGTAGGGCTTGGCCATCAATCAGGGATGGTCATTTTGCAACTATCATCGTCGCCTTGATTTTGTACTTTTTGGGCACCAGTTTTATCAAGGCTTTCGCTTTTGCCTTAATATTAGGAATCTTGCTCAGTTTATTCTCTTCAATGGTTGTTTCAAGGATATTATTGGAGAGTCTGGCAAGGACTTGGTTCGGAAGATTTAAATGGTTATGGATATAAACATATGAATTTCAATTTCTTAAAATATTCAAAAATATATTTTGCCATCGGCATACTTGCCATAGGGGCGAGCATCTTTTTTCTTTCCGTGTTCGGACTGAAGATGGGGATAGACCTTGAAGGGGGGACGTCGATGACTGTCAATTACACAAACGTGGCTCCCGACGTTAACCAGGTCAAATCGGCCTTGTCGGGAATAGAGTCTTTCAGCGACGCCCAAATACAGCCCATCGGCAAATCCGGCATAGTCATAAAGATAAACAAAAATGACATTACCAGCGATACGTACAATTCCATAATTGAAAAGCTGAAAACAACAGGGGCTTTTGATGAATCTTCGGTCCAGATACAGACCATAAGTCCACTGGTTGGCAAAGAGTTGAAAGATAAGACGATCATAGTGGTTCTCGCTGCGCTGTTCGTCATGCTTTTGTACATAGTTTTAGCCTTCAGGAATGTTCCCAATCCCGTCCAGTACGGCTTCGCTTCAACGGTAACTCTTTTCCACGATGTCATTATCCCCTTGGGAGTCTTGGCGGTTTTGGGCAAATACTACGGAGCCCAACTCTCTATACCCGTCGTAACAGCCCTTCTTACCATTATCGGATATTGCATCAATAATACGGTAGTCGTGTTCGACAGGGTGAGGGAGAATCTGCAGAAAGATAGGAAATCTTCTTACGAAGATGTCGTGAATAGGAGCTTGAACGAGACATTGGCCAGGTGCATTAACACTTCTCTTGCGGTTTTGATAGCCTTGGCGCCGTTGTATTATTTTTTCAGCAACGAAGAAAGCCTGAAATATTTTACCCTGATGATGGCCGTAGGCGTAGTTGCTGGTATATTCTCTTCGGTATTTTTGGCCACCCCGCTTCTTGTTTATTACAACAGATGGAAGGGGAGGAAGTAGTGATTGACAAATAATACGTTAAATGTTATAAGTAAAAAGCAATGGAATTTGATTATAAAAAAATAACGCAAAACATACTGAAGAGTCTTCCTGACAGAACGAGAACTGTGCTTTCCCGCAGGTTTGCTTTGGCTAGGGCCGGCAAGCCGGAAACACTTGATGCTATCGGCAAGAGCTATAACATCACTAGAGAGAGAGTAAGACAGATTGAAAACGATGGGATAAAAAGAGCGAAAAAAATCGTTGAGTCTTCGGAAATCAAGGACGAATTCAGGAAGATAAAATCATTTTTTGAAAGGAAAATCGAGAGTTGCGGAGGAGTGAAAAGGGAAGACCAGATGCTTAAAGAAGTCGCCTCCGTCGAGCAGAAGAACTACGTCTTGTTCCTTTTGGCATTATCCGATTCGCTAACCAAAGAAAAAGAAGACGATGATTTTTATTCATTCTTTACGAATGATAAGAATTTGGTTACTGTTGCGAAAAAAATATCTTCAGATTTCATGAAGCTGTTAAGAGAGAAGAATGCTCCGGAGACTTTGGACAACTTATACGCCGAATTCAAGAAATCGGGTAGTAAATTAAATAAGGAGGCATTCTACTGCTATTTGGAAATATCAAAAAATATATTAAAAACGATAGACGGACAGAAGATTGGCCTTAAATCTTGGCCGGAGGTCAACCCGAAAACGGTCAAAGACAAGATCAAGCTCATACTCAAAGAAAAAGAAAAACCATTACACTTCAAGGAAATTGCCGATATGATTTTCAGCCTCAATGAAAATCTTGTAAACAGTTCGAGTAAGGGTAGAAGGCTTCATCCGCAGACAGTTCACAACGAGCTTATAAGAAACCAGGACTTCGTCTTGGTAGGTAGGGGATACTACGCGCTGAAAGACTGGGGATACAACCCTGGACAAGTTAAGGATGTAATCTATAATGTATTAAAGAGTTCTGAATCGCCACTAAATAAAGAAGAAGTCGTTTCAGCAGTCTTGAAGCAGAGGATGGTAAAGGAATCAACCGTATTACTTAATCTGCAAAACAAAAATCTCTTCCAGAGGGACGAAACGGGGAGATACAATGTTCGAGAAGCATAACATTTAAAATTAATGCCGCCAGAATTAGTATTGTTATCACAAGCATTTTCCGTTTTCTGGAAACTCATTTTCCCCTATGTTTTGGCGCTAAAAGCATTAATTTTGCAATTCTGGCTACTCGCCGTTCCCTTTATTCTTTATCCTCAACTACACAGGATTTATGATTTTTTTATCGGCGATAAGTGGAACAGCGAGAAAAACAGAATAAGGATAGTTTTGGAGATAAAAGTTCCGCAAGATCTAGTAAGGCCGATGAAAGCTATGGAGGCGGTGTTCAACGCTTTTTGGGGGTCTTACGATCCGCCCTCCAATTGGAAGCCACGACATTTCGACGGCAAAAAGATACTCGGCGCTAGCTACGAGCTGGTCGGGATTGACGGCGTCCCGCATTTTTTTATAAGGATCCCGGTAAGCAACAGGAGGCTTTTAGAGTCCGTAATCTATGCCCAATATCCCGAGGTCGAAATCATCGAAGTTCCTGACTATGTCAAAAACGTTCCTCAGGACGTACCCAATAAAGAATGGGATTTATGGGGTTGCGATTTTATGCCGGCGGGCTGGGAGGATGATCCTTATAAAGAAATTTATCCCATAAAGACATACGATCAGTTCTTTGAAGAGAAGCCGGATGTTGTTAAGGAAGAAAAAAGGATAGACCCCCTGTCATCATTTTTTGAAACGATTTCAAGGGCTTCGCCGGGAGAACAATTATGGGTTCAGATATGGGGGATGCCCATAAGCGGAGCCAAAGAGAATTATTTTGCCGGACAACCGTTTTTCAAGGCGGGCAGGAAACTTGTCGATAAGCTGGCCAAAAGGCCCGAGAAGCCAAAATTCAAGTCTCTCATAGAAGATTTTTTCAATCTCTTGTTTGGAGGAGAGATTCAAACCAATTTAAAAGCCGAAGAGGGAACCTTCCTTCCTCCGGAAATGAAACTTACTTCGGGAGAGAGGGATATTGTTGCAGCCGTAGAGAAAAAAATATCCAAGAACGGTTTTTATTGCTTTATAAGATATCTCTATATAGCGAAAAGGAAGGTATTTTTCAGTGCGTCAAAGGGTTTTGGCATAGGTTTTTTTTCCCAGTTTTCTACCCAACACATGAATAATTTGAAGCCTATGAAAAGGACGATAACAAAAATTCAGTCGCCGAGCCTCTTTACAGCTAGACAGCTATACGTCAGAAAAAGAGACTTATTCAGTAAGTATTCAACAAGAGATCCGTACTTCAATCCTTACCCCGGCGGTATGTTTCTTTTGAACGTAGAAGAATTGGCTACGATGTACCACTTCCCGGGTGCGGAAGCCGTTCCGACAGCAGCCCTGAAGAGAATAGAAACAAAGAAGGCAGCTCCTCCGATGGAGTTGCCGACAGAGTAATTTCATGGAAAACAACAAAGAAGAAATCATATTTTTCGGACAAACGACTTTTCGTGGAGAAAGGAAGAAATTTGGCATAAAGATGGATGACAGAAGGAGACATGTGTACGTTATCGGTAAAACTGGTATGGGGAAGACGGAAATGCTGAAAAATATGGTGATCCAGGACATACGGAACGGAAACGGGATTGGATTCGTCGATCCACACGGAGAGGCCTCGGAAGAAATCTTGAAATTTATTCCCGAGGAAAGGATTAAGGATGTCATTTATTTCAATCCGGCAGACATGGAGAATCCAATCGCTTTTAATATCATGGAAGATGTAAGCGTTGAGTACAGGCATCTCATAGCCGGTGGCATGATGGGCGTATTCAAAAAGATATGGCCCGATGTTTGGTCGTCAAGAATGGAGTATATTTTAAACAATGCCATTCTGGCATTATTGGAAATTCCGGGCTCGACGCTTCTGGGAATCAACAGGCTGTTGGCCGATCCGGAATGGAGGGCCGAAATAGTGGACAAACTGAAAGACCCGGTGGTCAAGGCTTTTTGGACCAAGGAATTCAGCCGCTATAGCCAGAGATATGAGATAGAGGCCACGGCCGCTATCCAGAATAAGATCGGACAATTTATTTCCACGCCCCTAATAAGGAACATCATCGGGCAGGAAAAATCAACGATAGATATTAGGAAAATGATGGATGAGAAAAAAATCCTCATCATGAACTTGTCTAAAGGAAGGGTGGGAGAGGACTCATCGAGACTGTTGGGAGCTTTGCTGGTAACCAAGTTGCAGCTTGCAGCGATGTCTCGCGTTGATATCCCCGAAAAAGACAGGAACGATTTTATTTTATACATCGATGAATTCCAGAATTTTTCGACGGATTCCTTCGCTAGCATCTTATCCGAAGCGAGAAAATATCGCTTATCTTTAGTTTTGGCGCACCAATACATCACCCAGATGGAAGAGAAGGTGAGGGATGCAGTATTCGGTAACGTAGGCACGATGGTCGTCTTTCGGGTCGGAGCTGATGATGCGGAATTTTTGGAGAGGGAATTCTCGCCCGAATTCTATATCCAGGACTTAGTAAATCTGGCCAAGCAGAATATTTATGTGAGATTGATGATCAACGGTTTGACATCAAGGCCTTTTTCGGCCGAAACCTTACTACCCGTCACTCCTCCGGCCAAAGAATTCGAACGGGAGATAATAGAATATTCTAGAAAAACATACGGAACGCCGAGGGCTGCCGTGGAAGAAAAAATATCCAAAGAATCGGGAGTTTCAACTTCTCCTTCTATGTTCAGACCACAACAGGGTGAGGGGCGAAGCGAACTCTTTGATGCCGAGTGCAAGGAATGCGGGAAGAAAGTTAAAGTTCCCTTTAAGCCCGACAACAAGAGGCCTGTTTACTGCAAGTCATGCTTGAAGAAGATAGAAGAGGAGGGTCCGAAGAGCGCTTTCGACACCTTGCCGTTTATAAGTCTACAGGAAACGGCTAGGGATTTCGCCCCGGCGAAAAAAGAGAAGAGAGTCGTTAAGCCGGAAATCATCGACGTCAATAAGACAAAGAAGAAAATAGACTTAGAGGGGTTGCGGGGAGTCATAAATGAAGTTAAAAAGGAAAAAGAAAAAAACCAGGGAGAAATAAAGGAAAAGGGAACGATCAGCCCCGGCGAAGTCATTAAATTCTAGGCTTTTAAGATAAAAAACATTGCTTGTCTTTTTGCTTTATTTTTGATATATATAATCTGTCTTCGGCCCCATCGTCTAACGGTTAGGACATCAGATTTTCAATCTGGTAATCAGGGTTCGATTCCCTGTGGGGTCACTATATTAACTCAATGGAAGAAAAATACTATTTAAAAATCGGAACAGCTTCCGACCTTAAAGACAAAAAAGAAAGGCGTATTTACCGTTTCTTGGAAATGCTTACGGGAATCTTAAGTCTTTCCGTATTGTTTCTTTCAATCTTTTTTTCCTGGAAGCTTCCGGTTTTTATAGCCTTCTTCATCATTCTATACGATATTTATTGGCTTTTCAGAACCATATATTTTGCTTTTTATTTAAGAGCGGGTTATTCCCAGATGAGGGAAAACGAAGCCATGGATTGGATTAAAAAATTAAAGGAACTAGGAAGGCCTAAAAACGGAATCAATATTAATTCATGGGAAGATATTTATCACCTCGTAATTCTTCCGATGTACAAGGAGCCCTTAGAACTAGTTCAAGCGACTTTCTCGTGCCTTATTAATACCGATTATCCTAAAGATAAGATGATAGTCGTTCTGGCCTGCGAAGAGGCAGATAAAGACAATGCAAAGGCTATTGCCGAAAAGATAAAGAATGAATACGGGGATAAGTTTTTCAATTTTTTAATCACTTACCATCCCGAAAATTTAGAGGGAGAGGTTGCTGGACACGGATCCAATGATGCTTGGGCAGGGAAGAGGGCTAAAGAATTAATAATCGATCCCTTGAAAATACCTTACGAGAACGTAATAGTTTCTTCTTTGGATATCGACTCCTGCGTTTTCTCCAAATATTTCAGTTGTTTAACCTATTCCTATCTCACCGTAGATAAACCTTTAAGGACAAGCTACCAGCCCATTCCTCTTTACTTGAACAATGTCTGGCAAACGCCACCGATTTCAAGAGTATTCGCTTTTTCTTCGACTTTTTGGCACACGATGAACCAGGAAAGGCCCGAGAAGTTGGTTACTTTTTCTTCCCACTCGATGCCATTTAAGGCCCTGGTCGATGTTGGCTTTAAGCAGGTTAATGTGGTTTCCGACGATTCGAGAATTTTCTGGCAGTGCTTTTTCCAATACGACGGAGATTACAAGACGGAACCGTTGTATTATCCGGTATCCATGGATGCCAATTCCGCGGAAACGTTCTTAAAGACGATGAGGAACGTCTATAAGCAGCAGAAGAGATGGGCCTATGGCGTAGGCGAGGTTCCTTATTTCATTTTCGCCTCTTTCAAAAACAAGAAGATTCCCTTTAAAAAGAAGTTTTCTCTGGGGTTCGAACTGGTCGAGGGACATGTTTCCTGGGCCGTTTCTTCAATTTTAATATTCATGCTGGGCTGGCTGCCGCTGTATCTCGGAGGGTCGGAATTCTCCCGGTCCCTTGTTTCTTATAATCTACCCAAGATTACGAGCATGATTTTGACCGTAACTATGCTGAGCTTGATAATGTCAGTCTGGGTAAGCATGCTTTTATTGCCCCCCAAGCCCGTCAATTACGGAAGATTTAGGTATGCTTTAATGGCCCTGGAGTGGATATTGATTCCTTTCGTCATGATATTTTTCAGTTCTATTCCTGCCCTTCACGCTCAGATACACTGGCTTACGGGTAAGTACATAGGGTTCTGGGTTACTCCTAAAGTGAGGAAAGAAGATGGAAAATAAGATAATCATGATAATTTTTGCTTTGTTATTTCTGCTTGCGGCAGACATTTTTTACGAGGTCAATTTTCCTAAGATTAATCAGATCGAAATCAAGACCGAGAAGTTGAGGGCCGGGGAGGATATCAAGATAGTCCAGATTACGGACCTGCATAACAAGAAGTTTTTTAATAATCAAATCCAGATTTACAACAAGATTAAGGAAATCAATCCCGACTTCATTGTCCTGACTGGAGACATGATAGATAGAAAAACAAAAGACTACTCTTATGTTTATTCTTTCGTAGATGAACTTATAAAGATTAATCCAAAGATATATTATGTTTCGGGAAACCACGAATTGAGCCATGGGGATATAGACAAGTTTAATAACGAGCTTGTGAGGAAGGGAGTAGTCATGGTTGATCCGGGCTTTCGGGAATACAAGGATATGGATATCTACGGAACCAGATACTATGATGATATTCCTTCACTGAAAGATTCATCCAGATTTTCTTTACTATTGGTCCATGATCCTAGTTTTGTAATCAGCAATACTGGCAACTTTGATTTAATTCTTTCGGGGCATACTCACGGAGGGCAGGTAAGGCTTCCTTTTATTGGAGCTATATACGTTCCGGGGCAGGGATTATTTCCCAAATACAGCAAGGGACTATTTAAAATAAAAAATAGTTGGCTATATATCGACAGCGGACTGGGAAATACCTTTTTCCCTATTCGTTTTCTGAATCAGAGCCAAATCAGCCTTATTAATATAACTTCGAAATAGGTTCGAATCCTACTTACCGATCATGATCACCTTTTAATTGGGACGGTTTTTTGCTAAAATAAGGATATGATTAACAAAGATAATCTAGACTTTCTAAAGAGCAAACCCGAAGACAAAGAACTACATAATTCGAGGATAATGTTTTGTATAAAGGATGGAAAGGTTGAGATTGCTTCCCCGAATAGAGCAGATTCTCACATTGAATGGTTTAAAAAAGAAGGCTGGATAACAGATAAAAATGCTGAAGATTTCTTAAGACAAACGATCAGGGGTTTTTATTTACCCGGTCAAAACAAGCTTTACTGTTATCGTGGAATTGGTTTTTCTTTTGATGAAAAAGTATTACCGGAAGTATTGAATAAAATTGTAGAACTCAAAAAATCTTTCAATCTAAACGATGACACAGAAATCAATCTTGGGCCAAAAGATAGCCCTATCGGTGGCAGGGAATACCAGAGAGTTATGGCGGGAACATTGAGAGAACTGGCGGATAACTAAAGCCATTAAACTAGGGGAGCCAACCCCAAAAAGGTTCCTAGTTCGTCCCACTTACCGAATGAAAAATTTGACGTTATGGGCATGTTATGGTATTTTTTATCTGGAGGTTGGGATATTGTACGATTGCGTAGTATTGTCTCAAGTGGAAAGAGACATGATAGTTTTGGGAGAAAACATCAGAGCTGAGTACAGACAGAGAAGGGCGAAAATACTAATGCCTATCTGGCCCTATGCGATGAAGGCTCTTCCTTTTCCCAAGTTTCGACTAAAGCTCGTTAACTTTTTATTAAACTTTCTCCTGGACTTTGAAATGAGCATCTAACAGGATTAGCATTTCATCCAAAAGAGAACAAGGTGTAGCCCATGGATTACACCTCTTTTTTTATATACAATTCAACCATAAAAAGGTTCCTAGTTCGTCCCACTTACCGAGTAAAGATAAGACTGACTTTTGTCGGTTTTTTCTTTGTGATATAATAAAAACATGAAAAAAATAGAAAAAGGAAACCTGGTCCTAACGGGCGTAACCAATAGGGCTAAATACGATATTTTCGTCTGGAGGCAGTCCCTTTCTGTCCCCCAAAAGCTTGTTTTGGTCCTTATAACGGCCTGTTTTACGGGATTAATGGCGCAATTGAGTTTTCATTTACCTTGGACGCCGGTTCCCGTTACGGGGCAAACCCTTGCCGTCTTGCTGTCGGCCGTCATCCTTGGTAAGTGGTGGGGAGGGACGAGCCAGGCAATCTATGCCGGCCTTGGTTTCATAGGTATGCCGTGGTTTTCTAATTGGTCTAGTGGACTTGGCTCGACATGGGGATATATCATTGGTTTTATCTTCGCTTCTCTTTTTTTGGGATATTTTTTCGATAAAATTGGAACGAGAACCTTTAACAATATATTCTGGCTCATGGTCTTCGCCGATTTTTTGATTATCAACGGGCTGGGACTGTTGGGATTATACGGATGGCTGATTCTCGTAAAAGGATCGACCCCGACTTTTTATTCCCTTCTTTTGATGGGAATCATCCCATTCGTTTCCGGCGATCTCGTAAAGATAATCGTTGCGGCGGGAATCGGCAAGGTAGTGATGGCAGGGAATATAAACAGTTAAAGCTATTAAAGACTTATGGCATCCGATTCAAAACAATGGATCAGCGAAATAGTGAAACCTGCCGGGATTATTTTTGACGGGAACAACCCTTGGGATATCAAAATAATTAATCCTAATTTTTATGACAGGGTAAAAGCACAAGGGTCGCTGGGTTTGGGCGAAGCATACATGGACGGCTGGTGGGAATGCGAAGCTATAGATCAGTTCTTTTACCATCTATTATCCTCCAACGTAGAGGAAAGGATAGGATTGAACATGTCTCTGATTATGGGATTTATAGTGGCGAAAATATTTAATTTCCAGTCTTTGAGCCGAGCTTTCCAGGTCGGGGAAAGGCACTACGACTTGGGCAACGATCTTTTCGTGGCTATGCTTGGCAAAAGTATGACCTACAGCTGCGGATACTGGAAAGAAGCAAGAGACTTGGATTCGGCCGAAGAAGCCAAATTAGATTTGATTTGCCGGAAGATAGGTTTGCAATCGGGGGAAAGGGTACTAGATATTGGTTCGGGGTGGGGAAGCTTTGCGAGACACGCCGCCAAAAACTACGGAGCCAAGGTAGTCGGATTGACGGTATCCAAGGAACAGGCTAAGTTTGCGGAAGAACTATGTAAGGGCTTGCCGATAGAATTCCGTCTGGAGGATTACAGGAACCTGGATGAAAAATTCGACAAGATTGTTTCCATAGGGATGATCGAGCACGTGGGAGTCAAGAATTACCCAACATATATGCGGGTTGCTAGAAGATGCCTTAAGGACGACGGATTGTTCTTGCTGCATACTATCGGAGGATTGAAATCCGGGAACACTACCGACCCCTGGATCAATAAGTACATTTTTCCAAATGGGATGATACCTTCTTTAAAGCAACTCACAGCTAGTATGGAGGGTAAGTTCTTAATAGAAGACGTGCACAATTTCGGGATAGACTATGACAAAACCATGATGGCTTGGCATGAAAACTTTGAAAGGGCCTGGCCGGAACTCAAAAAGAATTACAGCGAAAGATTCCATCGCATGTGGAGATATTATCTCTTGTCATGTGCCGGAGCCTTCAGGGCAAGAAAACTCCAATTATGGCAGATAGTTTTATCACCTAACGGAGTTAAGGGAGGGTATGGGTCGGTAAGATAGCTATTCCAAATGAATCTTCTCCTCGAAAGATTCTATTCTTGATTTTAGATTCGGATATTTTTCCAAGGAAGAACCTCGTTTAATTATCTTTTCCGCTGCTTCCTTAGTTTTTGCTATTATCTTTATATCGTTTAACGCCGACATGGCAAAGTCGGGCAAGCCCCATTGCCTCACTCCGAAGAAATCTCCGGGACCTCTTAATTTCAGATCGATTTCCGACAGTTTGAATCCGCTGTCGTATTTCAGCATCGCCCTTAACCGAGCATCTGTTTTTTTGCTCACTGAATCTGTTAAGAGAAAACAGTATGACTGGTGTTCCGCTCTCCCGACCCTTCCCCTGAACTGGTGAAGCTGGGCCAGGCCAAACCTGTCGGCTCCCTCAATCATCATTACCGTCGCATTTGGAACGTCAATTCCGACTTCGACGACAGAAGTGGAAACAAGAATATCGAACTTCTTGTTTTTAAAATCCTTCATTGTTTTTTCTTTTTCCTTCGGGGTCATTTTGCCGTGGAGCATTTCTACTTTCAATTTAGGAAATACATCTTTGGAGAGCTTTTCGTATTCTTCTTTGACAGCCTTAACTTCCAGAGCGTTTTCATTTTCCTCGTCGGGAGTTTCTATCCTTGGGCAGATGACGAATGCTTGCCTTCCCGACTTAATTTCTTTTTCGATAAATCTGTATATTTCTTTCCTTTCTTCCTCAGAAACTATCTTGGTGATTATCTTTTTTCTTCCCAAAGGCAATTCTTCTATTGTTGACAAATCCAGGTCTCCCCAGATGGTCAGTGCCAGGCTGCGGGGGATGGGGGTGGCGGTCATTGATAAAAGATGGGGGATCTTTTCTCTATTCTTACCCGAAAGGGCGGCTCTCTGCTTTACTCCGAAGCGGTGCTGTTCGTCAACGATGACCAATCCGAGGTTTTTGAATTTGACCTTGGTTTCGTTCTTGGCGTTCTTTCTCTTTTTGCCCGGAGCGATCAAGGCATGGGTACCTATAAGGATATCTATTTCTCCTTTTTCGGTTTTTTCCAATATTTTTTTTCTCGATATTTCAATCGTGTCCGATTTCAGTTTTTTGGAATAATATTTATCCTCTTTTCCTGTTAAGAGTCCAATATTCAAGTTAAAGTCTTTTAACAGTTGGAAGAAGGTCTTGAAGTGCTGCTTGGTCAGGATTTCCGTTGGAGCCATTAAAACGACCTGGCTTTTGGCTTTGACCGCGTTAATCGACGCAATGGTTGCGACCACGGTCTTTCCGGAGCCCACATCTCCTTGTAATAACCTATTCATAGGAAAACCCTTTTCCATATCTTTAAGTATCTGCCAGGTGGCTTTTTTTTGTCCGTCGGTAAGCTTAAAGGGAAGGGAAGATGTAAACCTTTTAACAAGATCAAGATTAATAGGGATCAAGGGAGCTTTTTCTTTTCGGAAGTCATTTCTTTTTTTAATGTTAAAAAGTGAAATTAGAAATAGCTGTTCAAACGAAAATCTTTCTTTTGCTTTTTCGGCAATCTCTATTGTCTTTGGGAAGTGAACCTGATACAAAGCATCTTTCAATGGAAGCAGTTCGTATTTTTTGATTATTTCTTCGGGTAAGGTTTCTGGTATTTTGTCTTTCACGATTTCTATCGCCGGCTTGATGATGTGTCTTATCCACCTTGAAGAAATCCCTTTTGTTTCCGGATAGACGGGAATTATCCTTCCCAAATGGGTTGTTTCTTTGAGGGATACTTTTTCAAAAGTGGGAGAGTTAATCTGGATATTTCTGTCTCTAATCGCAATCTTTCCGGCCAAGATTAGTTCATCATCCTTCTTCAGGCTGTTTATGAGGTACGGCTGGTTGAACCAGACGGCCTGGACTGCTCCGGTATCGTCCTGGACAATGGCTCTGGTTAAAGACATTTTTTTCGCCCATGTCCTCTCCTGTTCTATCTCGAGTATTTTTCCTTGGATAACGACCTCTTCATTTATCTTTATGTCTTTTATCTTTGATACATTGGAAAAATCCTTGTATTCACGGGGGAAATAATACAAAAGGTCGCCCAAGGTTTTTATCCTCAGCTTTCTCAGCCTTTTTTGGTATTCGGGTCCGATGCGGGGGATGTCCCCGACTGGAGTTAAGAAGTTCATATGTGCCCTCGAGAGGAATCGAACCTCTATCGCAAGCTCCGCAAGCTCGCATTCTATCCGTTGAACTACGAGGGCATGTTTCTATACTAACAAAAAGATAATTAAAAACAAGCGAAGCAGCTTGTTTTTATGTGCGGAGGGAGAGGGATTCGAACCCCCGGTGGGTTTAAGCCCACAGTAGTTTTCAAGACTACCCCATTCAACCGCTCTGGCATCCCTCCAATATTTTCTGCGGAGAGGGAGGGATTCGAACCCTCGAGTCGCTTTCGCAACTAACACCTTAGCAGGGTGCCCCATTCGACCAGCTCTGGCACCTCTCCCCAGCAATGAAGTCATTCTATACAAAATAAGGGGGTTGGTCAACCTTTTTTGTAGCGACTAATCTAATGTCTTTCTTCGCTCCGGTTTTGTGAAAATTATGTCGATTAGATTATTCCACATTTCATTTTTTCTTAAAAATGGTATCATATAGCATATAGCGTTTGCCTTTCTTTTTTTAAATGTTATACTATTATTAATCATTATGTTTGGAAGAAAAAAAAGCCAGAGCAGCTTGGGGATAGACATCGGCACAAAAGTAATAAGGGCGGTGGAACTCTCCGGCAAAAAAGGCAAGATAACCTTGGAGAACTACGGCGAAGTCAATCTTGATTTTGCGACCAGGGATTTTTTCAGGTCGTTCGACAAGAAAACTCTTGCTCCGGCCGTCGACAACATCTCGGTGGCCATTAGGGCGATAGTTGTGGAAGCGGGGATAAAGACGAGGCAGGTTATTTTTTCCTTACCCGACTTTGCAACTTTTTTTACGACCTTTGAATTGCCGCCAATGTCCAAAAAAGAATTGGGTAGCGCCATCGGCTTCGAGGCCAGAAAATACATTCCGCTTCCTTTATCGGAATTAGTCTTGGACTGGCAAATAATGAGCGAAGGGGATACGTCAAAGACTAATAACAAAGTTCTCGTTATGGCGATACCGAACACGATAGTCGAGCAGTACAAAAGGATAGCTAGTCAGGCGGGACTGGAATTAACAGCCCTTGAGGCCGAGGCAATGGCCTTAAAGAGGGCCGTGACGAGAAAAGGGGACCCGACTACCTGCATACTAGATATAGGTTTCCAGAGCACCAACATAAGCATAGCCGATAGAGGATTTTTAAAGACCAGTTCCAGTCTTGACGTGGCCGGAAAGGATTTGACTTTCAGTCTCTCGGAGACGCTGAACATTCCCGCCAGCGAAGCGGAAGAACTGAAAAAGAAGCAGGGCCTTACGGTCAGCGAAGAAGGTAATATCTCTCATGTTTTGAACCCGGTGTTGTCGGTAATTTCAGAAAGGGTAAAAAAGGTGATAAGGGATTTTGAATTGAAAGAAGGACAAAAGGTGGAAAGGGTCATAATCGCGGGAGGGACGTCTCTTCTGCCTGGGATGGCGGGATACTTTGACAAGGCTATAAATCAGGACGAACATCAGAAGGTAAAAGTTGAACTGGCAAAACCTTTTTTCGACATTGTGTATCCAGCCATACTGGAGAGGAAGATAGGGGAAATAAGCTCGACCTATGCTATTGCGCTGGGGGAAGCCTTGCGCAAGTTTGAATAAGAAATTATAATGTAATTGATATCATATAGTAAAGGATTATGGCAATCGAGATAGAACCGGAAAAAAAACAGGGATCGTCGGGGAATAATATTTTGCTTGCGGCATCGATTGTTTTTCTGGTCCTTTCTTTTGGCTCATATTTTTATCTGAATAATTTTGCCATTCCGCGGAAGACGGCCCAGATAAATAATGCCACCGCTACGCTGGCTTCCATGTCCACCGAAGATATCCAGGCAAAGGAAAATGAATTGACACTGGCCCAGAAGTATATTAACGATTTCAAGATACTTTATGAGAACAATCCTAAAACTTCCAAATTTTTCGACTCTTTTCAGAAATGGGCCCATCCCAAGGTCGTATACTCCGGTCTTAGCCTTGATGTCGGAAACAAGAAAGTTACCATAAAGGGAACGACTGATGGTTTCCAGAGCGTAATGCAGCAGATTGCTCTTATACAAAACGAACCGAGCATACAAAGCTTTGACATTTCGAATATAGCATTGGGCGAGCAGGGAGGAGTTACGTTCGATTTAAGCGTAATTTTAAAGCCCGAATTATTCAAATAAAATGGAAGAAAAAACAAGAACAATCATAATATCATTCGCAGTCTTCCTTTTGGCGATAGGTACTATCTATTTTTTGGACATGCCAAAATACAAAACCTTTATGAACGAATCCAAACAGCTTTCTCAATTGAACGCGACCATGAGTTCGAAGAAAGCATATTCCGATACGATTAATGCTGAGGCCAAAGCACTGGAAGATGCAGGATATCTGGCCATAGAGCCGAGCTTGGCAGTTAATTTTACGAATACCCCCTTTTTCATTCCCAAGATGAGCTACTTCTTCCAGACGATGGCCGGAAGCAGCGGCATGGGACTAGGAACTATTACATATTCAGCCCCGACCTCGGTCAAGGGGTCTTCCGCATCCAGCCAGGCGGGTGGAAGCGGGATCAAGGTAAGTACCGTCGCTCCTCAACAGCAGGAAACCCAAACGACTACTTCTTCCGGGTCTTACGGCCAGTTGATTGGACCGGTTGAGAAAACAATGTTCAATTTGACAGTAACGGGGACGTACGACGCCTTTAAGACTTTTTTGTCTCAATTGGAAAACCAGACCAGAATTGTGACTGTGAACAATATAACGCTTTCGCCAGCTCCTCCTAGCGGCACTTCCACCCAAGTGACATCTAGTTCAAAATCGAAAACAAAGACAACGAAAACGGTAAGCAATATTTCAAATTTTCAATTAGTAGTTGACGCTTATTCCTACTAACATGGACACCATTCCTCTAAAAATAGAAAAAGAGAAAGCACTGATTCAGAAGCTGGCCCCTGCGGTTTTAATCGTACTTATGATTGCCGCAGTTTTAGTGATCTATTTCAAATTTTTTAGAAACAACGGAGGCGCAACCAATGTTTCCGTCGCTTCCCAAAGTGGTATCAGTGTCGATGTTGACTTTATCAAATCGGATGCCTTCAAGTCATTGAATTATGTTCCCGATCCCTCGATTTTTGACGAGGTCAAAGGGACGACCGGCATTCCGGCTGGTAGGGACGACCCTTTTGCTCCGGGAGCCTTTTAACAATTAACACATGATATGGTTTTTCTACAAAAACTGATAGAAAAAAAAATAATAACCAAGGAGCAGGCGGAACAGCTGATGGCCGAGTTTAAGGATTTCAAAGGGACGGAAGAGGAATTCCTTATTCAAAAAAAGCTGCTCAAAGAAAATCAACTGAACACCCTCAAGGCAGAGATTTTTAATATGCCTTTTTTTGAAAATGTCGAAGTTCTTGAGGTTCCGAATAACGTCTTATCATTGATCCCCGAGGAATCAGCTAGATTCTACAAAGTTATTCCCTTGGGACTGCAGGGAACCGTTCTTGAAGTCGGAATGGTTGACCCGGAAGATATAAAGGCAAAGGAGGCGTTGGACTTTTTGGCCAGGCAGAACAAACTGACATACAAGACATATCTTATAAGTTCAGGGTCCTTTGAAGAATTCTTGAAGCAGTACCGAAATATTAGGGAAGAAGTGGGTAAAGCATTGAGTGCCCTCGAGACCGAGCTGGGAGGCAGCGAGAACGTAGAATTGCTTGGTGCGGATTCAGGTAAGCCTAAAACTGAAAGGCTTACCGAAGAGGCGCCCATAATCAAGATGGTGGCCGTTATTTTGAGGCATGCGGTTGACGGAAACGCTTCGGATATCCACATCGAGCCCGAAGAAAGCCAGCTCAGAATACGTTTTAGAATGGACGGCCTACTATACTCTTCTTTATTTTTGCCTATACACACGCATCCTTCCATTGTTGCCAGAATCAAGATAGTTTCTAATCTTAGGATAGACGAAACGAGGATTCCCCAGGACGGAAGGTTTTCTGCGAAGATTGACAACAGAGACATCGATTTCAGGGTTTCAACCTTACCTACCAAATTAGGAGAGAAGGTTGCTATCAGGGTTCTTGATCCGACAGAAGGTTTAAAGACCTATGAAGAGGAAGGATTGTCTGGGCACAACCTTCAGGTGATAAGGGAAACGGTCACAAAGCCGTTCGGATTGATTCTGTCCACGGGCCCGACCGGTTCCGGAAAAACTACAACGCTGTACTCAATTCTCAAAGAGCTTAACAAGCCCGATGTCAACGTCGTTACCCTGGAAGACCCTATCGAGTATTATATGAAAGGTGTTAATCAGTCACAGATAAGGCCGGAGATAGGATATGATTTCGGCTCGGGATTAAGATCTATCATTAGACAAGACCCAGACGTAATCATGGTTGGCGAGATAAGGGACGAAGAGTCGGCATCTTTGGTTACGCATGCCGCCCTGACCGGACACGTGGTTTTATCCACTCTTCACACAAATAATGCCGCGGGAGCCATTCCGAGATTGATTGATATGAAAATCAGGCCGTTCCTTTTGCCCGCGACCCTGAATATTGTCATAGCCCAAAGACTGGCTCACCGTTTATGCCCCTACTGTAGAGAGAAGACGAGACCCACTAAAGAGGTGGAAAGGGATTTGCTGAAAGAGCTTTCCGGCTTGCCGGAAGAAATTAAAAAAACCATGGCCGTTTCCAATCCGCTGTATATTTACAAGCCCAAGGGTTGTTCTAAATGTAACATGAAGGGGGAAAAAGGCAGGATCGGTATTTTTGAAATATTGAAGATGACGCCCGAATTGGAAAAAATAATCGTAGAGAATCCGACAGAGGAAATGATTACCCAGGAGGCTAGGAATCAGGGTATGATAACGATGAGGCAGGATGCCATCTTGAAGGCGCTGCAGGGTATAATATCGGCGGAAGAGGTGTTCAGGGTTTCGGAAGAGCAATAATTTTTCAAAATGAATTACGAAAGCTATCTTAACCAGCTTTTGGAGGCGACGATAAAGAATAATGCCTCCGACCTGCACATCGCGGAAGGACATCCTCCGGTAATGAGGATAAACAGGGCGCTGGTTTTCCTTACAAAGGAAAACATATTGAGCGCGGAAGATGCGGAAGGGATTTCTTTCGCCCTGATGAAGGAAGAGCAGATAGAGAGCTTCAAAAAAGAAAAGGAAATAGACTTTTCTTACGATTTTCAGGGCAGGGCGAGGTTCAGGGTGAACATCTTCTACCAATTGGGAACCGTTTCCGCCGCCCTGAGGCTGGTGCCGGACAGGATCAGGTCGATCGAAGAATTGAAACTGCCGCCCCGTCTCTACCAGTTCTGCGAATACAACCAGGGATTCGTCCTGGTCGTCGGGCCGTCGAGCCACGGCAAGAGCACTACCCTGGCGGCGATCATAGACGAGATAAACCATACGAGGGCCTGCCACGTGATCACGATCGAGGATCCGATCGAGTACATATTCAAAGACGACAAGTCGATGATCAACCAGAGGGAACTCCATTTGGATACCCTGTCTTTCGCCAAAGCCCTGAAGTCGACTTTCAGGGAAGACCCCGATGTCATAATGGTCGGGGAGATGAGGGACCCGGAAACGATTTCCACCGCCATTACCGCGGCCGAGACCGGGCATCTGGTCTTTGCGACCCTGCACACCAATTCGGCTGCGCAGACCATCAACAGGATCGTCGACAATTTCCACGGAGACCAGCAGCCCCAGATAAGGGCGCAACTGGCTACGTCTTTGGCCGGGATCGTCTCTCAGAGGCTGGTTCCTTCGACCGACGGCGGCGTAGTCCCGGTCTGCGAGATAATGTTCAACACGCCGGCCATCTCCAACCTCATAAGGGATAACAAGATCTACGAAATACCCTTGGTCATAGAGACATCTTCGGAAGCGGGGATGATATCCTTGAACAGGTCCTTGTCGGATCTGGTGAGGAAGGGTACGATAACGATAGAAAACGCATTGAAGTTTTCGACTAATCCGAGGGAATTAAAGAAACTAATCTAATGAAATATTCATATCAGGCGAGAGATGCAAAAGGAGGCAAGCAGGTGGGAACGATAGAAGCGTCTTCGAAGGAAGCCGCGCTTGAGGTTTTGAGCAACAACAATCTTTTTCCTTTGGACATCGTTGAGGTGGGAGAAAAAGCGCCCGGACAAGGGCTGAACTTCAAGATACATCTTTTTGAGGGGGTTTCCCAGAAAGATGTGGCCAGTTTTTCAAGGGAACTGGCCATCATGATCGATTCCAATGTCCCTCCGGCAGAGGCCATAGAGGCATTGGGCAACCAGAGCAGGAATAAATCCTTCAAGGAAAAGGTTTTCAGGATAGCGACGGATGTGCGGGGAGGGACGCTATTGTCAAAGGCGTTCGGAAAATATCCGGACATCTTTTCCGTATTTTACGTGAATATGATCAGGTCGGGAGAGGTTTCCGGAAATCTGCCGAAGATATTGGGGAAAGTGGCCGACCATCTGGAATCGGAAGACGCCATACGTTCCAAAACCTTGGGAGCGATGATCTATCCTTTGGTCATCTTGATAGTCTTCGTCCTTATCTTCATCATAATGATGATCTTCGTGGTTCCCGGCTTGGTCGCGGTCCTGAAGAGTTCGGGACGCGCTGCCGATCGCGACCAGGATCATAATCGGGATATCCGATGCGGTCGTGCACTATTGGTACATTCTATTGGTTGTCATCCTCGGCCTGGTCGCTTTCTTCACCTATTATCCGAGGACCGAGAGGGGCAAGGATTTTTTCGACAACGTATTGATACGCTTGCCGATCTTGGGCAATTATCTGAAGAACCTGTTCGTGATGCGCCTTGCGGAAAACTTTTCCACCTTGATCTCGGCCGGCGTTCCCATAGCCGAAGCCCTGGAAGTCGTTTCCGACCTCATAGGCAATAACGTATACAAGAGGGCTATCCTGCAGACGAGGGACAGGGTGATCAAGGGGGACAGCGTGAGCTATGTCTTCGGCCAATTTCCGGAGATCATTTCTCCCTTGTTCGTCCAGATGGCGTCGGTGGGGGAACAGACCGGAAAGCTGGATTCTTCGCTTGTGAACGTGGTCACTTTCTACAAGAGGGAAACGGACGTCTTCATAGATTCTCTGAGCAGCATCATCGAACCGGTTTTGATCATCGGTCTTGCTCTCATGGTCGGGTTCCTCGTGGCCGCAATCCTGTTGCCCATTTACCAGATAAGCACCACGATACCGCAGTAGGGCTTGATTGACAATGGAGTTCTTCCGCGGTAATATATCAATATAAATAATAATTCTTGATTTAATAATTGAGACGAAAAAATAATCATATGCAAAAAACAAGAGGTTTTACCTTGATCGAGCTATTGGTAGTGATCGCCATCATCGGTATCTTATCAGGATTGATCATTGTTTCCATGGGAGGAGCGACTAATGGCGCCAAGGACGCGAGGATCAAGTCGGAGATGGACCAGCTGAGGTCAACGGGATTGATCTATTACAACAATAGCGGCACCTATGTCGACTTTACGGCCGCAGGAGACGGCGCGACCCTGAAGACGGATATAAACAACCAGGGAGGGACGGCGATGGTCACTACTCAGATCTTCGCTACGACTTACTGCATATCCAAGCAATTGATTAGCAACACCGCACAGTACTGGTGTTTGGATTCCACTGGAACCGCGAAAGCCTCCAGCGCCAACTGCAGTTCAAGCTCAACCGCTTGCCCGTAATCACAAATACTTAGATAAAGGTCGCATAAAGTAAAAAATTCAAATCATATGCAAAAAACAAGAGGTTTTACCTTGATCGAGCTATTGGTGGTGATCGCCATAATCGGTATCTTGTCCGGACTGATCATCGTTTCCATGAGCGGTGCCACAAACAGTGCCAAGGACGCGAGGATCAAGTCGGAGATGGACCAGTTGAGGTCAACGGCCGAGATATTCAGGATCAACAACAATTACTACAATAATACTGCCAGCGCGGTTAATTATGTCGGAGTTCCGAATTCCAATACCACCGACTTCGCTGCCAGCGCGGACGGACGGACGCTATTGACCGACATCCAGGCTCAGCAATCCGGCGCATTGGTGATAAACATCGACGCCAACACAGCAACCGCTTCCAAATACTGCGTATCAAAGGTGTTGAGCGATAATACGTCCATATGGTGCGTTGACAGTGCGGGGAACACCGGCGTTACCACTGGTTCTTGCGACTCGACGAACTTTGACTGTTTGGCCAATTAACCAATATTTAAGACGCCCCCTCCGGGGTGTTTTATTTTGCATCGGATATGATAAGATGTAAGCATGATTGAAATAATTTTGATTTTTATCCTCGGCTTGATCGTGGGCAGCTTCCTCAATTGCGTCATTTACAGGATTTCCAAAGAGGAAAGCTTCATCAAGGGGAGATCTTACTGTCCCAAATGCCGCCATGATCTTGATTTCTTCGATCTGGTTCCGGTGCTGAGCTTTGTTTTTTTGTCGGGCAGATGCCGCTATTGCAAAGAACCGATCTCGTGGCAGTATCCTTTGGTCGAACTGGCGACAGGATTCTTATTTTCTTTCGTTTATTTTCAATTCGGACCGGTCACCAGCCTGTTCTCTTACGTTTCTTTGGAAATGTTGTTCTGGCTCATAATCTGGTCGCTCTTTGTTATCATGTTTATCTTCGACTGGAAGCATTACATCATCCCCGACGAAGTGATCTATCCGGCCATAATCTTGTCTCTATTATGGGCGGCATATTCTTTCTTCGCCGGATTCATCGGCGGGGAACAGATATTGCAGATGGCGCTTTCCGCCTTGGGAGCTTCGTTATTCTTTTTCCTCATCTGGTTTTTTTCCAAGGGGAAAGCGATGGGGTTCGGCGACGTCAAGCTGGCTTTTTTGATGGGGATCTTGCTCGGCTGGCCTAAAATAGTCCTCGGCCTCTTTTTGGGATTTCTTTTCGGTGCTATAATAGGGATAATACTGATAGTTTTGAGAAAGAAAGGGATGAGATCGGAAATACCTTTCGGCCCCTTTCTTATAATCGGAACATTCCTGGCCCTTTTCTTCGGGCAAGCCATAATCAACTGGTATATGTCGCTCATCCTTTAACCATGACGGGAAGAAAAACAGACAAAAAGGCCTTCACTTTGATCGAACTGTTGGTGATGATCAGCATGGTCGGAATTCTTTCGGCCATGGTTTTCGCCAATTACGGAAAGAGCAACCAAGGCCTTGCTTTGGACAGGGCAACCCAGAAGCTTTCCCAGGACCTGAGGAGGACGGAAGAGCTTGCGCTGGCCGGGGTTGCGGGAGGCGCGGGGACCAACGGCTACGGGATATATTTCGACAAGACTTCGGGAAACCAGACGAAATACATCATTTACGGAAACAACAATGCCAATCCCTATTACGAAGCGGGCACGGATACCGTTCAGGAGACGGTCAACATCGAGAGCGGGATAAAGATATGCGACATCCAGGACAACAGCGTAAGCGCTAACAATCTGAGCGTTTCATTCATTCCGCCGGATCCGACTACCTACGTCGGCAGCAATTATACGGGGCACGAGGCCTCCATATTGCTCTGCGTCGCGCAAGACAATACCCAGACAAGGACGGTAGACGTAAACAATACGGGAAGGATAGCCACGGCGAGCCCGAGCGGATTATTGAACGGCGCTTGCGGTCCTGACAACGCGCAGAATCTGAATTCTCAGCCTACCCATCTCTGCAGCATAGGCACTCCGTCGGCGCTATCCGGTTCCGGTCCTTGGACCTGGACCTGCACCGGGGCTAACGGGGGAGGGACGGTCAATTGTTCGACCGGCAGCTTGCCCATCGGCGCTACCTGCGGTTCCAGCAACGGGCAGGGCTTTTCATCGGCTCCAACTACAAATCTATGCTCTTTTGGTACCCCTTCTTCGTTATCCGGTTCCGGTCCCTGGACCTGGAATTGTACCAGTCCCAACGGGGGAACTCCGGCCAGCTGCTTCGGCCAGTTTGATTGTTAGTGGCGCATGCGGTTCCAGCAACGGGCAGAATTATTATTTCGCACCCACTACAAATCTCTGTACTGCCGGTACGGCATCGGGAGTCGCCGGTTTCGGTTCCTGGACCTGGACCTGCGCCGGCTCGGGCGGGGGAACGACGGCCAGCTGCTCGGCTAACATTTCCGTCAACGGCACCTGCGGATCTTCTAACGGCCTGAATTTCTATTCCGCCCCCTCGACCAATCTCTGCTCGACCGGAACCCCCTCCTCGTTATCCGGCACCGGCCCCTGGACCTGGGGGCTGCAACGGATCTAACGGGGGAACGAGCACTTCCGCCGCCGCCTGTTTCAGCTAATCTTTCCTTAGATGGTAATTGCGGGTCTTCGAACGGTGCCAATCTGAGTTCGGCTCCCTCGACCAACCTCTGTACGGCAGGGAGTGCGACGGCGGTTTCCGGCACCGGCCCCTGGACCTGGGGCTGCAACGGGATACACGGCGGGAACAACGCTTCCTGCTCCACCGGAGCGGTCTTGGTCAACGGGGCGTGCGGCTCTGCGAACAAGGCATATGCGTATTCGGATACCACTTACGGTTCGGATACTTTCTGTTCAACCGGAACAGCCAGTCCGACAAGCCCCGCCTTCCCGTCCCAAGGAGGTTCGATCAATTGGACCTGCGCCGGCTCCGGCGGAGGAAGCACAGCCAGCTGTTCCGCCTCAAGGCCTCTGGCTCCGGTCAACGGCGCCTGCGGATCTTCGAACGGTTTGAATTTCTACTCAGCTCCCTCGACCAACCTCTGTTCGACCGGAACAGCTACTTCCTTATCGGGAACAGGTCCCTGGACCTGGGGTTGTAATGGCTCCAATGGAGGCACGAGTACTACCGCCACGGCCTGTTCCGCTAATTTATCAGTTAACGGCGCCTGTGGCGTCGCGAACAGTCATTACAGGTCTTCGACTCCGACAGGAACCGATGCCTGTACCAGCGGCACGATCACTGGTATGGCCGGATCGTATTCCTGGACCTGCGCCGGATCAAACGGAGGAACTTCTAGCGGAACCTGCGCTACCGTCGCAGCGTCATACGCAGTCCAATCATTCACGACAGTCGGCACTACCAGCTGGACCGTTCCCACAGGAGTCACTTCTGTAGACTATCTCGTTGTTGGAGGTGGCGGCGGGGGAGCCAAAGGGGGATATTATTATTCTGATGGGAACGGTACTGGATCCGGAGGTGGCGGCGGGGGAGCAGGCGGTGTATTGACTGGCACATTATCAGTAACTCCTGGCAATGGTCTAGGGGTTACCGTTGGGGCCGGTGGTGCTTTAGGGAGTGATGGTGCGAATGGAGGTAACTCGGTTTTTAGCAGTATCACCGCCATAGGCGGTGGGGGTGGTGGCAGTAGTTATGGTCATAGTGGAGGATCTGGGGGCGGTGGATGTAGTGCCAATAACTCCGTTGCTTATAGCGGCGGATCGGGAACATCCGGACAAGGATATGCCGGTGGAACCGGGAACAGTGCAAGTGGGTCCTGGTCAGCATCAGGTGGTGGCGGTGGTGCTGGCAGTGCAGGGGGTAGCAATACTAATAATTATGGTGCCCCGGGAGGAAATGGAGTGTATTCGACCATTACTGGATCTTCTGTCGGATATGGTGCCGGGGGAGTAGGATCTTCGCTGTGGGGTGGCACGAATAACAGTTATGTGGGTAATACTGCGTATGGTTGGGGGGATCGCTGGCCGGGGATATGGGGGGAATGGAGGATCTAATACCGGCACCAGCGGGGGTTCAGGCGTTGTTATTATAAAGTACATAAATAATTATTAATAAGTTTCCGAAAGGCAATGATCGACCCTAAAATATTCAAAGCATATGACATCAGGGGAATATATCCCGAAGAACTGAACGAAGAAGCGGCCCACAAAATAGGGCGGGCCTTCGCGTTGTTTATAAAAAAAGTTTCCGGAAAATATAATTCGCAGTTGTTGTTAGTTGAGATAATCATAGCTCTTCCCTGAGCCTCTTTGATGAATTAATCTCACAGTGTTTTAATAATTAAAACCTCATGAAAATCAACCAAAAATTTAAGAAAATCGCTGTAGACGCGGTAAGAGAAGCTGGAAAGACATTGATGAAAAAATTTAACAATGTTAGGGTTCTCAAATATAAAGATAGGCAGGATATACTTACTGATGCTGATCTTAGGGCCGAAAGAATAATAATTAATAAGATTAAGGCGAACTTTCCAGACCACAACATTATATCCGAAGAGGCGGGAAGTATGGATTTAAAATCAGAATATACCTGGATTATTGACCCTCTCGACGGAACAAAGCATTACATAAGAAAAATGCCCATCTTCTGTGTTTCCATTGCCCTTCAGAAAAATGAAGAAATTATTGTCGGCGTAATTTTTGTTCCGGCGACTAACAGCCTTTTTTATGCCGAAAAAGGCAAGGGAGCCTTTCTCAACGGTAGAAAGATTCATGTTTCTCAAGTAAAAAATCTTGCCGACGCTTTTATTTACGCCGAGTTGCCGAATTGCAAGTTATCAAAAAAATCTTTTAATAAATATCATCAACGACTGGGAGAGTTCCTTAAAAAAACATATCGAGTTAGGGCTTGGGGAAGCGGTCCTTTGGGTTTTTGTTATGTTGCCCTAGGGGGATTCGACTCCTATGTACTATTAAACGATGGCACCAAACTAACGGATGCGGCGGCCGGAGTTCTTATAGTAAAAGAGGCTGGAGGAAGAGTAACCGACATTAATGGGAATGAATTCACAAGAAAGACTACTAATCCCGTCGCTTCTAACGGCAAAATTCATAATCAGATTATAAAGATATTAAAAAAATGATTAACAAAGAAATTTTCAGACTATACGATATAAGGGGAATTTTTCCCCAGGAACTTAATGAAGACACTGCCTACCAAATAGGGAGATGTTTTATTCATTTCCTACGCAAAACAACGAAAAAGGCAACTTTTAAGATTGCGGTAGGAAGAGACATCCGGTCATCTTCACCAAGCCTTTTTAAGGGTTTTTCAGACGGAATTAGAGACGAAGGGGCGGATATTGTTGATCTTGGCTTGGTTACTACGCCGATGCTTTATTTTGCTGTTTCAAAATTTGGCTATGACGGAGTTAGTGCTGCGGGCGGTGGAGCCGGCGGGAAGAATGCAAGCTCTTATTACAACGGTTCTGCTGCTAATGCGAATACGGGCAGTGGCGGAGGAGGGGCGGTAAATGCAACGGGCGGAGCAGGCGGCTCCGGCATCGTGATCATTAGGTATACAAAGTAATTTAAAGAGATTGGCAATAAATATTCTTTAGTTCGGGACTTGAAAATGGAAAAACCATACACATCTGAAAAAGGATTCACGCTGCTGGAGATGCTTATCGCCATCGTGATCGTTACGATCGGAGTGATCGCCGTCTTTTCGGCGACGACGAGGTATACCCAGCAGACCCAGCAGGAAAGGGAGAGCCTGATCGCTTCGTATCTCGGCCAGGAGGGGATAGAGATAGTCAAGAATGTGAGGGACAGCAACTGGGTGTCGGGAGGGACATGGGGCACCGGATTGACCTCGTGCGCTTCCGGATGTGAAGCCGATTATACTTCCAATACCCTGACCCCTTGGTCTGATCCGGGGCGCAGCCTGTACGTCGTCGGTTCGGGATCGTTCCAGGGGCTGTACCAATATATTTCTTCGCCCCAGTCAGGAGACTTGATGACCCAATACAGGAGGAAGATCACGATTGCGCAAGTGGGCGGCAACGAACTGGATATCCAGGTCGATGTTCTATGGAAAACATACACCATGACGATCAAAGAGAATATATATAATTGGAAGCCATGATAACAGGGAATGAAAAAGAAAAAGGGTTCACTTTGGTGGAGATGCTTGTTTCCATCGCCATTTTCAGCATCATTTCTGTCGGGCTAATCAATGTTTTCGTAGCAGCCGTGCAGAGCCAGGGCAGGATATTGCAGAACCAGAACCTGATGGACCAGTCGAGCTATGTCTTGGAATACATGGGGAAATTGATAAGGATGGGGAACATGGACGCGACAGGAGGGTGCACGGGTACGGCCAATACCAACTACGGGCTCAACCAGGCTCCGAATTCCATAACTTTCTTAGCCTATGACTCGGTTAACAAGCAATACAGGTGCAGACAGTTCCTCCTTGCCAACAATGTTATAGAAGAAAGGAGGTCTTACGACACGACGGCGGCCAATCTTGAACCGCCCACGGGAATAACCTCTTCCCAGGTCAAGGTGGATAATATGAAGTTCGTCGTAACCGGAGACATCCTTACTTCCGCCCAGCCCAAGGTGACGATAATGGTAAAGATGGAGCCGGCCAGGAATACGGGCAACGTTCCCCAGATTAGTGTCGAGACGAGCATATCGCAGAGGCATTTGAATATAGCGCAATGATGACAAGAGAATACCAAAAAGGAATTTCAATATATCTGGTCGTGATAATGATGTCCGTGCTGTTGGCCACTGTTTTGGGGCTTACGAGCATAATCATCGGGGGAGCGAAGATTGCCGGAGGACTCTCCGATTCGGTCAAGGCTTTCCATGCGGCCGATACAGGGATAGAGAAGGCTCTGTATGACATATACAAGAGTACTGATTGCAGCGGAGCCGACGCATCGGGGAATTTCGGCAGTTCGGGCTACGGCTATGTGGTTGCCATTACCAGTTCGGGGTCATGTCCAGATGCGGGAACGGTAATTGATTCGACCGGGCAATTCCAGTCGTCGAAGAGGAAGATAGAGGTATCTTTCAACGGGGCAGTCGGAGGCGGCAGACCGGGGGAAGCATTGACGGCGTCTGCGGCTCTGCCAACAAAGCTTACGCATATTCAGATACCACCTACGGTACGGATACTTTCTGTTCGGTCGGAACAGCTAGTCCCACAAGTCCCGCCTTCCCGGCTCAGGGAGGATCGACATCATGGACCTGCAGCGGAACTAACGGCGGAAACACGGCAAGCTGTTCCGCTTCAAGACCTGTAGCTCCCGTCAACGGGGCCTGCGGCGTTGCTAACAACCACTACAGGTCATCGACTCCTACGGGAACGGATGCCTGCACCAGTGGAACGATCACCGGCATGGCTGGATCGTATTTCTGGACCTGTGCGGGTTCCGGCGGAGGATCCAGTCCTTCTTGTGCGACCGTCGCGGCAACCTACACGATTACCCAGTTCACGACCGTCGGAACTACTTCTTGGACCGTTCCTACTGGTGTTACTCAAGTGGAAGTCCTTGTTGTCGCTGGCGGCGGCGGAGGAGGACAAGATAGATCTGGCGGCGGTGGCGCCGGCGGATTAGTTTATAATTCAGCGTTGTCAGTGTCTGGGAGCGTAACAGTGGCTGTTGGTGCCGGCGGTGCAGTCGAATCAAGGAGGAAATTCTATTTTTGGGACAATAACAGCAATAGGTGGAGGGGCTGGAGCGGGAAGCGCTAGCACCACAAACATGAACGGAGGATCTGGCGGCGGCGGTTCGCCATACGCAGGTGCGGGAACTTCGACATCGGGAACGGGAGGCACGAGTTATGGTAATGCCGGCGGAGCGAATGGTTCTGGTTCGGCCGGATCTTTTACTGCAGGCGGCGGCGGCGGCCGGCGGAGCAGGAATAGCGGGAGCTACGGTTAGTACCGGAGTTGGCGGAGCAGGAATGGCATTTTCCATAACAGGAACCTCTGTATATTATGCAGGCGGCGGAGGAGGAGGAGGATGGGATAGGGCTGGAGGAACTGCCGGTGCAGGCGGCGGCGCGGGGGGATATAATGCTGTCGGAACTGCCGGAACTAATGGTTTGGGCGGCGGTGGCGGAGGAGGAGGAGCTGGCTCTCAGCTAGGTGGCGCAGGTGGTTCTGGTATCGTCATCATAAAATATATAAACAATTATTGAAGATATTTCTAAAAGATAGAAAAGATTAAGAGATGAAGAAAGAAGAAGCAAAAAGAAGGATTGAAAAACTGAGAGGGCTGATCAACCGTTATCGCTATCTTTACCATGTCTTAGACAGGTCGGAGGTTTCCGATGAGGTCAATGATTCTTTGAAGAAAGAGCTTTTCGATTTGGAGCAGCAGTTTCCCGACTTGATCACTCCCGACTCTCCGACGCAGAAAGTCGGAGGCGAAGCGCTCCAGATGTTCCAGAAGTTCAAACACTCGCAGATGATGGTTTCTTTCTACGATACGTTCTCGAGGGAAGACATGGATGATTGGGAGAACAGGAACAGGAAGCTTTTGACAGGAGAAGAATTCAAGAAAGTCGATTATTACTGCGAGCCCAAGCTCGACGGCTTGGCCATAGAGCTCATTTATGAAAAAGGGATATTGAAGGTGGGAGCGACCAGGGGCGACGGCAGGATAGGGGAGAATGTCACGCAGAATATCAAGACCATCGACTCCATTCCTTTGAGATTAAGAAGCAAGGAAGAGGTTATCAAGGAATTGGAAGAGGAAGGACTGCAGCATATCGTGAAAGAGATAAGATCGAAAGGATTGGATAACATTGTCATAAGGGGTGAGGCGATCATCACCAAGAAGGAGTTTGAAAAGACGAACAAAGAAAGGGAGAAGCAGGGACTTCCCCTGTATGCCAATCCGAGGAACTTGGCCGCGGGCTCGATAAGGCAGCTGGATCCGAAGATTACAGCCGAAAGAAAGCTGGACGCGGATTTTTACGACCTGGTCACCGACTTGGGACAAATCACCCACGAAGAAGAACACAAGATATTGAAAGCATTGGGGCTGAAGACAAATAACAAGTACAACAGGTTCTGCAAGAACATGGACGAAGTATTCGGATTTTACGATTATTGGCACGAGCACAGGGAGAAGCTGCCGTATGAGATAGACGGGACCGTGGTTTCCATAAACAACAACAAGATATTCGAAGAATTGGGAATTGTCGGCAAGGCTCCGAGGGGAGCGATAGCGTTGAAGTTTCCCCTGAAACAGGCGACGACTATCGTCGAAGACATCAAGGTCCAGGTGGGAAGGACGGGAGCGATAACGCCGGTAGCGGTTTTGAAGCCGGTCGAGATAAACGGCGTGACCGTAAGCAGGGCGACCCTGCATAACGAGAAGGAGATAGGGAGGCTGGGACTGAGGATCGGAGATACGGCGGTCGTCGGAAGGGCCGGGGACGTGATTCCCGAAGTCATGAAAGTGTTCCCCGAGCTCCGAACCGGGAAAGAGAAGAAATTCAAGATGCCGGAAAGGTGCCCTTCATGCGATACCAAGCTCGTCAAAGACGGAGAAATCGTCTGGAGATGCCCCAATCCCAAATGTTTTTCGAGGACGCTCGCAGGGTTCAAGCATTTCGTTTCGAGGGGCGCTTTCGATATCAGCGGGGTGGGGCCGAAGATCATAGCCAAGTTCATAGACGAGGGGCTCATTTCCGACCCCGCGGATCTATTCGAATTGAAAGAAGGGGATATCCTTCCTCTAGAGAGGTTTGCCGACAAATCCGCCAAGAAGATCGTAAGCGGGATCCAGGCGAGAAAAGAAGTTCCCTTGTCCCGATTCATCTACGCCCTGGGAATCAGGAATGCGGGGCAGAAGACTTCCCAGGATCTGGCCAGGAAATTCAATTCGATAGAGAGGATAAAAGAAGCGTCCATCGAAGAACTGGAAGATATTTCCGATATCGGTCCTATCGTCGCCGAATCTGTGGTCGACTGGTTCAGAGACAAGGACAATCTGAAATTATTGGAAAAGCTCAAGAGGAGCGGGGTCAAATACTCCGAAGAGCATGTGGGAAGCCGGCTTGCCGGGAAGAAGTTCGTAATTACCGGAACCTTGGAAAAGATGAGTAGGGAAGAGGCAAGAGAAAGGATTATTTCCTTGGGCGGAGACGCATCCGAAGCTGTTTCAAGGAATATCGACTATTTGGTAGTCGGAGAAAATCCTGGATCAAAGTATGACAAGGCTAAAAAACTGGGAGTCAAAATACTCGGTGAAGAAGAATTCTTAAAAATGATAAAGTAATGTCTTTCATCAATCATATTAAAAAGATGGATTGGGCCTTGATTGTTGTAAGCATTGCCCTCGCTATTTTTGGGCTGGTGGCGATATATAGCACCTGTTTGAGGGGCGGGGATTTTTCCAACTTATATAAGCAGGCGGGATTCCTTGTTTTAAGTCTGGCTTGCATGTTCGGCGTGAGCTTCATAGACAGCAGAACCATAAGGGAGAATTCGTCGATAATCCTTACCTTGTATTTTTTGTGCGTAATAGCCCTTATCGGAATTTTCTTTTTTGCCCCAGAGATAAGGGGAATAAAATCATGGTATAAGATAGGAGATTTTTCTTTCGACCCCATTGAGCCTATGAAGATAGTCCTCATACTTGTACTCGCCAAGTATTTTAGCAAAAGGCACACCGAATCATACAGAGTGAGCAACATTGTCCTTTCTGGGATTTACGCCCTGGCTCCGGCCGTTCTAGTTTTCTTTCGTCCGGAATTCGGTTCGGTTTTGATAATCGGGGCGATCTGGCTGGGCATACTTCTGGTTTCGGGAATCAGGCTCAGGAACTTTTTCATTCTTTGCTTGGCTTTTCTCATTGTATTTTCATCATTATGGATGTTTTTGTTTAAAGATTACCAAAGGAACAGAGTTTTGAGCTTTATCGCCCCCCAGGCGGATCAGCTCGGTTCCGGCTGGAGCCAGAATCAAGCGAAGATAAGCATAGGGTCGGGAGGAATTGTGGGACAGGGGATAGGCAGGGGGTCGCAGACGCAATACGGATTCCTGTCCGAACCCCAGACGGACTTCATCTTTTCCGTCATAGGGGAAGAGACTGGACTTCTGGGAATAACGGCATTGTTGGGATTGTTCGCGCTTCTTTTCTGGAGGATATTGAGGATAGCCTTGAATGCCCGGTCCAATTTCGCAAGATTGTTTGCAATAGGCCTTGCAATTTCCCTTTTTATCCAGATGGCAATCAATGTCGGAATGAATACGGCCATGCTTCCGGTAATAGGTATTCCATTGCCATTGATAAGTTACGGGGGAGGGAACCTTATCTTTACCTTTATTGCTTTCGGCATATTGCAGAACATCAAAGTTACGGACTCTTGACAATAATTATATTTATGATAGGATAGGTTTAATTTGTAAAATAATTACTTGCTATTTTGATTTTAGATTATTTTTTCCTTAATTAATCGCAACTCTCACACCCTTACAAAAAATATAAAACGGGGTATTTTTTTGTTTGAATGCCGAATTTTTAGTCTTTAAGCTTAAACAAATTATGAAAATCAAAACCAAAGATTTTTCAAAAAGCAAGATTTCCTACTATTTGCCGAGCCTCATCTTCATGCAGCAGGAAAGCGGGAGGCAGTTCTGGGAAGAGGAATTAAGAGACCTCTTTGCAGAAGTTTCTCCCATCAAGGACTATACCGGCAAAGAGTTTGAACTCCACTTCTTGGACTACAAGCTTGGCAACCCCAATTATCCTTCGGGATTCGAGGCGAGAGAGAATAATGATTCTTTCGTCGCTCCTTTAAGAGTGAGGACGAAGCTCATCAATCTGAAAACCAAAAGAGCCCAAGAGCAGGAAATCTTCTTCGGCAATTTTCCCCTTTTAACAGAAAAGGGAACTTTTGTTTTGAACGGAGTCGAAAGGGTTGTCATTTCACAACTAATCCGTTCTCCAGGAGTGTTCTTTCCTTTGAATATGAATAAGGGAGTGAGATGCTTCGGAGCAAAAATCATTCCCAATAGGGGATCTTGGCTTGAGTTCGAAACTGACGCCTCGGGAGTGATTGGAGTCAAGATAGACAGGAAAAGAAAAGTTCCTTCAACTACGCTTTTGAAGGCATTGGGCGGATTTAACGACAATGACATTAAGGAAATGTTTACCGGAACGGGCGGGGAAGTGGATTACATTGAAGAGACCCTGAAAAAAGACCCGGCCCATAATCAGGAAGAAGCGTTATTGGAAATCTATCAGAGATTGAGGTCCGGCGAAATGGTTAATCCCGATTCCGCGAGGGAACTCATATTCAACATGTTCTTCAATTTTGACAGGTATGACCTTTCAAAGGTGGGAAGATGGAAGATGTGGTCAAGACTTCCCGAGCTTAAGCCGAAGAAGGACAGGGAAATGGCAAAGGAGGATAGGGTATTATCTATAGAAGACATTGTTGCCGTGATAAAAGAGATTATAAGGTTGAATAAGGACCCCATGGCTTCGCCCGATCAGATAGACCACTTGGGAAACAGGAGGGTAAGGACCATATCAGAGCTTTTATCGAATAAATTAAGAGTCGGAATCGCAAGAATGTCGAGGATCATAAAAGACAGGATGTCCACCTTGGATTTCGAAAATTTGTCCCCAGTCCAACTCATAAACCCGAGGCCCTTCGTTGCTCAGGTAACGCAGTTCTTTACTGCGAGCCAGTTCTCGCAATTTATGGATAACACTAATCCCTTGTCCGAACTGGAACACAAAAGAAGGCTTACTGCTACCGGTCCCGGAGGTTTGACTAGGGAAAGGGCGGGTTTTGACGTGAGAGACGTGCAACCTTCGCACTACGGAAGGATTTGTCCCATTCAGACCCCCGAGGGTCCGAACGTCGGATTGGTGACCCACTTGTCACTATACGCAAGGTTGAACCCTTACGGATTTTTGGAAACTCCTTACTTTAAGGTTGAGAATGGAAAAGTCACCAATGACATCTACTACATGGATGCCAATGCCGAAGAAAGATTTAATATCGCTCCGGCGAGTATCTTGACCGATGAAAAAGGGAAAATAATGAATGAGAGAGTTGAGGCGAGGATAAAGGGGGAGCCGGGAGAGATAGAAAGGGAAAAGATAGACTATGTTGATGTTTCTCCTCAACAGTTCATTTCGGTTGCCACTGGTTTGATTCCGTTCTTACAGAACGATGACGCGAACAGGGCGCAAATGGGTTCGAATATGCAGAGACAGGCAGTTCCTCTGGTCAATCCCGAACCGCCTCTGGTCGGGACAGGGCTGGAAGCGATCGTGGCTAGAGACTCCGGACAACTGATTACTTCCGAAGAAGCGGGGAAGGTTGTTAAAGTCGATGCGCGGGAAGTGCAAGTGAAAGGAACCTCATCGGGAAAGGTAAAGATATATCCCGTAAGAATATTTGACAGAACCAACCAGTATTCGTGCTTCCACCAGATACCAGTCGTGAACAAGGGGGACGCGGTCAAGAAAGGAGACGCTTTAATTGAAGGAGGCTCTATTTCTCAAGGTAGATTGGCTTTGGGAAGGAACTTGCTGGTGGCTTTTATCTCGTGGAGAGGAAACACTTTTGAAGACGCCATCGTCTTATCGGACAAGCTGGTGAAAAATGACGTGTTTACGTCCGTTCACATCGAAGACTTCTTCTGCGACGTAAGGGAGACTAAGCTTGGACCGGAGGTCACGACTTCTGACATTCCTAACGTCGGAGAAGACAAATTGAAAGACTTGGATGAAGACGGAATCGTCAGGATCGGGGCCGAAGTCGGACCTAATGACATTCTGGTCGGAAAGATTTCGCCCAAAGGCGAGGCCGATTTGTCGGCAGAAGAAAGGTTATTGAGAGCCATCTTCGGCGAAAAGGCCAAAGAGGTCAAGGATACCTCGTTAAGACTGGAACACGGAAAGAGAGGAAGGGTGACAGACGTCAAGGTGTTTGCGAGGAGCGAAGGATATATGTTGGAGCCAGGAGTCATTAAGAGGATAAGGGTAAGAATTTCAGAAGAAAGAAAGATACAGGTCGGAGACAAACTGGCCGGAAGGCACGGGAACAAGGGTATTATCGCAAAGATATTGCCCGCGGAAGAAATGCCATTCTTGGAAGACGGAACTACCGTCGATATCATCTTGAATCCGCTATCAGTTGCTTCGAGAATGAACCTGGGACAAATTTTGGAAACTCATTTCGGTTTGGCTGTGAACAAATTCGGGCTATCTGGCGGAGACTCCTTCTTTGGCTGGAGCGGTTGAATCCGACATTAAGGAAGAGCTGAAGAAAGCGGGCTATCCCGAAGACGGGAAATTGAGGCTTGTCGACCCGGAAACCGGAGAATTTTTCCCGGAGAAGATTACGGTCGGATACATTTATATGATTAAGCTGGCGCACATGGTCGAAGACAAGATACATATGCGTTCGATCGGACCATACTCACTTATAACCCAGCAGCCGTTGGGAGGAAAGGCCCAATTCGGAGGACAGAGGTTTGGAGAGATGGAAGTCTGGGCGCTTGAGGGATACGGTGCGGCATACACCTTGCAGGAAATGCTTACCATCAAATCGGATGACGTCACCGGTCGTGCGGCCACCTACGAATCGATACTGAAGGGCGAAAAGATCAAGAACCCGAACATCCCGGCATCATTCAATCTTTTGCTGGCGGAATTAAAGGCTCTTTCTCTGAATGTTATAATCAAAGGAAAGACCGAAGAAGAAGACTAATATTAAATTAAAATAATATGTTTGTCTCTAATTTAGAATCATTAAGGATAAAGCTGGCCTCTCCTACCGAGGTATTGAACTGGTCGCACGGCGAAGTGACCAAACCCGAGACCATCAACTACAGGACCCAGCGACCCGAGAAAGATGGCTTTTCTGCGAGAAAATTTTCGGTCCCACTAAGGATTACGAATGCTATTGCGGGAAATACAAGAGGATAAGATACAAGGGAATCGTCTGCGATAGTTGCGGGGTCGAAGTGACCAAGTCATCGGTCAGAAGGGAAAGGATGGGGCACATTAAGCTGGCCACCCCAGTTTCGCACATCTGGTTTTTAAAGGGGGTTCCGTCAAGGATCGGAATGGTTTTGGGCTTGCCTTTGCACAAGGTTGAGGAAGTTATATACTTCGTTTCCTATCTTGTGACCAAGGTCAACGAAGATTTGAAATCGAAGGTATTGGACGAGATAGAGGAAGAATTTAAAAGCAAGGGAAAAGACATAAAAAAGAATTCCGGAGCCAAGGAAAAAGACATGAACGAAGCCTTGGAAGAATTGAAAAAAGCCAAAGACAAGGCCAAGCAGGAGGTTAACTCCATAAAACCCCTCGAGGTTTTTAACGAGATTGATTATCACCGCCTTTCTTTGAAATATGGGGAAATATTCGATGCGGGAACGGGAGCGGAAACATTGAAAGAACTTTTCGACAAGGTTGATTTAGGAGAAGGAGATGGAGAAGATAAGGAAACAGATGGAAGAGAAGAAGTCGACCGAGGAGAAGAAGATCGTTTTACGAAGATTGAAGATGTTACAGGGATATGAAGCACGCAGGCGTCAGGCCCGAATGGATGTTTACCGAAGTTCTTGCCGGTTTTGCCTCCGGATTTGAGGCCGATGGTGCAATTGGACGGAGGAAGGTATGCTTCTTCGGACTTGAACGACCTGTACAGAAGGGTCATCAACAGAAATAACCGGTTGAAATATTTATTGGAAATAAACGCTCCAGATGTAATCGTCAGGAATGAAAAGAGGATGCTCCAGGAAGCGGTTGATGCTTTGATTGATAACAAAATGAGAAAGAGCACGACAACCCAGGCCTCGACCGGAGGCAGAAGGCTTATTGAAGAGCTTGGCCGATATGCTGCAGGGAAAACAGGGAAGGTTTAGGCAGAACCTGCTCGGTAAAAGAGTTGATTATTCGGGCCGAAGCGTAATTGTCGTCGGACCGAATTTGAAATTGAACGAATGCGGCGTTCCGAAGAAGATGGCTTTGGAATTATTTAAGCCTTTTGTCATCAAGAAATTACTGGAAAAGGAACTGGCTTTTAATGTGAGAGGAGCTTCAAGGCTGATTGAAGAAGAAACTGATGAAATCTGGGCTGCCTTGGAAGAAGTTGTTAAAGAAAAGCTGGTTCTTTTGAACAGGGCTCCGACTTTGCACAGATTGGGAGTCCAGGCTTTCCGCCCCATCTTGATTGAAGGAGAGGCTATAAGGCTGCATCCTTTGGTTTGTACCGCTTTCAACGCCGACTTTGACGGAGACCAGATGGCCATCCATGTTCCTTTGTCCGAAGAGGCCCAGCAAGAAGCGAGAGAAAGAATGCTTTCTTCGGTTAACCTTTTAAAGCCCTCGACCGGAGACCCCATCATGATTCCGACCAAGGATATTGTTTTGGGATGCTATTATTTGACCAAGATTATTCCCGGATTGGAAGGGGAAAATAAGATTTTCAGTTCCAAAGAAGACGACTTTGATAGCACACAATTTAAAGAAGATAAACTTGAAAGCGGAATCAAGGTCAGAATGAATGACAAGCTCATCGAAACCAGCGCCGGAGGAATTATCTTTAATGATGTTTTACCTTCTAGATTTCGAATATCAGAACGACCTGATGGATTCAAAGACCTTGAAAAAGGATGATTAACAGGGTCATCGACATTTACGGGAACAATGCCGTCGAAACTTTGGACAAGATAAAGCAACTGGGATTTAAATATTCAACCCGATCGGGAATCACCTGGGGAATGGACGACTTGACCGTTCCCAAGGAAAAGCCGGCCTTGATAGCCGAAGCGGAAAAGAAGATAGCCGAGATAGAAAAATATTACGAAAAGGGTTTACTGTCCAAAGATGAGAAATCGAACCAGGTCATCGAGGTTTGGAAAAAGGTGAAGACCGAAATCGAGAAGTTGGTGCCTAAAGCTATTTCTTCGGACAGTCCGGTATTTATCGATTGTCGATTCCGGTTCGAGAGGATCATGGTCCCAGCCGGTCCAGATGGCGGGCATGAAGGGATCTGGTTGCCAATCCGGCGGGAAGGATCATCGAATTAGCCATTAAGAATTCTTTTAAAGAAGGCTTTGATGTATTGGAATATTTCATTTCTACCCACGGAGCGAGAAAAGGTACCGCCGATACCGCCCTAAGGACTTCTACTTCTGGTTATCTTACGAGAAGGCTCGTTGACGTGGGTCATGACGTAATCATCAACGAAGATGACTGCGGAGACAAGGAGGGACTTATCGTTTACAAAAAAGACGCAGATGAAATCAACCAAGATTTCACCCATAAGATATTCGGGAGAATTTCTTTGGAGAAAATCGAAGATCCCGAGACCAAAGAGGTCGTGGTAAAATCAGGACAACCTATTGATTTGAAGACTGCCCATAAGATCAAAGAAATGAAGAGTGTGGAATCCTTGAAGGTAAGGTCTCCCTTGACGTGCAAATGCATAAGGGGAATTTGCCAGAAATGCTACGGCCTGGATCTTGGCTGGAAAGGAATGATAAAGATGGGGGAGGCGGTTGGTGTTGTTGCCGCTCAGGCCATCGGAGAACCGGGAACGCAATTGACCATGAGAACTTTCCATACCGGAGGCGTGGCTGGAGAGGCTGACATTACCCGAGGTCTGCCGAGAGTCGAAGAGATATTCGAGAGGAGGCCCCCGAAAGGAGAAGCGGAAATGTGCCTTAAGGACGGAAAAGTTATAGAAGTTGAAGAGAAGAAGGGCATCATTAAAATTTTGAACAGTAAGGACGAGAAGAAGAAAGAAGAGGAAGCTGTTGAATACAAAATTTCTCCGTCCGTTGAAATACTGGTCAAGGCCGGAGACACAGTCAAGAAAGGTGATCCGCTATGCGCAGGCTCTCTTGATCTGAAGAAGCTATTCAAGCTCTTGGGTAAGAAAGCAGTTCAAGATTATATTATCAAAGAGATTCAGAAGGTGTATGTTTCCCAAGGCGTGTCCATCAATGACAAACATGTGGAAATCATAGTCAGGCAAATGTTCTCAAGAGTGAGGATCAGAGATGTCGGAGACAGCCATTTATCTCAAGACGAAATCATGTCCAGGGGCAAGCTCTTGGAAGAGAATGAGGTTTTGGAAAAAGAAGGCAAAAAGCTAATCAGGGCGGACGACATGCTGTTGGGAGTGTCCAAAGTTGCTTTGAATACGGACAGTTTCCTTTCAGCTGCATCCTTCCAGGAGACATCAAGGGTTCTTATTGAAGCAGCGCTTCGGAGGACAGGAAGACAAACTTATGGGTCTCAAGGAAAACGTCATTATCGGAAAACTGGTTCCCATCGGCACCGGTTTGAGGTATAATAAAGGGATAAGAAATAACATATACCTTGATTATGGAAAAAAAGAGAGGGAAACCGCAAAAAAGACAACAATAAATCGAGGAAAAAAGTTGAAGGAAGGACGGAAAGGAATAGTGGCGGTTTTCATTTCTCTTTGCCCGACAAGACCAAGAGGTATTTGTTCGCATCTTTGTCTTTTCTTCTGGCGGTCGTATTTATTTTTTCCTTCTTCGGACAAGCCGGATCCATCGGAGCATTTTTAAAGCATTTTTTCAATCTTCTCGTCGGCAATGTCATCTTTATCATTCCATTGATGGCATTCGTATTCGGTGCGGTCTTCCTGAAGGAAGATGACGCTTTCAAAGAAGCCAAGAACTCACTTATTATTTCAACCGCCATCCTAATTCTTGGGGTAAGCGGGATTTTCGCTTTGGCTGAATTGCATGGGAATGCAATGCTGGCCCAATATTTTGTCTGGAATTATTCGGGTCGGGGCGGATGGATAGGCTACATGGTTTCGTGGCCGCTTTTGAAATGGTTCGATTTCTGGGTGACGTTCTTTATTCTCGACATCGCTATGGCCGTTTCTTTATTAATGATAGCCGAGCCGTTTAGGAAGCTCATAAAAGAGGAAGACGAAAACAAAGAAGAAAACGAAATCGAAGACAAGATTGTCAAAGAGGAAAAGAAAAAAGTGCCGATGTTCAATTTGGAAAAAATAATTCCGAAGAAGGAAGAGGTGCCCAAACCCGAAGAAAAAAAAGAAGACAAGGACATTAAAACTTTCGAGCAGAAGAAAAAAGAAAGCAAGGAGTATAAGTATCCTCCCTTGGATTTGCTTTCTAAAAAAGGAGGCGCAGCCCGAAGGAGGGGACATTACTTACAATTCTTCGGTTATCAAAAGAACCCTGCAGACATTCGGTATACCGGTTGAGATGTCAGAGATAAATATTGGGCCTACCGTTACCCAGTACACATTGAAGCCGGCCGAAGGAATTAAGTTATCAAAAATTACAACCCTGCAGAATGATCTTGGCTCTGGCGCTCGCCAGTCCGACTATACGTATTGAGGCGCCCATTCCGGGTAGGTCTCTCGTAGGAATCGAGATAGGAAACAAAAAGAGGGCCGTCGTAGGCCTAAGAGAGGTATTAGACACAGATGAGTTCAAAAGCTCTCCAGCGCCCCTTTTAATGGCCTTGGGAAAGGATGTGAAGGGCGTTCCCGCCTTTGCCGATTTGGCCGAAATGCCGCACTTGTTGGTCGGCGGAACGACTGGTTCGGGTAAGACCATCTGCTTGAATTCGATCATTTTAAGCCTTTTATACAGGAACAGCCCGGAAGAAATGAAACTGGTACTCGTTGATCCCAAGAGGGTTGAATTTCCAGTCTATACCACCCTCGAACATCTATTGTGCCCGGTAATCTATGATGCCGCCCAGACCTTGGTTGCTTTAAAGTGGCTGGTCGGCGAAATGGAAAGGAGGTTCACGGTTCTGGCTGCTGGACATAGCAGGGATATCGGATCATACAACACCAAGATGGAAAAGAAAGGAGAAGATAAACTTCCTTACATCGTTCTTATAATTGACGAATTGGCAGACCTTATGAGCGTCAAAGGAAAGGAAATCGAGTCGTATGTCGTGAGGTTGGCCCAGATGTCTCGAGCCACAGGAATTCACTTGATACTGGCAACCCAGAGGCCGTCGGTAGAAGTCATTACCGGACTCATTAAGGCGAATATTACTACAAGGATAGCCCTGAAAGTGGGAGCCCTTGTCGACTCAAGGACCATTCTCGATTCTTCGGGAGCGGAGAAATTGCTGGGAAGGGGAGACTTGCTGCTTTTATCCAAGGAATTCAGCAAGCCCAAAAGAGTTCAGAGTCCTTACGTATCCGAACTGGAAATTAGGAAAGTAGTCAGTTGGATCACCGATTCGGCCGCAGAAACAAAAGACAAGGCTGACAACGAAGAGGGGGTGTCTTTCATCGAAACCGAAACGGAAAAAGAAGAGAGTTCCCTGGTCGGAGAACTAGAGAAATCGGTATCGGCTCCCGAGGCCCAAATGGATTCATTTTTCTCCAAAGAGGATCCGATGTACGAGGAAGCCAAAAGAACGGTCATATCTTCGCGCAAGGCTTCGACTTCTTTATTGCAGAGAAGGTTGGGAATCGGCTATGCTAGAGCCGCTAGATTAATGGATATCCTTGAAGAAAGGGGGATCGTGGGACCACAGGAAGGGGCCAAGCCTCGCGAGGTTTACATGATGGAAGAATCTCAAGACAATAATGATGAGCAGTAATTTTGATTCCTGTTTTTAATTTGGTATAATACAAACATATGGCAAGAAAAGAAATAAAGGAAAAAGAAAGAATAAACCTCGCCGAGGCGATTTCCGAAATAAGGGAGAAGTTCGGAGAAGGGGCTATAATGAAGCTTAAGGATGCCGAGAAGGCCAATGTAGATACTATTCCTACAGGTTCTCTTTCTTTGGATTTGGCCTTGGGAGTAATGGGGATTCCTAGGGGAAGGATTACGGAGATCTACGGAGGAGAAAGTACGGGGAAAACCACATTATCTCTGAGTATTATAGCGGAATCGCAGAAAAGAGGGGGAGTGGCGGCCTTTATCGATGCCGAGCATGCCTTGGATCCCGATTACGCCAAAAGGATTGGAGTTAATACCGATGATTTGCTAATTTCCCAGCCTGACTCGGCTGAACAGGGACTGCAGATTGTGGAGAGTCTGGTAAGGTCCGGAGAAGTCGACGTTATAGTTATTGATTCGGTGGCCGCTTTGGTACCCAAAGCCGAAGTCGCTGGGGAGATGGGAGAACTTCAAATCGGACTTCAGGCGAGACTAATGTCTCAGGCCTTAAGGAAACTTTCGGGAATAGTTTCCAGAACCAAAACAATCGTCATATTCTTGAATCAGACCAGAATGAAGATTGGCATTTTGTTCGGTAATCCGGAAACGACTCCGGGAGGACTGGCTTTGAAGTTCTACAGTTCGGTGAGGATAGAGTTAAGAAGGATAGCGCAAATAAAACAGGGAGAGAGCATTATAGGGAACAGGGTCAAGGCCAAGGTTGTAAAGAATAAAGTGGCGGCTCCGTTTAAGACCGCCGAATTCGACATCTATTACAACGAGGGAATATCTAAGTTTTCCGAAACCGTCAATCTGGGAGTCAAAGAAGAGATTGTCAAGAAATCCGGAGCCCATTTTCAGTACGGAGACACCAAGCTTGGAGCGGGGATAGAAAAAGCCAAAGAATTCTTAAGGGAGAATCCGAAGATATTAAAGGAGATACAGGAGGAAATAATCAAGAAATCAAACTCCAACTAAGCAAAAACACCCTTTAGGGGTGTTTTTATATTACTTGGCAACGAAGGGAAGCAGTCCCATTATTCTTCCTCTCTTTATGGCCGTAGTAGTTTCTCTCTGGTGTTTGGCGCAAAGGCCAGTTTTCGTCCTAGGCTTTATCTTTCCCGACTTAGACAGGTACTTTAACAAGATGTCGGTGTCGCGGAAATTGATTTCCTGAATGTTTTTTTTGCAGAAATAGCAGTACATATTTTAGTCTTAATTATATATTAAAAGGGAATGTCTTTGACATCGATTTCATCTCCGTCTTCAATTATGGGGATGTCTTCGTCTTCAACTTCCTTTTTGGGCGAAGAGAAGCTTTTCCCTTCGGTCGGCATTCCTCCTCCCGCCGATCTCGGTCCTAATTGCATGGCTTCCCCAATGATTTCGGTCGTATATTTCTTGACGCCCGACTTGTCTTCCCAGCTTCTGTTCTGTATCCTTCCCTCTATGAGGGCGAGAGATCCTTTACTCAAGAATTGGGAGGCGATTTCGGCCAGCTTGGCCCATAATACTATCCTGTGGAATTGCGATTCTTCCTGCTTCTGGCCGTCCTTGTTTTTCCAGGTGCGGTTCGTGGCGAGAGAAAACGTGCAAACGCTTTGGCCGGAAGAGGTGGTTCTCATTTCAACGTCGGAAGCCACTCGTCCTATTAGAAACACTTTATTTAGGTTCATATTTTTATGCTAATTATATTAGCTTAATAATAAGTGTTATTCTCCAAGCATCTCATCGAGTTTCTTGTCGATATCTTCCATCTGGATTTTGGGTTTTTTTGGCTTTTCTTCAAGCTTGGGCTCTTCTTCTTTCGGTTCTGCCGCAGAGGCTTTTTCCAAGGCAAACTTTTTTTCTCTGGCCCCTCTCCTTGCTGCAGCCTCGGCCCTCTTTGTATCTTTGTCGATTACCATGAAGCGGAGGATGTTCTTGTCTTCCTTGAACGTCTTTTCCAAGTTTTCTAAAACCCCTTCCTTGTTTATCGCTTCCGGATAAAGGTTGAAAAAGTAGAGCCAAGCTTCAACTTCGTCTTTAATGGGGTAAGCCAGCTTCTTTCTGTCGGCTTTTTTGTCGCTTACGACCTTACCGTGCTTTTGCATTTCCGACTCCGTTTTTTCAATAAAAGAGTCGATTTCCGCCTGTGACATATTGGGCGAAATCAATAGGTTTAATTCGTAGAATTGCATATCTTTAATAAATAATCTTAATACTTAGCGAAGGCATTAAGGTAGTGACAATATAGCAATTTTTACGCGTTTGGTCAAGCTCGAGGTTTACTCGGGAAGATTCTTTTGGTAGAATATATCTAATGAACGTATTTAGGCGAAAAGGATTCACCCTGATCGAACTTCTGGTCACCATAGCGATAATAGGTGTTCTTTCGGCTGTCATCATCACCGGGCTCAATAATGCAAATAATGCTGCCCAGGATTCGAAGAGGAAAGAAGACATAGAGATCATCAAGAATGCTCTGGTTTCCTATCGTGCCGAGCATTTCGACAACGGGCCGGTGCAAGGCACTCCTTGTGGCGTCGGGGGAGGATGTTCCAGTCTCGATCCCGTCTTGCAGTCTTTCTTGTCCAAGATTCCCAAGGATCCCAATGGTACGAATTATACATATCTGTCTGCAAATGGCTTCGATTGCGTTATCTCGGCCACTCTTTCTACCGGAGGGACGTACGAATATGATTGCGCCACGAATTCTTTCGTGACAAACGGGGCGACCAACGGCGCCTGCGGTTCTGCAAACAAGACCTATGCTTACTCGGATGCGGGCTACGGCACGGACACTTTATGTTCGTTTGGAACGGCCAGCCCTTCGAGTCCGGCCTTCCCGTCCCAAGGCGGATCTACATCGTGGGCCTGTAACGGCTCCGGCGGAGGAAGCACAGCCAGCTGTTCCGCCTCAAGGCCTCTGGCTCCGGTCAACGGGGCTTGCGGATCTGCGAACAAGACGTATGCGTATTCGGATACTACGTATGGTTCGGATACTTTCTGTTCTGCCGGAACGGCCAGCCCTTCGAGTCCGGCCTTCCCGTCCCAAGGCGGATCTACATCGTGGGCCTGTAACGGCTCCGGCGGAGGAAGCACAGCCAGCTGTTCCGCCTCAAGGCCTCTGGCTCCGGTCAACGGCGCCTGCGGATCTTCGAACGGTTTGAATTTCTACTCAGCTCCCTCGACCAACCTCTGTTCGACCGGAACAGCTACTTCCTTATCGGGAACAGGTCCCTGGACCTGGGGTTGTAATGGCTCCAATGGAGGCACGAGTACTACCGCCACGGCCTGTTCCGCTAATTTATCAGTTAACGGCGCCTGTGGCGTCGCGAACAGTCATTACAGGTCTTCGACTCCGACAGGAACCGATGCCTGTACCAGCGGCACGATCACTGGTATGGCCGGATCGTATTCCTGGACCTGCGCCGGATCAAACGGAGGAACTTCTAGCGGAACCTGCGCTACCGTCGCAGCGTCATACGCAGTCCAATCATTCACGACAGTCGGCACTACCAGCTGGACCGTTCCCACAGGAGTCACTTCTGTAGACTATCTCGTTGTTGGAGGTGGCGGCGGGGGAGCCAAAGGGGGATATTATTATTCTGATGGGAACGGTACTGGATCCGGAGGTGGCGGCGGGGGAGCAGGCGGTGTATTGACTGGCACATTATCAGTAACTCCTGGCAATGGTCTAGGGGTTACCGTTGGGGCCGGTGGTGCTTTAGGGAGTGATGGTGCGAATGGAGGTAACTCGGTTTTTAGCAGTATCACCGCCATAGGCGGTGGGGGTGGTGGCAGTAGTTATGGTCATAGTGGAGGATCTGGGGGCGGTGGATGTAGTGCCAATAACTCCGTTGCTTATAGCGGCGGATCGGGAACATCCGGACAAGGATATGCCGGTGGAACCGGGAACAGTGCAAGTGGGTCCTGGTCAGCATCAGGTGGTGGCGGTGGTGCTGGCAGTGCAGGGGGTAGCAATACTAATAATTATGGTGCCCCGGGAGGAAATGGAGTGTATTCGACCATTACTGGATCTTCTGTCGGATATGGTGCCGGGGGAGTAGGATCTTCGCTGTGGGGTGGCACGAATAACAGTTATGTGGGTAATACTGCGTATGGTTGGGGGATCGCTGGCCGGGGATATGGGGGGAATGGAGGATCTAATACCGGCACCAGCGGGGGTTCAGGCGTTGTTATTATAAAGTACATAAATAATTATTAATAAGTTTCCGAAAGGCAATGATCGACCCTAAAATATTCAAAGCATATGACATCAGGGGAATATATCCCGAAGAACTGAACGAAGAAGCGGCCCACAAAATAGGGCGGGCCTTCGCGTTGTTTATAAAAAAAGTTTCCGGAAAATATAATTCGCAGTTGTTGTTAGTTGAGATAATCATAGCTCTTCCCTGAGCCTCTTTGATGAATTAATCTCACAGTGTTTTAATAATTAAAACCTCATGAAAATCAACCAAAAATTTAAGAAAATCGCTGTAGACGCGGTAAGAGAAGCTGGAAAGACATTGATGAAAAAATTTAACAATGTTAGGGTTCTCAAATATAAAGATAGGCAGGATATACTTACTGATGCTGATCTTAGGGCCGAAAGAATAATAATTAATAAGATTAAGGCGAACTTTCCAGACCACAACATTATATCCGAAGAGGCGGGAAGTATGGATTTAAAATCAGAATATACCTGGATTATTGACCCTCTCGACGGAACAAAGCATTACATAAGAAAAATGCCCATCTTCTGTGTTTCCATTGCCCTTCAGAAAAATGAAGAAATTATTGTCGGCGTAATTTTTGTTCCGGCGACTAACAGCCTTTTTTATGCCGAAAAAGGCAAGGGAGCCTTTCTCAACGGTAGAAAGATTCATGTTTCTCAAGTAAAAAATCTTGCCGACGCTTTTATTTACGCCGAGTTGCCGAATTGCAAGTTATCAAAAAAATCTTTTAATAAATATCATCAACGACTGGGAGAGTTCCTTAAAAAAACATATCGAGTTAGGGCTTGGGGAAGCGGTCCTTTGGGTTTTTGTTATGTTGCCCTAGGGGGATTCGACTCCTATGTACTATTAAACGATGGCACCAAACTAACGGATGCGGCGGCCGGAGTTCTTATAGTAAAAGAGGCTGGAGGAAGAGTAACCGACATTAATGGGAATGAATTCACAAGAAAGACTACTAATCCCGTCGCTTCTAACGGCAAAATTCATAATCAGATTATAAAGATATTAAAAAAATGATTAACAAAGAAATTTTCAGACTATACGATATAAGGGGAATTTTTCCCCAGGAACTTAATGAAGACACTGCCTACCAAATAGGGAGATGTTTTATTCATTTCCTACGCAAAACAACGAAAAAGGCAACTTTTAAGATTGCGGTAGGAAGAGACATCCGGTCATCTTCACCAAGCCTTTTTAAGGGTTTTTCAGACGGAATTAGAGACGAAGGGGCGGATATTGTTGATCTTGGCTTGGTTACTACGCCGATGCTTTATTTTGCTGTTTCAAAATTTGGCTATGACGGAGGCGTAATAATTACCGCCTCACACAATCCCAATCCTTTTAACGGGATGAAATTAGTAAGAGAAAAAGCTATTCCTGTAGCTGGTGATACGGGTATTTTTTGGATGAGAGATTTTCTTCTTAAAAAGCGGTTTAGTTCGGAGATGGGTACATCCTCAGTGGGGGGGGGGATGTCAGAAAAAAACATTGAAAATGATTACTTAGAAGCTAATTTAAAACTGGCCAAGATAAAAGATGGAGAGTTTAAGAATTTTACTTTAGCTGTTGATGCTGGTAATGGTATTGGGGGACCGATAGCTATTAAGATTCTTGAAAAAGTGGGAGTAAAAATATACCCCCTTTACTGCAATCCCGACGGTTCCTTTCCCAATCATGTTCCTGATCCGCTTTTGGCGAGTAATTTAAAGGACATCATTGCTTTAGTAAAGAAGAAAAAGCCCGATTTTGGCATAGCCCTGGATGGTGATGCCGACAGAATCATTTTCATAGATGAAAAAGCTAAGTCAATTTCGGGCGATTTAATAACGGCCCTAATGGCTAAAATACTACTTGATGAATTACCAGCGGAGACAAAAATAAAGCCCAAAATCCTTTATGATATTCGTTCGAGTAATATAGTGGGGGAAAGCATTAAAAGGGGGGAGGGGGTACCTTTTTGCATCGGTCATTCATTAATAAAAGAGGAGATGAGGAAAGATAATATTCTTTTCGGTGGAGAATTAGCAGGTCATTATTATTGGGGTCCTGATTTATTTTATGAGGTTCCATTTATTGTACTTCTAAAAATACTAAAAGAACTGAAGAAAGAAAAAGTTCCGCTGTCTGATCTTATAATACCTTATCAAAAATATTATCATTCCGGAGAAATTAATTTTAAAATAGAAGATAAGGAAGATAAAATAAAAGAACTGAAGAAGATTTATCATGACGGCAGAATTTTAGAGATGGACGGCTTGAGGGTTGATTATAATGACTGGTGGTTCTTGGTAAGGCCGTCGAACACTGAGCCAGTTTTGAGACTAGTGGTTGAGGCTAAAAGTGAGGGAGTTTTTAAACAAAAAAAAGAAGAGCTGATTGAAGCCATTGGTGCGCCGATCTTAGACAAGCCATTAGTTTACAGTAAAGCCGTCTAATAGTCTATTTTTTTATCTTAGCCCTACTTTCTTCCTTACTTCTTCCATCTTATTTTCGGCGATATTTCTCGCTCTTTTGGCTCCTTTTTCAAGAACTCCATTTACGTATTTATGATTTTTCTTTAACTCTTTCCTCTTTTCTCTTATGGGTTCCAGTTTTTCTATTAATAATTCAGCCAGAGATTTTTTGAATTCTCCGTAGCCCCTGCCTTTGAATTCTTTTTCTATCTGTTTTATGGTTTTTCCCGAGAATAGGGAATAGATGGTCAAAAGATTGGATATCCCTTTCTTTTTAACAGTATCGTATTTTATTTCCTTTTCCGAATCGGTCGTCGCAGCCATAATTTTACTCATTATATCCTTTGGTTCTTCAAATAGGCTGATGCAGCCCTTGGCATCATCCGTCTTTGACATTTTCTTCTCCGGGTTCTCAAGGGACATTATGATGGCTCCCTGCTCGGGAACCAATGCCTGGGGCAGTTTAAATGTCTTGCCGTATTTCTTATTGAATCTTTCCGCGATATTTCTGGTAATTTCCACGTGCTGAGTCTGATCCTTGCCTATGGGCACGATATCTGTGTCGTAAAGGAGAATGTCCGCAGCCATAAGGACGGGATAATTAAATAGTCCGGCATTGACATATTCGGGATGCTTTTTTGATTTGTCTTTAAACTGGGTCATTCTTGAGAGTTCTCCCAACGGAGTAATTGTTCCCAAAAGCCAAGCCAACTCAGCATGTTCTTTTACTTGTGACTGGACAAAGAGAGATGCATTTATCCGGATTGATTCCTACAGCTAAATACGTACAGGCAAGATCGAATATCTTATCTTGTAGGTTCCTTTTCGTCGTAGGGGGTGGTAATCGCATGCCAGTCGACAATGCAGAAAATACAGTCCTCCTTATTCTGGAGTTCTACCCATTGTTTTATCGCTCCCAGATAGTTTCCTATATGTATGTCGCCCGTAGGCCTTATTCCGCTAAATACTCTTTTCATATTTTTATCCCACTTCAATTATTACCGGCAAAACCATCGGTCTTCTCTGCGTTTTCTGGAACAAGAAGTCGCCTACGGTATTCCTGACATTGTCTTTGACATAAGTCCAGTTGACCACCTGTCCGGAGATAGTGGACTTTTCTATGGTTTGTATTACCTTCTTTCTTGTCTGGAACAACAAGTCTTTAGACTCCCTTAAATAGACGAAGCCTCTCGAAATGATGTCCGGAGACTCTTGGACCTTTCCGGTTTTTCTATTGACTACTGCTATTATAACAAAGATGCCGTCTTTTGATAACATCTGTCTGTCCCTTAAGACTACTTCTCCGACATCTCCCACGCCCAACCCGTCAACCATGATGTATTCGGAAGGAACCTCTCTTTTCTCAATGACGGCCCTTTCGGGAGTAATGGTAATTACTTTTCCATTATCGGCTAGGATGATATTTTCTTCTTTTATACCCTGTTCTTGGGCCAGCTTAGAGTTGGCGAAAAGCATGGAGAATTGCCCGTGGATGGGCATAAAGAACTTGGGGTTCATGATTTCGATCATCTCCCTTAGTTCCTCCCTCTGGGCATGTCCTCCGGCATGGATATCCATCATTTTGTAATGGAAGACGTTAGCCTTCTGCCTCAGGAGGTCGTCTTTTAACATCTGGACGGTCCTTTCATTTCCGGGAATGACGGAAGACGAGAAGATGATGGTATCTCCCGGCTTAATCGAAATCGAAGGATGTTCTTTTGTTGTGATTTTCATGAGTCCCGCATTGTCTTCGCCCTGGGCTCCGGTACACAGGATCGTTATATTCTTGTCCGGGTAACTTGTTCGCATCGGCACACCTTTTTCAAAAGTGTTCCTTTCTGCGACTTCAGGTAGCCGAGCTTTTTAGTCAATTCAACGTTGCTTTTCATGCTGTGGCCGATAAAGCCCACCTTCCTTCCGTATTTTTCGGACAAGGTGATGGCCTGTTGGACCCTGTTAACCAGGGAAGAGAAAGTGGCCATGATAATCCTGCCTTTGGCGCTCTCGAATATTCTTTCCATGTTTTCGAATATCTGCTTTTCCGAAAGAGAATGGCCTTCTTCTTCAGCTCCTGTCGAGTCGGACAATAAAAGAGTTATTCCTCTTTTTCCTATCTCTCTAAGTTTTTCGAAATTGGTTGGACTTTCGTTGACCGGGAAATTATCGAACTTGAAGTCGGATGTGTTGATTATGTTTCCGACCGGGGTCTTGATGAACAATCCCATATTATCGGGAATGTTGTGGTTCTGCCTAAAGAATTCCACTTCGAACACTCCTAATTTAATTTTTGTTCCATCTTTGACTTCGGTGATGTCCAATTTGGGGTGTTCGGGGAATTCGTCCTGTCTTTTCATAATGATGCCCCGGGCAAGGGGAGAGGCGAACAATGGGGGATTGCCGATCCTGTGGACGATGTAGGGAACGGCTCCGATGTGGTCGTAGTGCCCGTGGGTAAAGACAATCCCTTCGATGTTCTTGTACCTGTTGTTTTCCAATAGATAGGAAATATCGGGAATGATGTAGTCGATTCCGGGCATGTCTTCTTCGGGCATGCTGAAGCCGACATCCATAATCAATATCGATTCTTTGTATTCCAAAATCGTCATGTTCCTTCCCACTTCGCCCAGTCCTCCTAAGGGGATCACCCTTAGGGCGTTGTTTTGGGGCATTTGTTCGGACGATGCTGTTCTTTAGGGCCGGTCTTCCTCGGTGCCTTGTTTGGCGGTGGGGATTATGCGGTCGCGGTTTTCTTACGCCACCTGCGCGAGGCGCGGGCGCGTTTTGTGTTTTTGTTTCTGTATTCATATGTTTATTATTTTACTATAGGATAATTTGCGGGGAACACTCCGGCTCTTAAGATAGCGGATTTGTTTTCGCTGATCCATTTGTAGAGCCTTTCGACTCCTTCATTGGAAGAAGTCTTAGGAGACCAGCCAAAAGTATTTTTGGCTTTGGAGATGTTTGAAATGTACACTTTCTGGTCTCCGGGCCTCCAGTCGCTGAAAGTGTATTTGAATTTTTTGTTTGAAAGTTTCTCCAGGATTTCGAACAGTTCCCAGATGGAAAGCGAGAATTTGTTTCCTCCTCCGACGTTGAACGCTTTTCCTCTAGTTTCTTTTATGTTTTCCAGTGCTGAATCGTAGGCATTCAACAGGTCGTCTATGTACAAGACATCCCTTACCTGTTTGCCGTCCCCGTACAAGGTGACGGGCTTGTCGAACAACAGGGCATTGACGAACCAGGCAAGCCAGCCCTGCTCTTCGATCCCGAACTGGTGCGGTCCGTAGATTCCCGACTGCCTGAAGACGACAGTCTTCAGCCCATATATCCTCGCCCAGTCGATCGTGTACTGGTCTCCGGTCCCTTTTGCTGCATCCGTAGGGCCCGTGGAGATCAGCGGGCCTTTTTTCGTCGATTCCTTTAATGTTTTTGTATTCGTACCTTTTTTCTTTTTCAATCACTTCGATATCGGTCATTTCGCCGTAGACCTTGTTGGTGCTCGTATAGAGGAGCGCGGCTTCCGGGGCTTCTTTCCTCAGGGCCTCCAGGACATTGAATGTCCCCAAGGCGTTTATCTCAAAGTCTTCCCTGGGTTTTTTGACCGAAGTGACCATGGTCACCTGGGCGGCGAGATGGAGGACCTTGCCGGGCTTGTATTTTCTGAAAGCCAATGCCACTTTCAGCTGTTCCTGATGTCTCCCTTGATAACGATCAATGTTTTTGTTCCTTTTAAGCCATTTCAGGTTCTCTCTGGCTCCGACCCTCGAAAGATTGTCAAGACAACCACCGGTATCCTTTTTTAGCGTAGTATCTCGCAGCATTGGTTCCGATGAATCCGCATCCGCCGGTAATGAGAATGGTTTTGTCCTTATCCATATTTTATTTCAGGAAATCGAGGTTCTGGGGAACTTCTTTCAGGGGTTCCTCGAACCTTATCTCCGGCACGTTCTTGTAATTATCGTTTTTGACCCAGCCGTTGTAGTATAGAAATAGCAGAGGCCTCCTTTCTTTTCGACGCTTTCGTAATCGAAGCCCGAAGCCTCCCTGACCCAGTTGGCCATCTTAAGAGTTTCGGTTTTCGAAGGATTTATGGTGACATGGGCGTATCCCTTGGGAACGATCATGGCTTCGCCCTTTTCGCCTTTGACGGCATAGAAGTCTTCAACAGCATCTTTCCCTTTCTGGAAGATGAACAGGCCTTCTCCTTCGAGGATGATATACATCTCATTTGAATCCTCTCCGTGGAAGTGCCCCAATGTCTTTACGAATTCGTTGCCCATGATGAACGGGGGAATGACGGTAATGTCATACCTAGGTTGTCCATCTGTTTTATCCCGCGGTACATGTAATACAGGTCTCTGTCTTCGGCAGACTTTAAACCACTCCTTGTCGAAGAGGACGTCCTTCATGTCGCTTACATGCCTGATATTCGGATTTTTCAATTCTATTTCCATACTCTGTGTGTCGCTATGTACCAGTTTTCGATATCGGCGAACCTTTTCGACGGGTCGACTATCTTCGTCTCGTCGAATCCCTTTATATTCTTGTTCATGAGATACATATAGTCAGCCGTGTAGAGGAATACGCTCGGCGAATCGCTGACCACGATGTTCTCAAAATCTTCCAGGGCCTTCTGCCTCATGGGATCCTTGTAATCGGAATATGTCCTTGCTTTTTCCATCATCTGGTCGGCTTGTTTGCTCTGATATACGGAAAGGTTCAGGCCGGGGTCGATTATCTGCGAAGAATGCCAGTAAGGGACCGGGTCCGGTATCCCGCCGAGGCTCTCTCCGAACAATAATGCGTCGAAATCCCTTTCCCTGATGACCTTTTTGGCTTCGGTCGGGTCCATGGTTTCGATGTTGACCGTAATCCCGTTTTTCGCCCACTGCTCTTTCAAGAGTTCCGCGGTTTTGGTAAGCACCGGATTATTCGTCGTCTTTAAAGTGAAAGACAGGGGAGTCGTCTCGGTCGGAACGATGAAGCAGACGGCATTCAATTTTTTGATCGTCGCTCCGGCGACTTTTCCCGTTCCCGCGGTTAAGACCGTTAGGGGTCAGGATGTCATCTTTGTATTTTTCCTGGAATTTGATGACGGCGGTCTTGGTGTCGGTCCCGAATTTTCCGCTCGTGCCTCCGTTTGGATATATGGTCGTGATCGGCTGCCAGGCATTCCTGGAGCTTCTTTACGTCGGCATTGTTGCTTCCCAATTGCAATGTCTGCTTGAACTGGAATCCCGTCGACTTTTGTACGGTCTTTATCCTCGTCCCGTTGCTTTCAAGACGTAATTGGAACTGTCGAGAAGTTTGGCTGCCTGTGGCATCGTAGGCGGGAACGGCTGTGGGATCGTTTAAGCCGTAGAAATCGGGTATGACGGGAGAATCGATTATCTTCCCGTTGCCGTTCAAAACCTTGTTCACTATCTCGTTCTTGTCGGTCGAAAGGTTAAGCGCCTGCCTGACGTTCTTGCTGTCGAACAGGGGTTTCTGGTTATTCAGAAATATTGCGAAATAGTCGGGGGTTTCGATCGAATTGAAGGCTGTATCTTCTTGAAGTTTTTGCCATTGTAGCTTCCGGGCTTCGATGTTTCCCGAATCAAGGTTTCCTTTCTTTAGATTGTTTAGTAGATCCGTTCTGGCTGTTGTAGAAATAGAAGTCGATTCTCTGTATGTGCGGCTTTTGGTTGTAATAATCCTTGTTTACGGTCAGAATCATCGACTTTACCGTTTTATCGCTCTTCTGGATGGTTTTTTTAACCACATACGGCCCGCTGCCAATGGGAGTTAGATACATTCAAAGCCGTATTTGAAGTCATCGCCTGGGTTGAAATGTCTTTCCAGACATGCTTGGGCATGATTTTCAGATTGACCAGCGATTCTTCAAATCCGCTGTATGCCTGTTTCAGCGTAAAAATGGCTTTGTAGTCGGAAACTTTTTCTATTTCCACTCCCTGCCAGTTGGTCCTTAAAGGGCTTAAGTAATCCGGGTCTTGCACCAAATCGATGGTGAAAATTACATCATCAATCGTTAAAGGCTGTCCGTCGCTCCATTTGGCATTTTCTTTGATTGAAAAGTCTATCGTTTTTCCTCCTTCTTCGACATTGTAATCCTTTATCAAATCGGGAACGATGTTTCCGTCGGTATCGTAGGTCATTAAGGAGGAGAAGACAAGCTCCGATATGTCCCTGTCAATGTCGGAGAGAGGAGCATAAAGGGGATTGATGAACTGGGGCTGTCCCAAGACCCCCTCTCTTATCCTCCCGTAATCGGCCGGAACCACATTGGTATTTTTGATGTAGTAGGACGATGCGAGGAAGATGACAGAAAGGGCGAACAGGGAAAAAAGAATGCCCAGGGCAATTTTTTCCTTCTTTTTCAACACCTTAAAGAATTGCAACCATTGCTTTTTCGTGGGCCAGCGCCCCCCGGAAAGAGAGTTTTTATTTGTGGGATTCATTAAATTAGTATGCCAAATTAAGTACGGCGAGAACGATAAAGGCGGCAGTCAAAACGACGGTTGCCCAGAGCAGGTTTTTCTGGAAGCCTCTTCTGGTGCTGTACACTTCGTTTCCTCCGCCGAAAGCGGAGCCCAAAGCGGTTCCTCTCTGCTGAAGCAAGATTACAATAACGAGCAAAGCGGAAACGATTATTTGTGCGATTAGTAAATTATTGTTCATTTTATTTGAATGCCATCGAGGAAAGCAATTCCGTTCCCCAGATGATTAGCGCGGTAAAGAAAAGATTGTTTAATCCGAATATTTCGAACATGTCGGCGGGGAACAGGGCGTCAACCAGCCAGACAAGGAACATCATAATAACGATGGAGAATAGATTCAAGGTAATTACCCTTAGAGGCAAGGTGATTAAAGACAGTATGGGCCTTACGAAGATAGATCAACAAACCCGTGGCCAGCCCGACCAAGAGGATGGTCGAGAAGCTTCCGTCGTAAGTGACACCGCCATGGGGCTTCAAGACATATATGGCAATGCCCATTCCCACCACTCCTACGAGCAGTTTGACTATCAGTTTGTTCATAGCCCCATAATACAGGAAAGGGGGAGAAAGGTCAACCTTGACAATATAAAATACATATTCTATAGTATTAAAACAAAGGTTCATTAATATTTCATTCTTATCGAGGCGAGTATTTTGCAGCCCTATAGCTCTGAAATACTCGCCTCGTATGAGGCAGAGTCGTTAAGCCCGAGCGATTCGGGTAATCTCAAAAAGGAGGAGATGACAATGGAAACATTGATCACGGAAGGACAAAGAAACAGATCAAGAGTTTCGCGGAAGATGCCGTGGATCGCGCAATTGTCGGGGGACTCTTCGACAAGGACAGTATTCAGAAACTCATTGAGAACGGCGACGAATTCCAGATCGACATCATCGCTTCCATCAAGAAGCATTCGGTTTCTAACCAGTTCGCTGATGAGGAAGTCAAGTCGAACTATGGATACCTGTCGGGCTACAAGCCGAAAGGGATTACCGAGCAGATTAGCATTCTGCGGCAATTCTTCCCGGGCTTCGGATCCGCCGATGAGAAGCTGGCAGAACAGCCGCTTCCGTCGAACGCCGAAGGATATTTCGCCATTCTTCGCTGGCAGTCAGTCGGCAAGACCTACGGCGAGGCAACGCAGAAGATGTTCGATGCGATCAAGAAGCAGCGCAAGGGCAGCTTCTATAACTACCGCGAGGGCGGAATCGGAGAGAAATATCTCCGGCTGCACCAGCCGGACAGTGAAGAAGCTTGAAATGCTGGGCGAAGCGCAGAAGGGCTTCGACACCTTGGTCGTTCCTGCCCAGTTCGGTATTCGCCACCGGGGTCGCAGTGTCCGTCGGGCTCGCGAGACCTTCACTGCCAACGAGTTCGGACTCGGCCCATTCGAGACCGGGTGCATGCTTCTTACGCATCCCGAACGTCTTGAGGATTATGATGACCTCTGGCCCGACTGCGCTGGTAGCGAGTATGCACCTGGCGAGGATGGCGACTTCTCGGGCGCGCCCTACTTCTACTTCGGCGACGGCGAGGTCGGGTTCGGCACGAGCTGGGTCGGCCATGCGCGCGAGGGCTTCGGCTCGGCGTCGGCCTTCCTCTCGCAGTAGATCATTGAAGCTTGCGAACTCGAATTATTGAGACTTTTGAATCATTGTCTCTTGATCCTTGAGTCCGCGCATAAAAACGGGGTTATCCATCGCATATCATGGATACCCCTCTTTTTTTACTCATGCAACCAGAACCAATACTGATTCTTAAGGTCTTCGGTCAGGTGATAGGCATTAGCGTGAGAGAGAACGCCCAGATATGACTGGAGGGACTGAGATAGGGAACCTTCGCTGATGGCTCCGTTCCGATACGCAACGATCCGCTCTTTGAGCTTTCGAAATATCCGGCGCTTCGTCGCATTTCGCAAAATCCGATAATGCGGGAATGCGACATAGCCGAGATAATCGATACCTTTATGGCAGGCGCGGATCGAAATCTTTTTCGGATGAATTTTCAATCGCAACATATCGCCAAGAAAATTGCGAATCGGTTCGACAAGACCCTTTAAATATTCTTTATCAGTCGAAACGATTACGAAGTCATCGGTATACCGAGCGTAATAATGCACTCGCAGATCCTGCTTCATGAACTGGTCGAGCTTATCCATGTAGATATTCGCAAAAAGCTGCGAAGTGAGATTACCGATCGGCAAGCCTTGGCGATCAAAGAGCGTTGTCTGGGTCATGGCAAAGCTCTCGATAATTTTTCTAATTAGCCACATGGCGTCAGGGTCGACAATCTTTTTCCGAAGAATATTTAACAAAACCTGATGATCGACGGAATCGAAGAATTTTTGCACATCGCATTTCAAAACGAAGCAAGTCCTCGTGAAATTTCTACTCTCCGCTCGGATCATCTTTTCCAGGGCCAGTATGCCTTTATGGGTTCCTTTATTAATACGACAGGAAAAAGAAGTGGGAATGAATGTCTTGTCAAAAAGAGGATTCAAAATTTGAAACAGCGCATGGTGTAAAACTCTATCGCGCACTGCAGCCTTATGGATATGTCTGGCCTTCGGATCGCGAATAAAGAAACCGGTATACGGCAGGTGGGAGTATTTCTTGGCCAGCAAGTCGCGATGAAGCTTGAAGATATTCTGCTCAAGGTGAAATTCGAATTCCTGGACGTCTTTTTTATGACATTTGCCTTTTTTGAATTCGTCCCAAGCCCCAAAGAGGTTTTCCAACGATGTTATTTTTTCAAATAAATTTTTATAAATCTTCATATGGATGATTTCGACATACCAATTTTCAAAAAGGCTTATGATTTATATAAAACTTTCCATGGATACAGAAATCTTGTTCCTAAACAGGATCGCTTTACTGTTTTCGAACGTTGCGAGCAAACAATCCTCGACCTGATAGAGGACATTATAATGGCAAGTAGCCAAAAACAGTGGGAGAAAATGCCGACGCTTGAACGAGCCAGCCTCAAGCTCAACATGCTCAGAGTTTTTATCCGCCTCATGAAAGACGTCAAAGCTTTAGATGTTAAAAAATACATCACCCTCGAAAACATCGTTGATGAGATCGGCAGAATGGTCGGCGGCTGGATTCGTTCAACTAGCCGCCCAAATGAAAGGGGTATCCATTGCGGATATTCCCTTAAATTTAGAAACAGGAGAAACTTCGAGAGGAAGGCCGACGCCGAGCCGTAGTTCTCGTTGGCATTGTCGACCCAGTTCGTGTCGAACTTGACCTTGCCGTCGTTGAAGTTGAAGTAGGGCGCGTTCGAGAAGTCGCCATCCTCGTCAGGTTGGATTGCCTTCGCCCATCCGAGCCACCAGACCTCGAGACTTACTTCCCGCTGGAAGCGGAACTATATCCTCTCGGCCTTGAATTTAATTTGGCGGCATCCAAAAAAGGAATCCGCACTGGGCGAAAGCAAGCAGTATCTCCTTTAAGGCAACACGCTCTTGAAAACCTTGGCCTTCAAGACTCTGGTTGTTTTTTCTCTTTAAGAGAGAGTTCGGCGACGGCAATCCGTAAACTGCCGTGCATGAGCCTATACTCGGCCCTATTTTAGCACCCCCTCGTCCGGCCGCCAATACCGTTGTTGGATGTTAAAACAATTTAAGGTATAATCAAACAAGATTATAAACAGCCACAAACCATGAAAAAGACAACGATTCTCGTATTCCTTCTCGTTCTTGCGTCCTTTGCCCTGGCTTTCTATTTCTACCCCCTGATGCCGGACAAGATCGCTTCCCACTGGGGCGCGAACGGAAACGTCAACGGATACATGGGCAAGTTCTGGGGCCTGTTCCTGATACCCTTGATGATGGTTCTTCTGGACATCCTGCTCTTCGTTTTTCCGAAGATAGACCCGGAGAAGAAGAACATTGAGAAGTTCGAGGGCACACTCGGCTGGTTCGTGGTCGTCTTCAATCTCTTCATCCTGTATATCTACAAGCTTACGATCTTCTGGAATCTCGGATACAGGTTCAATATGACCGCAGCCCTGATGCCCGCTTTCGCCGCCCTTTTCTACTTCGCCGGCATCCTCTTAGGGGAGGCGAAGAGGAACTACACCATAGGCATAAGGCTGCCGTGGACGCTGGCGAACGATACGGTCTGGGATAAGACGAACAAGCTCGGAGAGAAGCTTTTCAAGCTGACGGCCATCATAACCCTCTTGGGGGTATTCGTCCCGCAGCACGCTTTCTTGTTCCTGTTCGTTCCCTTGATAGCAAGCATCGTTTACTTGGTCGTTTATTCCTATCTCGAATTCAGGAAGATATCAAAATAGTGTATTGACAAATAATTAAAAATGCAATACAGTATGATTATAATTTAATAATGTATAATATTATGATCGCTAAAAGTAGCGCACAAATACAAATTCGCATCGACTCTAAGACTAAAAACGAAGCAAAAAAGATTTTAGACGGCTTGGGCATGGACATGAGCTCGGCAATCAAGATTTTCTTTAACCAGCTGATAAACGCTAAGAATTTTCCTTGCGAACTGAGGGACGAAAACGGACTTACCCTGCGAAGCGCCGAAGCTTTGCGCGAAGCTATCGCAAGCGCTAAAAACAGCAACAAATCTTTTAAAAAGGGATCGGATCTCATTAGGGACGCGCTAAGGGATTAGGTATGTTTGTTTTAAAATATTCCAGCCGATTCAAAAAAGATTTGAAAGTTTATAAGCATGATAAAGACGTGCTTATCGAATTACAAAAAGTTTTGGACGCTTTAATTGGCGGGATAGGGATGCCGCTTAAAAATGGCGATCATCGCCTTACCGGAGAGCTTAAAGATTGTTTTGAGTGCCACGTAAAGCCGGACGTACTTCTTATCTACAAGAAAGAAAAATCAGAAATAGCTATACTAAGAATCGGTTCCCATTCAGAACTTTTCTAGCATACATGTTCTTTATCGGAAATGAGTTTGTGTATTTGACAAAAATCGTTGTCAGGATAGAATAGATGGCAGTCGAAGATAAAGAGTGATAATAATAATTTAAACATAATATGAAGATAAAACCATTGTCGAACAACATCATAATCGAGCCCATTAAAGAATTGGAAAAGACCAAAGGGGGAATACTCCTTCCCCAGTCGTCCGAAAAGGAAAAACCCCATCAGGGGAAAGTGGCATTCGTCGGCCCGGGAAAGAGGAATTCGCAGGGGAAAGTCATTCCCATGGACGTGAAGAAGGGAGATATCGTCCTGTTCAACAAATACGGCCCGCATGAGATCAAGATAGGAGAAAAGGAGTACCTTGTCGCTAATGAAAGCGACATATTGGCGATTATCGAATAAATCTTAAACATATGGCAAAACAAATATTCTATTCAGAAGAAGCGAGGAGCAAACTGAAAGCCGGCGTCGACAAATTGGCCGATGCGGTGACGATCACCCTGGGACCCAAAGGCAGGAATGTGGTCTTGGAAGAGTCCTTCGGCTCTCCGACGATAACGAACGACGGGGTTACGATCGCCAAGGCGATCGAACTCGAAGACAAGGCCGAGAACATCGGAGCCGCCATCGTGAAACAGGTTGCCGAGAAAGCCAATGACGTCGCCGGAGATGGGACGACTACAGCCACACTATTGGCCCAGTCTTTCATCCGTGAAGGATTGAAAAATGTAACTGCCGGCGCCAATCCTTTGGCCATCAAGAGGGGAATGGAAAAGGCTTGCGAGGCGGTGGTAAATGAAATCAAGAAGACTTCGAAGAAAATATCGACCGAGGCGGAGATGGCGCAGGTGGCTACGATATCAGCCGAAGACGAGGGCTTAGGAATGCTGATAGCTAAAACGATTACGGAAATAGGTAAAGACGGGGTCATTACGATAGAAGAATCCAAGACATTGGGCATTGAAAAAGAAGTAGTGAAAGGAATGCAGTTCAACGAAGGATACGTTTCTCCTTATATGGTTTCGGATACGGAAAGGATGGAAGCCAAACTGGAAGAGCCCTACATTCTGATTACCGACAGGAAGATAACCTCGATACAAGAGATTGTTCCCATTTTGGAGAAGATAGTCGGCACGGGCAAGAAGGACATCCTAATAGTTTCGGACGGTTTGGAGGGCGATGCTTTGACGACTTTAATCGTCAACAAAATTAGGGGTGCCTTTAATGCGGTTGCGATCAAAGCTCCGGGATATGGAGACAGGAAAAAAGAAATGCTTGAAGATATCGCCGTCGTTACCGGAGGAACCGTTATTTCCGAGGAAACGGGAATGAAGATGGAAAGCATAGACCTCGAACACCTGGGAAGGGCGAGGAAAATAATTTGTACCAAAGAAAATACGACCATCATCGAGGGAAAAGGCAAGAAGGTGGAAATAGACAAAAGGATAAAGCAGATAAGGGCACAGATAGGTAAGGCCGATTCGAGTTTCGACAAGGAAAAATTCCAAGAGAGACTAGCTAAGCTTTCCGGAGGCGTAGCCGTAATCAAAGTCGGAGCCGCGACCGAAGTCGAGCAGAAAGCAAAAAAGCACAAGACCGAAGACGCTTTGGCCGCTACAAGGGCCGCTATTGAAGAAGGAATCGTTCCTGGGGGAGGCGTAGCCCTATTAAGGTGCCAGAAAATTTTGGAAGATTTGAAAATTAAGGGAGAGGACAAGGTCGGATTGGAAATCGTCAAAAGGGCATTGGAAGACCCCATAAGGAAGATTGCCGACAATGCCGGAAAGGACGGAGCGGTTGTCGCTTCCGAAGTTAAGAATCTTCCTTTTAATCATGGGTATAATGCTTTGGCCGATAGGTACGAGGACATGATAGGAGCAGGGATAGTCGACCCGGCTAAAGTCGTGAGGTCGTGCATAGAGAACGCCCTGTCAGCCGCTTCGATGCTTTTGACGACTGAATGCATAGTCGTCGACAAGCCGGAAGAGAAGAAGGAGAATCCAGCGATGGGGAATATGGGAGGAATGTACTAGAGAATGGAACGGGGCTTCGGCCCTGTTTTTGCTTCCTTGTTTTTAGCTTTGTTTTTTGATACAATTTGGATATAAGAATAAGTTTTTCCTATGGAATCTACATACATCATTTCCGGAATCATTGCCCTTTTCTTCCTTTTCATACTGGGCAACTATATTACTATCTTAAACGTTAGGAACCAGACTAAAAAGGCTTGGGACGATTTTGAGGAGCAGTTCGTGAAGAAAATTAGGGTAGCGACGGAGATTATCAAGGAGGTAATGCAATACGCCGCCTACGAAAAAGATCTGGTCGGGGAAATACTCAAAGCCAGGAAGAAGGCTGAAGAGGCTACAACCTTTGAAGAAAAAAAAGAGGCGGGAAACATATTGTCAATGATCCTAAAGTCGGTATTTGCTGTTTCCGAAAAGTATCCTGGACTAAAAGCCTCAAGGAGGTTTATGGAACTAAAAAAACAATTGGAAGAAATAGAAGAAGGAATAGAATCGGCAAAGAAAATATATTTGGAAAGCCTTGATACTTTAAAGAAGTTATCAAAGAAAAGACCTTTTTCAACGATACTGTCTTTTTTCAAGAAGGAAAAAGAAGGGGAAGCTGTTGACGAAAAACCAAAAAAGGTTAAGGTTAATAGAATCAGTAAGAATAAAAATAAATAATATGATAGTCCAAATAATATTCGCCATCGTCGTCCTCGCCCTCTTATACATAATCGCCGTATACAACGGCCTCGTGACACTGAGGAACAGAACCAGAGAAGCATGGTCGGACATAGATGTGCAATTGAAGAGAAGGTACGACCTCATCCCCAACCTTGTCGAAACAGTAAAAGGATATGCGGCCCACGAGCAGGGAACGTTTGAAAAGGTGGTCCAGGCGAGGAATGCGGCCATGTCAGCCAAGGGGTTAAAGGAAAAAGGCGAGGCGGAGAACATACTTTCCGGAACCCTGAAGAGCCTTTTTGCATTATCCGAGAATTATCCCGAATTGAAAGCCTCAACGAACTTTCTTGAATTGCAGAATGAATTGACCGATACTGAAGACAAGATCCAAGCCGCAAGGAGGTTCTATAACGGCAATGTTCTCGAGTTCAACACCAACCTCCAGACATTTCCTTCCAACAGTATAGCCGGGATGTTCGGATTCAAGGCTTCGGAGTTCTTCGAAACCGGAGAAGGGGAGAAATCGGCGCCGAAGGTAAGCTTTTAACAGATTAACAGAACGAAAAAATGAAAAACTACAAGAAGAAAATCATTACCCAAAGGAAGAAAGCCAGGAAGAAACTGAGCAAACTCTCAGAAAGGGACAAGAAGAGGCTCGGCATACTTAAGAAGTAATTCCTATGGCCACTTTGTATAATATAGCAGACTCTAATGTCAGAAAGACCTGGTTTTTGATAACCTTTTTTCTGGTTTTCGTGATTTTAATAGGCTGGTTCTTCAGCTATGTCTTAGGCAATCAGGCAATATTGTACATTGCCGTTGTCTTCAGCGTCTTAACCAGCGTTTCTTCTTACTGGTATTCGGATAAAATCGTATTGGCTTCGACCAATGCCACGCCGATCGAAAAGAGCGACAATCCAGAGCTGTACAGGATTGTTGAGAATCTCTGCATCACGGCTGGCCTGCCCGTGCCGAAGATTTATATCTTGAACGAAGCCCAGCCTAATGCCTTTGCCACTGGCCGTGACGAGAAGCACGCCGTAGTCGTTGTGACCAAGGGGCTCTTGGCAAAACTGGAAAAGAACGAAATTGAAGGGGTAATCGCCCACGAGCTTTCCCATATCAGGAATAAGGATATGCTTTTGGAAACCGTTGTCGTCGTTCTGGCTGGAGTCATTGCCATCGTATCCAATCTTTTCATAAGAATGAGTTTCTTCGGAGGAGAGAAAAGGGATAACGACAAGAATTCGGGGCTAGAAATAATTTTCATCATTCTTGCCGTAGTTGCCGCGATTTTAGCTCCCATAGCCGCTACGATAATCCAATTGGCCGTTTCAAGGAACAGGGAATTTTTAGCCGATGCTTCGGGGGCACTTTTGACAAGGTATCCCGAAGGGTTAGCGAGTGCCTTGGAAAAGATTTCTTCCGATTCTAGCTTATTGAGGAAAGCCAGCAGCTCGAATGCCCACCTTTTCATCGCTTCTCCATTCAGGGGAAAGCAGGCCACGAGCTGGTTCAACAAATTATTTATGACTCATCCGCCGGTGGAAGAAAGGATAGCTGCCTTAAGAGGTATGAAGGTTTAATACGGAGAGGTGCAAGAGCGGTTTAATTGGCAGTCCTGGAAAGACTGTGTATGGAAACGTACCGAGGGTTCGAATCCCTCCCTCTCCGCCAGATTGGCAACTTTAAACACAAACTTAATTTAACTATGAACATTGCTTTTATTTTCTCCCTGCTCAGTTTTCTCGCATACCTCAGTGGAAGCGGTGTCTTGCTTTGTTTGCACATCAAGCCAACAGAATATCATCCTATACGACACGCAGTAAGCGATTATGGTGTCGGAAATACGCAGCGTCTGTTCAATATCTACCTCTGGCTTGCCAGTCTTGGCGCATTTGCTCTAGCCGTTGCCTTAATGGTTGGATTGGAAGCACCTCCTGTCCCGCAACGAGCAATCATTTTCCTTTTACTTTTGGTCGGGGTTCGTATTTGCGTGTCCCTATTCCCAACTGATCTGGAAGGACAACCTCTTACTCGAACAGGTATTTTGCATTATATTTTTGCGATCTTATCAATAGGGCTTGTTTATTCGATTATGGCCCAGCTCACGCCATTTTTTCAAATGAGACCTGATTGGCAATCAGTAAACAGCGTCTTGAAGGTGCTTTTAACCATCGCCACGCCGGCCCTCATTGCGATTGTCATCACTATGTGGAAGCCATTACGGAATATCTTTGGTTTGTTTGAGAGGCTGTTTGTTATAACTACCACTTTATGGTTCCTTGTTGTGAGTATATTTTTGTCTATCTCTATACATTAGGAATGGAAAGTTCGTCGTCAGTGGTTCGATGAACAAAAAGCAGAAATCGGGACATCGTCACCGCATAATGCCCTTTTATAAAAAGGAAAATATTGATATAATATATTCGTATCAATAAATAAAAACAAGGCATGGAAAAATTCAGCCAGAAAACGGAAGAAACAGTTCTCATAATAACGGCTTTTTTCGTTCTCATCTCTTCAATGCTAAACGCCATGGTTTCCGCCGTCATAGCGGTCGCAAGCCTTCTCATCTTTTTCGCATACAATTTTACTACGAATAAAAAAGCATGATTTTCGTAACAGGCAATCATCAAAAACTCAAGGAGTTTGAAGAGATTTTAGGGATGAAACTCGAACATAAGGATTTGGATTTGGATGAGATACAATCAGTCGAGGTTGAAGAAGTGGCTAAGCACAAGGCCAGGCAGGCTTTTGAAATCTTAAAGGAGCCAGCGGTAGTCGAAGATACGGGATTATATTTCGAAGAGCTTAACGGATTGCCCGGGGCTCTCATAAAATTTTTTATTAAAAAGCTTTCTCTCGATCGGATTTGCGAATTGATTAAAGAAAATCGTAAGGCTTTGGCGAGAACCGCCATCGCATATTTCGACGGCAAAAAGATGAAAGTGTTTGTTGGGGAGACAAGGGGGGAGATAAGCGGCAAGCCTAAAGGCAGTAACGGTTTCGGCTGGGATCCTATTTTCATCCCCGAGGGATATGACAGGACTTTTGCCGAACTGACCGATGAAGAGAAGGTTTCCAAATTCATGAGAAAGGAAGCCATAAGGAAATTAAAAGAGTTTATTTCTATTGACAAATAAACGATATGTTCTATACTAAAAGTAGAAATTTTAGTGATACTTATGGTAGTTGTAATTGTGAAACCACGAACCAAAACGCCTGCAGAGCAGGCATTTGCAGAGATGGTTATAAAGAACAGGTCCCTGATCATCGATTGGGTGAAAAAAGCTAACGGAGGCAATCTTTTCGGAATAACAAGGATTGACGCCAAGCTATCGGTTACCTTCAGAGACAAGAGAAGTAGAATGGTAACCCAAGGAATCGAGAAGCCGATATATCCGAGTCTGGCAATGTGTCCCAAGGTCATTCCGTCCAGGGCGAGGGTATTGGATCCGATACCGGACCTCGAAAAAGTTACCGTCACTATTTACAAGTACTAAACCCTTTTTCTCATTTGAGTCCAAGGGTTTTCAATTTGATTTTTTACGTTTTTCTGGTATAATTACCGTAGAATATTCTTCTAATTTTAAACATATGGACGGCATTAACTTTACAAATAAAGCTCAGAAAATGGTCATGCAGGCCCAGAATTTGGCGAGAGAGATGGGGCAGCAGAATATTGATGCCCTGCACCTTCTTTTTGTCATGCTTTCTGGCGACGATAATATCGTCTTGAGCCTTTTAAACAGGCTGAACATCGACATCGAAGACCTACGTAAAAAGGCGAGAAACGCCATTACTCAGATTCCGCCTGTTTCCAATATCCAGCCCTTGGGTCAATTCTATTTGACTCAGGACATGGCGAGGGTTTTGGAAAGAGCGAAGGAAGAGGCGTTGAATATGAATGACGAGTTCGTTTCCCTGGAACATCTGTTCTTGGCGCTTTTGGCTGTAAGGACGCTGGCCGGGGATATTTTGGAAAAAGCAAACTACTTAAAAACTTTTGAGTCGGAAGGAGTAAAAGAAAAACTTGATTACACTTCGGCTGCAAAAATATTCCAGCAGTTGAGGGGAGGAGAAAGAATTACCAGCCCCAACCCCGAGTCGAAACAGAAAGTCATCGAGAATTATTCGAGGAACCTAACCAACCTGGCGAAGAAGGGAAAGCTTGATCCCGTCGTCGGGCGTGAAGACGAGATAAGGAGGCTGATGCAGATATTATCCCGAAGGACGAAGAACAATCCCGTATTGATCGGAGAGCCGGGCGTAGGCAAGACGGCGATCGTCGAAGGCCTGGCCCAGAGAATAGTCCAGGGAGTAGTTCCTGAGAGCCTCAAAGACAAGGAGGTCATAAGCCTTGACTTGGGGTCTTTGATCGCTGGAACGAGATACCGGGGGGAATTTGAGGAAAGGATAAAGGCTCTGTTGAAAGAAGTCAGGAAAGGAGAAGGCAAATACCTTCTGTTCATCGATGAATTGCATACCATAATCGGAGCTGGTTCGGCCGAGGGAGCAGTCGACGCTTCAAACCTATTGAAGCCCGCCTTGTCGAGGGGGGAGTTGAGAGCCATCGGAGCGACGACTCTCAAAGAATACCAGAAATACATCGAATCCGATGCGGCCCTCGAAAGGAGGTTCCAGCCGATTTATGTTACCGAACCGACAATAGAAGATACGATTTCTATCTTGAGGGGTATAAAGGAAAAGTACGAGCTCCATCACGGATTGAAAATAAAAGATTCGGCATTGGTTTCCGCCGCCGAATTGTCGGCCAGATACATTACCGATAGGTTCCTGCCCGATAAAGCCGTTGACCTCATGGACGAGGCCGCTTCGGCCCTGAGGCTGGAAATAGAATCGAATCCGATCGAACTCGAAGACCTTAAGAAAGAGATCCAGAAGAGGGAGATAGAGAGGGAAGCCCTGAAGAAAGAATTATCGGTCGCGACCGCCAAGGAAAAAGAAAGCATCGACAGAAGAGAAAAAGTGATCGCGAGAGAGCTTGCCGAATTGAATGAGAAAGCGAATGCATTCTCTGCAAGATGGACGACGGAAAAGGAAACTATTTCGAACATCAAGAACCTTAAAGAAAGGGTTGAGAAGGAGAAATACCAACTGGAACAGCTGTTGAAAGAAGGAGATTTACAGAAAGTGGCCGAGATCAAGTACGGAACACTGCCCGAATTGTTTACGAAATTAAACAAGCAGGAGAACAAGCTCGTAAGGCTACAGAAGCAGAACCCGATTTTGAAGCAGGAGATAGGCCCGGAAGAGATATCGAGGGTTGTTTCGCGCTGGACAGGCATCCCGGTCATGAGATTGCTGGAATCGGAGGCGAACAAGCTCGAGAACATGGAAGAAGAACTGGGGAAAAGGATAATCGACCAGGAAGAAGCCATCAAAGCCGTTTCTAACGCCATTAGGCGTTCCAGGGCCGGAATTTCCGAAGAATCAAAGCCTTTGGGTTCGTTCATGTTCCTTGGCCCCACCGGAGTTGGCAAGACCGAAACCGCCAAAGCTCTGGCCGAATTCTTGTTCAATGACGAGAATGCCTTGATCCGTATCGACATGTCCGAATACATGGAGAAGTTCGATGTGTCTAAAATGGTCGGTAGCCCTCCCGGATACGTCGGCTATGACGAAGGAGGACAACTGACTGAAAAAATTAGGCGTAGACCCTACGCTGTCATACTTCTGGACGAGATAGAGAAAGCCCATCCCGAAGTCTTCAATATCTTACTCCAGGTTTTGGAAGAAGGACGGCTGACCGATGCCAAGGGAAGGACGGCATCCTTCAAGAATACCATTTTAATAATGACATCGAACGTAGGATCGGACATCATCGCCAGAGAGGCTCCCTTGGGATTCGTCGATAATGGTAAATTGAGCAAGAAGGGAGGGTTGAGAGACAAGGTCCAGGCTGCTTTGAGAGAAAGGTTCAAGCCCGAGTTCTTGAACAGGATAGACGAAACGATCATCTTTGATTACCTTGGTCCGGAAGAGATAAAGCAGGTTGTCGATTTGGAGTTGAACAAGGTCCAGAAGAGGCTGAAAAAGAAAGAAATCAAGATCATCGTTTCCGAAAAAGCCAAACAGTCGCTGGCTAGGCAGGGATTCGATCCGAACCTCGGGGCGAGGCCCTTGAAGAGGATAATCCAGAAATTAATATTGAACCCCATGGCTTTGGAGGTGGTGACCGGGAAGATAAAGGACGGGGATACGATTTCGATTGACGCGGAAAAAGACAATATCTTCTTAAAGACCATTTCCGGAAAGAGGAAGACTAAGGCCAAGGCCAAAGTATAATGAAATTCACCGAATACCTATTAAAGGGGATAGCAATAATATTTTTGGGGCTGTTCGGTGGCCTCACCGCCAATTATTTGGTTATCAAGAATTCTGGGAATCCGGTGCAGACTATTAATAAGGAAGAGAAATTCTACATTCAGGAGAATACAGCCTTGACGGAAGCCGTCAAGAATAATCAAGATTCTGTCATTGGCGTTAAGACTGGAAACAAGGTAAACGGTTCGGGTCTGATTCTAACTTCAGACGGCTTGGCCGTCACTTTGGCCGAAAACATACCTTTGGGATCGCAGTCGAATGTCTTGGTCCAAGGGCAGGAAAATTCAACTTATCAGGTCCTGAAAAGGGACCTCAAGGATAATCTGGCTTTGATCAAGCTCGATAAGAGTAACCTTCCGACCAATGGATTTTTTGACCTGTCCGGCTTACAGGTCGGAACAAGGGTATTCGTCTTATCCCAATCTTACAATTATACGATAGGATATTTTTTCCTTTCGGCCGACGAGGGCATAGTCAAAAGCTTTGACGGTAGCATAATCAAAACCAATATCGTGGACAGCGGCCGTATTGAGGGCAGTCCGGTATTCGACATCGAAGGGAGAGTCCTGGGGCTGGCGTACAAAGACAGTGCCAATTTCGTAAACATAATTCCGGTTTCAACGATTAAGACCTTTGCGGGATTGTAATTTTCTTTGCGCGATTATTTGGTTTGAGATATGATATGAATATATCAGAAATTATTTAAACATCTTATGGTAATTACCATCAAACAAGTTCTTGGCTGGATATTGATAATCTTGGGATTATTTATAGTTTTCTGGGATATCTTGTTTTCCTATTATTTCTTTACTGCCCAGAAAGAATTCCCACAGATTTTTACTAGCCAGCAGACAGTCTCCGTTTCAGATGCCAATTCTTCGCAGACACTGTCGGCCCAGGATCAGGTGGGACAGATTATAAGGGAACAGATGAAGGCATTGATTCCCGAGAATAGCGTGACCCAGCTCTTGAACATGTCCAGCTGGATCATCTTCGCCTCCTTTATGCTTTGGGCAGGAGGGAAGATCGTAGGAATAGGGAACGACTTCTTAAAAGAGTAAGCACATGTTTCTTTGCGCGATTATTGCGCGATTTTTTTTGGAGAAATAATAGTTCCTCTATCCTTTTTTTGTTGATTTGGGCATAGTTTTGTTTATGCTCCGAGGATGTCAGAAAAATGCAATATTATCCACACTTTACCAGTGGGGCTTGACAGATTTATTTATAAATGTTATCACTAATTTGCTAAAAACAAGATTTTTTAGAGGTTACTTTAAAACATATCAAAGAAGAAAAAGATTAGGTCTATCGTGTAATATCGATCAAGCGACCAAATGTGGTGCAAAGCCATGGCACGATTTCACCCCTTTTAAGGGGCAAGTACAGCAAGAAGAACACAACCCAAAACGGAGGAAAAATTATGTCAAAAAGAATAATGCTTTGCCTCGCGGCAGCACTTGTAGTGCTGCTTGTGGCGACAGTTGCACCAGTTGCAGCTCTGAGTAATGTGGTCACCCTGAACACTTACCAGTACGGCGGTACATATCAGGCCGTCGGCGGCAGCGTCAGTGGCTTCGGGAACAATGTTCTCGCAAACACCCTGCAGGTCGGATCTTACTCTCAGGTCGTCAGCACCAACACCAATGGCGCCTTTAACAAGGATACCCTGAAGACAACGCAGGTCGGATCTGTATATCAGGTCGTCAGCACCAACACCGGTGGCGTCGGGAACACCATCTCCGCTACCACGACCCAGACCGACGGCAACAGCCAGAGCGTCGGCCTCGCTGCATACGGCTTTGGCAATAAAATCACGGCCAACAGCCTCCAGATCGGCAGTGGAACCCAGGTCGTCAGCATGAGCGTGGTGACGTAAATCGTCTCATCTCATTTTTTGAGGTGTTCTCGATGAAAAAATTCAACGCGTTGGCGATTGTTGCTGCGCTGGTCGTTTTATTCCTTGTTGCGGTACCCGCAATGGCTGATAATACCTATATTCAAGGAACCAACGGACAGATTCGTGGCAATGGAAACAGCCTCACAATAAACACCAATCAGGTGAATGGGGCTACGTCGGTATCGCAGGACAATACACAGATAGTGGTTATTCCTCAGAGTACTGTCCATTACAGCCTCATGGGCGAGATCGGACCCGTACCAGGGAATATCATGGCCATCAATCTGGGTAGCGCCCTAGTGGTTCCTATCGGCGACGAGGGATATTTCCCTCATCGTGGTGCAACCTACAACATTTCATGGATCAGCTCGGTTCCGATCAACGTTCGAGTAATCGATGGCATTGATAAGGCCAAGGTCCTGTCGAATGATGGCGTACGAACCTGGGATGATGCCTATCAGCAATATGATCCCAATGGGATAGCACACGCCAAAGGACTGGGAACGGATTCTGGACGTCTGTATCCGAAAGGGTCAATGTTGTTTGTCGTCACTGAGCAGGACCCTAAAACGTATTCGGTTGTATTTGACACCCGGAACACCGAGGAAAGAGCTGGGACATTTCAGATCACCGACAACACAGCGGAGATAACATACTCCATCCAGTACGAGGGAGTTGCGATTCTACCTTCCCTGCACCGAACCATTATCGGCACCGTAAGTCCTTGCCAGACCGACAAAAATGGGAAAATTATTTCCTGTTAAATCTTTTCTTCAAAAATGTCGATTAATATCGACGAGGGGGCATAGTTCAATGTAGCTAGGGTCCCCTCTTTCATTTAAAGATGACTAAGCCCTTTTTTACGAAAAGGTTCAGTTTCTAAACATAGAACAACTCTTGAATAATAAGGTTGTCGCAACGAGCGACGATCCAAGGCCCCAGGTAAAATCCTTCGGCTTTTTTATTATTCCACAATAAGACAGGCATGTATTTGAGCCAAATAGAGGTTTCAGAATTTCGTTGACTTTTGTTATTCCTTGCCATATAATAATCACTATGACGGAGGAGAATATAATCAAGCTGACAAACGCCTTGTACAAGGTAACCGGCCTCTTTCCCAAAGAGGAGCCCCTTAGGTTTGCTATCAGAAAAGAAGGCTTGGACGTGCTGTTCTTCACCACCCTTATAAAGGGCAACTCGCTCGCAATAAATCCCAAGGAAAAGGAGTATTACCTAGATAAGGCGATTTCAAAGATCGACCTTGTCTCCACGTATTTCGATATTGCCAAAGAACAGGAATGGGTAAATGAAAGGAATTTTACCATCCTTGAGAGGGAATACGAGGAATTGAGGAGGGCTTTTGACTTCGAACTTTCCAGGGTGAAAAAACCTGTAACGATCGAGAAGGTCGTCGAATTAAAGAAAGAGGAACCCCAGGTATCCGAACCCGAAAAGAAGCCGGAACCGGTAAAGATGGAAATCAAGCACATAAACTACGAGGAGCTGTCGAATGTGCAACTTAAAGTTTTGGAGATATTACAGGGCAAGGGCCAACTGAAGTCCAACCAGATCGGCCAGTTCTTTCCGGAAATGAACCCGAGGACCATAAGGAGGGAATTAAAGGGTTTGAAGGAACTGAAAATCATCAGTTCGAACGGAGGAGGGAAAATGACGGTCTATGAAATTAACAAGACCTACTAAATTTCATTCTGGACATTCCGGACATGGTTCTGGACAGGAAAATAACCATTCTGGACAATGTGGACAACATCTGGACAAAGGTAGAATAATGTGGACAATCCATTTGGACATTCCGGACATGGTTCTGGACATAATCAATTTTAAAAAAGATAATGCAATCGCAGGAATTCAAAGAACAATTCTTTTCACAGATATATGACGAACATGTAGATAGAATCTACCGTTTTGTTTTTTTTAAGGTTAATTCAGAAGCTATTGCACAGGATATTACTTCAGAGACTTTTACCCGCCTCTGGAAGGAGATATCCCTAGATAAAGAAGTTAAGAATCCTTCGGGTTTCCTTTTCACGATAGCGAACAATATGGTAATTGATCATTACAGGCTAAAAGACCAGAATCCGGCCAATCTGGACAATGTGGCCTTTATGGTTGCGGACAAGGAAGATTTGGTCGGACAAGCTGTCCAGAATGACGATATGAGGCAGGTCAAGGCTGCTTTGGCCGGCCTAAAGGACGAATACCGCATCGCCGTTTCCATGTACTATATCGAGCAGGAGCCGGTATCCGAGGTGGCCAAGGCCCTGGGCAAATCCCAGGGGGCGGCTAGGGTGGCGATCCATAGGGGGATGAAGCAATTGAGGCAGGTTTTGGAGGCATAGGCAAACAAGGGTAAAACCCTTGTTTTTTCTTGGTTTTATGCTATTATTACTGTAACAAAACCCCTAGTTCTACGTCTGTAATATAAAGGCCAAACATGGAAGAATTAAAGATAATCAAAAAACTAGAGTCTCTTAAAGGAACGAAACCCAACGCAGAGTGGGTTCTTTCGGCCAAAAGAGACATTATTTCCAAGCAATTTGAGAAAGCCCCTTCCGTTACTTTTGCTTCGTTCATTAATACAATATTTTCAGCCCCGAGAGTGATGGTTCCGGCCTTCGCTTCAATCATCGTTGCCTTATTAGGGTTTACGGTCTACACGGCCCAGAGCGCTATGCCCGGGGATCGCCTCTATGCGGTAAAGCAGGCGACCGAGGATTTGCAAATGAGCGTTCTATCCCCGCAGGCCCAATCAGTGGCCAAGGTTAACCAGGCTGAAGAAAGATTGAGCGAACTTGACAACATAACGAAACAGAGCGAAAATCAGGGAAACAGATTGGCCGCTGGCATTTCTGAAGTCAAGAAAGCATTGTCAGTAGCTTCGAAAGAATTGGCAAACGTTCCCGAGAATCAGCAAGCAGCGATGGTCGGGCAGATCGTTTCGAAGATCTCTAAGATCGAGAAGACGACCAATGCTTCAATCATCGACGACAAGAGTTCCGATTACCAGGCGTTGTATAAGTCGTTCGCGGACAGTCAAATCAAAGAACTTGAAACCAATGAAAACAATCTAACAGCCGAGCAGAAGAACCTTTTACTTAATGCGAAGGAAAGTTTTTCCGTTGGAGATTACAGTAAAGCGATAGAGTTCATTTACCAGATCCAGCCGCAGACCGACAATTAAGCGTCGCGGTTATTCTCTCTCCGCTTATACGGATAGAGAATAGATGCGATAGAAGTGATAAGAAAGTAATCTTCCAGTCCCGTTCTAAGGTGAGGTTCATCTTCAGGAGATATCTCTTGAGGATGAATCTCAAGAAGGAAAAAGGGATTGAGAGAGAAAGTCGTTTATAAGAGTCTTACTGCCCCTTTGTCATTCTGTTTTGCCACATATGGGCAAAGCAGAGTGACAAGACATTTGGGCAATAAGACGAATATATAAGGTCGACAAACGACGTTATTATAAAGGTTAAAAGAAAAATAATACAAAAATGAGTACAAAAAAAATTGGTATTATAGCTGGTAGCATAGTTTTTGCTCTATCAGTAGTAGTATCTCCGGCTTTTGCCGCTTGCTCATTGACTAACCTAAGCGGTTGCGACAACACAGGCCTTATGGCTTTGATTGCGCAAATGCTTGCAGGATCGTCAACAGGCACGACAACAGGAGGTGCAGCTATTACGGGCATACCCGCTGGATTCACATTCACAACGAATCTAAAGATGGGTTCAACAAGCACAGCTGTAAAATACCTTCAAATTCTCTTAAATTCTGATTCGGCCACTTCCATCGGGAACGCTGGAAAGGAAACAACTTACTTCGGTGCAATGACAAAGGCCGCAGTAGTAAAGTTCCAGAACAAGTACGCTTCCACCGTTTTGACTCCTTATGGCTTAACAGCCGGAACAGGTGTCTTCGGTGTAGCTTCAAGGACCAAGGCTAATGCTTTGATCGCTTCTGGAATGACAGGAACAGGCACAGGCACAGGAACTGGCACTGGAACAGGCACAGGAACTGTTGTAACAACAGGAACCTTCACAGTAGGCTTATCTACTGACAATCCGGTCGCACAGACATTGGTGCAGGGACAGGCTACAGCCGACTTGGCCAACTACACATTCAGCAACGGAACATCTACAGCTATCAATGTTACGGGAGTAACATTGAACAGGATCGGTGTTTCAGCTGATTCAGTATTGGACAACGTTTACTTGTTCAATGGTACAACAAGATTGACTGATGCTGCTTCGGTATCGTCAGGCGCAATCACTTTCAACAATACTAACGGTTTGTTCACAATTCCCGCTAATTCGACAGTGGAAGTTTCTGCCTTGGCCGACATCAATGCTTTAGCACAAGGCCAGACAGTAGGCGTATCTTTGGCAGCCGTTACAACTAACGCTACCGGAGTTACATTGACTTCAACATTGCCGATTGCAGGAAACGTATCGACAATCGCCGCAGCTAACTTAGCAACAGTAACCGTTGCTGGCGGATCAATATTACCGACACCGGGAGGAGCCGCTACCCCAACCGACCCGATAACTGGAGTCAGGGTTTGGGAAGCATTATTCCAGGTGAACAACAGGAATGTTGAGATGACAAGATTAGCTTTGAAGCAGATCAATTCGATTTCTTCGAAGGATATCGGCAACTTCCAGTTGCAGATTGACGGAACCACAGTGGCAACCGTTGCTTCTCTTGACGCCAACAACTACGTAACTTTCACCTTTGACAAGGTTTTGACAACAGGTGCAAGGGACATCAAAGTTTTGGCTGACGTCACGGGCGGTTCTTCAAGGAACATCCAGTTCTCCGTGCAGAACGCTTCAGACGTAACTGTTAAGGACACACAGTATGGCGTTAACGCCAGGGTTGCTGCTCCTATAACAGCCGGCGCTCTCTTAGTTAACGGAGGACAGTTCACAATCACAACTGACAACGGTCCATTACCGATTACAATTGCCAACAATTCTTCAAACGTTTTAATCGGCAGATTCATCGTTACAGCCAGGGGTGAGGCCATCAAGGTTCAGCAATTAAATGCATCGGTTACCGCAACTGCCGGTGGCGCTGCTTGGGTGGGTGGAACTACCGTAAAATTGAGGAACGGTAAGATAATGATTAACGGAGCTCAAGGCGGAAGCACGACTGATTTAGCTGCTAATACCGTAGCTGGAACACCTTACTCTATTAACTACACATTCCAACCCGGAGTAGCTACTCCAGTTGAGATTTACGCTGACATCTTCAATAACGGTACAGACAGAGCATTTGTAGCAACAGACAGCATATCGGCCAATTTAGTGGCAGATGCTGCTTCAGAGGCCACTCCTCAGATATCATTGACACCGTTTAACTTCCCGAATACAAGTCAGGTAGCAAGCTTGACGCCGAGCACAATTGTCATAGCCACTGCTGGCGGAACAGTATCTTCAACTTCCAACTATGGATTACAGAACACTGTTCTCCCTCAGACAGCTTACAAGCTGGGTTCATGGACAATATCAGCCGGTACAGCTGAGAACATCAACGTCAACAACCTGCACTTTACATTCACTCCCACTTCAGCATACGGCAACACTTGTGCGGCCGGAGGCTTTGGTGCTTCTATGGGTTCAGGTTATGCTGGTGCTAATGGTGGTATTCAATGTAATCCTACATTCACAATAGGCACATTGGGAACAGTTTACGCTCAGTACAGCATTGCCAGTGGAAGCAATTCGTCTACCTCGACAATGACAACCATAACGGGCAACACAGACTTCCCGATCAGTGCGACTTTAGGTGCAACTCAGTCAATGACTGTTAATTTGTACGCCAACATTTCTGCCAGCAACGGAGGAGCCACTAACGGCGGCATCGTAGCCGTAGGCGACACCATGCAGGCTTCATTGAGAGTTGACGGTACAGGATCACAGTCAGGATCACTGACTTACTTGCCCGGACCGACAAATGCCACCGTAACTCCTGGTCAGGTTATCACTGCTCAGGCTGGATCGTTGGTTATAACAAGAGACGCTTCTACTCCTAATGCCACATTAGTGACTGCAGGAAACACAGTAACAAGTGTTGCTTACAAGTTCTCTGCCAACAACGATGCCTACACAATCGTACAGTTAGGAGTTGATATTCCTGGTGGCGGAGTAGGTGCAGTATCGCAGGTTAACTTGATGAACGGCAGTACAGTCGTCCAGTCAAGGCCCGCTGCTGCAACCGTAGTCTTCACAGGATTCACAACACCGATTACAGTTAGCGCCGGCCAGACTCAGGTTTTGACAGTACAGTTGGTATTAGGTAGCGTCGGTGCTGGAGCCGGTGCAACAGGATCCGAAGTAACGACATCGTTTGACAACAATTCATTAATCGTAAGACCTGCCTCAACTGGTACTAGTATCACAGTTGCAAGTCCCAAGGTAAATGTGGCCGGTGCCGCAGCTGGAAACAAGATCTACGCATACCAGACAACTCCGACAATCACCTTGACATCATTGCCTTCTGGACAATTGACTACTGGAACTGACACGATTGCCAAGTTCACTATTCAGTCAAACGGCACGGGTACGATTGCTTGGAAGAAGATAGTATTCAACGTATCTAAGCAGATTGCTGCTAACAACGGAACTATTACCGGTGCTCAACTATGGAATGCAAATTCCAACACGCTGATCAACGGCACAGCCGTATTCGGTGGTGCTGCCATTCAGGTTGCTGGCACAAACGGTAATGGAACTATAACCTTCTACCCGACTAACGAGGAAGAGATCTCTGGAAGCAGAACATATGCTTTGACAGTAACTGTCGGTGGAACTGTAGCCGTGAACGACTCTGTTAACACAAGTATAGCTACCACATCAGGATACTACGGATCTAACACGTTTAATAACGCAACAGGTGTTGTAGCTTACTATGATGTAGCTGGTACTGGATTGGTAGCTGCTAACGATGTAAGGTATGTAGCTGCAGATCAGTACACAGTTGGAACAGTAACATACGGAGGCGCTGGTCCCGCAAGTGCTGCAACTGTAGTGTTGAGCAACTTTATCAATAGCAGTGCTCTTACAACAACTACATGTACATACACCGCTGCTGGCACTACATGGGCTTGTACTGGAGGATTAGTAGTAACAGGATCTAGTGCAACAGGATTTACTGCGACGAAGGGAACAGGTGAGGTGATAACTGTAACCACAATCGTTGGAGCTGTTGATACTAGTACTATGACTATTCCTGTAACAAGGACAGCCAATGGTTATACAGCAGGTTCACCGGTCGTTGCTGGCAACTCAGATATTGGTTTGGCTATCGCTGGAACCAATACAGCAACCCTTGTTTGGTCAGATATGTCAGCTCAGAGCCACTCTGACGCTACACAAGACTGGACTAAGGATTACTTGGTACAGAGCTTACCGACAAATACTCAGAACTTAACTAGATAAGTTAGAGTATAGTCTCGAAGTTTCCCGATAGCTAAGAATCGGAAAGACACGCTCTTGTGAGGCGTGTCTTTTTTGTTTTTAATACAAAATATAAATTTCACTTGACACAGGATTTATTCGATATAGAATTAATATATAGATTGCAAATAATTTTTTATTGATAATTTTTTGATTACAATATATGAATAGCAAAAATTTAGTAACTATTTTAATCTGTTTAGCAATAATCGCCTTGGCGATAGCGGCCAGTATTTATTTTCAGACAAGGACGCAGTCCCAGAATAATTATTCGGTCGTCTATCTGACCACCGGCGAAGCCTATGTTGGAAAGCTTTCTTCTTTTCCGAGACTGAATCTGACAGACGCCTATCTCATTCAGATGGTTAAAGATTCGACGGATTCCACGAAGTCTAGTTTCCAATTAGCCCCGTTATCGCAGACCATCTGGTCGCCCAAGGTACTCTATTTGAATCCAGAACATATTGTTTTCTCCGGTCCGATCAGCGATTCAAGCCAAGTTGTCCAAACAATCAAGAGCGGAACCTCCGCACCAAAGTAGCGATACTTTGGTTTTTTAATGAAAAAGACAAAGGTCGATATTATTGTCTGTTAATCATAACAGGCAATAATCAATTACAAATCTAATTAAAATAAAAAATAAAATGAACAAACTTAGAATATTAGGAATCTTAACTTTGGCCGTTGCTTTCGGTTTTGCCGGAGTCGCCAGTGCGACGCTAACGCTGGACCAAGCGAGCGTTATTGGTACCGGTAACGTGACCATAGACGGCATAACTACTTCAAACTATGCAATCGGACCTACGACCACAACGGGTACGATTACAATCGGCGGCACAGCCCAGACGGGAGCAGTTAAATTAGGTGATTCAACGGGTGCTTTAGCTTTGAGCCTAGGCACTGGTGCGACGGGTGCCAAAACTATCCATATCGGTGATGCTGCAACGACTAATGTTATTACTATTGGTGGCGGAGCCGGAACAGTGGCAATCAATAGCGGTACCTGGGGTGTCTCTACTACCGGAGCAATGACGGGTATCACTGGTCTCACAATGACCGGAGCGGCAGTAACAGATGGAATTGATTTAACGGGAGCCGTTATGACTCATGGGATAGCTAACACCTTATTCCGCATCGGAACCTATGGAACTCCACAGGTACTTCCAACGTTAACAGACAATTATATTCCGCTACAGGTCAGTCTTCAATCAGTAAACAATCCAACAGGAGGGGTGCAAAGTTTAATCGGAGGTTATTTTAGGGTTGCGAATGCAACCAATAACCAGGCCAATCTTCAGCTTGTCGGTGTTGCACCAAGAGTATCAATGGTAAAGAATGTTAACGATGCTTACGGAACTCAAAGTCATTTAGTAATAGGTGCTGGTGCAGTATCTCCGATAGGAGGCAATTTGACAGCCATATCTGGTAAAACAACTGTTATGGACAATGTTGCAACCGGAGCAGTTACTGCTGGTTTATTTACTCTCCAGGCGGGGGCCGATGGCGCACCTACATCTGTTACACCTGTCAATGCAAATGTATTATGGGCTGAGGTTACTCAAGATGCACACGTAGGAAGTATATTTCTAGGTAATGCCGATCCTAGCGATGGAAGTAGTGCCGCAAGAGGACTTACGCTTGCTGGTCCAATAGCCACAGGCATTGATATGCATGGTGTGAATGGTATGACAACGGATATCGTTCTTTCAAGCGGAACCGTTATTAAAACTGGCGCTGCAACTCCTATTGGTGGCGGTGCTTGTCCTACGGGAAGTTTATACGTGAGAAAGGATGGGGCTGATATTGGTCATTTATTATATCTTTGCGTAGGTACAGCTTGGGAAAGATTAACCTTAACCGGAAATGCGGCAGACTAGGTTAGCGGTGATTAAAATTCAGAGGGCATAGGTTTGGCTTATATGTTTTTATAATCAATAAAGTCGACAGACCTTCTGCCCGAGAATTTATTAAAAACTTTTAGAAACAAAGAATGATTAAAAACAATATTAAATTAGCTGTCACGACTGTCGCTGTCTTAATTACTGTGATTATTTCCGGTGGGGCTGTAAATGCTGTTGTTGCGAACGTTTTGAATTTTAATGCCGATACGACACTTACAATCAATTCAAACAATTATACAATATTGAATGGTTCGATGGCTACGACAATGGCGGTTGGAGCAACAACTTTAACGGTTACTGTCCCGGATTCTCAAACGTTTACCCTTGTTTCGCCCACTGGATATTCTTTGAGCGGTAACGGGGGCGTTGCTGAGTCATGTTCGGCGACCCATGCGAGCGTTTTAACAATTACCGGGCCAGATACGTTAGTTATCACTTTTGATCCAAATCCAGTGTCTTGTATTTCTCCAGCACAAGTAGTCGCACCGGCACCGCCTGTAATAGGCAGTGGTGGCGGGGGTGGCGGGGGTCAGGCAGTTACCACACCTTCCACTCAGCAATCTTCTCAAAACAGTAGCGTGACAACTGGAAGCAATACTGGTACGTCAGCTCAGCCACAAGTGGATCAGTTAATAGCTAGTACCACTCTCGGGAGTACGGGAGATAGCGTAAAGTCATTGCAGCAGCATTTAAAAGACTTGGGGTTTTTCCCAAAAACCACCAACGTAACTGGCTACTACGGACCAGTAACGCAGAATGCGGTCAAAAAGTATCAGGCCAGCTTGCAAACTTCTAGCAGCTTGACTCTGGGCCCGATTACCATCAGCAAGCCATTGAGTCAAATGTCTACTAGTGAACTTATGACTGTCCTTGTAAATCTTCTGGCGGCGCTGAAGAAATAGAGGAAAAAGGGAGGGCGCGCTTTAGAGTGCGCTTTTTCTTTTTGTAACAAAAATAATTATTTTCCGTTGATATAGTATATGATTTGTCTTTTTAAAAAACTGTGATAGTATTGAATAAAGAAATGAAATTAAGGAACATCTTTTTTTATCTAATACTCTCCTCAGTCGTCTTCCTCTCGGCGCCGTCTTTCGCAAAGGCCGATAACCAGGGACAGATAAACACCTTTTTTGTCGACCAGTCCTTCAGCAGTTCGACCGTTTATAGCTTCCAAGTGTCGGCAACCTTGGAAAAGGTTTCGGGTAACGCATATATTTATGTCGACAACATCTGGTTCAACAATCTGACCGACGCGCAGAAGCAGTCGATTCTTTCGACCATCGATTCTCTTTCGACCGAATTCACCAACAACATCTATCCGAACCTTACCAATATCTACGGCTCGGAATGGAATCCTTCGATCGCTCCTTCGGACAAGAGAGTAACCATGCTCTTCTATCCGATGAAGCCGGAGGCCAAAGGATATTTCAGGAATACCGACGAATACGAAAAGACAATAGTTCCTATGTCTAATCAGAGAGAGATGATATACTTGAATACCGACGACCTGTCGAGCTCTCTATTGTATCCCGAGGTTTCCCATGAGTTCACTCATGTTATAGAATTCAACCAGAAAGAGAATCGGACCGGAACGCCGGAAGACGTATGGCTGAACGAGCTGCGGGCCGAATACTCTCCGACCCTGCTCGGGTACAGCGATCCTTCAAACCAGAACAGCTATCTAAAGCAGAGGATCAAAACCTTCGTTAACAAGCCGTATGTTTCTTTGACTAACTGGACGAATGACGTTTCCGACTACGGGGTGGTTTCGATGTTCGGGCACTATCTGGTTGACCAGTACGGAACAAAAGTACTCGTCGATTCTTTGAAATCAAACGATATCGGAATCGCGAGCATCAATGATGCCCTAAAGAAAGAGAGCCAGACAGACACTTTTGTCGATGTTTTCACTAATTGGGTGATAGCCTCTTACGTCAACGATTGTTCGGTAAGCACGAAGTATTGCTATGCCAACAAGAACTTGACGGATATGCACTTAATTCCTTTCTCCAACCTAATCCCTTTTTCAGGAGACAGCACTCTTTCCATCGGACAGAGCCTTTCCGATTGGTCGGCTAATTGGCAGAAGTTCGGCGGGGCGGGGAAGGACCTGAAGCTTGATTTCGACGGCAAGAACCAAGATAATATCCGGGTCTTTTCGGTCGTTTGGGACTATTACGGCAAATATGAAGTCAAGGAACTGAAGCTTGATGCGGACAAGAAAGGAGAATTGATCGTCAACAACCTCGGCATCGACAAAGCCTCAGTGCTTTTGATTCCGTTGGTTGAGAATGAAAGCGGGGCTGATTCTTCCACCCAGTATTCTTACAGCATTATGGCTTCGACTTCCACTTCTTCGGGTGCTACCGGCGATGTCACAAGTAATCAAGGGACAAGCAACGTTTCGTTGCCGTTTTCAATAGACAAGCCATTAGACCAGATGAACAGGGAAGAGCTTATGACGGTTCTTTTGAAGGTCATCATATATTTATTGTCTCAAGGCAAGACGATATTTTAAATAAGGTGATTTTCTTAATAACACTTGAAAGATAATAGGCGAGTAAATAGGCATAATTAAAGAAGCGAGGACAACCTTGACTTTTTTATTAAAGACTATACTATTAAGTTGCATAAAACCTTAGAAGGTTCTTTTAAATTTATTCATGGCAGATGCTTCTCTTTTTAATAAAGGAAGGCACCTGCCATGATTATCATGGTGGTGGAGAGTATCTTATGTCGTTAAAAGTCAGAATTACAATGGTTATCGTCATTCTCATATGCCTAACCATAGGCATAGCATCGGCGGCTAACCTCACGGCAGTGCCCTGGGACCATATGGCTCCAATGAGCCTCAAAGAGGCTTCGGAACATATCAATGTATCGCCTAAGAACAACGACGTTGTCCGGCAAATGATGGCCGGATACGTGAAGGTATCTCGAGACGGTATATCCGTCTTCGAATCCGGACAAATCCGACAATTGGTCGGCCGTCAGGACAACAGAACCTTTGATATCTATTTCAATCTTTCCGCTGAGAATCAGACCCTATGGGATCGGAATATAACGACCTACAGGGCCATAGCTAGAAATGCGGATACCAAGATTACTTCCGATAAAATATTTCTATTTTTCTTTTATCGGGGGAATGATCTGGTTGGAGCTGGATGGAGCGGCGACACTAGAACATTATCGGTATATATCGCGTCCGATTCTAGCGACGGAGGAAACGGAGGAAGTAGTGGAGGCGGCTCGAACAGCGGCGGAAGTAGCTCTGGAGGCGGAAGTAGCTCTGGAGGAGGCAGCAGCGGAGGGGACGGCCCAGCAGGAGGAGTCGGCGCATAGAAATTTCCCCACCACTTATTTATTAATTACAACGAAGACATGGAAGAAAAAAATATTAATATGAGAATTTTATTACTCTTGAAACATTTTAGAGCTTTTGCAGTGCTTGTTTTTTTGATTTTGTTTTCAGTTGTTGGTGCAGTTGAAGCCACAACGCCGGCTTTCAACAATATGTCCAATGATCTCAAGACATTAACGCTTGAAAACAGAACCACTAATCCTGCTGCGGTCAACGCTGGATCGGCTAACTGGAGGGATCCAATCTCAGCTAGCGGAGGAGACGCCATTTCTTTCCGTTTTTATTACCACAATACTGTTGATGGAACCGTTGCAAACAATACGAAGCTGATGATAGGCTTTCCGACAACGGCATCTTCGACGATTGTTACCACGGGAACTATCGTTTCGGACAATGCTTCCCAAGTAACGGATACGGCGACCATAAACGTGAGCTCTTCCCAGACCTTGGCTTTTGATAGTACGGCTATCTGGTATCCTAACCAGACTACGAGCGGAGGAACTAGCCTGCCTGTAACCATCACCGGTGGCGAGGTTGAGGTCAATATTGGAAATATTGCCGGGGGATGGCCCGCTCAAGGAAACGTGGTTTTCAGGGCTACAATTTCTAATAGCGGAGGCGGGGGAGGAGGTGGCACCAATAACCAGCCACCTGTGGTCAACGCCGGATCCAATAAAGATATCCAGCAGGGGACGACAGCAGTTTTAAACGCGACAGCCACTGATCCTCAGGGACAAGCTTTGACTTATTCATGGACTTGCACCGGAGGAACGCTGTCGAGCTCGACAGTCCTCAATCCGACATATAGTGCTCCGATAACGGTTTCTGCTAGTACTAATTATACTTGCACCATAACCGCAACCGATGTGGCCAATCTTTCGGCGTCGTCTTCGGTCACTATTACTATTGAGCCTGCGACTTCCAGTGGTGGAGGAGGTGGCGGTGGTAATAGTAGTAGCAATAGTAGCAGCAACAATAGCAGTCTCGGTGGAGGAGGTGGCGGCATTCAAACGCTATCCGTTTCCTTGTCAGCCAATCCGAATTCTGGTTCGGCTCCTTTGAATAATATTAATCTGACCGCCAATGTCACCAGAGCCGGTCTTTACGATTATCCCATAACTTACAGTTTCGACTGTACCAATGATGGAACCTACGAATTTACGACAGCTCAAGCCAATAATTTCGACTATACCGCTTTGAACGTTTGTAGCTATCCGCAGCCGGGGACATATATCGCCAAAGTGAAAGTCGATTCGGCTTTCCTCACGGCCTATGACCAGGTGCAAATAATAGTCGCGGGGTCGGGCGGTTCGGCCGGCGGTCTCTCGGTAACGACCAACAGTCCGAGCGATATTGACCAGTATTCAGCAGATCTTAATGGAATTATAAGCGGCAATAGCGGCCAGGCGAGGTTTGATTGGGGAGAGAATACATCTTACGGTAACCTTACCAATTTGATTAACGAAAACCAAGGAGATTCTTTCAGCGCAGATATTTCCGGATTGCAGAAAGGCAAGGCCTATCACTACCGGGCTGAGGCTTTGAGTAACGGGTCGTCTGTCTACGGCCAAGATGTTTCTTTCGTGACTCTTGCCGATGCTCCGACCAATCTTAGTGCCAACAGCATAAAGAGCAATCAAATAGGCTTGAGTTGGACGAACGGAGACGCTTCCTGTAATACGGTCATAGTCAGGAAGATGTACGGGTATCCTATTAGTGTTGACGATGGTCTTTCAATCTATTACGGCCCGGGAAACAGCCTTGTCGATACCAACTTGGATCCTAATACCATCTATTATTATAAGGCTTGGGCGGTAGCCTGTGACCAGGGATTGCACTCTTTCTCAACCAGTCCTGCGAGCCAGATAAGGGTGGCCACTTTGCCGGGAGTATCTTCGGCCGCATCGAATGCAGTGGCATCAAATATGGTGGTCGATGTCTTGGCCAAGAACTTAACAAAGAATACGGCTTTAGCCGATTCCGTATCCGTCAGCCCTGGAGACGAGATAGAAATCGATGTAATAGTGACTCCGGCTGGTCCGAGCGGATTAAGTAATGTAACGATCAAGAATACCCTTCCTTCAAAGTTGAGCTATGAAGGTTTGAGCGGAGGAGCCAGTGTGGGGAATATAGCTTTCGGGGATTCGAAGATAATTTCTTTCAGAGTGAAGGTGGGTCCGAGCGGAGATTTTGATTATGGTAGTTCCGGCCTAACGAATACGACGGAAGTCTCGGCGGATAATATCCCCTCCGTCAACAAGGATTTAACTATTAACGTCACAAAGAGCGTGGAGACAAGCGCCGCGTTGGTTGATTTATTGGGCAGTAATTTTCTGGTTTACGCGGCAATCTCCGTCGGAACATTTTTGCTGATGCTCGGTTTTATTTGCTACCTTTTGATTGAAAGAAGGAAGAGCAGAGAATACCAGAAGCAGAATAGGGAAGAAGTCGTGGCTCCCGAACCAAAGCCCAGGAAAACGAAAATAATCAAAGGAGACGGATCCCCAGGCTAATTACGGGCAACGTTGCGTTTCCCTGCACTCTTGACAAAAGAGCCATCTTTTAGTATTATATATGAAAATGAAACCCCAAAAAACAATTTCAAAATTGCTTTTTACCTCGTTATTGAGCTTTTTTGCGTTGTTGTCTTTTGCCGGAAAAGCCCAGGCGGCAATAGTGATAAACGCTGGAAACAACATTCAAATTAATCAGGGCCAGGCTGCCGCTTTTTCGGCTTATGTTTCCGATACGAACGGATACGCTATTACCTATTCCTGGAGCTGCACCGGAGGGAACTTGTCGGCATACAATATCTTGAATCCGACCTATTCCGCTCCGCTGGTTCCCCGCGATACGACCTATGTCTGTACCCTTGCCGCTTATAACAGCCAGGGAGTGTCTGCAGCCAGTTCGCTTAACATACTCGTAAAAAATACTAGTTCTTCGGCGACCTATGTATCTGTCAACGCTGGAAACGACTTGCATGTAGACGATACTTCGGCGCCCACCATAAACGCTACGGCCAGCGATTCGAGCGGGAGTCCTTTGACTTATCACTGGAGCTGCAACGGAGGAAGCTTGTCGAATTACAATATCATTAATCCGATATTCTTTCCGCCTTTAACCTATGCCGACTCAAGTTTCAGCTGTACGATTATCGCCACCGACAGCTACGGAGCCAGCGGCTCCGATTCGGTAAATATTTTTGTAAGAGGAAAGCAGGAAACCTATACCTTTAACCAGATGTCCGTTTCCTTGTCGGCCACTCCTTCTTCGGGCGCAACACCCCTGAAGGTAAGCTTGACGGCTACAGCTTCGGATTACGGAACGGGAGAATTTACTTACGTTTTCTCCTGCGAGGATAACGGCCTTTACGGTGGCGTGACCTACCAAAGCTACAGCACAACCTATACTGCATACAACTTGTGCACCTACAATTCAAACGGAGTCCATAATCCCACAGTCACGGTTACAAGATCCGGGAATACCGCCAATGACACCGCTTCGGTTTATGTCGGCGTGAACTATCTCAATCCATTCGATACAAACGGAATCAGTGTCTCGGCCGGGGGAGACATCAATGTCGGGCAAGGAAGCCAGATCGTTCTCAACGGATCGGCTTCGGGAAAATATGACAGTTCTCTCACTTATTATTGGTCTTGTGACGGGGGCAACCTGTCGAGTAATTATGTTTTGAAACCGATTTTTTACGCTCCCTTCGTTCCTGCGGATAAGGGCTACAGATGCACCTTAAAAGTGACCGACGGCAGAGGATATAGCAATTCAAACTTGGCCGTCATTACGGTCAGGAAATCCGGATACGGAGCCGTGCCCTATATTTCGACATCAAAGCCGGAAAGCGTCACCATTAATTCGGCAACCCTCAAAGGGGTTTTGAATTACAGCACCGGCCAAAGCGTCAGGTTTGACTGGGGAGAGACCGATTCCTACGGAAATTCTACTCCCTGGGTCCCGAATATAAATAGTGGCGGTGTTTTCAAATATGACATCAGTGGATTGTCGAATAGCAAAACCTATCACTACAGAGCCGAAGGAAGTGACGGAAGCCTGGGTCCGGATGTAGCCTTTTTGACTAGTCCCGATTCGCCCTCGAATGTTATGGCCTCGACGATAAGCTCTTCGCAGATACAGCTTTCCTGGAACAAGAGTCCAAATTCCTGTAGCACCATGGTTGTGAGGAAGAAGGGTGGCTATCCCGCTTCTGCTTCCGATGGAGCAGTTGCGTATTACGGAGCCGCCAATAGTTTTACGGATAAGAACCTGAGCTCCAATGCCGCCTATTACTACAAGGTCTACGCTGTAGGATGCGACGGGGGACTGTATTCTTTCTCTGGCAGCCAAAACAGTGTTGCCAGCGCAACAACAGCCCCGGCCGTACAGAATGGTTCAGCGGCGTCCAATCAGGCAACCAGCACAACCTCGAGCACCGTCGTTTTGGAGCCTCTGGCAAGGAATATCACTCAGGGAGAAACCTCGTGGCAGAATTCAATCAATGCCAATCCCGATGACGACATAGAATTCAATATCATAATCACTCCGACGGTCAATCCGCTGAATAATGTCGTAGTCAAGAGCAAGATCTCGGATAAGATCGGCTCGGTTTCCGATATTAAGGTCGGGAGCGAAGCGTACAGTGGCGGTATAGACAGCGTCAATGTTGGAACGATAGCCACCGGAACTTCAAAGGTAATCACGTTCAAGGCTAAAATCAATTCGGCAACGGATTTCGATTACGGAGACAATAATGTCGTAAGCACAATTGAGGCCTCTGCCGATGGGATAGCCCCCGCCAGCAAGGATTTGACGATTGACGTTACCAAGGGAATGGAGCTGGGCGCGGGAGTAGTCAATTTCGTCGGCAACAACGTTCTCGTCTATTCGGTAATCTCAATCGGAACATTTTTCATGTTACTCGGTTTTATTTGTTATCTCTTGATAGAGAGGAAGAAAGTTAAAGAATACCTGAGGCAGGCGCACGAGGAAAAAGCGCAAGCCACCAATCCAAAGCCGGAAGATGCGGAAATAAAGAAAAGCGAGTATTTCGTTATAAAGTAAAAAGGGTCCCGAAAGGGGCTTTTTTTATTTCCCTTTTTCTTTTTTTTGATATAATGCAAACAATGGAAAAAGAAAGAACATTAGAAGACTTGAGAAGCAGGGTCCTCGCTTTGGAGGACCGTCTTTGACCTTGATAATAAGGAAAAAAGAATAGTCGAACTAGAGAAAGAAACGCAGGAATCGGGCTTCTGGGACAACCAGGAAAGGGCGAGAGAATTATCGCAGGAACTGTCCGACCTCAAGGAAGATACGGAATCCCTAGAGAAACTCAAAAAAGGACTCAAGGATATTTATGAATTTGCGGAAGTCCTGGAAGAAAAAGCCCTTAACGACGAGTTAGAAAAGTTCGAGAGCAAAATCAAAGCAAAGGAAAGAGAAACATATTTCAGCGGAAAATATGACCGGGGAGATGCGATACTCTCCATCTATTCTGGAGCCGGTGGCAAGGATGCTGAAGACTGGACGGCCATGCTTTTGAGGATGTACGAAAGGTATTGCGAAGGTGGGTACTTTAAGGTTAAAATATTAGATGAGTCCAAAGGAGAAGGAGGTGCCGGAATCAAATCGGTAACAATGGCGATTGAAGGAAAGTACGCTTACGGATTACTGAAAAGGGAAACTGGCGTTCATAGGCTAGTGAGGATTTCTCCCTTCTCGGCTCAACAATTGAGGCATACCTCGTTCGCTTTGGTCGAAGTTTTGCCGGAGATAAAAGATGGAGAGATAGATATCAAACCGGACGACCTAAGGATCGATTATTACAAATCTTCGGGCCCGGGAGGCCAGTACGTGAACAAGAGGGAGTCGGCGGTGAGGATTACCCACATACCGACGGGCATAGCCGTCGCTTGCCAGTCAGAAAGATTGCAGGGGAAGAACAAGGACAGGGCGATGAAGATCCTCATGAGTAAACTGTACCAGCACGAAGAAGAACAGAAGGAAGACGAATTAAAAAAGATAAAAGGCGCAAAGGTATCGGCCAGCTGGGGGAACCAGATACGTTCCTATGTCCTTCATCCATATAAGATGGTCAAAGACTTGAGGACCGATGTCGAATCGACCCAGCCGGACAAGGTTTTAGACGGAGACCTTGATAAATTCATAGAAGAAGAGATAAAATTGTAAGATGATAGAATTCAGGAATGTTACAAAAGAATATGCGCCGAATCTAATGAAAGAGAGGAAGGTCGCCCTACATAACGTTTCTTTCGATATCAAAGACGGGGAGTTTGTGACCGTTTGCGGGCGTTCCGGAGCCGGAAAAACGACTATACTTAAATTGATTTCTTGCGAGGAGAAACCGACTTCGGGAGTGGTCCTTTTCGATGACGTTGATACTCTGGAAGTCAAAAAAAGCAATGCCTATACCATCAGGCAGAAAGTGGGCTTCATCTTCCAGGATTATAAGCTTTTGCCATATAAGACGGTTTACGAAAACATTGCTTACGCTTTGGAAGCTTTCGACTTCAAGGATTCGCTCGTCAAAGACGAAGTCATGCAGGTGATCGAACTCGTGGGACTGGAGCAAAGATTGAACTGCCTTCCCAAGGAATTGTCCGGAGGAGAGAAGCAAAGGGTTTCGATAGCGAGGGCCCTTATCCATCGCCCGAAGATCATTTTAGCCGATGAGCCGACGGGAAATCTCGATCCTTACCACACGAGGGATATCATCAAGATACTTTTGAAGATTAACGAAGCGGGTTCGACGGTCATACTGTCGACCCACAGCAAAGAAACGGTCAACGCTCTGGAAAGGAGGGTAATAACCATTGAAGACGGAAGGATAATAAGGGATGAAGAGAAGGGGGTATTTTCCCTGTAACTTATATGGTCAACTATTTAAGAAAAATCATTAAGAGCGGATGGGAAGGACTAGTCAGGCAGGGATTTTTGACCTTTGCCACTTCTCTCGTCATTTTCATAGCCGTAATATTAGGAACCTCCCTTTATCTTTTCCAGGGAGGCGTGCGATATTTGACGGATCAACTGAAAGACAAAATAGACATATCAGTAACCTTTAATGCCAGTGTTGCCGAGGATTCCATTTTGCAGATAAGGGACGACCTTGCCAAGTTGCCCGACGTAAAGAAGGCGGATTATGTTTCTCCTGAAGACGCCTACAACGCTTTCGTTTCGGCCCACCAGGGCGACCAGTACATGGAGGCTCTGAGCCTCATAGGGACCAACCCGTTCCTGCCGACACTTAGAATACAGACCAAAGACCCTTCGCAATACAAGGAAATATCCGACTATTTCAATAAGGACGAATATAAAAGCATGATTAGCACAGTCGATGATTACAAGAGGGGAGACGTGATTGCCAAACTTTCGGAAATTACGAAAAGTATTGAAACTATCGGAATATCATTGACGGTTTTCTTGAGCCTGATTGCCATAATCGTTACCTTTAACACTTTAAGGTTAAGTATTTATTCGCAGAAAGAGGAAATAGAGATAATGAGGCTGGTCGGGGCGAGGAATAGCTTCATCCGTGGACCCTTCCTCATCCAAGGAGCTTTGTGCGGTTCTTTGCGGCCATTTTATCGTTCGCATGTTCTTTTTGATACTCTTTTCTTTTAACCAGCAGTTGCAGAGCCTTTTCATGGGTTTTGACGCCTACGGATTTTTCGTTTCCAATGTCTGGACCTTCCTGCTTTTGGATTTGACGGTCGGGATAGGACTGGGCTTGCTTTCTTCGTATTTTGCTGTTAGAAAGTATTTGAGGGATTGATATATTCGGAGGTCGTCTAATGGTAGGACACCAGGTTCTGGCCCTGGGAATTGGGGTTCGAGTCCCTACTTCCGAACTAATAAAAAAATACAAAAATATATGATGACAAAAAGAATCAAACTGGTATATTTATCTTTCTTCGAGCCTAGTCTCGCTTCTGATACACAACTTGCTTTACAGTATGATGAAGGTCGAGGAGTGGTTCTTCCTCGGGGTCACGTTCCTTTTCTTGATCGCTTTCGTGGTCATTCTTTTTTACAGTCTCATGGAGTTCATAATCGACAAGGAACCGGTCGATCTGTGGAAAGTCGGGTTTTTGGGAATATTTGGCCTAGCGGGTCTTATTCCCGGGATGACTATCGGTTTCGGGTTCTTTGTGTTTTTCGTCCTTTTCGGAACGAGGAATTATTATTAAAGCGAGATGAACAGGAATATCTTATTCATATTCATAATATTCGCCCTAGTCGTTGGCGGCCTGTACTTAATTTTTTTCTACAAGCCCGGCGCAAACGGGACATTGACCAAGGATGCCTCTTTTGTAATTTTAAATAACCTCGAGAAGCAGACGAAGATAGGCTTTTCAGATATTTCGGGAAAGGCATTCAGCTGGAACGTCGATAACGGCGATACGGTAGATTCGACTATTATACCGGGAAAAGGATTCAGCGCTTCTGGCATTACCAACGATGATACTGATAAAATCAGCCAGTACTTTTTAAACAGTGGCTTTATGATAGATTTTTCCAATGTCGGGGAAGGGACCTTGTCCGGAGTTTCCGGATATAAGAAAGGGAACGACATTTGCGTGATCGAAACGGCGGTTGAGACTAACGTCGCGGACAAGCTAGACGTCAGCGTTTCCTGCGGAGAATTAATAGAATAAAAACATATGGAAGAATGTATCTTTTGCAAGATAGTAAATAACGAGATACCGAGTTACAAGGTCTATGAAGACAACTTGGTTCTGGCCTTTTTGGATGTCCATCCTATGGCCAAGGGGCACACGCTGGTCATCCCTAAAAAGCACTGCAATGATATTTTCGACATGGATGGAGCGGTGCTCGAGAGGGTCGGTTCGGTCTGCCAGAAAATTGCTAAAAGCATGAAAAAGAATCTAGGGGTAGACGGAATCAATCTGTATCATGCGAGCGGGATTCATGCCGAACAGACGGTTTTTCACGCCCATATGCACATAATTCCCCGAAGGAAGGATGACAAAATATGTTTCAATTGTGCGGTATTGGGGAAAGAGAACGTTACCAACGAGGAATTCGATGAAACTTTGTCCAAATTGAAAATAGGGATATAATATACAAGATGAAAAAATCCAAGAAAAAAATCAAGAAGCCGGCAGCAGAAAAGAAAGTGGCTCCGGCTAAAAAAATCAAAGACATCGAAGCCACGATGAAGAAGATAAGGATCAAGGTGATCGGAATCGGAGGCGGAGGAGGAAACATAATCGCCGAACTGTTGAGAAAGCTCAAGGATTTTTCTTCCCAGAAGATTGAGTTTCTGGCCGTTAATACCGACAGCCAGGCCTTGAAGTCGTTGCCTAAGGCCCTGAAGACTTTTTCTTTCGGACAGAAATTGACCCGGGGACTGGGGACCGGGAGGGACGTGGAAATAGGGGAAAGGCGGCCAGGGAGGACATTGAAAAGCTAAAGTCAATCTTTAGCGACGGCAAGGACCTGTATATCATCGTTTCTTCTCTCGGAGGAGGAACCGGGACAGGGGCTACGCCCGTCTTTACCAAGATTACCGAGGAATTAGGCTTGACCACCTTGGGAATATTTACCCTTCCTTTCGCATTCGAGGGCAGAAAGAAGATGGATATTTCATTAAAGTCTTTGGAAAAGATAAAAGACAATCTCAATGCTTTTATGGTTCTGCCGAACGAGAAGATTTTCAACCTGACGAAAGAAGAGGTATCTTTCGCCGATTCGCTGAATTTGTTGAACGATCGCCTGGCAGAATCTCTGGAAGGATTATTAAGGACCATCTATTCTCCGGGACTAATCAATATCGACTGGGCGGATATCAAGACCATACTTGAAGGAAAAAAGAGGGTAGCGTACCTGAATTTCAGCAAGGCCAAGGCCAAAGAGAACATTGAAGACATTGCCAAGGGATTATTGAAGAATCCCATCCTAGATTATCATTTCGAGGACGCTGATAATGTTATGTTCAACATCGAGGGCTCGAAGGATTTATCGCTCCAGATGCTTTCACAGATAAGCGGGAAGATAAGCGATTTGGCGCCGAACGCAAAAATCATCTTCGGTCTTTCCCAGAATCCTAAACTGAAAAATGAAGTCAGGATTACCATATTATCGACTTTGAGCGAAGCGGAAAAGAAATCAGCTAAAAAATCTCAGGTAAAAAAGAAAATGAAAACGAAGAAAAAAGAAGTCGAGGATAAGAAAGAAGAAGCGGTGGAAGTGAGGAGAAACGCCCTTGAAATTAAAGAGGCGGAAAAGAAGGAATTGGAAAAAGAAGAAGAGGAGGAGAAGATATTTGAGATACCGGCATTCTTGAGAAAGTCAAAAAAAGGTAAGAAATAACATATGGAAAAAAAGACGGTAGAAAAAGCAATATTTCCCATAGCGGGACGCGCGACCAGATTCCTTCCCTTAAGTAAGGTTATTTCCAAGGAGCTGATTCCTTTGGTGGATAAGCCCTTGGTACACTATAACGTCGAAGAAGCACTGTTATCGGGAATAAAGGAAATACAGTTCGTAACAAGGCAGAACCAGAAGGACGTTTTGAGCTATTTCAAGAGCGATGCCGTTTTGGAAAAGATGCTACAAGAAAAAGGCAAAAAAGAAGAATTGGAGATGTTGAAGGAGCTGAAGGAAGTTATGGAAAAGGTTTCCTTTTCTGCCGTTATACAGAAGGAGGCCAAGGGGGACGTAAATGCCATATACCAGGCGAAGGATTTTGTCGGAAACGATCCATGCGCCGTTTTCTTCTGCGATGACGTTATCTATTCAAAGGAACAGCCAGCCCTAGAGCAATTAAAAGAAGTCTATGCCACTTGCGAGAGGCCCGTTATAGGGCTTAAAAAGCTCCCCAGAGACAAGCTTTCCGGCTATGGGGTGGTAGAGGTCGAAAAGATAGCCAACAGCTTCTATAAGATAAAAAAAATGGTCCAGAAGCCGAAGGACGAACCGCCCTCGGACCTGGCCATGGTTGGAAGGATGATATTGACCCCGGACGTATTTGAATACATAGGAAAGGACAAATCGACCCGGGAAAAGGATTTTTCAATCACTCAGGTCTTGGGAAGGATGGCCGAAGAAGGAAAGGTCGTCTACGGTTACGAGATGAAAGGGGATTGGCTCGAATGCGGAACCAAGATGCTTTGGTTTAAGTCGTTCTTAACCCTGGCTTTGAACCATCCGGAATTCGGTCCGAAGATAAAAGAATTCTTAAGGGAAATGAAGATATAATGATATATGATTTGGTCATCGTGGGCGGAGGGCCGGGAGGGATGTCGGCCGGCATCTACTCCGCGAGGCAGAAGCTGAAGACCTTGCTCATAACCAAGGCTTTTGGCGGACAGATGGTTGAGAAAGCGGTTGATATCGAGAACTACCCGGGTTTTGAAAAGATTCCGGGTTTTGAATTGATTACCAAGATGGAGGAGCAGATGAAGAAGAAGGGAGTTGAGGTTTTGGATGACGAGGTTGTTGAAGTAAAAAAGGAGAACGATGTCTTTATTTTCCTGACTGAAGACGGAAAAAGAATTGAAGGGAAGACAGCTATAATCGCTACCGGTTCGGAGCCGAAAAAATTGAATGTTCCAGGAGAGAAAGAATTCTTAGGGAAAGGCGTGAGTTATTGCGCCACTTGTGATGGACCGCTATTCGGGAACAAGACGGTCGCAGTTGTCGGAGGAGGATATGCCGGATTCGAAACAGCTCTTTTCATGACGGCTTACGCAAAGAAGGTTTATATCCTCGAATACGGCCCGGAGGTGGGGGCGGGTAAAGACGTTCAAGACAAAGCTTCGGAAGCGGAAAAGATAGAAATTATCACTTCGGCGCAAGTCAAAGAAATAAAGGGAGGGGATTTTGTCAGCCAGTTGTTATACGTCGATTTAAAAACAAACCAGGACAAGACTTTGGATCTTGAGGGAATTTTCGTCCAAGCGGGATATCAGCCAGCTACGTCATTTTTGGAAGGAGTTGTCAAAATGAACGAGAAAAAAGAAATTGTCGTCAATTTTGAAAGTTTCGAAACAAGCTTACCAGGCCTGTTCGCCGTCGGCGACGTCAATAACGGCAAGGCAAAACAGATAATCATTTCCTGCGGTCAGGGCGCGAGAGCCGTAATCTCCGCTTATGAATATATTAAAAGATGAGCAATAAAATAAAATCCATAAAAGCTCGGGAAATAATCGATTCGAGGGGTAATCCGACCGTTGAAGTTGAATGTGTCACAGAGTTGGGCTCTTTCTTCGCCGCTGTTCCCTCGGGTGCTTCGACGGGAAGTAGGGAAGCGGTGGAATTAAGAGATGGGGGAAAGAGGTTTGGGGGCAAGGGGGTTTTAATTGCGACAAGAAATGTCAACGAAACAATCGCTCCGAACATCGTTGGGGCGGACTGCACCAACCAGAGAGGAATCGACGAAACGATGATTGCTCTTGACGGGACTGGGGACAAGTCTAATCTGGGAGCGAATGCGATTGTGGGAGTCTCAATGGCGGTTTGCAGGGCGGGAGCGCGGGCTAAAGGGAAAGAGCTATACGAATACATCGGGGAAATAGCCGGTAATGACGATTTCAAATTACCCAGGCCTTCGTTTAATATTATCAACGGTGGAGCGCACGCGGACAACGGTCTCGACTTTCAAGAATTTATGATCGTTCCCAGAGGAGATAATTTCTCTTTGTCTTTGAGGATGGCATCGGAAATATATTACAAGCTGAAGAAGATAATCAAGGAAGAATACCAACATTCTTCGGTCAACGTCGGCGACGAGGGGGGCTTTGCCCCACAGATAGACGTTCCCGAGGTTGCCATCGCCTTGATTCTGAAAGCGATTGAAGCATCGGATTACGAAGACAAGGTCGATCTCATCTTAGACCTTGCCGCAACCCAGTTTTACAAAAGAGAAAAGGGAACGAGCGAAGGGTACTACGGAATGAAATCGGAAGTGTTCGGCCGAGAAGATTTCCTCAATTATCTGTCCGAGCTGGTGCAGAGCTATCCTATAATTGGACTCGAAGATCCTTTTGCCGAAGAAGACTGGAAAGGATTTGAGAGGATTACTTCGAGACTGGGGGACAAGATAAGCATCATCGGAGATGATTTATTGGTGAGTAATCCTAAAACGATTAAGGAGGCTTACGAAAAGAAAGCCTGCAATGCGGTTTTGCTGAAGATAAACCAGATAGGGACGGTAACCGAGATATTAGAATCGGCTAGGCTAGCCAGAGAATACGGCTGGAAGACGATGGTATCGCACCGCTCGGGAGAAACTTGCGATTCATTCATTGCCGATTTGGCCGTGGGACTATCTTCGGACTTCATAAAGGCCGGGGCTCCGGCCAGAGGCGAGAGGTTGGCAAAATACAACCGATTGAGTAAAATAGAAGAGATGTTAAAGCATTAACATGGAAGAGAGAATGGTCAAAGTCGGAGTGGGAATCATAATTTTGAAAGAAGGGAGGGTTCTTTTGGGCAAAAGGCATGATAATCCGGATAAGGCTGACAGCGAGCTTCACGGCGAAGGGACGTGGACCATGCCCGGAGGAAAGATGGAATTTGGAGAAGACTTCGAAGAGGCGGCCACAAGGGAGGTATTTGAAGAGACGGGAATAAGGATAGAGAAGGAAGATTTAGAATTGGTAAGTATAGGGAACGACAAGGTCCCCGATGCCCATTTTGTTACCATCGGCTTTCTTTGTAAAAACTATAAAGGCGAGCCAATGGTAATGGAGCCGGATGAGATAACGGAGTGGAGGTGGTTTGAGATAAATAATCTGCCCGAGAAAATGTTTTTCCCGAGCGTGGGAATGCTAGATAATTATTTGAATAAAAAAATATATAAACATGAGTAATATCAGATTGTTCACGACCCCGACCTGCCCGTACTGCGTAGCTCTAAGGAAGTTTTTGGAAGAGAAGGGAATAGAGTTTGAGTTGATAGATGTGTCTGCTGACCTTGTGGCTCAAGAAGAGATGATCGGAAAGACCAAGCAAGCGACAGTTCCGGTTCTTGATATTAACGGAGAGTTCGTGGTCGGATTCGACCGCAATAAAATCTGCGAATTATTAAATATAAAAGATTAATACACATATGCCAATAAAAATAGCAATCAACGGTTTCGGGAGAATAGGGAGGTGTGCTTTTAGGGCGGCGATAAACAATAAGCTCGATTTGGAGATTGTCGCTGTTAATGATTTGACAAATACCAAAACTCTGGCCCATCTTTTAAAATATGACACCAATTACGGGATATTCAACGAAAAAGTTGAAGTCGAAGACAAGGATATCGTAATCAGCGGAAAAAAGATAATGATGTTTGCTGAGAAAGATCCGGAAAAACTTCCCTGGAAGGATTTGGGAGTGGATATTGTTTTAGAGTGCACAGGAGTTTTCAAAGACAAAGACGGAGCCGGGAAGCATCTCAAAGCTGGGGCCAAGAAAGTCATAATCTCCGCGCCGGCCGAAGGTGATATACCTTCATATCTCTTGGGAATCAATGCCAACGAATACAAAGGTGAAGATATTATTGACATGGGGTCGTGTACGACAAACTGCCTTGCTCCACTGGTAAAGATATTAGAAGAAGAATTCGGTATCGTCAAAGGATTTATGACCACTGTCCATTCATATACTAACGACCAGAACATACTCGACCTGCCCCATAAAGATTTGAGGAGGGCGAGGGCGGCGGCTGTCAACATTATACCGACTAGCACCGGAGCGGCTAAGGCTATTTGGAAAGCAATCCCGTCAGTAAAGGGAAAGATGGATGGGATAGCAATCAGAGTCCCGACACCAGTCGTTTCTCTGGTTGATCTTACCTGCGAATTAAAAAAGGGGACGACCGTAGAAGAAGTAAACAAAGTTTTTGCTGAGTGCGCGGCCAAGGATGAATTCAAGGGAATTCTGCATTCGGAAAAGGCACCCCTGGTTTCCTCCGACTATATCGGTAACACTTTTTCTTCGATATTCGATCCGGAATATACCAAGGTCAATGACAATATGGTCAAGGTTATGTCCTGGTACGATAACGAGTGGGCGTATTCTTGCCGGCTGGTGGAACTGGCTGAGAAGATAGGGAAAATAAATTAATACATAATTTGCCATCTTATCTTCTTTGAGCTAAAATCAAGGCATGGAAATACTTAGCTTTGAAGAAACAAAAAGACTTCTTTTGAAATACAAGCTTCCTTTGTGCAGGACGGAGATTTTCAATTCCAAAGATAAAGCGACTGACTATGCGAATAAAATTAGCTATCCGGTAGTTTTAAAAGTTCATGCTCAGAAGATATTCCATAAATCTGAAATCGGAGGCGTCAGGGTGAATATCAAAAACAATGAAGAGCTTTCCGTCGCCTGGGACGAAATAACGAAGAATATCGAAGGTAAAAATATCGAAGGCATCTTGGTGCAGGAAATGATGTCTGGAAACGAAGTGGCCGTGGGCATGAAGAGGGACGAACAATTCGGCCCGGTTTTAATGTTCGGTCTTGGAGGCATATTCATCGAATTGATCGAAGATGTTTCATTGAGGGTTGCTCCGATAGGCAAGAAAGAAGCTTTAGAAATGATAAAAGAGATTAAGGGACATAGAATTCTTGAGGGATACAGGGGAAAGGAGGGAGCGGATATTGATAAGATAGCCGAATTAATTGCAAATGTTTCCAAGATGTCGATAGCCGAAGAACAAATAAAATCGATTGATTTCAATCCAGTCATGGTTAATAAGAACGAAGCGTGCATAGCTGATTTAAGAATAATCATATGAAGCTTGATAAGATATTCAATCCTAAATCGATAGCAATTATAGGGGCGAGTGATGAACCGCATACAGTTGGTTCCGGACTAACGAAGAACGCTCTCGATGGAAAGGATTCGAGGAAGATTTTTTGCGTCAATCCTTCGAGGGATAAGGTCTTCGGGATGGGATGCTTTGACAAGATAGGCGATATTAAGGAGAAAATCGATTTGGCGATAGTCGCCGTGCCAGCGAAAATCGTTCCTAATATCGTTAAAGAATGTTGCGACAAGACAGTCGGAGCGATAATGATAGTTTCGAGCGGATTTAGAGAATCCGGTGAAGAAGGGAAGAAAAGAGAGGAGGAGATAAAAGCAATGACGAGCCAGGCGGGAATTCCCTTGATCGGCCCCAACTGCTTAGGAGTCATTAATCCTTCAATTAATCTCAATGCATCTTTCGCACCCTTAAGCCCCAAAGAGGGGGAGATAGCCTTTCTTTCCCAGTCGGGGGCCCTGTTGGACTCAATGCTGGCTGCAAGCGAAGAAGAAAAATTCGGATTTTCCAAGATCGTTTCCTATGGCAACGAAGCGGACTTAGGACTGTGCGATTTTTTGGAATATCTTAAGACAGACGAAGGCACGAAAGTTATTGTTTTGTATTTTGAGGGCATAAAGGATGGCAGGAGATTCATGGAAATAGCTAAAGAGATTACAAAGACAAAGCCCATCGTGGCGATCAAGTCCGGAAGGAGCAATGCTGGCAAAGAGGTCGCCTTGACCCACACCGGATCCTTGGCTGGCGATTACAAAATATATGAGGCGGCAATGAAGCAGTGCGGAGTTGTATTAGTGGATACCTTAGAAGAACTTTTTGATGTATCCAAAGCTCTATCATGGCAGCCGAGATGCGAGAATGGCTTAGGAATTGTCACAAACGGCGGAGGCCTGGGCGTCTTAACCGTTGATTACTGTTCGGAATTGGGTATCAATGTTCCTAAATTAAAAAAAGAGACGATATCGTTTTTGGAAAAGAAGAAAGCCATGGAAAAAGTTGTTTACAAAGGTAATCCGTTAGACGTAATCGGGGATGCTCTTGCCGACAGATATGAAGTCGGCACAGAAGCTTTGTTGAGGCAGGACGATATTAAGGCGATTATGGTCATCTCTACCCCGCAAATAATGACAGAACACGAGAATAATGCTAAAATTATCGTAGAATTGAAGAAAAAATATCCTAATAAGCCCGTCATCGGATGCTTTATCGGAGGAAAATTAGTCGGGCCAGCAGTAAAATATCTCGAGGATAACCATATACCAAATTATTCGGATCCAAAGCAGGCCGTAAAAAGCATTAAGAGTTTGATAATATGAAGAAAGAGAAAGGAGACATAATTCTAATACTGGATATAATATTCATCATAGTGTTTTTAATAATCGGCATAATGTACCTCTTCCGGGGGTATTTCATGAAATAAAATGTCAAAAAATATTCGATTCTTCTCGGAAATAAGAAAAACGGACGTTCCAGTCGTCGGCGGTAAGAATGCGTCTTTGGGAGAAATGTATTCACTATTGACGAATAAGGGTGTGAGGATTCCGAATGGGTATGCGACAACTGCCGATGCCTACAAATATTACCTTTCTTTTAACGGGATCGACAAGAAACTAGAGAAGATTTATGCCGGTCTTGATTTGAATAAACTGGAGAATGTCCAAATGGCCGGAAAGAAATCAAGGGACCTCATATTAAAGGGTAAAATTCCCGATGATCTCAAGCAGGAAATACTTTCTTCCTATAAAAAGCTCTGTGAGGAGTATGGGGAAAATACAGATGTGGCTGTAAGGAGTTCGGCCACCGCCGAAGACCTGCCCAACGCTTCTTTTGCCGGAGCCCACGAATCGTATTTAAACGTCAAAGGAGAAAGAGAACTTTTGGAATCGTTCAAGCTCTGCATATCTTCTCTTTTCACAGACCGAGCGATTGCCTACAGGAGGGACAAGGGTTTTGAACAACTATCAGTCTATCTTTCCGTGGTTATCCAGAAGATGGTGAGGAGCGACCTCGCTTCTTCAGGTATCATGTTCACATTGGACACTGATACCGGGTTCCAGAACGTCGTTCTTATAAATTCAATCTGGGGCATTGGGGAAATGATAGTCAAGGGAAGGATAACCCCGGATAAATATTTCGTTTTCAAGCCGACTCTAAAACAGGGATACAAGGCCATAATTTCCAAAGACTTGGGGAGGAAAGACAGAAAATATGTTTATCGCGAAAGCGGGGGCATTAAAGAGGCCGCAGTTTCGAAAGAAGATCAAGAAAAATTCTCGTTAACTGACGAGGAGGTTCTGACTCTCGCTAAATGGGGATGCATCATAGAAGAGCATTACGGTAATCCGCAGGATATGGAGTGGGCAAAGGACGGGAAAAGCGGAGAGCTTTTCATAGTCCAGTCCAGGCCAGAAACGGTCTATTCCTTAAAATCAAAAGTTAAGCATTCTTATTTGGAATACAAAATTGATGAAGAAACGAAACCGATTCTGACGGGGATAAGCATAGGTAGCAAAATCGGACACGGAGTAGTGAGGGTAATTACCGATGTCAAAAAAATGAACGAATTTAAAAGAGGGGAAATACTTGTTACGAGAATGACCGACCCTGACTGGAACAGCATTTTAACCATGTCTTCCGCGGTGATCACCGATGAGGGGGGGAAGACCTGCCATAGCGCCATTATTTCCCGCGAACTAGGGATACCTTGCATTGTGGGCACTAAAGAGGCGACCAAGAAATTAAAAACGGGCATGATGGTAACGGTTGACTGCAGTAGCAGTGAAACGGGGAGAGTCCTCGAAGGAGAAGTTCCTTTTACTGTTAAGGAGTATAATCTGGACGAGCTACCCAAGCTTGATACGAAGATAATGGTGAATATTGGTTCGCCTGATACCGCTTTCCAGGCGTCATTCCTTCCCGTTGACGGAGTCGGGCTGGCGAGAGAGGAATTCATCATTGCAAACAAGGTGAAGATACATCCTCTCGCGTTATATAATTATGAGAAGATTAAGAAAGGCGAGATCAAGATTCCCGAAGAACAGTTAAGGCAGATCGAGGAAGCGACCGTCGGCTACAAGGATAAGGAGAAATATTTTGTCACTGAGCTGGCCGAAGGTGTGGCACAGATAGGAGCAGCCTTTTACCCGAGGAAAGTCATTGTCAGGTTTTCCGATTTCAAAACTAACGAGTACAAGAATCTCTTGGGAGGTTCTCCTTTTGAGGGAGCGGAAGAGAATCCGATGATAGGATTCCGCGGTGCCAGCCGGTACGTAGACGAAACTTTCCAGCCGGCTTTCAAGATGGAATGCCGGGCGATAAAGAAAGCCAGGGAGGAATGGGGTATTAACAACGTCATGGTCATGGTTCCTTTCTGCAGGACCTTGGAGGAGGGCAAGAAAGTGGTGGAGCTTATTAATAAATTTGGGCTGGATACGAGGAAGATTGGGGAGAATAATCTCGATGTCTATGTCATGTGCGAAATTCCTTCAAACGTGATTTTAGCCGAGAAGTTTTTGGAGATATTCGACGGGATGAGTATCGGCTCTAACGATCTTACTCAACTGACCTTGGGCCTGGACAGAGATAACGGCGGACTGGCGCACCTGGGAAACGAAAAGAACGAGGCGGTGATGGAAGAAATAAAAAGGGTGATAAAAATATGCAAGGAGAAAGGCAAATACTGCGGGATTTGCGGGCAGGCACCGTCCGACTATCCTGACTTTGCAGAATTTTTGGTCAAAGAGGGGATTGAGAGCATTTCCTTGAATGCCGACACAGTCATTAAGACCATAATAGCTTTGGGTAAAAAATAATATGGACGTAATAACATTCGGTTCGGCCACATGGGATATTTTCTTTAAGATTGACAAAGAGCAACTGGTCAAAGACAGGAGATTTTCTTCCGGAAAGGGGGTTTGTTTCGGCTTAGGGTCGAAACTGGACATCAAAGACATGTATTTTAGTTTCGGCGGGGGCGGAGTGAATACGGCCTTCACTTTTAAAAAACAGGGATTTGATGTGGCGTATTGCGGTTCGGTCGGCAGCGACATTCCGGGCAAGGAAATCGTTGCCGAGCTAAAGAGAATGGGGATAGAAACGTCTTTCGTGCAGAGGGACGGAAAGCCGACCAATAATTCGGTTATAATGAACACTTCCGAGAAAGAAAGAACGGTCCTCGCTTATAGAGGAGCTTCGGAATTGTTGAATAAAAAAGGAATCAACTGGAAAAGGATGAATGCTTCTTGGTTCTATCTCGCTCCCTTGTCGGGCAAGCTAAGGAATATTACGGAGAATATCGTCGATTTCGCCAAGAAGAACGATATTAGGGTCGCAATCAATCTGGGGAATTCGCAGATTGCTTTGGGGGAGAAAAAGCTGGGAAAGATATTAAAGAAAGTTGACGTTTTACTCTTGAATCAAGACGAGGCATCTCTGTTGACCAGGGTTGATTTCAAAAAAGAGGTTGAAATAATGAAGGAATTAGAAAGGATTCATCCCGGAATCAATGCGGTTACCCGAGGAGAAAATGGAGTTCTTGTTGCGGATGGAGAATATATATATCATGCAACTTCTTTAAAGGTTAAAGTCGTTGACAAGACCGGGGCGGGCGATGCTTTCGGCTCGGGATTCGTTTCCGGCCTTATCAAGTCGGGAATGGACATCGACTGGAGTATTCGTTTGGGAATCTGTAATGCCATAGCCTGCATACGGATAAGAGGCATTGAGGGACTGCTCAATGGGAGCGATGATTTTATGAAAACAGGTAAAAATATTAAGATTAAGAAGGAAAAAATTCATTAACGCAGCAATATCATTTTATTCTTTTTAATTCTTTGCCCAAGGCTTCCACCTCGGGTTTTTACTTGCACTTGAAAAAAAAGAAGAAAACCTATATAATCCAAAGTAGGATAAACATAATCCGCTGTTTGTTAATCCAGCGGCAAATATATGTCTGAACCAAACAATGCATCTAAGTTAAGGATACTAGCTTTGCTTTTCTTAGTTTTGGTTGTTAGTGGTGGAATATTTTGGTTTATTGGTTTAAATGAGAAAAAGAGCCTTGTTGTCGTAACCGATAAGAACGGTTACGTTTCGAGTGGCGAACTTAAGTTGAAAGTGGAAAACAGTATGGGGAAAGAAATATGTTTTTCGTCCTGCTATCCTTATTCCATCCAAGACAAGGGAGACGGATGGGGCAATTACGCTTACACTGGTTGCGACAAAGAGGATACTATCAGCACCTGCGTCGGCTCTAAAGGGGTGAAGGCTTTCGCGATTAGTTTGGGAAACTTCAGTTTGGGCTATGATTATTATCGCTTGGCGATACCGGCCTGCATAGGTTGTGCCGTGGGAGATAAGTTTAGAGCGGACGAGACATTTTATTCGAATGAGTTTCTGGTAAATAAATAGTAAGAAAAAATAATCATGATCAGTCTTAAAGCAAAAAACAGGAAAGGAAAGATTTCTGAGAGCGGTTTATTGCCGGCCATATTGTACGGACCGGGCATTGAGAGCATTTCATTGGAAGTCGACAAGAAGGAATTCGATAAGACATTTAAGGAGGTCGGTGAAACCTTGATAGATTTGGATGTTGAGGGAAATAAGTATTCCGTGCTCATTTACGATACTCAGACGGATCCTATGACCTCAGAAACCATCCATATTGATTTCTACCAGCCCAACCTGAAAGAAGAGGTTGAAACCGAGGTTCCCTTAGAACTAGTCGGAGAAGCTCCAGCACTGAAGCTCGGCGGTACCCTTATTACCAATATGAAAGAATTGACGGTGAAGGCCCTGCCTAAAGATTTGCCTAATAAGATTAAGATAGACGTAGGTTCGCTTGCGACCTTCGAAGACTCTATTACCGTAAAAGACATTATTGTCCCGGCGGGGGTTAAGATAATCGACAACCCGGAGGAAATCGTCGTCCAAGTCGTCGAACCGGAGAAAGTTGAGGAGGAGCTAGCAAAGCCGATTGAAGAAATAGAGAAGGAGCCGGAGAAGGCGGGAGAGAAGAAGGAAGAAGGAACAGCCGCTCCCGAAGAAGAGAAATAATAATGCCTTGATGATGTTTTTTAGTTTTTTTGAAGCTAAAAAATGGAAGCAACTGATTTTTTTGATGATAACAGGAATATTAATCCCTGTTATTTTTGTTTCAGCAGCTTATGATCTGGATAAGGTCTGTGGCCAGGAAGGATGGAAACAGGAATGTAACATTCTTACCGACTCAGAATGCCAGAACCTTTTAAGTCAATGCCAGTCATACTTCAACGACAAGATGCAGGCCGTCGAATCGGACATCACGAAAACGGCGGCGGAAAAACAGACCCTAAAGAACGAAGTGGATGCCCTGACTAAAAAGCTTCAAGATTTGGATTACCAGATATACCAATCAAAATCTTTCTATAAAGAGCCTGGGCTTCCAGGTTAAAGACACCGAGCAATCGATTACCGATACTACTACTGAAATAGATGACCAAAAGGTCAAGATAGGACTGTTGATACAAGCCGTCAATAATGAAGACCAGAAATCGTTTCTTGAGATACTAATGTCCTCGAAGACTCTTTCGGATTTTTTTGATAACCTCGTCTATCTTCAGACATTGAGTACGAAAAATCAAGACATGCTCACTAATTTCCAGAAACTAGAAGCCACCCTCAAGGGACAGAAGGTTAATCTTGAAGACCAGCAAGGGGAGCAGGAGAGCCTTTTAGCCCTGCAGACCGTCCAGAAGAACGAATCGACCGCCACCAAACAACAAAAGAGCAGCTTCAGACTTTGACCGAAGTCCAGTACCAAGCCCAATTAAAACAGAAGGCGGACCTTGAAGCAAAGAAAGCGGAAATCGAGAAGAAATTGATTCAATTAGTCGGATTGGCCGAAGGGGTGCAGGCGCCCAGCTTCGGTGACGCTTTGAATATTGCGACCAGTATCGGGAACGCGGTGGGGGTTAGGCCGGCTTTTCTTCTGGCTATCATCAGCCAAGAGTCGGCAATCGGCAAGAACGTGGGACAGTGCTATGTTACAAATACTAATACTGGAGCGGGGGTATACAGTAATGGCAAACCAGTTTCAAGGATTATCCATCCGACGAGGGATTTGCCAATATTATTGAGTATTATAAACAGCACGGGCAGGACGCTTGCGAAAACCCCTGTTTCTTGCTGGATACCGGATTGCGTTTCCTCGTACGCGGGAACATACTATCATTGCAAGGCGTCGGTAGGGAGCGACGGATCGGTTTCTTGCGCCAGAGCTGGATATATCGCATACGGATTCGGCGGAGCAATGGGCCCAGCACAATTCATCCCGAGCACCTGGAATATTTATAATGATAAGGTTAAGTCACAAACGGGAAGCTCTATCGCTGACCCGTGGAACATTAAAGATTCTTTTACTGCGGCAGCTCTTTTACCTCAAAGATTTGGGGGGAGGAAAGCAATCTGGTGAATTCAAGGCAGCTTCGAAATACTACGGCGGATCCAGTGCCTATGCCAATAGCGTTTCCACGAGAGCATGGTGTATTCAAGATTTCGTCACTAACGGTTCGATGTCAGATTACTGCCAAGGGCTTATATTCTAAAATGATTGAAGCCACGAATACTCGTGGCTTTGAGGCATCAATAACAATTTTCCAGACTTCAGAAGCAATCTCTTGAGCCTGTTCAACTGTGGATGCTTGCATCAAGTGGCCCAATGCCATTACGAACTCGAATAAGCGATCGGGGTTCTTGATATTCCTGTAATCAACCAGATGTTCAGCCAAAGAGGCATAAACCCGGCTCAGGAAATTTTGTTGTTCAACGTTCAATTCATTTGAATCTATCAGCTTCTTGATTCCTCGAAGTTGATTTTCAGCAACTATTTCAAGATTCATGATAAATATATCATATACTAAAGAATAATATTGTCAAGACATTGAGAAAAAAATAAAAACAGGGGGGAGTCCCTGTTTATTTCATTCCTTCCGAAACTTTTTCTATCATTTTTTCTATCCTTCCGTCCATTATCGATTCGATGTCATGCCAGCTTTTGTTTATCCTGTGGTCGGTGACTCTGTCCTGGGGGAAGTTGTAGGTTCTCATTTTTTCTTCCCTCATTGCTGTTCCTATCTGGGCCCTTCTCGCTCCGCCCATCTGTTTTTGTCCAATTTTTGCTTTTGCTTGTTTAACAGTCTGGCGGCCAAGATTGAGAGTGCGCTTTCTTTGTTCTGTTGCAAGCTCCTTTCGGTTTGGCAGGTGACCACGTTCCGGAAGGGATATGGATTATCCTTATCGCCGACATTCTTTTGTTGACGTATTGTCCGCCTGCTCCCGAGCCTTGTATGTTTCGCTTCTTATATCCTGGGGCCTGATGTTTATTTCGTTGCCGAGGGCTTGGCCAAGACGGCGACGGTTGCGGTCGAGGTGTGTATCCTCCCTTGCTTTTTCAGTGGCGGGGATTCTTTGCACCCTGTGGACTCCGGCTTCGTTCATGAGCATTTCATATGCGCCTTCGCCTGATATTTCAATGGTCGTATCTTTTATTCCTCCGATTTCTGTTTTACTTGAATCCAAAACGTTAACTTTCCAGTTTTTTATCTGGGCGAACCTTGTATACATTCTTGACAGGTCGGATGCAAAAAGAGCGGCCTCTTCTCCTCCGACGCCCGCCCTTATTTCCAGTATAACCGCATTATACTTTTGTTCTCCTTCCTGAGACATATAAGTATTATTTCTTCGTTTTTTTAGCAGCTCTTTCTTTGAATTTCTGGATTCTGCCTACCTGGTCAGAGCTTCTTTCCTTTCCTGTATAGAAGGGATGGCACTGGGAGCAGATTTCCACTTCCATGCTTTCAACTGTCGAGCCGACTTCAAAAACAGCTCCGCAAGCGCAGCGGATTTTGGCTTTTTCAAAGTATTGTGGATGGATGTCTTTCTTCATAATTCTTGTTGCTTTTAATAATTAAGGTATACCAGAAAGGGGGAGGGAAATCAAGGGTGTTTGACATTACAATCGTTTTAATTTAGAATAACCCAATCCTTAGGAGGGGGTTAAGATGGAGCTGAATGAAGCATTACAACTGGCCAAGAAGGAGATTAAGGAAAAAGTAAAAAGGCAAGGGTGCGAGCAACGAGAAAAAAGGTATTTGTTGTTGCCACAGCTGTTATTGCCTTCTTGGTGTCATTTTTTACTTTCTTCAAACACAGAGAGACGGAGATGACGCTTAAGCAATTCGAACTTTTAAAAATATTATTACCGTGGGGATACACTGCAAAATATGAAGCTGGAGTCGCAATCATAGAAAATTTCGGTGGTGCGATTGTGTGGTCAGCCCTGCTTTCTGCGGAGACGGGGGTACTCGCCAGCCTTATCATAATTCTTCACGATATATCCCATAAGACATAATTTTTTATATCGGCCATTGGTCGATTTTTTCGTTTATGACAGAACCCTTGCCTTTTTAATTTCCCTGTGATATATATTAATCGTACTAATAAAGATAGTTAAACACTTCGCTACCATGCGAATGTGATTTATTCAGTCTTAATATATGGAAGAAACAAAAACAGACAAAAAAGCGGATTACAATATTTCGGTTGATGAGATGATTCAAGCCGGCTTGGGCTACGGGCACGACAAATCTAAATTGAATCCCAAGATGAAAGATTACGTCGCGAAGCAGAAAGACAGGGTTTGGATTCTCGACTTGGAAAAGACGGCCGAGAAACTATCCGAAGCATTGGACTTTATCAAGAAGATAAAGGACGAAGGAAAAATTATTCTTTTTGTCGGGACGAAAGTTGCTACGAGAGAATTACTGAAAGCGGTAGCTTTGGAATGCAAATCTCCGTACGTGAGCGACAGGTGGATTGGGGGGACTTTTACTAATTTTAAGGAGATTAGGAAGAGAATAGGATACTTCAAGGAACTGGAAGCCAAGACGAAGGATATTGATTTCGAGAAAAAATACGTCAAAAAGGAAAGATTACAGATTGCGAAAGAGATCGAAAGATTGACTTTGAAATTCAACGGAATCAAGAACATGGAAGAGCTTCCGGCAGCGGTATTCATTATCGATGTCGAGGAAGATGTAATTGCCTTAAATGAAGCCAGACAGGCCGGAGTTAAGGTGATAGCAATTGCCGATACGAATATTAATCCGACTTTGATCGATTATCCAATTCCTGCAAACGATGATGCTTACACTTCCGTCGAATACATTCTCTACAAAATTCAGGAAGTGATTACCGGGCAATCAAAGAATCCGGAAGTAAAATAAGATTAAAACTATGGCCATAAACATAGATTTGATTAAAAAGCTAAGGGAAGAAACGGGTATTTCTCTGGGCGATTGCAGGAAGGCGCTCGAGGAGTCTGACGGAAACATTGAAAAGGCAAAAGAATATTTGAGGAAGAGGGGTCAGGCTGTTGCCGCCAAGAAGAGCGATAGAGTGGCCGGACTGGGAATCGTTGACACCTACGTCCACTCGAACAAAAGGCTGGGGGTTATGATCGAACTAAATTGCGAGACCGATTTCGTGGCCCGCTCGGAGGACTTCCAGACATTGTCGCACGAGATATGCTTACAAATCGCTTCAATGAGACCGCTTTACGTAAAAGAGGAGGATATCCCCGAGGATGTCTTGAATAAAGAGAAGGACATCGTCGAAGAGCAAATCAAGGGCATGGATAAGCCTAATAATATCAAAGAGGGGATCGTCCAGGGAAAGCTTGATAAGTACAAGAAAGAAGTTTGTTTAGTATCCCAGTCTTGGATAAAGGATGATACCAAGACCGTCCAGAACCTCATAAATGAATATATTGCGAAACTGGGGGAGAATATTGTAATTAAAAGATTCGTAAAATATGAGTTTTGAAGTCATATCCCTAATAATCCTTGTCGCCAGCTTTTGCGGTTTGGCGTTTATGGTTTCAAGAAAAATCCCGGCCTTGGCGGAAATGCCGGAACCAGTTTTCATTAAAGAGGAGACTAGGCAGATGATAAGGGAAAAGACGAAAGAGGTATTGAAGGAAAGATCGAGTTCGTTAGAAAAATCTTTGCAAAAAATTCTTTCAAAGACGAGGATATTGTCCTTGAAAGCCGAGAAGAAACTTTCGGACTGGATAATAAAATTGAGGGAAAGGTCTTTAGAGAGGACCGTCAAGGATATAGACAATTACTGGAAAGAGATTAGGACTTCCATAAAGAAGAAGGACAAAAAAAGTTGAAATCTCTTGCCGGCATAGCTCAGTGGTAGAGCAACTGTTTTGTAAACAGTAGGTCGGGGGTTCGAATCCGTCTGCCGGCTCATGGTTCGAATTTGACAATTCGTTTAAGAAAGAGTAGGATTCTATTTGTTCTTCGGTACCTTGAAAACTTCATAGATAATTTATTTATCAGCAATCATTTTAGTAGGATTTTAAGAGACAATCTAAAGTAAGTTTTTTAGAGTTGTTTCGCTATTTTTTTTGAGAGTTTGATCCTAGCTCAGGATGAACGCTGGCGACGTGGATAAGGCATGCAAGTCGAACGGTTGTAGCAATACAACAGTGGCGAATGGGTTAGTAACACGTAGATACAAACCTTCTACTCGGGCACAACCCGGAGAAATCCGGGCTAATTCCCGATGGTCCCGCAAGGGTAAAGATTTATCGGTAGAAGATTGGTCTGCGTCCTATCAGCTAGTTGGTGAGGTAATGGCTCACCAAGGCTATGACGGGTAGGCGGAGTGAGAGCTTGGCCGCCAACAATGGCACTGAGACACGGGCCATACTCCTACGGGAGGCAGCAGTCGAGAATATTCGACAATGGGGGAAACCCTGATCGAGCGACGTCGCGTGTGGGATTAAGATCTTCGGATTGTAAACCACTTTTCTGGGGGAAGAATTTTGACGGTACCTCAGGAATAAGGGGTGACTAAACTCGTGCCAGCAGTAGCGGTAATACGAGTGCCCCAAGCGTTATCCGGATTTATTGGGCGTAAAGGGTCTGTAGGTGGTTTTTTAAGTTCTTCGTTAAAGTTCCAGGGCTCAACCTTGGAGAAGCGGAGGAAACTGAAAAACTAGAGGACGTTAGGGGCTGATGGAACACTTGGTGGAGGGGTGAAATCCGTTGATATCAAGTGGAACACCAAAAGCGAAGGCAATCAGCTGGGACAGTCCTGACACTGAAAGACGAAAGCGTGGGGATAGAAAAGGATTAGATACCCTTGTATTCCACGCCCTAAACGATGAACACTAGCTATTGTAAGTGTCGACCCTTGCAGTGGCGAAGCTAACGCGTTAAGTGTTCCGCCTGGGAAGTACGGCCGCAAGGCTAAAACTCAAAGGAATAGACGGGGACCTACACAAGCGGTGGATCACGTGGCTTAATTCGACAGTAAGCGAGGAACCTTACCAAGGCTTGACAAGCTAGTGAAAGCGCTTCGAAAGATGCGCCTACCCACAAGGACACTAGCCCAGGTGCTGCATGGTTGTCGTCAGCAGGTGGCTTGAGTTGCTCCCTTAAATGGGGTAACCTGCGCAACCCTTGTCCTATGTTTTATATGTCATAGGAGACTGCCTGGGACAACCAGGAGGAAGGTGAGGATGACGCCAAATCAGCATGGCCTTTTGATGCCTTGGGCTGCACACGTGGTACAATGGGGCCGACAATGGGAAGCGAAGGGGTAATCTGGAGCAAATCCCATCAAACGGTCTCTCAATTCGGATTGAGGTCTGCAACCCGACCTCATGAAGCCGGAATCGCTAGTAACCGCAGATCAGCCACGCTGCGGTGAATATGTCCCTGGGTCTTGTACTCACCGCCCGTCACGTCAAGCGAGTTGGGAATACCCGAAGTTCCACGCAAGTGGACCTAAGGTAGGCTCAATAAGAGGGACGAAGTCGTAACAAGGCACGGGTAGCGGAAGCTGCTCGTGGATCATTTATTTTTTTTCAAATTGGTGACTATGATTAGTTCGCGAGTGATCACTGAATTAATCATGGGGTATCGGTCTCTCTACCCAAACAAGAGACCATCTAGTAGATAGCGAGACAACTCTAAGAGACTAACTAAAATTCCAATGAAAACAACGGACCTTTCCAGTACCGCATGTTCCGGAAAGCATACAGAAAAAGCGGGAAGAGAAATGTGCAAAGATTGCGCCAAATTCATTTCAGAGGATTCAAAGATCCTTGATTTGGGATGCGGTTCGGGCATAGTCGGTTAAGAATTCAGTAAAGAATTCGATTCGGAAATATTGGGAGTCGACATCATCGACAACAGGGTTGAAGATATTCCTTTTAAAATATTTAATGGACTGGACCTTTCTTTTTTGCCCGACGATTCGTTTGATGTCGGTCCTCATAAACTTCGTCTTGCATCATTCAGAAAATCCTATACAATTATTGAAGGAAGCGAAAAGGATTACGAAAAGTAATATTGTAATTTACGAGAATCTTCCCGAAGGATTGGTTTCGAAGAAATTTTGTCGCCTTCACGGAATCTCGTTCGCCTGGCTTTTCCAGAAGAATTCGATCACGGGAAAGTTCTTTACGAAGAAAGAGTGGGAAAAGATATTTGAAGAACTGGGATTAAAAGTGATATATTGTAAAAGGGTATCGTCGGGGTTGAATCCGATGAAAGAAGAATTGTTTGTTCTTGAGAAATAGAATCGGGGTGTGTAGCTCAGCTGGCTAGAGCGCGTCACTGATAATGACGAGGTCCCTGGTTCGAGTCCAGGCATACCCACAGCAAACTAAATGAGGGCCGGTGGCTCAATTGGTAGAGCACCTCATTTGCAATGAGGGGGTTTGGGGTTCGAGTCCCCATCGGTCCACAAGAATACACCCGCAAGGGTGTTTTTGTGTACTATTGGCAATATCACATAATATTGTATACTCTTAATAAGCATTAGGAGTACCTAATATGTTGGAAGAGAGAAAGGAAGAAAGCGGCTTTTGCTGCTATGGCGGAACGAATGTTGTTGAACAAGAGCAGGTTATCGATAGCGACTTGTTTATGGGTAAGCCATGTGGCGACACCTTGACTGAAGGCATTCATATTGCCCGAGTTACAATCAAGGGCCGGGTAAGTGGTGTCATTCGGAAAAACCCCGATGCTTGCGGTTGCTGTTCCTACGATGAGGTAATAATCGGACCTACTGGGTTGGTAGGGTCAATAGAAGGCCCGATAATGCTCGTCGACGTGGCCGGGAGGGTAGTGCATGATATTGATGCACATCGCGTGATCGTCCGCAAGACGGCCAAAATCGGAGGTCTGATTAAGGCCAACGAAGCATATGTGGAGGAAGGATTTGATGACTGTGGTAAAGTAGTAGCGAGCTGTCGCTTGCTGACTAAAGAACCCAGTCCTCTGTTCTAACTTCACTCTTTTTTTATTTTTATAATTTGCTATAATATTCCTATGCTAATCTTAGAAGTCTTAATCGTAATATTGGGCCTGTGCTTCTTTGAGATCATTAGTAGTGTTGATAACGCCATTATTAACGCCCACGTACTAAAGACCCTGCCGGAGAAGTTCAGGAAGATATTCTTGTTCTGGGGCATAATTTTTGCCGTTTTCGTGGTCAGGGGAATCCTGCCCTTTTTGATTATCTGGCTGACTAATCCCTCATTGTCTATTCCGGAACTGATTCGCGTCGTCTTTTCGCAGAGCGAGACGGTTAAAGAATCTCTTGGTTTTTCCAAATCCTTACTATTACTAGGTGGTGGCACTTATCTTTTTTTGGTATTTTTGGCCTGGCTCTTCCTTGAGCAGAAGAAGTATGCTTTCTTTCTTGAGCAGTTTATACACAAGCAGGGGGTATGGTTCTATGCCATCGCTTCCATATTCACGACCCTCATAGTCTACTTTTCATTGAAGATTAATCCCGTTTTGGCCCTGGCCGCCACGATCGGCGTTTCCGCATTCTTTATAACCGACGGCTTCAAGAAGAATGCCGAGGAAAAGGAAAAAGAGTTATTGACTGGACACATGAGTGCATGGAGTAAGATTCTGTATTTAGAGGTCTTGGATGCGTCTTTTTCCATTGACGGGGTCATTGGAGCCTTTGCTTTTACTCTGTCCGTGCCTTTGATTATAATTGGGAACGGATTAGGAGCCTTTGTCGTAAGGCAATTGACCGTCAAGGGGATAGACACGATAAGCAAATATGCATATTTGAAAAATGGGGCCATGTATTCGATCGGGGTCCTCGGCGGCTTGATGGTTTTGGAGAGCTTCGGGAAAGAATATCCTTTCTGGCTGGTTCCTTTGAACACATTTCTCATCCTCGGTTTCTTCATGTTCCTTTCTGTTCGGGAGAATAGGCAGATGGGGCAGAAGGCTTAGGTGTGGACAAATTCGTTGCTATCCTTTGAGCATAGATGCTATAATTCTTAATGTTAAATAATGTCCATTATTCCCGTGTCCTCTTTATCGATATGATTTGGAAAGCACGAGGAAGATGGAAAAACATATGATACAAGATTGGTCAATGATAACTACGCAGGCCTTGCAGAGCGCCTGGCAGAACACCCTTTTGTTCTTGCCTAATCTGCTCGCCGCTATCGTTATCTTTATCTTAGGCTGGTTTGTCGCCATCTGGATCGGAAAGCTTATCGCTGGAATACTGAATGGCATCAAGTTCGACGCTCTTTTTGACAGGACAGGATGGAAAGAGGCTTTAGCAAACGCGGAGCTTAAGGTAAGCCCGTCAGGATTCATTGGAGCTATCTGTAAATGGATACTTGTTATAGTCGTCTTGATGATTGCGACAAACATCTTGGGATGGGTCGCTTTTGCCGGCCATACTGGGGAGCATCATCGCTTGGGTGCCGAATCTTTTGGTAGCCATAATCATTCTGGTCGTAGCCATCATTATTGCCGACATAATCGAGAAATTAGTGAAAGTATCCGCCAAGAAGATGGGGATAAGCTCGGTGAACTTCTTGGGAGTGATCGTCAAATGGGCGGTTTACATCTTTGCCGGCTTAGCAGCATTGGTGCAGCTGGGAATTACCCCGGACATCGTCAAAATATTGATGATGGGATTCGTGGGAACATTGACTTTGGCTCTCGGCCTTTCATTCGGTCTTGGCGGCAAAGAAGCTGCTGGAAGGATGATAGAAGAAGCGAGAAAGCAGATGTCAGACAGAGATTAATTTCATTTGAACAAGGGCGCACTGCAATTCGCGGTGCGTTTTGTTTTTATTTGACCAAACAGCCCTGATTTGGTATTTTAATAGTATGAAGTCTTACGAACTGAGAAAACTCTTTTTAGATTTTTTCAAGGAGCGAGGGCACAAGATAATCCCCTCGTCTTCTCTTCTGCCGACCGACCCCTCGGTCCTTTTTACGACTGCCGGAATGCAGCAGTTTTCTCCTTACCTGTCGGGCAAGAAAGACACTCTAATGGATTTTGATTCTAGGCATCTGGCTTCCTGCCAGAAATGCTTTAGGACTGGGGACATTGAGGAAATAGGGGATGATACTCATCATACCTTTTTTGAGATGCTCGGCAACTGGTCAATCGGACAGGATGAAGACGGATATTTCAAAGAAGGGGCGATTGATTTCGCCCTTGAATTTCTGGTTGACAAACTTGGACTTGATAAGGAGAAAATTCATGTGACGGTTTTTAAGGGCGAAGGAGAGATTCCCAAGGACAATGAAGCCATCGATTTATGGATTAAGCGGGGAATACCGAAAGAGAGGATAAAGGAATGCGGAAAGAAGGATAACTTCTGGGGTCCTGTTTCCGATACCGGCCCATGCGGACCGTGTTCGGAGATACATTATGACAGGGGAAGGGAATTCGGGTGCGGAGGAGAAAATTGTGGACCCAATTGCGAATTATGCAAAAGGTTCGTCGAGATATGGAATCTGGTGTTTATGCAATATTTTAAGGACGAGACCGGAGAATATGAACTGTTGTCCCAGACCAACATCGATACGGGAATAGGGTTTGAGAGGCTATTGTCTTTATTGGAAAACAAGAGCGCCTCCTATGAAACTGATCTGTTTTCCGATTTCATTACCGAACTGGAAAATATTTCAGGAACGAAGTATGCGGACAACAAAAAAGCGTTTAGGGTCATAGCCGACCATATCCGCGGTTCCGTTTTCATAATCGCCGACGGTATCGAACCTTCAAACCTGGGCCAGGGATATGTCTTGAGGAGATTATTGAGGAGGACGGTAAGGTACGGTAAGATGCTTGGCGTGAAAGAAGGGTTCTGGGAATCTTTGGTCTATATCATCGTCGACAAATACAAGGAAGTTTATCCCAACGTTTTAGTCAGGCAGAATGACATTATCGAAATAATCAGGAAAGAAGAAGAGAAGTTCGAGAAGACGCTCCATTCGGGATTAGAGAAGATGGAGAAGCTGGGCGGGAAAGAAATGACGGGAGAGGAGGCTTTCGACCTCTATCAGACCTACGGTTTTCCTTTGGAACTGACCGAAGAGATCGCGAAAGAGAAAGGATTTTCTATAGACATCGAGGGATTCAAGAAAGCCCTGGAAAAACATCAGGACATCTCGAGACAGGGGGCGGAAAAAAAATTTGGAGGAGTGGGCAAAGATGCCGGGGAAGAGGGCGCTAGGCTCCATACAGCCACTCATTTATTGCATGCGGCGTTGAGGAAAGTCTTAGGAGAACACGTGCAGCAGATGGGCTCGGACATCAATGCCGAGAGGCTTAGGTTCGACTTCACCCACAAAGAGAAGATGACTCCGCAGGAAATAAGGAAAGTGGAAGATATGGTCAACGAGAAGATACAGGAGGGGCTTATGGTCAGAAAGGAAGAAATGGATCTTGAGGAGGCGGTCGTCGGAGGAGCGCTCGCGTTTTTCAAGGAAAAGTATCCCGACAGGGTGAACGTCTGGACGATGTTCAATCCCAAAACCGGAGAAGTCTTTTCTAAAGAGATTTGTGCAGGCCCGCACGTCGAAAACACAACACAACTGAATTCGTTCAAGATAACAAAGGAAGAAAGTTCCAGCGCGGGGGTAAGGAGGATAAAAGCAGTAATAAATAAATAAATATATGGCCAAGAAAATATACGACATTCTGCCGAAAGACAGCAATGAAAATCATGTCGAAGCGACCCATTCAGCTCCGAGAGAAAGATCAAAAAAGAAATTTCCTTTCTTGTCCGCCATAGCGATATTGGCAGTCGTTGTCGTCGCTGGATTGTATTTCATGTTTCCCGGTAAGGCCGATGTGACCATACAGCCGAAAACCGAAGATGTGACCGCGGATGCGGATATCACCGTCGATTCGACTGCGGCCGTTATCGATTATAACAATAACGTGGTTCCGGGAATAGCTTTCACGGGGGATAACAATAAGACATATTCCCAAACTTACCAGTCGACCGGCACCGGGGACAATGCCAAGAAGGCTGCGGGAACGATCAGGGTCTTTAACAAGATAAATCCGGCTAAGGCGCTGAGCCTGGTCAAGGGAACGAGATTCTTGTCGGTTCCCGGTGGGCTGATATACAGGTCCGATGCGGCTTTCACGATTCCTGCGGCTGAAATCGGACGGCGCCAACGGCTCTGTCGACGTTAAGGTGACGGCGGCCGAAGCTGGACAGCAATATAATATCCAATCGGCCACCTTTTCCGTACCCGGATTGAACGGCTCCGAGTATTATGCGAATATCTGGGCCGAGACCATTTCAGGCAGCGCTCTTTCCGGCGGCGAAGAGTCGCAGGTCAAGCTCGTTAGCAAGGACGACCTGACTTCAGCCAAAGACGGTTTCCAGACCAAATATTCCGACGAGGCCAAGCAGGCACTAATCGCCAAGATTCCCGGAGGATACGAATATTCGGCCGACGACATCGTTCCGCAGATAAAAAACATTACGGTCAGCGCCAAGCAGGGCGACCAGGTTGATTCGTTTACGGTTTCATCGCAGATAGCGACCCAGATCATCGTGTATAGGAAGGATGACATGGATAAGCTGGGGGAAGGGCTGTTGAAGAAGGGCCTTTCGGATCTGAAGACGATCGTCCCCGGGAGTCTGTCCTACGAAATCAAAGACAGGAGCATCACCAAGGACGGAAAGATAAAGATGACGATTTCCTTCAAGGGTAAGATTTATTCCCTGCCCGACAATGATTTTCTAATGAATTCGTTGAAAGGGAAAGATACCGGCTATTCCATATCCATATTGCAGAACGCTCCGGAGATCGGCAAGGTTAGGATCAAGCTTTCTCCCTTCTGGCAATTCAAGATTCCCAACGATTCAAATAAGATTAAGATCACTACCGATTTCAGCGGCCAGTAGGCCTTGAATTAAATAGTGATTATGCTAAAAGATAGATAATAGCTAATTTGCTTTAATCTATTGACCAAAAGCGAAAGTTTTGCTATTGTCTTAATATCTTTTCAAATGGTAAAGAAAGACGATAAAATAAAAAAGGAAGGTACTGTTTTAGAGAGCTTGCCAGACGGCTTTTTTAAGGTTCAGCTGGATGATGACAGTTCAGAGGTCCTGGCGCACCTAGCGGGCAAATTGAGAATATTCAAGATAAGGATACTTCCCGGAGACAAAGTAACCGTGGAAATGACCCCTTACGACAATAGGAGGGGAAGAATAACATACAGAAAAAAGTAAACCATGAAAGTCAAGCCATCAGTGAAGAAAATCTGCAAAGACTGCAAGATCGTCCGAAGGGAAGGGCGTGTTTACGTAATTTGCAAGAAGAATCCCAAACATAAGCAAAGACAAGGAGCTTAATAAAGAATATGCCCAGAATCATAGGAATCAACATTCCTGACGAAAAAACAATAGACATCGGATTGACCTACATTTACGGGATAGGGCCGGCTTTGAGCAAGAAAATCCTTGCTGGATGCAATATTCCCCTAAAGAAAAAAGCCAAGGATCTTACCCAGGACGATTTGAGTAAAATCAAGCAGTATGTCGAGAAGAACTTCAAGGTGGAAGGAGACTTGAAAAGAGAAGTGATGATAAACATTAAAAGATTGAAGGATATCGGTTCCTGGAGGGGCATGAGGCATACCAAGGGGATGCCCGTTAGGGGCCAGACTACGAGGATAAATAGCCGAACCGTGAGGGGTAACGTAAGGAAGACGGTGGGTTCAGGAAGAAAAGCAGCTCCGTCGCCTAAATAGAAATAAATTATCATGGGGAAAAAACACGTAATCAAACAAAGCGAAGAAGAAATGATCAAGGAGGGAGAGCAGCTGGAGAAGGCCTTAGGTAAAGAGCAGAAGGTCGTTAAGTCTGCCGGAAGAGAAGGAAAGATATATATCTTCAGTTCGTACAACAACACCATCCTTACCCTGGCCGATACGATGGGTAATGTTTTGGCCTCTAAGTCTGCTGGAAAGATAGGATTCAAGGGAACTAAAAAGGCCACTCCTTTCGCCGCTTCTAAAGTTGCCGAAACCATCGGGCAAATTGCGGAGAAGATGGGAATCAGGAAAATACAGGTGGTGGTTAAAGGCATTGGGTCGGGAAGAGAATCGGCCTTGAGGTCCATAGCTAACCAGGGATTCGAGATAGGATCGATAAAAGACGTAACGCCGATTCCGCACAACGGATGCAAGCCCAAGAAACCGAGAAGGCTGTAATATTTAAATTATGAAACAACCAAAGTGTAAAATTTGCAGAAGGCTGGGAGAAAAAGTCTTCTTGAAAGGAGAGAAATGCATGTCCGCCAAATGTGCCATGGTTAAGCGTGCGTTTGCGCCCGGACAAAAGGCCAAGAAAAGGAGGTCTGCTTTGACCGAATTCGGAAGAGAAATGCGTGAAAAGCAGAAAGTCAAAAAATGGTACGGCATTTCGGAATCCCAATTCAAAGGATACGTGCTTGAGGTCATGGCTAACAGGGGACAAGGAGTGGACGTTTCCGCAAGTCTTGTAGCTAGGCTTGAAAGCAGATTGGACAATATCGTATTCAGGCTGGGCTGGGCCAAATCAAGAGGCCAAGCAAGGCTATTGGTCACTCACGGCCATTTTACCGTCAACGGAAGGAAGGTGGATATCCCTTCCTACAAGGTCAGCATTGGAGACATTATATCAATCAGGGCTCATTCAAGAACCAAAGAAGGCCTGAAAGATTTGCCGGAAACAATGAAGAAATATCCTTTGCCCAAATGGTTGGCTTACGATGCGGAAAAGCTTGAAGGCAAAGTCGTAAGGTACCCGACTCCGGAAGAGGTGCAATTACCTTCCGAGATTTCAACCATCTTCGAACACTATTCAAGATAATAAAAATAATAAACACATATGATTCCATTACCAACCTCTATTAAAATGAAAAAAGCAAGCGACAACAACGCTGTCTTTGAGATAGAGTCGCTCTACCCTGGTTACGGAATTACTGTCGGTAACGCCATTAGGAGGGTGCTTTTATCCTCTCTGACCGGAGCTGCGGTCACCGAGGTCAAGATAAAGAACGCTCCCCACGAATTCGCGACAATCGAGGGGGTGAAGGAAGATGTCTTGCATATTCTGATGAATATAAAGCAATTGAGGTTCAAAATTTTTACGGACGAGCCCCAGACAGCCACCCTTAAGTTGAAGGGAGAGAAGGAGGCACTGGGAAAAGATTTTGATTTATCGGACGATTTGAAGCTTTCCAATCCGGATCTGCACATTGCGACGATTACCGATAAGAATACCGAATTAGAAATAGAAATCAAGGTTGAAAAAGGTCTTGGGTACGTATTTGAGGACAAGGAAGAGAAAAAGGGAATCGGCGTGATCGGTCTCGATGCATCCTTCACTCCGGTAAGAAAAGCCAATTACGTGGTTGAGAACATGAGGGTCGGAAAGAGGACCGATTTCGACAAAGTTTCTTTGGAGATCGAAACCGACGGAACGGTCACTCCCGAAGAGGCCTTGACCGAAGCATTAAACATCCTCCTTTTGCACTTCAACTTTTTAATGGGGGAAATGTCAGCGATGATGCCCGCTCCAAAAGAAGAAAAGGTGGAAGAGAAGCCGAAGAAAGCAAGAAAGACAACAACGAAGAAGAAAGCAAAGTAACATGAAAAAACTGCAAAAAGGAAGAAAATTTCACAGGGAAAGGGACCAGAGAAGGGCGCTTTTAAACACGCTTGCGTCCTCTCTCGTCTTGAAGGAAAAGATAAAGACGACCGAGGCTAAGGCTAAGGAGCTTTCTCCATACATCCAGAAGAAGATTACTAGGGCGAAGAAGGGAGACATAGCTTCAAGGAGATTCTTATCCCAGTCTTTCGCCGATAAAATAGTCAAGAAATTGATTGAGGATATCGCTTTAAGATACAAGGATAGGAAGGGGGGATATGTAAGGGTTGTAAAAGCCGGAGCGAGGAAATCAGACAGTTCCAGGATGGCCATAATCGAATTAGTATAATCATATGAAGAAAGCAACAGAGGTCAAAAAAGAATACAAAATCGATGCCACGGGCAAAGTATTGGGAAGGCTTGCTTCGGACATCATCGCGATATTAAGAGGTAAGAACAGACCGGATTTTGCGCCCAACAAGGAATCGGGAAATGTTGTCATAGTTTCGAACGTTGACAAGATGAAGATTACGGGGAAAAAATTGGAGCAGAAGACATATTTCAAACACACGGGATATTTGGGTAAGGACCAGCACAATCCCATGGGAAAGATATTCGAAAAGAACCCGGGAGAAATTTTGAGGAGGGCCGTAATGGGAATGTTGCCCAAGAATAAACTGAGGGACAGGCAGATTAAAATGCTTAAATTCGAGAAATAACTATGGCTACCACTAAAGAAAAAACAAAAACCAAGAAGCCCGCGGAAAAGAAGGAAACCGTAAGAAAGCCTGCGGTCAAAAAGAAGGTTGAGAAAAAAATCGTCGAGGTCAAAGAAGAAGTAAAAGAAGTCAAGGCCGAACAGAAGATCGAGAGTTTGGATTTCGGCTTACCTCAAGCTTCCAAAGATGACGATGATTTTGTTATAAACGAGGAAGACTTCAAGGGAGACAGCGATAGGTATTTCGTGGGAACGGGAAGGAGGAAAACTGCTGTCGCGAGGGTTAGGCTCTATACTAAGGGAGATAAGGGAATGACGGTGAACGGTGTCAATTACAAGGATTATTTTAGGACTGAAGGCTTGCAGAAACTAGCTTTGGGATCATTGGACAAAATGAAGTCTCTAGAGAGGTTCAAGGTCACCGCGGTTGTAAGTGGCGGGGGAATAAATTCCCAGGCTGAAGCGGTAAGACATGGAATTTCAAGGGCCCTAGTAGTTTTTAATCCTGACTACAGAAAGAGATTGAGGAAGGCAGGATTCTTGACCAGGGACCCGAGGATGAAAGAAAGAAAGAAGCCTGGATTGAAAAGAGCAAGAAGAGCCCCGCAGTGGAGCAAGCGTTAATATTCAAAAGGCACCCATACTTGGGTGTTTTTTTGCTAGGGCTTAAATCCGGTCGTCATACCATTAAGCATTAAGGGTTAGAAGTTTTCCTATTTAAAGGTTGACCAATTTACATTTAGATGCTATAATCCTAATTGTAAGATAGTTACAAAAATATTTAGTCGAGATTATTCAAGGAACTAAGCTTTAGGATAAAACCTTAAAACATTAATTAAACTAATTTTAAAATCATGGAAGGAACAATCAAAAACCTTACAGATAAAGGATTCGGATTCATCACAGTTGATGGCGAAGAAAAAGATTTATTTTTTCACGGCAACGAACTCAAGGGCGTAAGCTACGAAGAGTTAAAAGTCGGCGACAGAGTATCTTTTGAAAAGGGCGAATCTCCGAAAGGACCGAACGCGGTAAATGTAAGCCGCATCTAGGCCTAAATTTTGTAAATAAAGCCAGGCTCATTCTCGAGCTTGGTTTTTATTTTAAAAACTTTCCCAATTAAGTATATTTTAAGGTATCAATTTATTATCCGAAGCCATTAGGCTGTTGCTATTCAAGAAGAATAGTTTTTTAGTATTTCCGTTAAAGAATATGTCAGAGGCTGCTGATGCGTTTTTAACCTCAAAAGAGTTAATGTTGTCCCTGTTATCGACTTCGCTTATCCAAAGATTGCCATCCAGGGTGTAGGCGAAATAATCGGAGTTGAGCCATTTAATGTCTCCGATCTTTCCTGAAAACCTTGAGATGAAAATCTTCGAGCCTGCATTCTTGTAGAAGGGGCTTTCAACGTCTTTTACTAGGAAGACCCATAGCTCGTTGCCAGTGCTGAAAAGTATGCGGTCGTAATACGGAGTGTATTTTATTTCTTCGCTTGATTCCAGGAGCTTATCGAAGGATCCGCTTTCATTGAGGAGGTATATGGTTTTGCTATCTTCCAGAAGGAAGACATTACCCTCCATTAATAGGAGCTTGTAGTTCTTGTTTGGATCTGTGGCAAACGGAACTTGAGTCATTTTTTCAGAGCTGTTAAGTAAGATATTCGTCCTGTATAAATCTCCGTTTTCCAAGGAGTACATCGAGCTTCCCGACAGTACGAAGGTGCTTACTTTCTCCTTTTTGAATAGCTGGGGAGCCAGTGATTTGGAGGTATCTAGCTTGTATATCTGGCTGTTTAACTGGTAGTAAATTATACTGTCGCTGTTCGGATCAAAGGCCAGGTTTTTTATCTTTATACTCAGGTTTTTTAGCTGGGTCGGAGTAATTATTTTCTGATCCAAATGGAGGAGATAATATAGATTGGTTTTCGTTTTGATGATGACGTTCGTCCTGTTGGGAGAGAAATAAACATCGGCAACGTTTATGTTCTTGGCAAGTTCGGTAGATATATTTTTGTCGGCATCATAAGACAGGAGCCTGCTATCGGTTGTTGCTAATATCATTTTATTGTCGTTAGGATAAGGATAAAAATCCGATACGTTCTTTTCGATTGAAGAAAAAGGGATATCGTTGGGGAACAGGATCACATATTTTGCTTCACTTACCTTCATTTCTTCAACTGGTAATGTTTTTTCCCATTGCTGGTATCCGTCCTTTTTTATTTCTATCTTATGGTCTTTCGGGAGGAGATTTTGCACGAGGAGGTCCCGGCTGAAAGCGGCGGTTACGCTTTTATAGTGCCCGTCAATCCATACCCCAGCTCCTGCGGGGTAGACTTTTACATATATCCCTCCCGTTTTCAAAAATTCCATTTTACTGAAATCAAAGCGGTATCCCTGCGAATACATTATTATTGTCGGAGATATTACGGCGAAGACGGCGAGCAGAAGAAAGAAAAGTATTGTCCGGCTTTTTTTAGTCATATACTACATATATACCTCAAAAACCGTCTCTTGCCAATTCCTTTTTTATCCGATAGAATGAGCTTACAAAGACATATGAAAATAGGAATTGACCTCGGAACAAAGAATTCTCTAGTCTTCATTCCCGACAAGGGAGTGGTTTTGAACGAACCATCCGTGGTGGCCGTTTCCTTGTCCGAGAACAAGATTCTCGCGGTGGGTAAAGAGGCCAAGGAGATGATTGGAAGGACCCCAGACACCATCCAGGTTTTCAGGCCCTTGAAGGATGGGGTCATCGCCAATTACAGGATTACCCAAGCCATGCTCAAGTATTTCATTACTAAGGTTAATACCGGTTTTTCAAAATTTTTCAAGCCGGAATTGTTGATCGGAGTTCCGGCCGGGATAACTTCGACCGAGAAAAGAGCGGTCATAGAATCGGGAACCCTTGCCGGAGCCAAAGAGGTGTTCGTTGCCAAGGAGCCGATCCTGTCTGCAATCGGGGCGGGCATACCAATTAACTCTTCTTCGGGACATTTAATAATCGACATTGGAGGAGGTACGGCCGAAGTGGCCGTGATATCATTGGGAGGCATAGTTACCGTCCAATCATTAAGGGTGGCTGGAGACGAACTCGATGCAGCTATTTCCGAATACATAAAGAATAAGCACAACTTGGCCATCGGAGAACAGACAGCGGAAGACATAAAGATAAAGATAGGGACGGCCGTTTATGAGAAGGATCCGAAGATAATGGAAATAAAAGGTAGGGATCTGTTGGCGGGATTGCCAAAGAACATAAAAGTTACATCAAATGAGGTTTGCGAAGCCATAAGCGAACCTTTGCAGGAAATAATTCAGTGTATAAAGGGAGTGTTGAGAGAAACCCCGCCTGAGTTGTCGGCGGATATCATGGACAAGGGAATGGTCGTTGCCGGAGGCGGAGCGTGTCTGAGGAATATCGCCACTCTGATTTCTCAATCGACCGGAGTTCCGTGTTTCGTGGCCGACGATCCTTTAAGTTGTGTGGCAAGGGGAACGGGAGCGGTTCTGGACAACCTTGATCTGTACAAGAAAAGTATAATGGCAAAGAAATAAATATGGCAGAAGAAAAATTCGTCATCATCGGAGGCAAAAAGCTTTCTGGAGAAATTACGGTCATGGGGTCCAAGAACGCGGCCTTTCCCGTCTTGATAGCTTCTTTGTTGACCAGTGAAGACTGTATTATAGACAACGTTCCCTTGGTTGAAGATATTTTTAGACTTTTGGAAATATTCCAAAGCATGAAAGTGGAGGTCAAATGGTTAAACAAAAGGAAAGTAAAGATTAATGCGAGAAACATAGACCCTTCGAAGATCAACGAAGAGTTGGTTTTGAGATTCAGAGGTTCCATTCTTCTTTTTGGGGCATTGTTGGGAAGGCTCGGGAAAGCAAAGCTTCCGCAGCCCGGGGGGTGCGTAATCGGCGCAAGGCCAATTGATACCCATTTGGACGCATTTTCGCAGATGGGAGTCAAAATTGAAGAAAAGAAGGATAGGGTTATCATGACTGCTCCGGAGAAGCTGAAAGATAATATGGTAATACTGGACGAATTCAGCGTTACTGCTACCGAAAACTTGATGCTTTTTTCCAGCCTCCTTAATGAAGAAGTCATAATTAAGGTGGCTGACGGGGACTACCAGAATCAGGAATTGGTCAAGGTCTTGAAAAAGATGGGAGTTAAGATTTCCGGCGTGGGGCAGCACACCTTGAAAATAAAAGGAAAAAATAAATTGAACGGCTTTAAGCATTTTGTGATGTACGATCCCATTGAAGCGGGAACATTCGTCATTATGGCTTTGGCGACGAAAGGAGATATTGTGGTGAAGAATGTCGAGTATCAATTCCTGGAATTTCCCTTGAAAAAACTGGAAGATTGCGGGGCCAGGTTTGAAATCAAGAAGAGAAAAGGGGACGTGGTCGATGTGCACGTCATGCCGTCGAAGGAAATTAAGATAAGGAAGATACAGAGTCTACCTTACCCTGGATTTCCGTCCGACTTGCTGTCTGTCTTGGGAGTTTTGGCAACCCAGACTAAGGGTGTGACTCTAATCCACGATCCCTTATACGAGGGAAGGTTAAAATATATGGAAGGGCTGACCAAGATGGGAGCGGACATATTCTTCTCCGATCCGCACCGGGCAACCATCAACGGGGTGACGAAACTGTACGGAACCGACTTGGGCTCATTCGATTTGAGAGCGGGAGCCGCTTTGATCGTTGCCGGACTCATAGCCAAGGGTAGGACGAGGATAAGCAATATTTACCAGGTGGATAGAGGATACGAAAAGATAGAGGAAAGGCTTCAGAAGCTGGGAGCGGACATTAAAAGAATAAAAGACTGAAATGATTATCGGGAATAAAAAGCAGAGGGAATTCTTGGAGAGGATTGCCAAAAGCAAGGACATCCCCACGCTTTCCTGTTCTCGGGACCGGATAAGATAGGGAAAAAGAAGGTAGCCCTGGAATTCGTTAAGAGTATTTTCTGTAATAAAAGTAAAGGGTTCTGCGGGGAATGCTATTCTTGCAGGAATATCGAGAGCAATAATTTTCCGGACCTGGTTGTTCTATCTCCCGCCAATGGGAATATCGAAATAGAGCAGATAAGGGATTTGCAGGCGAGACTGTCTTTGAAATCATACAACAATTCGGTCAAGGTCGGGATAATAGACGATGCCCACATGATGAGGAAAGATGCGCAGAACGCTTTATTAAAAACCCTTGAAGAGCCGAAAGGAGATACGCTACTAATCCTCGTCACTCCTTATCCTGAAATGCTATTGGGAACAATACGTTCAAGAGTGCAGCAAGGTGAAGTTTTCGCTCGTTTCAAGAGAGGAAATAGAAAAGGAATTAATCAAAAGAGGAACTGATAAAGAAAAGGCAAAGGAAATTAGCATGGTTTCTTCGGGACAGATAGGCAAAGCGGTGGATTTTTTTGACAATCCGGAAAAGCTAAAATTCTTTAACGACGCAGTCAGAGATATCCTCAGGCTGGTTCGCGCGGGGTACTTCGAGAGATTTAATTATGCGAAGGAATTGAATGAGGAACCGGAAGACATATCAAATGTCTTGGACGTCTGGGAAAGATTTTTCAGAAGAGAAATGCTCTTAAAGATATTCAATAACAAGGGAGCGTTGGGTAATTATTCATTAAGGAAGATAAAGGAAACGATTGACGCGATATCGAAGACGAGATATTTTGTTGAGAAAACCAATACTAACAAAAAATTGGCATTGGAAAATTTATTAATCGAATTATAATAAATTCAAACATATGTATGAACAAATAATCAAATCAATAGAACCGGAGATGGAAAAGGCGCTGGATTTCGTCCAGAAGAAGATTGCCGGGTTCAGGACGGGACGGGCTTCTTCCGCCCTAGTCGAGAATGTCTTGGTAGAGGTTTTCGGCCAGACGATGCCCTTAAAACAGTTAGCCGCTATTTCGGTTCCCGGGGCAAGACAGATTTCCATTCAGCCCTGGGACAGGTCATACCTTGAAGCCATAGAAAAGGCCATCCAGAGGGAAGGTTCGGGATTGTCTCCGGTCATTGACCGCGAGTCGATAATCATAAATTTGCCGCAGATGTCGGAAGAATTGAGGAAAGAACTCGTCAAGGCGGTCATCCAAACGGAAGAGGGCGCCAAGCAGACGATAAGGAAATTCAGGGACGAGGCGTGGTCGGACATCCAAGTTAAGACCCGTGAGGGATTGATAAGGGAAGACGACAAGTTCAAAGCTAAAGACAAATTGCAAGAATTGGTTGACAAGTACAATAAGAAGATAGACGAATTAATAAGTCGCAAGAAGGCGGAAATAGAAGGATAATGTTTATAATAGACTTCATAGTTTTTCTATTCGTATTGGGGATAGTCGTCATAGTCCACGAGTTGGGCCACTTTGTTGCGGCCAAGACCTCGGGAGTAAGGGTCGAAGAATTCGGCATAGGGTTCCCTCCGAAGATTTGGAAGAAGAAAAAAGGAGAAACGGAATATTCGATCGGGGCGATCCCGTTCGGCGGTTTCAATAAGATATACGGGATGGACGAGGACGACAAGGAGAAGGAAAGAGATCCCCGGAGCTACGATTCCAAAGGAATCTGGGCCAAACTGTGGATATGCGCCGGAGGAATAATCATGAATATCGTTTTTGCGGTATTAGTGTTTTACGCCTTGATGATCTCTTCAGGATTTAAGGCTTCGCAATTGCTTCTTTCTTCGGACTACAGATTCCCGTTCGGAACCCAGGAGAATTATCCCTTAATCGCCCAAGTAGCAGACGGATCTCCGGCTTCCTCGGCCGGGCTGAAAAGCTATGACGTTATCGTTTCTGTTAATGGCGAGAAGCTGAGTACGGTTGAACAGTTCAGTAATATTATTAATAATGACAAAGGAAAAGAAGTCGATCTTAAACTTAAAGACGGAAGAGATATTAAGATTACTCCCAGGGTTAATCCTCCGAAAGATGAAGGCGCTTTGGGGGTGGCCCTAAGAGAGATTGCATATATTAATTATTCAAGCATCGGCGACAAGATATTCGTAGGATTCGAGCAGACTTATAACATAGTTGATTATTCGCTGAATGCTATGGGCAGGATTTTTTATAATGCGATAAAAGAAAGATCGTTTCAAACCTTGGCCTATTCCATGGCTGGCCCAGTCGGAATATATGCGATAACCAAGATTACCATAAGTAAGGGGTTCTATGATATCATGAACCTTATAGCCATTCTTTCTATTGCCCTGGGATTAAGCAATCTTCTTCCTATTCCTGCCATGGACGGAGCCAAACTCGCGTATACTACTCTCCAGGGATTGAACAAGAAAGTATTTTCCAAGAGATTGCAGCTGCAGATCGAAAGCTACGGAGCGATGTTTTTAATAATTCTGGCCATAGTTATCGTTTTTAAGGATTTTATCCAATTTAAAGACATAATATTCAAATAATATGAAACAGAGCGGATTATTCACAAAAACGTTCAAAGAGAATCCCAAGGACGAAGTAAGCATCAATGCCCGGTTTTTAATTAGGGGCGGGTTTATCGATAAATTGTCGGCTGGAATCTACACTTTTCTACCTTTAGGCCTAAGGGTCATTAACAAGATTGAGAATATCGTCAGAGAAGAGATGGTTAACATCGGAGGCCAGGAGTTATTAATGCCCTTATTACTTCCCAAAGATGCATGGGAAGAGACGGGAAGATGGAACGTGCCAGAAATGTACAAGGTTAAGGATGAGAGCCTAGGATTAGGATGGACGCATGAAGAAATAGTCACTCCCTTGATGAAGAAATACATCTTATCCCCAAAAGATCTGCCGAAATATGTTTATCAGATTAACACCAAATTCAGAAACGAGCCTCGAGCAAAGTCGGGAATCCTCCGGGGCAGGGAGTTCAGGATGAAAGACTTGTATTCTTTCCATGCGGACGGAAAAGATTTGGACGAGTACTACGAGAGGGTCAAGAACGCTTATTTCAGGGTTTATGAAAGATGCGGACTTAAAGAAAAGACGTTTTTGACTTTGGCTGCGGGAGGGGAATTCTCGGAGAGCCTTTCCCATGAATTCCAGACAATCACTCCTTTCGGAGAAGACCACATATACATCTGCAATAAATGTGGAATAGCCATCAACAAAGAGATATTCAAGGGAAAATGCGATTGCGGGAGCGAAGACTTCAGGGAAGAAAAGGCTATTGAGGTCGGGAATATATTCAAGTTGGGAACGAAGTATTCCAAAATTTTCGGACTAAAGGATGTCGTAATGGGATGCTACGGCATAGGGATTACGAGATTAATAGGCGCAGTCGTCGAAGTGTTTAATGACGACAAGGGAATCATATGGCCCGACTCGGTTGCTCCATTTCAAGTACATTTAATTTTATTAGACGGAGGGAATGAAGATATAAGAAAGAAATCGGATGAAATTTACGAGATTTTACAAAAATCAAATCTTGAAGTATTATATGACGACAGAAACGACAAAACAGCCGGGGAAAAATTGAATGATTGTGACCTTATAGGCATCCCCCTAAGGGTAGTCGTGAGCGCCAAGACTTTGAGGGAAGACAGCGGCGAAGTGAAAAGGAGGAATAGTGCGAATACGGATATGGTAAAGATAAAGGAGTTAATCGAAATAATAAAAAATGAATTTCAACATCAATAATTTTCTTTCGAGGGTTTCGCAGGATATTGCGATCGACTTGGGTACGGCCAACTGTTTGGTATATGTCAGGGGGAGGGGAATTATTTTATCCGAGCCATCCGTGGTTGCGTTGAATAAAAAGACGAGTCAGATTTTGGCGATAGGGCGAGAAGCCGAAAAAATGGTCGGAAGGACTCCAGGGCACATCGTAGCGATCAGACCTTTAGTTTCAGGAGTTATTTCGGATTTTGAGGTGACGGAACAAATGCTAAGATATTTGATCGACAGGGCGAGGCAGGACAAATTTACTTTCTTAAAACCGAGAGTCATTGTCGGGATTCCTTCCGGAGTGACCGAGGTTGAAAAAAAAGCCGTGCGTGATGCAACTAAATCTGCCGGAGCGAGAGAGGTATTCTTGATTGAAGAACCCATGGCCGCTGCCATTGGAGCGAGAATGCCAGTTCAGGACCCATCGGGAAACTTTGTTGTCGACATCGGAGGAGGAACAACCGAAGTGGCTGTAATATCTTTGGGAGGCATAGTCGTTAGTAAAAGTTTGAGGATCGCTGGAGACAAATTGAACAATGATATCATCCAGTTTGCCCAGGAAAAATACAAATTACTGATCGGAGTGAGGACGGCCGAAAGGATTAAGATTAGTATCGGTGCCGTCCACTTTGAAAAAGAACCTGGAAAACTCGACAAGAAAGAGATGCCGATGAGGGGCAGGAACCTGGTTACCGGACTTCCCGAAGAAGTGATGGTTTCCCAAGTGGACGCCAAGAAGGCGATGGAGAGGTCTATTAATCAGATAATATCGGAGATTAAGAATACGATTGAAATGACCCCGCCGGAACTTTTGGCCGACATTATGAAAAAGGGCATCGCCCTTGCTGGCGGAGGAGCCCAATTGAGGGGCCTCGATAGGCTCATAATCAGAGAAACCAATATTCCAACATATATCATTGAAGACCCCATGACCGCGGTAGCGAGGGGAGCCGGAATGGTCTTAGAAAACCTTGATGAATTCCACGATGTTTTAGTGGAAACCGAGGAATTGCAACCGCCGAAATAGCTAAGACGGCAGCCCAGATGGGCTGTTGTTTTTTAACACTTGACAATCCCTGTTAATCTGCTAAATTAATACTTGCATGATAAACACAAAGACAACATCTCAAATTAGGCGGTTTTGAAAATAGCTTAAGTTTAGCTGTTGCCAAAAGCCGCGCAAAAGCGTCTTTTTTGTTTCTTGTGCGGGTAGCTTGAAAATTGGAAGTGAATTAGAGAATAAAGTTATTATTTGCTAATCAAAGGTTATTTATGTTATGGGTAAATGGTGGATGCCTTGGGACCAGACGCGATGAAGGACGTGGCGTAGCTGCGATAAGCCTCGGGAAGGTGTTAGCAACCTGTGAACCGGGGATCTCCGAATGGGGAAACCTAATTCCGGTCAAACGGAATTGTCGGAGTTAAATCCGAAGCGAACCCGCTGAAGTGAAACATTCTAGTAGGCGGAGGAAAAGAGAACAAAAGTATATTCCCTCAGTAGCGGCGAGCGAAAGGGGAGGAGCCCAAAATCATTCATGCTTTGCATGAATGGTGGTTGTAAGAGGATGATTTCTATTTAGTTAGAGGGAGTCAAGAAAGCAAGTTAATTAGTTGAACTTCTCTGGAAAGAGAGACCGCAGACGGTGATAGTCCGGTAAGCGAAAATTAATTTGCGCTCCTTGTTATCTTTCTTGAGTACTGTCGAGACAAGACAACTCGGCAGGAATCTGGCGGGACTACCCGCTAAGGCTAAATACAATCTGGTCACCGATAGTGAACTAGTACCGTGAGGGAAAGGTGAAAAGTAGCCCGGTGAGGGCGATGAAATAGAACCTGAAACCATTATGCCCACAAAGAGTCGGAGCCGGTATTTATACCGGTGACGGCGTGCTTTTTGCAGAACGAGCCAACGAGTCTATCTTATCAATTGTCTAAGCGCTTATGGCGCGGAGGCACAGGGAAACCAAGTCTTAAAAGGGCGAAATATAATTGGTGGGATGAGGACCCGAAGCCAGACGAGCTTGCCATGGCCAGGATGAAGCTTTCAGAAATGAAAGTGGAGGTCCGAACCCGTTTGTCGTGCAATTCATTGGGATGAGCTGTGGTAAGGAGTGAAAAGCTAATCGAGTTTGGTAATAGCTGGTTCTCCCCGAAATAGTTTTAGGACTAGCCTTTACGGTTTAGTATTCTGGAGGTAGAGCACTGAAAGAAATTCCGTGGCTTCGGCTAGGTATTTTTATCAAACTCCGAATGCCAGGAATATATGCGTAGGGAGTCAGACAGTGGGAGCGAAGTTCCATGGTCGCGAGGGGAACAGCCCAGACCTTCATCTAAGGTCCCTAAATCTAAGCTAAGTGTAAGTAAGGAGGTGGAATTTCTCAGATAGCTAGGAGGTTAGCTTAGAAGCAGCTATCCTTTAAAAAGTGCGTAACAGCTTACTAGCTAAGAGATTTTGCGCCGAAGATTTCCGGGGCTAAAGTTTAGTACCGAAGATATGGCTTGGCATATTTATAGTGCCAGGGGTAGGGGAGCGTCCTTATCGCGCTGAAGCGAACTGTGAGGTTCGGTGGAGCGGTAAGGAGTGAGAATGTTGGCATGAGTAACCACAATTGAAGTGAGATTCTTCAACACCGTAAACCCAAGGTTTCCTTGGCAATGGAGATCATCCAAGGGTTAGGCGGGCCTTAGGAGAAGCCGAAAGGTTTATCTGATGGACAGCCGGTTAATATTCCGGCCCTCTAACATTTTTCTGAAGGGTGACGCGATTTAGTAATCTGAGCGGATTATTGGATTTCTGTCGACATCTAAGGTGCAACTCAAGGACGTCCGCGAAGCTTGTCTTCGGACAGGTGAAATCAGACGAGCAAGTCGACCAGAAAAGCCCGCAAGTTTAAAGATGTTGGATCCGTACTAAAACCGACACAGGTGGATGGGCACAAGTGTGCTAAGGTGAACAAGTGAAAGGTCCTGAAGGAACTCGGCAAACAAGTGATCGTAACTTAGGAATAAGATCTTCCCCTCCAGCAATGAGAAGAGGACGCAGCAAACGTCTCTCTAGCGACTGTTTATCAAAAACACAGGTCCCTGCTTAATTCGTAAGAGGAAGTATAGGGGCTGAGGCCTGACCAGTGCCAGAGTGTTAAAAGCGGCGGTTGCTTCGCCTTGTTACGTCACAATGATTTATGAGTTTCTCAGTAAGTTTCTTAGAATATGTTAGTGATTAGATAAGTGTAGAAAGTTAGTAATTTTCGAGTGTCTTTATGTTTTAAAAGGTAAAAGACATTGCGATGATTTCAAGTTGAATAGGAACTCATGAATCAGAATTGCGGTGCAGGAGCGGAGCAGCTGACTGCTCAAAGCCTCCGGTGAACGTCCGCGGTAACTCTGACCGTGTTAAAGTAGCGTAATCCCTTGTCGGGTAAGTTCCGACCCGCATGAAAGGCTTAACGACTGGAGAACTGTCTCCAGGATCTGCTTGGTGAAATCGCAATAGGGGTGAGAATGCCCCTTACCTGTGGCTAGACAGAAAGACCCCGGGAGCTTTACTATATCCTGGTATTGAATTTTGATGTTGAATGCGTAGCGTAGGAGGGAGACTTTGAAGCTGTCTATTTCGGGGACAGTGGAGTCGCCAATGAAACACCTCTCTTTTAATGTCAGGGTTCTAACTTCGTCTACCTGAGGAGGGTAGAGGAAGACAGTGCTTGGTTGGTAGTTTAAGTGGGGCGCTTTTCTCCTAAAAAGTAACGGAGAAGTTTAAAGGTCGGCTAGATCCGGATGGAAATCGGATTGGTCCTGTAAAGGGAAAAGCCGGCTTAACTGCAAGACGGGTATGTCGCGCAGATGCGAAAGCAGAACTTAGTGAACCGACCATGGTTCGTAGGACCGTGGGAGATCATCAGACAAAAGTTACCCCGGGGATAACAGGCTAGTAGTGCCCGAGAGTCCATATCAACGGCACTGTTCGGCACCTCGATGTCGGCTCATCACATCCTGGGGCTGTAGAAGGTCCCAAGGGTTTGGCTGTTCGCCAATTAAAGTGGTTCGCGAGCTGGGTTCAGACCGTCGTAAGACAGGTTGGTCCATATCTACTACAGGCGTCGAGTCTTGAGGAGAGTTGCCCTTTGTACGAGAGGATCAGGGTGAACCAACCTCTGGTGTATCAGTTGTCACGCCAGTGGCATAGCTGAGTAGCTAAGTTGGGAAGGGATAAGAGCTGAAAGCATCTAAGCTCGAAGCCCACTCCAAGATGAGGACTTTTATCCAGGTTAAAGACTATGACCTTGATAGGTCGCAGGTGTAAGCTTCGTGAGGAGTTTAGCCGAGCGATACTAATTGGATATCATTAACCTTTGGTTAGCAATTAATAGCTTTATTCTATATTCTATTCTCCTTTTGGTTTTTAATATGGGGACAATACTGGAAGTGCTCCACCCGATCCCATTCCGAACTCGGAAGTGAAATCTTCTAAGGCCGATGATAGTGGAATCCGCGAAAGTAGGTCGTCCCCGTATTAAAGATCGAAAGGAGTTTTTTGTTTATTTGACTGGGAAATATCTTACGTGGTATAAAATATATGGGACATAAAAATATATGCCCGTGGATGATTACGATGACAGCTGTTACCGAAATCGAGAAGTTCCTCCGAGAGAGCGATTTAGTTGGAGCGATTGATTTTGCTTCCAAGAAGTTGCCGGACAAGAGGTACCTTGTCAACGCGATGAGGTTGAACGGCTTTATAGACACCTGTATTAAGGGCGACAGCAGGCTCCTTTGGCCAAGTTGTCTAGACGAGCCTTGTTTGGACCAAATACTCTTGATTCTTAAAAGTGTAAGCGTAGGTGAAGTGCGTTTTTCCTTTCCACACTCCCTCGCTATTGCCGAGGACCGAGAGACGGGCAAGCCGCTTGAGCTTATACTAAGCAAAAAAATGGAAAATCTAATCAAATGACGGGCTACCGTCATTTTTTGTATTTTTTATAATCATGGGATATAATCAAAATATGAATTCTATCTTTACCAAAAAGAGAATAATAACCTTCGTATTGTTGGTTGTTTTGTTTTACATTGTTAACTTTATTTTTGGTGTTCAGATAAAGAATTTCGTTTACGTCAAATCAGAAAATCTTCAAGCGTTTTTATGGAAAAGTGGCAGTGAGGCGGCCTTAGAGAGAAAGAACTTGGCGGAGGAAAACAAAAAACTCATGGAAGAAAACCAATCACTAGCATCCCAATTGGCCGACCTGGAGAAGACAAGGACGGATAACGATTCCTTGAGGGAAGCCATGGGGTTGGGACTGAACAAAGACTTCGAATTAATCATGGGAGAAGTTACGGCAAAAGATATCCTTAAGGATTCTTTATTGATCAACGTCGGCTCGAAAGAAGGGGTAATGAAAGGATTCCCGGTAGTATTGTCGAGTAAGATTTTATTAGGTAAGATTACCGATGTTTATCCCGATTATTCAAGGGTTCTGCTAATTTCCTCCAACAACAACCTTATAGATGTTGAGATACCAGACAGCCAGGGTTTCGCCTTGAGCAAGGGCGAAGGGGGCCTAAAAATGATGTTAGACATGTTTCCTAAGGATAAGCAGCTAAATGAGGGAAGCCTAATTCTGACTTCGGCCATGGAGGGCAATTATCCATCAGGGCTGGTTCTGGGCAAGGTCAAGAATGTGCAGAAGTCGGACAGCGATGCTTTTCAGAAGGCCGATGTCGAACCAGCTTTCGACTTGAGCACGATAAGCAACGTGTTCGTGATAAAGAATGCGCAAATAGTGGTACAATGATAAAAACAATTATTAAAGTTTTATTATTACTGGTATTCTTTTATTTTTTAACCCTTATCCAGATGAGCTATTTGCCCTTTTTCAGCTTTGTGAATCTTGTGGTTGTTTTAGTCATATTAATCAATATATTGGAGGAGCCGGACGGAAGGCTGGGGATATTCTCGGCCGTTGCCGCCGGATTGTTCATGGACTTATATTCTTCCGGTTATCTAGGGCTTGCGACCTTAATCCTTTTTCTTTCCTCCCTTATCCTTAAATTTATACTTTCGAAATATGTTAGGATTCCATCGATCCCGTGGTTGCCAAAAATTTAAAGTCAAAAGGAAAAAGTCGGAGATAGAAACGGAAGAGATATTCTTGGATGCTTTGGTGCGCAAAAAGGAAGAAAAAGCTGGATACGAAACAATCGAGACTGCGCTTTCGGAAAGAATTTTTCGCATAGTTTTCGCTTCTTTTTTGTTTGTTATAGCGGTACTCTTTGTCCGCTGCTTTTACTTTCAGGTGATTGGCCACGGTATGTATGCTAAGGCGGCGGAAAAAAACAGGTACGTTGGTAGCGAGGTCCAGGCGGAAAGGGGGGTAATGTATGACAGGAACTTGAAGCAGCTGGTTTCCAATTCGCAGAGCTTCGACCTCAATTGCGATTTTAGCAAGCTGCCCAAGGATGCGTTTGCGAGAGAGAAGGAGATTCGTGATGTGGCGGGAATTCTCGGGGTTCCTTTTGATTCATTAAACCAGGCTATCGTCGATAATGAGAATAGCGGTGCAAGCGTTTATGCTGTTTCAAGGGACATTGAAACGGATAAGGTCATCGTTTTAAAGACCAAAGAAGACGAACTATCGGGATTTGAGATAATTAAAAGAGACAAGAGGGATTATTTGAGCGGGCCGGATATCGCCCACGTCTCTAGGATATGTTTCCGGAGATAGCTCCTCCGGACAGTCAGGCCTGGAGAAAGAATACGACTCTTATCTTAAGGAAATACCGGGGATAACTAACAAGGAGAAGGATGCGCGGGGCAATGTAGTAAAAGAAGAAACCATTAAGCCGTCCCAGTCTGGGGACAATTTGGTCTTGAATATCGATTACGGCCTGCAGGAAAAGATAGCCGAATATCTGGGGGGCGCGGTAAAAGACTACGGGGCCAAGGGTGGTTCAGCGGTGGCCGTAAATCCGGAAACGGGGGAAGTTTTGGCCATGGTGAGCGTCCCTTCTTTCGACAACAATATTTTTTCCGAGAGCCTGAGCAATAAAGAGTACAATGACTTGGTCAACAATCCCAATGTTTCGTTTTATAACCGGGCGGTATCGGGAGAATATCCCATCGGCTCGACCATTAAGCCTTTCATAGCCGTGGCTGCTTTGGAGCAAGGGATAATCACTCCGGAGCAGGAGATATATTGCCCGGCGGAGATAGAATTGAAAGATGGGACGGTTAAGAAAGACTGGGCGTTCCATGGATGGACGGACCTAAAGAAGGCGATAGCCGAATCCGTCGACACTTATTTCTACATGGTGGGAGGAGGATACAAAGATTTCGTCGGACTGGGCATAGCGAAGATAGAGCCGTATTTGGAAAAGTTCGGATTCGGAAAGAAGACTGGCATCGATCTGCCACAGGAAGGGATGGGACTCGTCCCCGATCCGGGCTGGAAGCAAACCAAGACAGGAATTTCATGGTATCCGGGAGACACTTACAATATCTCGATCGGCCAAGGGTATTTCAAGGCGACTCCACTCCAGTTGACTATGGCCACGTCGTCCATAGCCAACGGCGGAAAATTAATGAAGCCGGAACTGGTCAAAAGCATAACGGATGACAATAACAAAACCATTAAGAGTTTTGAACCCGAAGTTGTCAGCAGTAATTTTGTTTCAGCGAGCGCCGTCGACTCGGTAAGAGGGGCGATGAGGGAAACGGTTCTGTCTTCCGCGGGGACGGCGAGGAGCCTGCAATATCTTCCCGTTTCTTCGGCTGCCAAGACCGGAACCGCCCAGACCGGAAAGGCGGAAGTATACCATAACTGGATTTCCGTGTTCGCTCCATACGACAGCCCGCAAATAGTTCTAACGGTCATGGTTGAGAGCGTGCCGGGGAATACCGGCCTTGCTAACCTGGTGGCAAGAGAAACTCTGGGCTATTATTTCGGCGACAAAAAGCCAGTGGATAATCCGCAAGAGGTAATTAATGAGGCGAGAAACTAATCTTGCCATTAGTAGAAGCATGTGTTATTATGTCGAAAAGAGATTTAATCTGTTGATTAAACCTTTTTTCTAACTTATAATTAAATAACGTCCGCCATTCGGTTCGTCTTTTGACGGATTATGTAATCGTGGAAGAAAAATATGGAAGATAAATATTTAACTCAAGAGGGTCTGGATAAGCTTAGAAAAGAACTTGAGCATTTGAAGAAGGACGAAAGGATAAGGATAGCCGAACAATTGAAGGAGGCGATTTCTTTCGGAGATTTGTCCGAAAATGCGGCCTATGACGAAGCCAAGGAGAACCAGGCTTTTCTGGAAGGCAAGATAGCCGAGATGGAAAAGCTTGTCAGTTCGGCCAAAGTCATCCATGATAACGCTAACACTGGCTGGGTACAGGTTGGATCGCATGTTACCCTAAACGACGGCGAATTGGAAGAGAAATACTATATCGTCGGAGAAGAAGAGGCCAATCCAATGGAAAACAGGATTTCCTTCAAGTCTCCGCTGGGCCAAGCCCTGATGAATAAGCCCAAAGGGGCGACGGTTGAAATCAAGACCCAAAAGGGAAGTACGAACTACAAAATACTAAAAATAGAGTAAAATATGTCTACAGCAGAGGAAATAAGGCAAAATAGGATAGAGAAACTGAAGAAGATAAAAGATGCGGGAGTTTCCGCCTATCCCATAGAAATCAAAAGAACGCACGAGATTAAGAGTGCGCTCAAAGATTTCACTTCCCTTGCCAAAGGAGAAAAAGAAATAGTCCTTGTCGGGAGGATAAGAACGATGAGGGGTCATGGTGCTTTAACCTTCATTGATTTTGAAGACGGGACCGGTAGGATACAGGCTCTGCTGGCCAAGGACAAGCTGGGAGAAAAGAGCTACCAATTCTTTTTCGATAATTTCGACATCGGAGACTTCATAGAGATCCGTGGAATTTTATTCGAGACGAAAAGAGGAGAAAAGACGATCCAGGCCTCGGATTACAATATGCTCTGCAAAAGCTTGAGGCCATTGCCCGATAAGTGGCACGGATTGAAGGATGTTGAAGAGAGATATAGGAAAAGATACCTTGATTTGCTGTTCTCGCCCGAGGTGAAGCAGAAATTCATTATCCGCTCGGAAGTTATAAAAGAGATAAGGAGCTTTTTAGACAATGAAGGGTTTGTCGAAGTTGAAACTCCAATCCTACAATTGCTGTACGGCGGAGCGAGAGCAAAACCGTTTAAGACGCACTTAAATGCCATGGATTTAGATGTTTATCTGAGGATTTCTCCGGAATTGTATTTGAAGAGGCTTCTTATCGGTGGATTCGAGAAGGTGTACGAAATCGGAAAGTGTTTTAGGAACGAAGGCATAGACAAATCCCACAATCCTGACTTCACCATGATCGAATTCTACTGGGCCTATGCCGATTACAAACAGTTGATGAAGCTTACCGAAAAGATGTTTCAATATATCATGACCAAGGTATTGGAAACGACAGAGATAAAATACGGGGATGACGTTCTTAATTTCAATGGCGAATGGGAAAGGATAGAATTCTTTTCTTTATTGGAAAAGTATACGGGCATTAAGTATGAGGAGGTAAGCGAAGGGGCACTGCTGAAAAAAGCGAAGGAACTGGGAATAGACGTTCCTCAAGGAGCGGACAAGGCGAACACCGCCGATGAGATATACAAAAAATACTGCAGACCAAAAATAATCCAGCCGACTTTCGTCATTCACCATCCCAAAGGATTCCAGCCCTTAGCCAAAGGACTGGATGGAGAGAAGTTGGCCAGTTTCCAATTAGTTGTCGTCGGGGCGGAGATGATAAATGCTTTTTCCGAATTAAATGATCCCCTGGAACAGGAAAGCAGGCTTAAAACACAGGAGAAGCTGTTTAGGGGGGGATTTGAGGAAGCCCAAAGGTCTGACGACGAATTCGTCGAAGCTTTGGAGTACGGCATGCCGCCTGCGGCCGGATTCGGAATGGGCATAGACCGTCTCATTTCTTTGTTTACCGATTCTAATTCTTTAAGGGAAGTCATATTATTTCCGCTAATGAAAGACAAGGAGTAAAAGTCCGGAGATCATCTCCGGTTTTTTATTTGATTTTTTGTTACTAACTTGTTATCATTTAAAAATACAAGCTAATTTCGATACTATGCTGGATATTAAAATCATTAGGGAAAACCCCGATAAAATCAAAGAGGCCTGCCGAAAGAAGAAGATTGATTTTGATGTTGATAATTTATTGCGATTAGATGCTAAAAGAAGGGAATTGATAATGGCGACCGAGAACAAGAACGCCATGAAAAACCAGGCAAATAAAAAGATTCAACAAGCTAAGACAAAGGAAAACAGAGAGGCGGTTATCGCACAAATGAGGGAGCTAGACAAGAACTCGGATAATGAAGAAGAGGAATACAAGAAAGTTAATGAAGAGTTCGAAAGACTTATGCTTCTGGTTCCTAATATTCCAGACGAATCCGTTCCCGAGGGTGACTCCGACGCCGATAACGTTGAAACCAGAAAGTGGGGTAAGATTCCCCAGTTCAATTTTTCTATAAAGGACCATATACAGATAGCCAAGGATTTGGACTTGATCGACTTCGAAAGGGGAAGTAAGGTTGCCGGATTTAGGGGATATTTTTTAAAAAGAGAATCTTTTTTAATATGTATGGCGATCTGGCAGTATGCGGCCGATCTGCTCGTAAAGAAGGGATTTATGCCGATGCAAGCTCCTTCTTTGGTAAGCGAAGCGGCAATGACAGGGACGGGATATTTGCCCCAATCCAAGGATGAAGTATATGAAACCCATGACGGCATGTATCTCGCCGGAACTTCCGAGGTTTCGGTGATGAGCTACCATTCTAACGAAATCTTAAAAGAAGAAGACCTGCCGATGAAATACATGGGATTTTCATCCTGCTTTCGGACGGAGATCGGAAGCTACGGGAAAGATACTCAGGGGATATTAAGGGTTCATGAATTTACTAAAATAGAACAGGTGGTTTTGTGCAAAAACGACAAGGAGGAATCGGTCAAATTACATGAAGAGATAACCAAAAATGCGGAAGAGATTCTACAGGGCCTTAATATTCCTTACCATGTCGTTGTTAACTGCGCTGGAGACTTGGGATTGGGTCAGGTCAAGAAATACGACATCGAATGCTGGGTTCCTTCCCAAAATAAATACAGGGAAACACATTCTTCTTCTTACTTTTTCGATTTTCAAACAAGGAGACTTGGCATAAGGTACAAGACCAAGGAAGGGGAAATCAAATATGCGCACTCTTTGAACAATACAGGAATCGCCACGCCAAGAATTTTAATTCCATTATTGGAGAATAACCAACAGAAGGACGGTAGTGTAAAGATTCCTAAGGTTTTACATAAATACCTCGGCTTTAAAGAAATTAAGAGAAAATAGCCAAATGGAACTTTTCGAATACAAGGAGAATAAGGTCACGGTTGACGGAATCGATTTGTTCTACAAAACCGCCGGAAGGGGTCACCCCTTTTTAATATTGCACGGCTGGGGAGCGTCTTCTATTTCTTGGCTGAGAGTCGTGGAAGAAATGGCTGGCAAGGATTGTCAAATCATAATTCCCGATTTGCCCGGGTTCGGCAAGACCTTGCCCCCCTCAAAGGTCTGGAGCAGCAAGGAATACACAGAATTCATCGTTAAATTTCTGAAGGCCATAAAAATTGAGCAAGTATTCGTTCTTGGCCATTCGTTCGGGGGCGCCCTATCCTTAAGGTTGGCTGCTGAGCATGGGAATATTGTTAAGAAACTGATATTGAATGATGCGGCGATCATAAGGGAAGAAAGGCTCAACTTTAGGCAGAAGGTTTCCAAGGCTTTGGCTAAGATCGGATCAAAGATTGCTTCAAAAACATCCATTTATCCTATTTTTGCAAAGATGGTCTATGCAATCGCCGGCAATTACGATTACTATAATGCCAATCCTTTAATGAAGGAGATATTCAAGAAGGTAGTCAGTGAGGATTTGGCTTTTTTCTTGCCCGAAGTGAAGCAGCCGACCCTTGTCGTTTGGGGAGAGAACGATCGAGCGACCCCGTTGGCGGATGCATTTCGTGTTTCTGAATCGATTGACGGGTCGGAATTAAAAATAGTTACTGGGGCGGGGCACAATCCTCACAGGACTCATCCGGATAAATTATCAAAGATTATTCTTAAATTTTTAAATAAATAATATGGTTATAGAACCTTGGATGGTGGCAACTCTGGGTCTCGTTGTCTTGTTCTTCTGGGTTTTTCGAGAGATCAAGAGCTTCTTGTTTTGGACTTATCTTTGGCAGCTGAAGAACTACCATGTAGGGAAGTTTATGGCCCATTTCGATACCTACAGCGGGAAAAGACTGTTTAACAATCCTTTATCCCTGTTTAAACATCTTTTGTTTATCTGCCTGCTTTTACTATTGGCCTTTTCGATCTACGTGACGCCGATTGATAATTATATCGCCAATTATGGCCAGTATCTTTTGCTGTCTATTCCCTTGGCTTTTCTCATATACCTTATTGAGGGCTTTGGTGCCCTGATTTCCATAATGAGGCGGAGGATAAAAGGCCCGCAGCTTACAAGTAAGATTGCAGCGCTTCTACCCGTCATATTCCTCCCTTTGGCCGTAATCGCAATCGTTTTTTCCCGGCTATTTATAGATAACTTGTATTCCAGCGACCCGTGGGTTATTTTCGACCTAATTCCTTTCGCTTTCGTCATCTTGGCATTCGACATACTTACTCCCCTGATAGACTCCTTGATTATTTTAATCCTTCAGCCGATTACGGTAATTCTCCGGGGCAGGATTATAAGGAAGGCGATAAAAAAAGGGAGGCCCTGGAAAATCTTTTGACAATCGGGATTACTGGGAGTTACGGTAAGAGTTCGGTTAAGGAATTTTTGAAAACAATCTTATCGGGAGATTTCAAGGTTGTTTCCACTGAGAAGAATCATAACTCTGAAGTCGGCGTATCGGAGTGTATTCTGAATAACGTCAATGAAGAGCACGAAATATTCATCTGTGAAATGGGGGCATACAACAGGGGAGGGATAAAGCTTCTGTGCGATATCGCTAAACCCAAAATAGGAGCTTTGACCGGAATCAATAACCAACATCTGGCAACCTTCGGCTCACAAAAGAACATAATCAAAGCGAAGTTTGAATTGATAGATTTTATCCCCGAAGAAGGGCTAGCGGTCTTAAACTGGGACAATGAATTCATCCGGGACAATTTCAATTCTACGAAGAGTAATATCAAGTATTCTTTGCACGGGAAGGAAGATATCTGGGCGGAGGAGATAAAGGAGAACAAAGAAAGCGTTTCCTTTAAAGCTGTTTCTAGGACAGGTGAGTCGCATAACTTTACAGCCAGCCTTATGGGTACCCAGAATATCCCTAACCTTTTAGCTTCGATTGCCGTAGCGAGGAAACTGGGAATGGAATTTGAGGAGATAGAAAAAAAGGTAAAAGAGATACGCCCAGAGCAAGGTGGAATTAAGCTTATAAAGTCTAAAGACGGGTTTAATGTGATAGACGCCACCTATTCTTCAAATGTTAACGGGCTTATGTCTCATTTAGAATACTTGAAAATTTGGGAGGGAAGAAAAATATTAATAATGCCGTGTCTGATCGAGCTTGGCCGGGATGCAAAGGAAGCCCACTACAAGATGGGAAGGAAGATTGGAGAAGTCTGCGACATGGCGGTGATTACTTCAAGGGATTATTTCAAAGAAATTAAGAGGGGGGCGGTTGAAACAGGGATGAAGAAGGAAAACATCGTGTTTTTAGATAATGCTTCTAAAATATATGACAAGATAATATATTGCATCAGGGATACAGATGTTGTCTTTTTGGAAAGTCGTCCGGTGCCTTATAAGCTTTTAGATAAGCTAATAAACAATGACTAAGGTTATTTCCATATCTCTTTCTCCCAATACCGAAAAGGACGATGTCTCGTTGGCTTTCCGCATGCTTTTTATGCCGTGGAAATGGAGGAAGGGCGATGAGATTAAGAAATTTGAAAGGATATTTAGGAATTATTTCGGATTTAGGAACAGTTTCAGCTTTAACAGCGGGAGAAGTTCTCTGATAGCCATACTTTCGGCGATGGAAGTAGGGAATTGCGACGAAGTTATCGTCCAGGGGTTTACCTGCAATGCCGCGGTTAACCCTATACTTTACGTTGGAGCAAAACCGGTGTTTGCCGATATTGACGATAATTTGAATATTTCTCCGGCGGAAGTGAGGAAGAAGATTACGGACAAGACTAAGGCCGTCATGGTCCAGCACACGTTTGGCTATCCGGCCGACATTAAGGAAATTAAAGAAATATGCAAGGAAAACAATCTGTACTTAATAGAGGATTGCGCTCATGCCCTAGGAGCGAAATACAAAGGTGAATACTGCGGGTCGTTTGGTGACGCTGCATTTTTCAGCTTCGGGAGAGACAAGGTTATCTCTTCGGTCTACGGAGGAATGGTTACGGTGAATAATGATGCTTTATTAGAAAGGGTCTCTGGGTTTTATAAAGACCTAGGATGCCCCTCGATGCCCTGGGTCTTCCAGCAGTTATTGCATCCAGTTCTGATGAATGTTTTTGTTATGCCTTTCTATGAATACAAATGGGGGAGGGCCTTGCTTGCATTTTTAGTTAACTCGAACATTTTATCAAAAGCGGTAACCTTTATGGAAGACCAGGGGAAGCTTCCCTCGTATTTCCCATTAAGAATGCCGAACGGATTGGCCGTATTGGCCATTAACCAGTTTCATAAGCTGGACAGATTCAATAATCACAGAAGGGAATTGGCCGGATTTTATCCAAGGCTTTTGAACAAGGAGCACTCGGTCAAGATTATTTTTAAAAAGAGTAAAGATAAGGAGCCTATATTTTTAAAGTATCCCGTATTATCATCCAACAGTGACAAGCTTTTAAGGAAACTCAAAGGTAGGGGAATATATTTAAATGATGGGTGGAGGGATGCAGTCGTTGTTCCTGCGAAGACCAATCTGCGCAAATTATGCTACGTTCATGGCGATTGCCCCAAAGCGGAAGAGGTTGCAAAGAAGATAATATCATTGCCGACACACATTAACATATCAAGGAACGACGTAAAACGCATAGTTGACTCTTTTTAAATTTTAAAGGAGAATTAATAAGTAATGATGAACATAATAACATGTTTGACAAGCTGAAAGATTTAAAGAAGTTAAAAGACTTGGAGAGTTCCTTGGGTAAAGAAATATTGGAAAAGGAAAAAGATGGGATTAAGGTTGTAGTCAACGGCCGCTCGGAAATAGTTAGTATTTCGCTTAATCCGGAATTGGAGAAAGAAAAACAGGAGCAGATCTTGAAGGATTTGATTAATGATGCCGGCAAAGACGCTAAAATGCTGATGGCAAGGAAAGCAGTTGAGATTACGGGTATGAGTTTTTAAATATGAAGCTTCTTTTAACCATTACAACCACAAAGGGATCGAACTGGAAGGAGAAGATAAGGGAGGTCAACGACTTGAAGATTGAAGAGGTCGCCGTCTTTCCGACAGTTTTAGATAAAGCGGAAAGGAAAGTATTGTACGATATCCTTGCCAATTCCTCGATTAAGAGGGTTCCTTTAGTCCATTTAAGGAACGACATGGACGTCAAGGAATTAGACCTATTCGTTCAGAAATACGATACACAGATATTCTGTACCCATTCGGAAAGGGAATATCCAGCTAATAAGGAGATTTTGAAATACCGTGAGCTCATCTGCATAGAAAATACTCCGAAAGCTCCTTATAATGAGGATGAAATCAAGAAATATGGAGGAATATGTCTGGATTTTTCACATCTCGAGAACGACAGGATTCTTAATCCTGAACTGTATGACAGGCAGGTCGAGATCTTGAATAAGTTTCCAGTCAAGTGTAACCATATTAGTGCTATCAAGAAAGAATTCACTTTCATCGACGGAAAGAGTAGAGAATTGAGGTATGATAGCCATCACTTGAATGACCTTGCGGAACTGGATTACTTAAGGAATTACCCCTTGAGATATTTTTCTAATTTCTGCGCTATAGAGCTCGATAACAAACTGTCGGAGCAGATGGAGGCGATGGATCACATTAACAAATTCATGGGCGAGAGGGACAAGTTTATTAATAAGATGCTTGAGTACTAATTAATGAGCGGGAAGAAGGCGATTGTTTTCATAGTTTTGTTTTTGATTATCATTTTTGGATCGTTCGTTTTTTTATTTTACGGCAGGCCTCTTGCCATAGGCGATATATTTTTCTCTTCGCCCACAAAAATTTCCGTTGCGGTACCTGAAAAATTCAAAGGGGTTTATCTCACTGGCTGGTCGGCCGGAGACAAGAGCAGGATTGATTATGTTATCCAACTTTCTAAGGACGCGGGAGTGAATGCCGTGGTTATAGACGTTAAGGATTATTCGGGCATGGTTTCTTATAACTCCCAAGTTCCCGAAGTCAAGAAATACGGAGCTACAGGGAATATGGTAAGAGATATGGAGGGCACGGTCGAGAAGTTACATCAAGCTGGGATATACGTTATCGCAAGGATTACAGTTTTCCAGGATCCCGTCTTGGCTTCAGCGAGGCCAGATTTAGCAATCCGTAAAAAATCGGATGGACGGGTGTGGCTTGATAACAAGGGGTTGGCCTGGATAGACCCATCAAAGCAAGAAAGCTGGGATTACAATATTTCCATCGCTAAAGATGCGTTAAATCAGGGGTTCGATGAGGTTAACTTCGACTACATTAGATTTCCTTCGGATGGGAATTTGAAAGACATGAGTCTGGATAATATCGGTTCGGAAAAAGAAGTCATTGGGAACTTTTTCAAGTATCTGAGAGAGAAACTTCCTTATGCCAGGATTTCCGCGGACCTGTTCGGACTTTCCACGATAAGGACCGATGATATGGGGATCGGACAGATAATAGAAGAGGCATACAAGTATTTCGACTACGTCTGTCCAATGGTCTATCCTTCCCATTATTCTCCAGGGTTCATAGGCTTTGATAATCCGGCGGAGTACCCTTACGAGGTCGTCGCATATTCCATGGCCAGTGCCGACTTAAGACTTGATAAGTTTAAGAAGGACAATCCGGACGCGAAAGCGAAATTAAGGCCGTGGCTTCAGGATTTCAATCTGGGGGCGGTTTATGATACTAATAAAGTCTTCTTGCAGATGAAAGCGGTAAAAGATATTATGGGAGAAGAATATTCCGGCTATTTACTATGGAGTCCTAGCAACGTTTACAATGAAGATGCACTGAAGCAGTCGGAAGGATTTTGATTTTTTTGATATTGGGAATATAATATAATAATGACGGTAAGAGAAATAGGAGAGAGGAAAATATGGGACAGCTTTTTGCTTGAATGCGATGAAAAGACATTTGTTCAGTCTTGGAATTGGGGAGAGTTCAATAAAATGATGGGGGACAAGGTCTGGAGGCTGGGGATATATGATGGAGAAGAACTGATCGGTCTGACGCAAACGTTAAGGGTGAACGCGCGGAGAGGAAGCTTTTTGTTCGTTCCTCATGGCCCGATGTTCAAAGGAGAAGCTAATTTTGAAGTAATGAAAGCGCTTCTCGATTATCTGCGGGAATTGGCCTTAAAAGAGAAAGTCATTTTTATCCGTTTCAGTCCCATAGCCGAAAGAAATGAAAAGAATACTTCTTTGTTTAAAAGATTAGGATTTAGGGACGCACCTATACATATGCACCCCGAGCTTACTTGGGAACTGAACTTGAGGCAGTCGGAAGACGACTTATTAAGAGGAATGAGAAAAACGACAAGGTATTTGGTTAGGCAGGCGGAGAAAGACGAGAATGTGGCTATTAATAAAAGTCAGAGCGTGGAAGACCTGGAAGCATTCGAAGACGTTTACCTGAAGACCGCCGACAGGCATTCTTTCACTCCTTTCTCGATGAAATATTTGAAAAGCGAATTGGAATCCTTTAAGAGGGACAATGAGATATTGATCTTTTCGGGAAAATACAGGGGAGAAATCGTTTCTTCGGCAATGATTATTTTTACTTCTAGGAGAGCGTTCTACCACCAGGGAGCATCGACATTGAAATATCCGAAAATTCCAGTTTCGTATCTAGTGCAGTGGGAAGCCATCAAGGAGGCCAAGAAGAGGGGATGCGAGGTATATAATTTCTGGGGGATAGCGCCAGAAGACGAACTTGCGAAGAGCAAGAACCACCCTTGGGCGGGACTGAGCCTTTTCAAGAAGGGATTCGGAGGTTATAAAAAAGAATATGTGAAGACGCAGGATTATCCGCTTTCCATGAGATATTGGCTGACATTCGTTTTTGAGGAATTAAGAAAAAGAAAAAGAAACCTGTAATGAAAAAAAGAGGGAAAACCGGAAGGAAAATAGCGAAAAGGAGGAGAAAAAGTTTCTTCAACAGCTTTTTGTTCTCCGCTATTGCCTTTTCTTCCATCTTGATTCTTTCCGGAGTCGGTTTCCTTTTGTTTTCACCGAGGTTCCAGATTAGCAATATAACCGTTGCGGGGAACAAGGATATTTCGGCCGATGATTTGAAAAAAGCAGCGGAAGAGAAGATGAAGACATCATTTTCCATGATGGGAATGGATTTTTCAACGGAGAGTATATTCTTATCGGTTGCCAAAGGGGCGAACAGTCTGGCTGAGTCGTTTCCGCAGATAGATAAGATAACAGTCAAGAAGAATTTTCCGAACGGGTTGTCGATACAGATAGTCGAGAAGACTCCTTTCGCCGGCTGGTGTGAGGAATTCGATGCCGAGAAATGCTACTTGGTCGATAAGTCCGGTAGCTACATTAAAGATGTCGATGTCGGGGCTATCGATTCGAATCTAGTCAGGGTCAACGAGAAAGAGAAGATCGATTCTCCCACAAAGAAGGACATTCTTTCTTCTTTGACGCAGATAGATGACGGATTGGACCAGAATCAGATTAAGATTACCAACTTTGATCTCTATAAAGACAAGATAATCGTCAGTACCAATCTCAATTGCCAGCTCATATTCACCCTAGACGAAGACCTTAACTGGCAAATAGAGAAATTGAAGATAGTTTTAAAGAATGATACTTATTCGAAGAAGTTAAACAGCCTGCAATACATAGATTTGAGATTCGGGAACCAGGCGATTATAAAATAGTTAATTTAATTTCTTAACCCTTATCGCTTTGGAGATGAATTCTTCGTACTTGCCGAGATCAACCTCGGTTTTCAGTTTGTATTCTTCGAGTTCGGCCCCGAGGGAGATTTGATTTTCCGATTTATATTTTCTCACTTCGTCAATCGCTTTTAGGGCGTCTTCGAAATCAGAGATATTTATTCTGGTTTTAATCTTCTCGGTCTTCGGCCATTCAGACAAGTGGATACTTTCTTCTTTCCCGAAGTATTTGTAGAGCTCTTCGGTAATAAAGGGAATTAAGGGGGCGAATAGTTTTAGTATTTTTGTAAATACATAATTCAAAGTGAATTGGGCGGCCCTTTTCGATTTTTCATTATCTCCGTACAGTCTGTATTTTACGAATTCGATGTAATAGTCGGCGAATTTGGACATGAAGAAGTCTTCCGTCGCGCTTTTGGCTTTTGCGTATTCATAAGCTTCGAAGTTCTTGGTCGATTCTTCGATGGTTTTATTTAATTCTTCAATTATCCAGACATCGGGATGTTTGAGTTCGTATTCCTTTTCCTCCTTGAAGTTTTGCGAATACATAGTGATGAATCTTCCGACGTTCCAGAGCTTGGTCGTGATCTGCTTTCCCTTCTTTATCTCTTTCGGATTGAATCTTAGATTTTGTCCCAGTCCGGCTCCTGTTGCCCAGTATCTTACGGCATCGGCCCCGTATTCTTCTATGAGCTTGTCCGAAGGGACGTAATTGCCGAGCCTTTTAGATATCTTCCTTCCTTGTTCGTCCAAGCCGTGGCCAGAGACCATTATATTCTTGAAAGGGATCCCTTTGAAATGATAATAGCTTTTGACGATCGAATAGAAATCCCAAGTTCGTATTATCTCGTGGGCGTTAGGCCTCAGATCGACGGGGAAAAGCTTATCGTTATTCACGATTTCCCTTAATAGAAATGGGGTGCAGGATGAAGTGGCCCAGGTGTCCATGACGTCTTTTTCTGGGACGATATCCTTATTTCCGCATTTGGGACATTCTTTGACCGGAGGGTCTTGTTCGGTCGGAGAGACCGGCAGATCTTTTTCGTTTGCTGTAATTACTTCTCCGCAGGCATTGCAATACCAAAAAGGGAAGGGAACTCCGTAGTATCTTTGCCTCGAGACGCACCAGTCCCATTTCAAAGAATTCACCCAGATTTCATAATTCTGATACATGTAGTCCGGATGCCAATTAATCTTCTTCCCGTATTCAAGCCATTCCTTCTTCATGTCCGCAATCTTTATAAACCACTGCTTGCTCAGTATTAGTTCGACGGGAGTGTCGCATCTTTCATGGACATTGATTGTCTGCACGATGCCTTCCTGTCTTACAAGGTATCCTTCTTTCTTTAGGTCTTCAATTATCTGTTTTCTCGCTTCTTCGATCCTCAATCCTTCGTATTTTCCTCCGAGGCTGTTCAGTTTCCCGTCGACAGTCAAAAGGCTCCTCGTCTCAAGGTTGTCCAATCTCCATTTTTCCAAATCTTCTTGATCTCCCCAAGTGCAGACCATCATCACCCCCGTTCCTTTTTCTTTATCTACCTTATCGCTAGTTTTGATAGCTACTTCGTAATTAAATAAGGGAACAATCGCCTTTTTTCCGATAAGATCTTTACATCTTTCGTCTTCGGGGTTGACGTACAAGGCAACGCAGGCGGGAAGCAATTCCGGCCTTGTCGTCGCTATGAGGGCGCTTTCCCCGTTCTCTAATCCGAAGCTAATGTAATTCATCACTGAATTTCTTTCCCTATCTTCGAGATCTGATTGCGAAATCGCGGTCTGGTCAAAGGGACACCAGAGGATGGGAAGTTCCTGCCTGTACAGCATTCCTTTTTTATAGAGATCGAGCAAAGACCATTGGGAAACCTTGGTCGGCAAGGGAGCTATGGTACTGTAAGTTTTTGACCAGTCAACCGATATGCCGAGATTGTTCCAGAGATTCTTATAGGTTTCAATCCCTTTCTCGGTTTCTTTGAGGCACAGTTCGATGAATTCTTTCTTGGTCGTCTTTGATTTGTCTATCTTGTATTTCTTTTCGACGAACCTTTCCGTGGGGAGCCCGTTGTCGTCAAAGCCCATGGGATAGAATACCTTGAAGCCCCGCATCCTCTTGTATCTCACTATGAATTCCGCCTGGGCGTAGGACATGATGTGCCCGGCGTGCAGATGGTCGGCGGAAACATAGGGAGGCGGAGTGTCTACGACAAAAAGCTTGTCCCCTTCATTAAAGGAGAAATGGAAGAGCTTATTGTCTTCCCAATAGTCCTTCCATTTTTTTTCGGATTTCTTGAAATCGTACGACTTAGGGAAAAAATCTTCGGAAAGATTTTCTGTTCTTGTTTCTTTTTCCATATATGTCTTACAGTATATCAAAATTTACCTTTATTTCAACACATTTGACTTTTATGACCAAAAGTTTTATATTATTCTTATCGGAGGCTTCTCCCGGATTAAGAATTCGAGAGAAGCCGCTAATACGGTTTCACCTTAATCTTGTAAATTTACAATCCAGCTACTGGAGGAATGGATATGGACGGTTTATTCTTACTCGACACGCCATGGGATATGGCAAAAAGAATGTTGAAAAGTCAAAAGGTACCTTACCTTTTGACAGACCCCCATCGCAATAATTTTGACAGAGTGGGTCACGTGAACAGCATGGGTATTATCCTGACGGGTGGACTGTTGAAATGCGGAGCTTTAAAAATATTAAAGGAGCTCCTCGACAAGGGTGCAGCAGCAGTTATTGCTTCTGGAGATAAGAGCGATGTACTGTGTACCTTGAGAGATGGTGGAATCGACCCCGATAAATATCCCAATCTAAAAATTACTAGCGTTGATTCCGAACACAAAAGAGGAATTAATGCTTTAAGATTTTTCAGGGATCGGCATGTTGAAGATTCGAACATCGTCAGTATACTTACACCGTCTCACCGCAAAATAATTGATACAATTCCTAAATTATCGGTAAAGATATTTTTCTGCCGTCCGAAAGAAGTAGACATTCTTTCGGGTAAATCTTTTAGGAAGATTGCAAAGAATGTCGACGCGCTCGCAAACGACTTTATAGCAATAGAACGCTGTCTGGCTACCTTATCGTCATAGGCAAGAACCAATTTCTTGCCTTTTTTTATATCGTAGTTTTGGTATACTTAAGGTATGGATAAGATAGACAAAAATAATCCCTTGGCGGATAGGATGAGGCCCCAGACACTGGAGGAGTTTTTGGGGCAGGAAGAGATAGTCGGAGAAAAGAAGATGCTCCGCGAAGCCATCAGGATGGACAAGATTCCGTCGATGATATTCTGGGGTCCTCCGGGAACGGGGAAAACCACCCTGGCTACGGTTATTGCCAAGCAGACCAAATCCGACTTTATTCGCATGAGCGCAGTTTCGAGCGGCCTTAAAGATTTGAGGGAAGTCATCGAAAGGGCGAGAATCAACGGAAGGCTGGGGAAAAGGACAATTCTGTTCATTGATGAGATACACCGCTGGAACAAGACCCAGCAGGATGCATTGCTGCCCCACATAGAAAGTGGGCTCATAACTTTGATCGGCGCAACGACGGAAAATCCCAGCTTCGAAGTGAGGGGCGCGCTATTGTCACGAACGAGAGTTTTTACTTTTAAGGAATTGGAAAAGAATGAGCTGGAAGAAATTGTCAAGAAAGCGACCAAGGACAAGAAGAGGGGACTCGGAAATTACAAGATCAAGATGGGAAAGAATGCTCTCGATTTGATTTCGCAGGTAAGCAACGGCGATGCCAGGGTGGCTTTGAATATTTTAGAGTACGCGGTCATGACTTCGACGGAGCCGATAAACATTACCGTGGAGATGGTCAAAGAGGCTTCGCAGAAGATAAATCTCATATACGACCAGACCGGAGAGGAGCACTACAATATAATTTCGGCATTGCATAAGTCGATGAGGGGCTCGGATGCGAATGCGGCCCTGTACTGGCTGGCGAGGATGGTCGAAGGGGGAGAAGACCCTCTATTCATCGCCCGCCGATTGATACGCTTCGCTTCGGAAGATATCGGGCTTGCGAATTCAAGAGCCTTAGAGCAGGCGGTGGCGACATACACGGCCTGCCATTATATTGGTTATCCTGAATGCAATGTCATTCTGGCCCAGGCTGTCACCTACATGGCCAAATGTAAGAAGTCGAACGAACTGTATGTCGCTTACGGAAAGGCGGCCGAAGACGTCAAGAAGTACGGTAACCTGCCGGTGCCTTTGCATATAAGGAACGCTCCGACCAAGCTTATGGAAGAACTGGGATACGGCAAGGGCTATAAATACAGCCCCAAGTACGGATACAAGGAAGAGCAGGAATATATGCCGGAGAAGCTGAGGGGGAGAAGGTACTTGACAGATTAATTTTAATAGTTTATACTATTAATATGACAGTTGCGAAAGATAACCCTGAAGGGAGAAGCAAGAAGGAAATTTTTCGAGAGGATTCTCTCGGAAAAGACGGGGAATCCATAACAAGAATCCCTCCTCCAAAGAAGCTGTCCGGACAAAAACGTCGCGTTTGAGGCTAGACGGTAAAGCCTCGGCAGAAAACATATTTCTGCCTTTTTTATTTTCTAATTGCTTTATCCATCGAAACAGGATAAGGTATCAATATATGTTAATCGACGACGTGACGATAAGAATAAATGCGGGGAACGGGGGGAAAGGAGCTGTAGCCTTCAATAAGACGAAGAATTCCCTTGGACCTACGGGAGGATCCGGTGGGAACGGTGGCAATTTTTACTTTGTCGGAGTTTCCGATCTTTCCGCCCTGAAGCAGTTCCGCTTCAAGAAAGAAGTTTCAGCCGAAGACGGGGAAGATGGGAGAGGGCAGTTCATCGATGGAGCGAACGGTGAAGACGTAACCTTTAAGGTTCCAGTGGGAACGGTAGTGCACAATCTGACCACGGGAAAAGATACGGAGATTATCAAATTGGGAGAACCGGTCTTGACGGCCAAGGGAGGCAAGGGAGGAAAGGGGAATTTCCTTTTCCGCTCTTCAATTAATACCACACCCATGCAGTCCCAGCCTGGGATTCTGGGAGAAGAATTTACCCTGAGGCTGGAATTGAAGATGATAGCGGATGTAGGATTCATCGGATTGCCCAATGTGGGGAAGTCGAGTTTGTTGAAAGAGTTGACCAATGCCAATCCCAAGGTGGCCAATTATCCTTTCACGACCCTGGAGCCCAACCTTGGAGTCTATTACGATTTGATATTGGCAGACATTCCGGGATTGATCGAAGGTGCTTCGGAAGGGAAGGGACTGGGGATCAAATTCTTGAGGCACGTGGAGAGGACGAAAATATTGTTCCATTTCATTTCCGCCGAGTCGGAAGATTTCAAGAAAGATTACGAGACGATAAGGAAAGAACTCAAGGATTACAATGAAGAACTCCTGGAGAAACCGGAATATATCTTCATCACTAAGATGGATTTGGTTGATGAGAACGTTTTGAAAGAAAGAATGGGCAAATGGAGGAAGAAAAAAATTCCTATTTCCATTTACGACTATGACAGCGTGGAAGAAGTGAAGAAAATACTCAATGAAATCATGAAGGAAAAGTAACGGCTCGGCCGTTGCTTTTTTAATCAAATATGTTATACCTAATCTGGTCTTCCGTTCATTGAAAACAGAAGGCCTGGAGGACATATGGAGCCATTGTTAGAAGTTAAACTTCCAGAGCTCGAACTTCTGTACAGAGGAAAGGTACAGGATCATTACAAGCCTAAAAATCCCCGGCTTTCAAGGACCCGGTTGGTATTCTTTACCGACAGAATATCCGCCAAGAATAAAATGCTTGGCTTCGGTATAGAGTGCAAAGGAGTGATACAGAGAACACTTACAGTATTTTTCAAGGGCATGATGAGAAACATTGTCCCAAGCGACATCGTTTCCAGTAATCAATACCGTACCCTGACATTATGCGGGATAGGAGGAGAGGACAGGGAAATGTACATGGGAAGATGTCTTCTTATTGATGACCTTGACCAGGTTCCGGTAGAGTGTATCGTCAAAGACTATTATGTGGGGAGCTTAATTGAAGGCTATGAGAAGAAAGAGCCCTTCGCTATTGAGCATCATCTTCCTTCCGATCCGAAGAAGTATGACAAGCTTCCTATGGCGATATTCATACCCAGCATAAAAAACAAGCAGGGAAACGACGAGAATGTCAGCTACGAACAGCTAGTCGAGTTCTTGAAAGATTGGCTGGCCCGTGACGAAAACAAGCACATTACCATAAGTGCGGAATTGCTTGCCCAACTACTTCGTTCAACCACGCTTGCCATCTTCGCGCAGGCGAAGGAGTACTTCCTTGCCAAGGGACTGATTCTCGCTGACTTCAAGCTCGAGTTTGGACTGAGGGTCAATGATGACGGATCATTTGCCATTATGTGGTCTGATGAAGGCCTCACTCCCGATACGGTCCGTGTCTGGTTCAAAGAAACCTGGGGAGAAGGAAAGATACCGGTCGGCCTCGACAAAGACATTATTAGGGATTTCCTTGATGAGAACGGCGTCGATGCAGAGGTTCCCGAAGATCTGCGGAAGAGGGTTGCCAAGGTCTGGATGGATTTTGGAGAAAAGACTCTTCCTCCGGAAGTGTTCGAAAAACAAATCATGAGAGCATGCGCCTGACAAGCATATGCCTCTTTTTTTATTACCTTTAATATGTTAAATTGAGGCCATGAAGAAACCCGAACTCATGTGTCCCATACAGAACTGGGCCAGTCTCGAGGCCTGTAAAGAATACGCCGATGCGGTGTATTTCGGAGTTTCCGACCTCAGCTTAAAGGCCGCGAGCGGAATCAAGGTTTCGGAATTGGAAGCCTTCATTAGAAAGTGCCACTCGTACGGCATAAAAGCCTATCTGACAGTTAATTCGACTATATATAACCCTGATATATCATTAAGGCCGAAAAGCTGGTTAAAAAGGCCAAAAACGCCCGAATAGACGCTATCATCGTTTGGGACCCGTCAGCTATTGAAATATGCAGGAAAAATAAGGTTCCTTTCATCGTTTCCACCCAAGCGAACATATCAAACGTGAAGAGCGCTGAATTCTATAAAAAACTGGGAGCTCAAAGGATCGTCCTTGCCCGGGAGATGACCTTGAAGCAAATAAAGGAACTGAAAAAAAAGGTTAAGATCGAAGTTGAGGTTTTTGTCCATGGGGCGATGTGCATGGCCATTTCCGGCCGTTGTATTTTATCGGCTTACTTGTACGGCAAGTCGTCGAACTGCGGTTCGTGTGCTCAGCCCTGCCGGAAGGAATGGATGTTGTCCGACGGGGAAGGAAATGAAATCTCGAATAAAGGAAAATATTTCATGAGCGCCAAGGATTTGAACATGATCGAATTCATTCCCGAACTCATAAAGGCGGGAATAGATTCTTTCAAGATTGAGGGGAGGAGAAGGGACCCTAAATACATCGAAGTCACTTCGAGGTGCTACCGCGAAGCCATCGATTCCTACCTTGACAAGAGTTTCGTTCCGGAGAAAGTGAGGAAATGGAAGAAGGAGCTGTCTTCGGTCTACAACAGAGGTTTTTCGACCGGCTTCTATTTCGGAACTCCAGGGAAAGAGGGCATAAGCTATGATAAGGCGGATAATGTTTCTTCTTTTGAGAAGGCTCTGGCCGGATATGTGACCCATTATTATCCCCGCGTTAAAGCCGGGGCGGTGCGCCTCGACCATCTGCCGTTGAAGATCGGGGACAGGATTATCGTTGAAGGAGTCCATACTTTTATAGAACAGGAAGTCGGTTCGATTGAGGACAAGGGGAAGAAGATCAAGAAGGCGGAAAAAGGAGAAGAGGTGGCTGTTGTCTTTAATAAAACTGTAAGGAAAAACGATAGAGTGTTTGTCATAAGAAAGAGGAAAGTGTGATATAATACAGGCATGACAACGGAAATCATCACTTTAATATCTTCTCTTGTCGTCATAGCCGTTTTTGCATATGTCTTGTCGAGGAAAATGATTGACGAGAATGCCAAGAGAAGCAGGGAAATCTTCGAAGAACAAAGGAAGAGATTGTTGGAGCAGTTGGATTCCAAGAAAGAAATCATCAATGAGTCGATCCAGCACAACAGGGAAACTATCAAGGAACTGGTCGAGAGGATTAATTCGGAACTGGATAAAAGCAAGAGGCAATTAGATGAGACTGAAAAAGAAAGGATTGGAGAATTCAATTCCCTAAAGACGGTTTTGGAGGAATACAAAACAGCCACCGGAGATTTGAGAGAATCCACCGAGGGACTGAAGAACATATTATCCAATAACCAATTAAGGGGAAGGTACGGGGAAGAAATAGCCGAGAACCTGCTAAAGACCATTGGTTTCGTTAAGGGCGAGAATTACGATGCGAATCTGAGCCAAGACAGCATTTCGACCCGTCCCGACTTTACCATCTATCTTCCCGACAAGACGAAGATAAACATCGACGTCAAATTTCCTCTGAACAATTTTATCAAATTCACGGAAGAAGACGACAAAGAGAAGAAAAAACAATTCAAGAAGCAGTTCGAGCAGGACGTGAAAGCGAGAATCAAGGAGATTTCGGGGAGAGAATATATCAATCCCGAGGAAGACACCGTTGATTTCGTCATCTTATTCGTTCCGAACGAGATGATATTCAGTTTCATCTATGACCAAATGAACGAAGTCTGGAATGAGGCCCTAGTAAAGAAGGTCATCCTGGCTGGCCCTTTCAGCTTTACGGCGATACTGCGAATGGTATTTCAGTCATACAAGAACTTCAAATACCAGGAGAATCTCCATGAGATAATTAAACTAATAAAGAGGTTCGAACTGGAATACAACAAATACAGCGAAGAAGTGGATATTCTGGGAAAGAAGATCAAGGCGGTCTCGGACCAGTACACCGAGGTGTCTATTATAAGGACCAAGAAGCTCTCAGGTATAGTGGACAAGATAAAGACTGAGAACGCCCTCAATAATCAAGAAACGAAGTCGATTGAATAAAATGGATATATCTTGCATTGAAGAAAAACTTAAAAATGAACCCAAATACAGATTGAAACAAGTGAGAGAGCTTGTTTTTCATGATTTGATAGAAGACTGGGACAAGGCTACGACCTTATCTTTGGAATTTCGGGAAAAATTGAAAAAGAAATGTCCTTTAACGATAAAGCACAAGATGTTCAAGTCTTCGGACGGGAATACGGTTAAGGCATTGATCGAGCTGTCGGACGGCCTAAAGATCGAAACGGTCTTAATGAAGCATACCGATTCGCGTTCGACTGTTTGCGTTTCTTCGCAGGTCGGCTGCCCTCTGGGATGCTGCTTTTGCGCTACGGGGAATATGGGATTAAAGAGAAATCTGACATCTTCGGAAATACTCGAACAGGTTTTGTTGTTTTCCCGCTATTTAAAGGAGAAGAGAATCACGAACGTCGTATTCATGGGAATGGGAGAGCCATTCTTGAATTACGATAACGTAATAGAGGCGGTGAGGATTCTTAATTCTCAGGATTGCTTCAACATCGGGGCCAGGAAGATATCAATTTCCACTTCGGGGATAATCGAGGGGATAGAGAAACTGGAGAAAGAAAATTTGCAGATTAACCTGTCGATTTCCTTGCACGCTCCGAATGACAAGTTGAGGACGGAACTTATGCCCATAAACAAAAAGTATCCTTTGAAAAAGGTTTTAGAATCGGTTGACAGATATATTAAAAAGACGGGAAGGAAAGTGATGTTCGAGTACTTGATGATAAAAGGGGTCAATGATTCGATGGAAAACGCCAAGGAATTGGCGGATTTAATGAAAAAGTCTCTTCACATGGTCAACCTTATCGTTTATAATCCGACCGGCAAGTTTAAAGCCTCGGATTCGAAAACGATCAAGAAGTTTAAGGAATATCTGGAGAAGCAGGGGATATACACCACCCAGAGGTATGAGTTCGGAAGAGGGATAAAGGCTGCGTGTGGTCAGTTGGCGACAAATAACAATTATTGATTTTTTGTCAATTTTATATGTATTTGATATAATACAGGAAAATTAATTCAAACAAATGAAATACAAAAGAATTTTACTTAAATTAAGCGGAGAGGTTTTCACGGGTAAAGACGGGAAAGGGGTTTCCCTTCCTTCTTACATGGAAGCGGCCAAACAGATTGCTAAAATAAAGAAGGAAAACGATATTGATTTATGCGTTGTTGTCGGAGCGGGGAACATATTTCGTGGCCGAGAAGCTGGAGAAGAGTCCTTTGATATGGCGACTGCTCATGAGATAGGAATGGTGGCAACGGTCATTAATGGCCTGGGGCTAGAGGAATCATTGGAAGAACTGGGAGTTCCGGTAAGATTGATGTCGGCCATAAGGATGGATAGTGTAGCCGATCCGTTTATAAGGAGGAAAGCGTTGCATCATCTGTCAAAAGGAAGAATCGTTATTTTCGTCGGAGGGACTGGCAACCCTTTCTTTACCACCGATTCCGCGGCGGCTTTGAGGGCCTGCGAGATGAATTGCGATTTAATCTTGAAGGCGACCAATGTTGACGGGGTTTACGACAAGGACCCGAACAAATATCCGGACGCTAAATTGTACAAAACCCTTTCCTATGCCGAGGCGATAGAGAAGAATCTGAAAGTGATGGATTCCACAGCCTTCGCCCTGTGCAGGGAAGAAAAGAAGACCATAATCGTGTTTAACACTAAAGACATCGATAATATCTCAAAGGCTCTCAAGGGAGGGGAGTTTGGGACGCTGGTGAGCTAGGTTCGAATCTTATCGTCCCGCCAGTTTACTTCTATCAGAAGACCTGAGTGTACCAAGTATTCTACCAAGAATTTTTATGGCGCAACTCTAGTGTTTAAAATAAAAAAAGCCCCTAGGGGCTTTTTTATTAGAGAGCGTCGTAGCACACTCGCCAAGTAATTCCCGCCTTACCCACCTTGTTTGGACTCGGAGAACCATTGATCGCGTCTTTCATGGCCGCGGCTATGTCAAGCTTCTTTTCCTTCCAAACATCCAATGGCTTTTTCTTCCATGACCACTCGCCTCTGTGATCGATGTACTTCCGAAACGCTGCGAGAATTGGATATACAAGTCCGTCTGGATAGCTCCCATCGCTAACATCGTTGAGGAAACGCAATGGTTGCGGATTATCATGTTTTTTAGCAGCCATACTTTGCAACGCCCAAAATCTACCGCCAGCATCATCATATGCCTTAGGAAGATCTCGGTATATCACATCGCGAAGCTCAAGGATTTCAGGCAGGATTTTACTTGCCTTTTCAAAAGTTTCCTTGTTACGATATTTGCCGTCTTCATCTTTCTTGGCATAGAAATCTACGACCGCTCCCTTTGAAGAATAAGCCTGAATGGGGTGATCGTTCTTTTCGAAGGAGTCGAGACAATAAATATATGAGAGTATTTCACGAATAGAAATGTCTTTTCGCTTGTTATTCTCATCAAGATCATATTCGGAATACGCTATACGATCTTTATAGTATGGATTTGTTAATACATTCTTAATAGGACCGTAAGACTTACCAAGATTTTCTAACGATTCTGGTTGAACGGCTCGCGAACGATTCCGACCGTCAACAATATCAACAAGTTCACTAGGATTGATGTTGCCAACGATGCATTCCACCTTTACTTGAGCGACATTGCTTTTGTCAGCGGCGAGCACATGCTGGATGGCTGAAAAAGTATGTCCCCCGTTTGCAATGCCGTGCTTGGCCCTGTCTGAGAATACTACTGTGACCATGTTCGTCTTATTATCGAATGCTATATCTGGAGACACGATAGTGATCCCAAGATTTCGGAAGATCATTTCTTCCGGATCATTTGTAAGGGTATCAACTATTGCGTTGAAAACATCACTGCGCTTTCTAGTATCGCGAACATTTACATCTCGCCAATCTTCCCATTCTTCCGGAAGGTTGGCGACAGGAGCCGTAAAGACACAGAGGCGCCTACCGTCAGTAGACTCGTACTGATTTCGAAACGAACTAACTTTGAATGAGTATATCATATAAATAAAAACACTTAATTAATAATTAAGCGCTTACAAACAATGACTCCTTAAAATAATACTAACGACACGGAGTTCGACCCATAATCTGTTTGCGAGAGAATATTACATCCCTACGCCCGTTTAAAGCGGATTGGTAGCGCGCTTGGCTAGGCCAATGTTTTAATTATAGGCCTTGGAAAAATTTTGTCAACAGATCTCCGACAGACCACGATCGAGATGCCTCAAATCGACCATCATCACGACCCCCAAAGAACCCTTACACTGATGATTGGAGGGTAGAGGTTTTAGACCGATGTTGCCTGCCACCCTAAGAAGCCTTATTTTATAAGGCTTTAAAAATAACCGCGATAGGACGCTGGAACTTTTTATCCCTCACCATTGACAAAATACAATAACTATTTTACTATATTAGCATCTCGAAAGAGGTACTTTATTCTTAAAAAGTTGAACATTGAACAATTTAAAAGGTGACCTATGGAAGACGGAACAAATGATCTTATGAAAAAAATCACAGGAAGCGTACCGAATATTGAAGAAACAATCGCAATTGGAGCGGTTGTAAGTGCAGATGGTTTTCGAAAAATGTTCCACAAGAGGGGAATGACCATAAGTGGTTACGCCCAAGAGATTCTTGATAAAATTTCCCTAACAAAAGAGCGGAAAGAAATCAAGATTGTAATCATTTCTCTTGCAAATCTTGGTTTCGGATTCAACGAAGAAGTCGAGTATCCAACTATCTGCCTCAAAGCGAAGGAGATGGGCTTAAAACTGTGTCCAGCAGAAGTTGGACCACAAGTATGCCTACAGATGTTCAAAGGATTCCAAGAAGGAGACTGGTTCGAGGTGGCAAGCGAGCCAATCATCGATTCAGATGGTGTGTCCAGATTGTTTTCCCCAGGATGGAGTGATGAAAAATTTTCTCTAACAACTCATTGTATTGGTCCTGGAGTTACATATTCTGTGTCCAATCGATTTGCATTCATCAAGCCAACATGAAGATTATCATATCTTCATTTTTTTATAGGGAAAAATTCAACCTCAAAAAGGTTCCAAGTTCGTTCCACCGCCCCTGCAAACATATTTTTAAGGTAAAATCTATATACTAGTTAAAGAAATTGGTTCCAATCCTATCGGGGTGCTATATTTTGTTGTTTGACAAAAAGCACACTTCTCTTATAATTAAAATGTCATTCATATAATGACTTATGTTCATTGGGAGGTAAAATGGAAAGAAGATACGTTGAATCTGGCCTTATTGTGAAGATAACCGAGCTTGGCAGTACTCCACATGGACCGCTTATCGAACAGTGTCATATTGATGCTCGAAAAGAAGGTGAGACTGGTGTCGTGGCAACGCAAATATTCCACCTTAGCAGCGAAGATAATGTATGGTGGATAAGACACGACCGAGATGGCAAACTTGTTGCTTATGCAGTTAGTGAATTCGAACCCTTCCATGAAAGGGAAAGAATCCAACTGGAAGCATATATTGATGTCAGTGGACCAATCTCGAACCAATGCATCATTTGTGGCAAGGATCGATCTGCGGCCATTGTCAGCTTCTGGCTATCTTATCAGTTAGGCACCCACATACTTATTCCTTTTTGCACAGACCATCTGAACGATGTTGATATTATCAGGGGAGTAGGTAAAGCCTTACTATCGGAAGCTGACAGTATTGAGCGTGGAATCACCTGGCGAGAAATCAACGAAAGAAACAAGAGATAATATCCGATAATTTTCCTACAATCTGGGAATCTATTAGGATTATGGTCTCTTTTTTTATACCCAATTTAATCTCAAGTAGGTTCCAATAATACCATCAACTATCAGAAAAACAAAAAAAGACTGTTTAAGTCTTTTAACTCTCTGGGCGATTTTATTGTCGTTGGGTGACTTCTTTCTCGCATCCGGGCGAGAGAAGAGCTATTTCAGCCGTCATTCCTATCGTTTCGCCGGCAAGGATCCATGGCGGATCAAGGAGGGATAGCATGATATGGCGAGGGAAAAACAGTGTCGTTCCTCGGATTTCGATTACCATGCTCGGCGGGACTGTCAGGTTCTCCATCTTTTCTGGCATACTGCGCCAAATTTCCAAGCCGGAAGAATCGGGAGGAATCTCCCTGTAAGCGACAAATCCTCTACCCCTTACCTCGAATACATCGTATGTCGAGTTGCCGATTACAATCTTCTGCAGTTCGGCAAGATCTCCATATCTCTTATAGAGATCGTCGAATACTGTTCGTGGAATATCTTTTAAGTCTAACGTTTTAACATATCCTGGCCCAAGGTTATCTTAAAGAGCCGATAAAATTTTAGAACAGTATTTGCTCGGTGTCAAATTTTATCTTTCTTCCTGGATATGCTAAAATATTCTCATGTCCCAATACTACAAAAAATCAAGCAACATTTTCGATCCGAAATCGGATAAGCCTTTCAAATTGAGCCGGTCTAAAATCGACCTCTTTATGGAGTGCCCCCAGTGCTTCTATTTGGATAGGCGCTTGGGAGTAGGAAGGCCTCCCGGCTTTCCTTTCACTTTAAACAGCGCAGTAGACTGCCTGCTGAAGAAAGAATTCGACCTCAATAGGAAGGAGGGGACTCCCCATCCTTTCATGCAGGAATTCGGCATCGATGCCGTTCCTTACGAGCATAAGGACCTCAATACTTGGAGGGATACTTTCAAGGGAATAACTTACTTTACAAGCCGACCAATTTTTTGATTACGGGAGCGATCGATGACATCTGGGTCAATCCGCGAGGAGAGGTAATGATCGTTGATTATAAGGCTACTTCTAAGACCAGCGAAGTAAATCTCGATGCCGAATGGCAAAGAGGATACAAGAGGCAGATGGAAATCTACCAGTGGCTTTTTAAAAAGAACGGATTTACGGTTTCTCCGACCGGATATTTCGTCTATTGCAATGGAGACACGGGCAAGCCCTACTTTGACAAGAAACTGGAATTCGACATCAAGGTCATTCCGTATACCGGAGACGATTCCTGGATAGAGAAAGCCCTAAAAGACATTAAGGAATGCTTGATGTCTGACAAGATTCCCGAGATGAATGCTGATTGCGACTACTGCAATTACAGGAAGAACGCCGTAATGGCAAAAATCAAGCATGAGGAAGAGTAAAAAAGAGCGTTCCTAAGTTCTTTTTATTTGCATTTTTTTTCACGAGTGGTAAACTGTTTAATTATTATTCTGAATTTTAATTCATGGTTCCGAAAAAGATATTTTTCGTCAAAGGAGTCGGAGTGCACAAAGACAAGTTGGCTTCTTTCGAGGCGGCTCTGAGGGATGCGGGGATTGAGACGCAGAATTGGTATACGTTTCGAGCATTCTTCCTCCCAATTGCGAGATCGTTAACAAAGCCAAAGGAGTTTTTTTGTTGAAACCGGGCCAGATTACTTTTTGCGTAATGGCGAGGAATGAAACCTGCGAGCCGAACAGATTGATTTCTGCGGCTATAGGCTTGGCTGTGCCCAAAGACAGCAGCAACTACGGATATTTATCCGAACATCACACCTTCGGAGAAACGGCAGACAAGTCTGGCGACTACGCCGAGGATCTGGCGGCGACGATGCTTTCTACCACTTTGGGCATCGAGATAGATGTTGAGAAAGCGTGGGACGAAAGAAAGCAGGAATACATTGCTTCGGGGAAGATATTTCAAAACAACTCACACTTGCCAGTCGGCGGAAGGGAACAAGAACGGTCTATGGACAACGGTCATAGCGGCAGGGGTGTTTCTTGGAGGAGTAATAAATATTGAGGCTAGGGCTTTCAGTCGGTTTTTACTATTTTCACCAAAAAAAGATAAGAATTGTAGTATGGAAATCAAAAGGAAAATCGGCGATAAAAGAAATGCTGGAGAATAACATATTCTCCATTTCGGCATATCTCAAATTATTGAACGGGGTTTTGAATTCTTTTGAAGCGAGAATAGTGGGAGAGGTGAGCGAGATTAAAATCAGTTCTGTCGGGCACGTTTATTTTTCTTTGAAAGATAAAAAAGACAAGAGCGATCAATCCTGCGTTATCTGGAGTTACGATTATAAATTATGCGGAGTGCAATTGAAGGAGGGATTGGAAATAATCGCCGGCGGTGTTCCCGATGTTTATCCTCCGACGGGAAGATTAAGTTTCAAAGACAAAGATGATTCAACTGGTCGGAGAGGGGGAATTGAAGAAGGAATACGAAAATTGAAAAAGAAGCTGGAAGACGAAGGATTGTTTGCTCTGAAGGAAGGAAAAAGGAGATTGCCATCCTTTCATCCAGAAGGTGGGAATAATAACTTCCAAGCAGGGAGCGGTAATTTCCGACTTTTTGAACAATTGGGAAGGTTCGGTTTTCAAGTCAAATTCGTCGATTCCAGGGTCGAAGGATTAGGAAGCGGTAAGGACCTGTTAAACGGCGTCAAAACTGGTAAAGAAGCTTGATTTGGATGTTTTGGTCATAATGCGGGGAGGAGGGTCGCTGGAATCTTTCCTCGCCTTTAATAACGAAGTCTTGGTAAGGGAGATTACCAATCTTCCGTATCCCGTCATCGCCGCCATAGGGCACGACAAGGACGTTCCTTTATTAGCCCTGGCGGCGGATAAGATGGTTTCCACCCCGACGGCCGCTGCCAACCTGTTGAACCAGTCATGGCAGGAAGCGCAATTGCAATTGAAAGAAAGAGAAAGGGAAATATTCAGTCTGTTCTCCTCCGTCTTAATGGATCTGGAGTACGAAATGAACAATATTTTCATGTCGATCAGACAAAAGCTGGAATCAGTCCTTAATGCCTTTAAGATGATGGAATACAGGATAAAGCAGATTATTCCCAAGATGCTCGAAGCGAGAATGAATGAGATAAAAAATAATATCGAGACGATGGGGAGGATAATTGATCAGAATGATCCCCGGAGGAATCTAAAGCTCGGATATTGCATCGCCAAAAGGGAGGGAAGGGTAATTAAGAAAACAAGCGATGCGAAAGTCGGGGAAGACGTAGATTTGCAAGTTTATGACGGAATAATAATTACAAACGTTAAAAAGATAAAAAAATGAAAGAAAAAAATCTGAACCAAAGCTTGAAAAAACTGTCTTCGATAGCCGAATGGTTCGAGAAGCAAGACGAGGTTGATGTCGAAGCGGGCCTAGAAAAGGTAAAAGAGGCGGCGGAGATAATCAAGGAGGCCAAGAAACAGTTCAAGGAAGTCGAGAATGAATTCACGGAGATCAAAAAGCAGATGGAAAAGGAGTGATTTGACCTGTTTTACTAAAGGGGATAAAATGTAGTTGGCCCATTTAAATTAGGCCGTCATTATTACCAAAGGTGAGTGTTTGACTAGCCGAAAAGACGAACCGGGTATCTGCATTTGTTGCGGAAAAGAAATGTTGAAGAACGGTAACGGTAACGGAGCCGGGAAAGACAGAAGAAGAGTAGAGGCTTTAACCAAAGGACTGCATGACTTATCCTCCGTATCGGAATGGCTTAAAGGATGGTACGGGGCAGACCCAAGGGAGGGATTTGAGAAAGTCACCGAAGCTATCAATATAATAGAGAGGATTAAAGGTGAAATCGCGGAGATTGACGGTGAAAATAATCACTGCGACAATCGCCAAAGCGATCACCATCCAGCGAAAAAAGCTATATGGGGCTTGAACAATTTTACGTTGAGCCTCTGCGCGCAATGCCATGTCAATCTTGAGAAAAATATATTGAAGGCGGAGGCAATGGTGCTTAGGATGAGACCGAGGATCTATGCCGAAATTAATGTAAGATTCATGATTAAAGAAGGGCGGGATCTCAGCGACAAAGAGATTGCCGATATTGTCTTCCAGGAAGAAATGCGGATAAGGAAGAAGGTATCTCCACAAGACTTTATGGAAAAATTGTTGGAACGGCCAATAGATATTGTAAGCAAGATGAGGGATATGATCAATAATAGAATGAGGCGCTAATTTTTATTGCCTCTTTTTTTATACTGTAGTATAATATTAAAATAACATAAAATAAAGATAATATGATAATATTAACGGATGATAATTTTGAACAGACAATAAAGAGTCCTGGTAAGCCGATAGTAATCGATATCTATGCCGAGTGGTGCCCTCCCTGCAAGATGTTGAGTCCCATAATGGAGAAACTAGACTCGGAATACAGGGATAGGGTTACTTTCGCCAAGATGAACTTAGACGAGAACCACAAGACTGGCAATGCTTTGTCGGTAGATAGAATTCCTACAGTGTTTCTGTACGTCGAAGGACAGATAAAAAGTAGCTTTTCGGGTTTTAGGTCGGAAGGAGACATTAAGCAATGGATTAATTCGAATCTTTAATATGGACAGCGAAGCGGAGAAACTAATAAAGGAGTACGACGAATACGCGAAAAGTAAGGGATTCAGGCTAAACCCCAATCCGAAGATAGTCGAAGGGATTGTTAGTGCCCTCATGGCCAAAGAAAAGGCTTTCGGAGAAAGGTATTGTCCATGCAGGAGAATGACTGGGAACAAGGAAGAAGACAAGAAGATAATCTGTCCTTGTATTTACCATCTAGACGAAATTGAAAAAGACGGACATTGCCATTGTAATCTATACGTGAGATAAAAAAACCACCGTATTCCGGTGGTTTTTGTTTATTCGTTCGTTCTCCTCACGTATTCTCCGCTCTCGGTATTGATTTCGATCACATCATTTTCGTCTATGAACAAAGGAACGTTTATCTTTGCACCCGTTTCCAGGGTTACCGACTTGGTCCCTCCCTGGGCACGGTCTCCTTTTATACCCGGCGGAACTTCAGTGACCTTCAGTTGGACTTTGATGGGAATGATAATGTTAATCACCTTGTCTTCGAAGATTACAGTTTTCACTTCCTGGTCGGGTTTTAGGAAATTAGCCATGGTCCCAACCTGTTCTTCTCCAAGTTCGAATCTGTTTCCCGGATTGTCTATGTCGGAAAAGACGAACCTGCCCTTGTTTTTGTAAATGTATTTGGAATCCTTTTCCTCAATGTCAGCCTCTTCGAATGAATCTCTCGGCTGAGCGGTCTTGTTTATCACCGCTCCGGAAACAAGGTTTTTCAATTTCATCTGGAGGTAGGAATGGCCCCGTCCTTTGAAGGTGTTTACGGCTTCAAGTATCTCGTGCGGCTGATCGTTGACAATGATAATTTTACCTCTTCCGAGTTCTGAATATGAAAGCATTTTAGTTTATATTTTATCCTTATTATTTCTCTATCCGCCATTCTATCTTATCTTCCTTGTCGGCATATTCAAGCCACTCGCCGTTGTCGTCGATGACGTACCACTTCCTCTTGGTCTGCGACCAGACCATGGGCTGGTTCATATAGTACGGATTTTTGACGATTTCCTTGGGCTTCAGCTTTCCCAATTCTAACCATTTCTTGAAGACGGTTTCAATTGAATAGTCGAGATGCCTCGATTTTGCCCAGTCGGCGACGATTGAAATGGCTTCTTCGGCTTTTTTGACCGAACCGGCCAGTTCTATCAATTCCTTGGCTGGTCTTGTGAATCGCGAATAGATTATCTTCTTCTTTTTAGCCGATTCTTTAATTTCGTCAAGGGTAAAGCCTTTGGTGTAGAAGAAATGATTGACGACTTTCTGGATGTCGCTCTCTTTTTCTATCTGCTTCTTTGTCTTCTTCTTTTCCATTTAATTTATCTTTTTTATGATTTCGGAATAGAAATGCTTTACCTTTTCCAATTCCTTTTTTCCCATTTCCGTGATTTTGTAGATCCTCCTTCTTTCTTCGGTTGCGCTTTTGACGAATCCTTGGTCTTCTAAGCGGTAGAGGACGCGGTAGGGGGTAATGTTGCCCGGCTTGAAGCCGAATTCCTTTTCAATCAAAGAATGCAGGTCCCAGGCGTAATGGGAGTCCTTTTCCAGCATGGATAAGATGTATATCCAAAGGTTTTCTTTTGTATTTGATTTTATGAGTCTTTCAAATGGAGTCATGAATCCATATTAGTATAGTCAAAGGGTGTTGACAAGTCCTTCTTGTTTATCTAATGTTTTAATTGGTAGGGAAGTATTGTGTCCCGACCTTGAAAAAAGAGGAATTCACATGAGTACACTCAAAAAGGTTAAGGAGGAGATTGACAGGGCCGTAGATAACGGAAAAATCGTTCTTGTCGGGACGGTAGAAACAAAGAACAACAGCATAATATTCTATGTTTCTCCTGTTACCAAGCCCTGTGGCTGGCTTGCCCTCGAAGACTTTATCAGGCAGACTTTTTCCGAACTTTCGGAAGCAAAGGGTATATTCACCGTTTGAAAGCTTCGGGATTGCCATTATTAATTGTCGGGAAAAGATTGACCCGACGGTTTCAAGGGAGATTAAAATTGAAGCCTATATGACCCCGGAAGAGGCCAGAGATGACTTCCAGAAGCCCCGCTAATATTTTTAGCGGGTTTATTATTGACAAACTATTTTACGGGTGTAAAATAGACTTAACTTATATTAATTATAATATTTTTACTGAATATGGCAAAGAAAGCAGTCAAAAAAGCGAAGAACTCAAAAGAAATCAAGATAGCTATTTCCGGCTTGGGCAACTGTGCCAGCGCTCTCGTGCAGGGGATTTACTATTACAAAAACGTAAAGAATGATGATGAGTTAGTGCCCGGATTGATGCACAATGTCTTGAACGGATACAAAATATCGGACATTAAGATAGTGGCTGCTTTTGATATAGATAAGAGGAAGGTTGGAAAAGACGTTTCTTCGGCTATACTTGAAAAGCCGAACTGCACCAAGATATTCTGCCATGATATCCCCAAGACGGGAGTGGTCGTTAAGATGGGTCCAATTCTGGATGGTGTGGCTGACCATATGAAGAATTATCCCGATGATCAGACATTCTTGCCCGATAGCAAGAAGCCGGTTGATGTGGTTGAGGAGTTGAAAAAAACAAAAGCGGACGTCCTAGTCAATTACATGCCCGTGGGTTCGCAGAAAGCTACCGAGTTTTACGCCCAAGCCGCTTTGGATGCCGGAGTGGCTTTCGTCAATTGCATGCCCGTCTTTATCTGCTCCGATGAGAAATGGGAGAAGAAATTCAGGGACAAAGGACTCCCGTGTATCGGTGATGATATCAAATCCCAAATCGGAGCGACCATCACTCACAGGGTTTTGTCCCACTTGTTCGCCGAAAGGGGAGTTGCAATAGACAGATCGTATCAGTTGAACGTCGGAGGAAACACAGACTTCTTAAATATGTATGGGGAAAGAGCCAGATTGAAGACAAAGAAAATATCAAAGACTGAGGCGGTCGAATCGCAATTAGCCAAAAGGTTGAGCTATGACAATTTGCATATCGGCCCTTCGGACTGGGTTCCTTTCTTGAAGGATAACAAGGTTTGCTTTATCCGAATGGAAGGCAGGAAATTTGGCAACGTGCCGATTGAACTGGAGCTGAGGTTGTCGGTTGAAGATTCTCCCAATTCCGCCGGTTGCGTAATCGACGCTATCAGATTGTTAAAGGTTGGGTTGGACAGGGGAATCGGAGGAACATTGTTGTCTTCTTCTGCTTACTTTATGAAGCATCCGATGAAACAGTTTACGGATGAAAAGGCGAGAGAGATGATAGAAGAATTCATTCTTGGCAAAAGAGAAAGATAGTCTTATAATCAAGTTACAAACATATGGAACCAATAAAAAGATTTATTAGTTCAATGACGGAGGGCAATCTTTGGACCTACATCTTGTCTCTTGCCAAGGAGGGCGAAGTGCAGAACAAGGAAGTTTCCAAGAGGATTTTTGAGAAGTTTGGATTTTTGCCGAACGATCTCATGGTCAGAAGCGTTATATTCAGATTGAGGAACGACGGATACATATCCAAGGAAAAACTTAGAGGAGAGAAGGCCTACAAAATTACGGAAAAGGGAAAGAAAGAACTTGAAGCGATGAAAAATTTCTGCCAGGATTTATTACAGAAAATTTAAAACAGCTCTTTGGGGCTGTTTTTGTATAATAAACAATATTAAACATGTTAGATACAAAAAGATACTGGTTCAGAAATTTAGAAAAAATAGTCGGTTCTGTTTTCGGAGCGCTACCTTTAACCCCTAACCAGTATACTTATCTCTCGGGCATTTTCGCTTTAGTTGGATTATGGTTCATGATTGCCGGAAATTTATTTTGGGCGACGATATTCTTCTTAGTTGCTGCTGGATTGGATTTTGTCGACGGAGCGGTAGCCAGGGCGAAAGATATGTCGAGCAAGGTCGGAGCTTATCTTGATACCGTCTTCGACAGATATGTCGAGGGAGTAATATTCTTCGGAATGTTTTTTCTAGCTCTTCCTCAAGTCGTAATCCCTGGACAGGCTTGGGTTTATCTGGCCATCTTCGGTTCGGTTGTCACGACTTACGCCAAAGCGGCTGCAAAGGAGAAGGATTTGGTCAGCCAGGAATTAAAAGGAGGATTATTATCAAGAGGAGAAAGGTTGATTTTAATATTCCTAGCTTTGATTCTGGGAATCATCTATCCCGATTATCTATACATGACTTATATTATCGCGTTGATAGCCGTTTTGGCTAATTTTACCGCCATTCAGAGGATTTATTTCGCAATAAAAATAAACAGGCAATAATTTTTTTATAAAAAAGTGGACAACTAAGGAAGAAATATTTCTTTAGGGACTAATTTCTTCTCAGTAACCCCATTTTAGTTAAAAGGGGAGTGACGATATATATGAGAGGTGATTTTTTCCCTTCAACGCTTGTTTTTCTCTGTAAGATACAATCTTTTAATTCTTCAATTGTTTTTGCTTCGCATTGGGTATACGCGTATCCGATGCCTTTATAATAATGGGAATCGCTTCCTCCAGTCATGGCCAGATTATGCTTCTGTGCGAATTCATATGCTTTTTTGTCTGGACTGGAAGAGGGCTTCCTGCCGTTAAAGACCTCAATTCCATCAATCAAGTCAAGGTATTTGGTAATGTCATCCTTAAACTCTTCGCTTCCGTGGAAAGGGTGGGGGATTATCACCAATCCTCCCTGTTTCTTTATCTCTTCCATTACCCATCTCGGGTCTTTTTTGTATCCGTCAATCTGTTCTTTCATAAATAAACCCAAGACATCACCTTTGTTCGTTTTAATCTCTTCGCCCAAAACTACAATGAAGTTCATTTTTTTTCCTATTTCCAAAGTTTCTTTCCAGCCCTTGGTATTCTCATGGTCGGTGATGGCTACGCCATCGAGGCCCATCTCGATTGCCTGCTTGATCATCCTTTCTGGCGAAGAAGCGGCGTCGTAGGAGTATAGCGTATGGCAGTGCAGGTCTATTTTCATGATTTGATTATATCCTTGTTTGCATTTTTTGACAAAGTTTATAATATTTGATTATATAAAGGAGGTAATTTGATTGTTTTCATTTGAAAATTTCTAAACCCAGAGGTGCAACGGTTATGGACAAAAAGAAAAATTTCGCTACGGTCGTTTATCCTACTGTCTTGGAAAGCACAGCCGCTGTGCATTTAGGCATATCGCCCCACCATGTCAAGCCTGAGCCGAAGAAAAAAACAACCAGAATAATCTGTGTAACAAAAGATGTGTTCGAAAGATTAACTGGTGAAGATGGATTTGGATCTCCAATGAAGACAGAGAAGGGATCATTATTTGCATAAGCGAATAATCCCCTTCTTTTTTTAATTCAAATCTGCTAATCTTAAAGCATGAATAAGAGAATTTTCATCAGTATTAGTCTACCGGAAAGGATAAAGAACAAGCTGGCTTCACTTCAAGATGAAATAGCCCAAAGCTTTACGTCTTTTAATGATTTTTGCCCAGTAAAATGGACGAAGAAAAGTAATCTGCATATTACTTTGTTCTTTATTGGTTATGTTGAGATAGATGAGCTGCCAGCCGTATTCGACATCATCGAAGAAATTGCAGAAAAGCAAGGATCATTCAATATCGATTTGAAAAGTGTTTCTTACGGCCCTCCGGGTAAGCCTCCGAAGATGGTCTGGGCGAATGGGGAGAAGTCGGAAGAGCTGAATAAGCTGCAAGTCGAACTCGAAAAGAAACTGTTGGACATAAAGGAGCCTGAAAACGGTTTTACGCCGCACATTACTTTGGGTAGGATTATTCAATGGCAATTCAACAGGATCGAACCGGAAGAACGACCAGATACATATAGGGAAGTTTCACTTTCTTTTCCCGTCAATTCGATAGAAGTAATGGAGAGTAATCTTAAGAGGGGAGGATCGCAATACACGGTATTGAGATCGTTTCCCTTAAAATAGCATGAAAGTACACTTTATCGGCATCGGAGGCATCGGCATCTCGGCCCTGGCCCAATATCATTTGTTTAAAGGAGAAGAAGTCTCCGGTTCCGACTTGGTCGGAACTCCCATAACAGAATCCTTAAAGCAAAAAGGGGCCACTGTTTTTATAGGCCCCAATACAGATAAGAATATCAAAGATTATGATTTGGTCATCCATAGCCCGGCGGTTAAGGAGAACAATCCCGAGATGGTCGAAGCCGAAAGGCTGGGCATAAGGATATTGACCTATCCCCAGGCCCTGGGAGAATTGACCAAGGAGTATTTTACGATTGCCATATCCGGAACTCACGGGAAAAGTACAACTACGGCCATGATTTCTCTTATTTTAACCGAAGCTGGATTGGATCCGACCGTTGTCGTCGGAACAAAAATTAAGGAATTCGGGAATTCCAATTTTAGGATGGGGAATTCAAAGTATCTCGTCATCGAAGCCTGCGAACACGAGGAGTCATTCTTGAGTTACTGGCCGAAGATAATCGTGGTGACGAATATCGAAGAAGACCATCTTGATTACTACGGCAACCTGGAAAATATCAAGATTGCTTTCAATAAATTCGTTTCCCATCTCGATAAAGACGGGATTCTGGTCAAGAACAGGAGCGTTGTTATCGATACCGACAGGAAGACAATAGATTTTTCTTTGGAAGATAAGGAAGATATTGAAAAATTGAGGGAGGTCGTCAAGATTCCCGGAGAGCATAATCTTTTGAACGGCTTAGCGGCCCTCTCGGTTGCTAGAATACTAAATGTTCCCGACAATGTTTCTTTTGCCACCCTGTCTAAGTATTTGGGTTCTTGGAGAAGGTTCGAGGAAACGCAGTTTGACGGCTTCGTATTGATAGATGACTATGCCCACCATCCGACCGAGATTACGGCCACGCTCAAGGGGGCGAGGGAAAAGTATCCCTCAAAGAAGATGTATTGTGCTTTCCAGCCACACCAGTACCAAAGGACCTATTTGCTATTCGATGATTTCGTAAAAGCATTCAAGAATGCGATTAATAACAAGTTGATCGACAAATTATTCCTTATCGATATTTACGACGTGGCCGGAAGGGAATCGGAGGAAACAAAAAACAAGGTCAGCTCGGAAAAGCTGGCCCACGAGATAGGGGAGGGAGCTAAATACGTTTCAAAGGAAGAACTCTTCGCTAATTTGGAGGGCGGTGAAGTTGTAATCTTTATGGGAGCAGGGAATATTTACGATTTGAGCCAGGATTTCAAGAAATTAAAAGGGGCTGATTTCTGTTCTTAGGTTTACATATGTATTGGGGTGTAATATAATTAGGGTATACATGACGGATATTCCTTTTTCATTATACATCTCCCTTCCAAGCAGTATTTTCATACTCTTAGTTGGTTTTATCGTCTGGGTAAGGAACAAGGGCAAAGAACAATTACTGTTTTTTCTTTTAAGCATCGTACAATTCATCTGGTCCTTCGGGGCATTCATTTTTTATGAAGGATATTTGATCGGAAAGGTGAACGAGAGTATTCTTTTGGACAAGCTCCTTACGCTGTCGGTTTTTCTCGTCCCCGTCATTTTGTACAACTTCACGATAGAATTCTGCAGGTGCAAGGTAAGGCCCCAGAAAATAATTCTCTTCTTTTCCTATGTCGTCGCTATTTTCTTCGTTTTCGTGATAGACGTCAAAACCCTAATGAGCGGGGTCTTTTTGTACAAATGGGGAGGATTTAATTCCGCGAGCATAATACATTATCTTTTCTTCGTTTTCGTTTTCGCGCTCTTGGCTATATCCCTTAGCAACCTTTTCATTACTTGGAGGAGAAAAGGGAATAAGGAATTCGTTGCCGACCGGCTTACTTTTATTCTTCTAGCCATTGCTATTTTTGGCATAATCGTCATAGATTTTTTGCCCGCCTACGGGGTAAACATATACCCCTTGTTCTATTTGACTGTTCCGGTTTATGCCCTTATAATGGCATATGTTCTCGTGGAGAGGAATCCGCTGGCTTCGATGATTACGACGGATATTCTCGTTGCGATAGTTTTGACCCTCTTGGCCTCTCTCATAATCTTTCCCGACCTGGGTATCGATTTTACCCAGAGGTCGGTGATATTCCTCTTGATTTCAATTTTTACTTTCTTTATACTCCAGCGTTCCCATATGCTGAATGAACAGAAAGGATTATTCGAAAGGGAGCTTAGCAATAGAACGAGGGAGTTGGAAGAACAGGGAATGAAGCTGAAGGAAGCCAAGGATTTTCTCGAAGAAAGTAACACAATACTCGAAGCGAGGGTGAAAGCGAGGACCAGGGAGCTCCAGGAATTGAACCACAGCTTAGAGAGACTAGTTGACGAAAGGACCAAAGAGTTGAAAAGGAAGACGGGAGAACTGGAAGAGAAGATTAGGGAATTGGAGCAGTTCGGAGATATATTCGTCAACAGGGAGACTAAGATGGTCGAACTCAAGGACAATATCAAGGAATTAGAAGACAAATTAAAAGAAAAAAGAATTTAACATGGAAAGAACCCTTATATCCCAGGTATCGAAAAAGGAAGGCAAGAAGGCTGTCATTAAAGGCCGGGTTTTCAATATTAGGAACCTGGGAAACATCGTGTTTCTCGTCATCCAGGATTATACAGGTGTATTGCAAGCTGTTATTGACAAGGGCAAGGAGGCTAGGATCGGAGATGCGGTAGTTCTAGAGGGCGCGATCAAGAAGGACGAACGGGCCAAGGGAGGATTCGAGATGAAGGTGGAAAAACTAGAAGTCGTTTCCGATACTTCCGAACTGCCATTCGACCTGACCAAGAATGACATCAATCTTAATTTGACGACCCTATTGGATTATCGTCCGCTTGCCTTAAGGCACCCCAAGGTGCAGGCTATATTCAAGCTTTACGACATTTTATTGAAGAGCTATGAGACGGTAATGCGGGAAGAAGATTTCGTCGAAATCAAGACTCCTAAATTATTAGGAGCGGCAACCGAGGGAGGGGCCAACTGTTTCAAGGTCAAATATTTTGAAAAAGAGGCCATACTCGCCCAGAGTCCGCAGTTCTACAAACAGATAATGGTGGGAGTGTTCGAGAGAGTCTTTGAAATCGGGTCGGTTTTCCGCGCCGAGCCGCATTTTACTACGAGACACGTCAACGAATATATCGGGCTTGATGCAGAGATGGGATTTATAGAAAATTTCTATGATGTGGTTAAGATGCTAAGCCTAGTTATGAAGAAGATGTTTACCGTAATAGAGGAAGAAGGTAAACCGTATTTGGAAATGTACGACATTAAGCTTTCTTCCGTTCCGGATGAGATTCCTTGCGTTAAATTATCCGAGATCAAAAAAATAATCAACCAAAAATACGGGCACGAGATTCCCCAAGGAACGGATATTGACCCCAAGGGAGAAGAAATGGCTGGAAGGTATGCCAAGGAAGAATTTGGTTCCGATTTCATCTTCATCACTCATTATCCCTCCGTTGACAGGCCGTTTTATACTATGCCATCGGTGGAAGATCCCAAGGAGACATATGGTTTCGACCTGCTCTACAAGGGCTTGGAGATAGCTACAGGAGGGCAAAGGATACACAAATACGAGGACTTGATAGTCAACATGAAAAAGAAGAAGATAAAGCCCGACGGGATGGAATTCTATTTGGATGTCTTCAAATATGCAATGCCGCCGCATGGAGGATGGGGCATGGGTTCGGAGAGAATAATTAAACAAATGTTGGATCTGGACAGTATTAAAGAAGCGATATTGTTCCCGCGCGACGTCAAGAGGCTAATTCCCTAAAAATGATGAAGAAAGAAAATCTGATTTTCATACTGCTCCTGGTTTTTATCGCGGTTTCTTTTTTTGCAGTCAATTCCTATTCTTATATTTCCAAGGGAAGTTCCGACTTCTTCTTTTTGAAAGCTTCGGAAGTCGACATGTTTAGGCCTTTGAGCAAAAATCAGATAAATGAATTGTACTTGGATTCGAACAACTTCCTGTCGGTTTTCGTCAACCTGGACGAAAACAAGGAAGTACTTTTTGTCGCAAAAGAAAAGCGATGAAGTGATTCCTATCGCATCGTTGAGCAAATTGATGACCGCATCGGTTGTTTTGGACAATTACAGCCTTGATGATTTAGTGAAAATCACTCCCGAATCCCTTAATATCTCAAGTCCGGCGCTTGACCTTAAATCCGGAGAAGAGTTTACGGTCAGAGATTTGCTCCACATTATGCTCATCGAATCCAACAATACCGCAGCCGAATCCTTTGCGGCGAAAATGGGAAGGAATGAATTCATATCTAAAATGAACGAGAAAGTGGTGGCGCTCGGCATGGGGAATACCAGATACATTAATCCGAGCGGATTGGACGTATTCGATGGCAATATTTTTAAGGAGACCAATACTTCAACTCCGGAGGATCTGGAAAAACTGGTCGTATACATCCTAAAAAATTATCCCTTAATGCCACAGATACTTTCCCTTTCCGATGACACGGTTTTTAGCAGGGCAGGAGTTGTCCATAAGCTAAGCAACACAAACATACTTTTAAAGGAAGATTCCATCATATCTTTGGGGCAAGACGGGATATACAAAAGAGGCCAACGGGTGTATCATATTCATATTGAAAGACTACGCTCCGGACCATCCGGACCAATATATCGTCAACGTCATTACTGGAGCCGACGACCGCTTCCGCGAAGCAAGGACGCTTGAGAACTGGCTTAAAGATTCATTCATTTGGTAAATATGTCGCTATTCACTTTTGACGCAATCAAAATTTTATCTCTTGCAGTCATGTCTTCCGTTATCGCCGTAATCGTAGCGAAGTACCTTATAGATTTTCTGTACAAGATTCAGATTCTGGAAGAAAAAGGCGAGGGACAAGACCATAGACGGACAGACCGCGGAAGTATTCCTAGCTTTCCACAGGGAAAAAGAGGTCAATACTCCCCGAGGAGGAGGGATAATGATCTGGCTCTCGGTAATTATATTATTGGGCATCATTCTTCTCCTGGGTTCGGTTTTCCATATCTGGTGGATAGAGAAACTCAACTTCTTATCAAGGGAACAGACCTGGATACCTCTTTTCGCTCTGATCACGGCTTCAATCATCGGACTCATAGACGATATCTCAGTCGTCTACGGGACGGGAAAGTACGTTGGAGGGGGATTGAAATTTAAGACGAGGTTCATTCTGGTATTTCTGATAGGCTTGGTCGGAGGCGCTTGGATGTATTACAAATTGGGATGGAATTCCATCCACATCCCGTTCGTTTCCGATTTTCCGCACGGAATGGAAATAACTATTGGCCTATGGTACATCGCTTTATATATCTTTGTCAGTATGGCCTCCTGGGCCTCAGGAGTGGTTGATGGATTGGACGGATTGGCCGGAGGGATATTCAGTTCCATCTTCGGAGCTTTTACGATAATAGCCTTAGCCCAGGGACAGGTCGAGCTAGCGACTTTTTGCGCCGTCATTTTCGGGACATTGTTCAGTTTTTTGTGGTTCAACATCCCTCCCGCCAAGTTCTATATGGGAGAGACGGGCATATTAGGATTGACTATGACCATGACAGCAATAGCCTTTATAACGGATTCCGTGGCGGTTCTGCCTATAATCGGCGGAGTCCTAGTAATCGAGACTGGCTCGGTCATACTGCAATTGTTAAGTAAAAAATTTCGCAAAAAGAAGATATGGCTCTCGACCCCAATACATCATCATCTGGAAGCAATCGGGTGGAAGCCGTACCAGATTACCATGCGTTTATGGATTATCGGCGTCGTCCTCGCCATCTTAGGGGTTTCAATTCAATTACTGAAATGACATTTAAGCAATTAAGGAAAAAATATCCTGTTTTCTCTTTTGACAATTATTTATGGAAAGTGACAGGTAGCGATTTCCATGTTTCTTTTTGGTTTTCGTCTTCAAACGTCAAATTTAATCCTAAAATCGTAATCAAAAATATTCCCTTAAAGAGAATTAAAACACTTGATAAGGAATGTTTGGATAATCTCGTTTTCAACCTCGGAATGATAGAGATGTTTTCCTACTGGAAATCGGTCTGTTCTCCGAAGATACTGGTTAGAGCCGGAGCCTTAGATAAGAAGCAGATTGCCTGGTGGGAAGATGTTTTAGTTAGGGGTATGGGCCAGTTTTTTTACGAGAACGATATTGATTTTACGATTAATAACTTCATGCAGATATTTTCTACAGGGAAAGGAAGCGCCGTAAAGAGCGGAGCCGTGAAAGGAGAGGGGGTATTAATACCGATCGGAGGCGGTAAGGATTCGGCAGTCACCTTGGAACTCTTAAAGAAATTCAAGAAAGACGTCGGTTGTTTTGTTCTAAATCCGACCAGAAATACGAAGGCGATGTTTAAGGTTTCGGGATACAAGAATATAATCGTTGCCGAGAGGAAGATAGAAAAGAAGCTCTTAGAAATGAATAGGAAGGGATTCTTGAACGGACATACGCCGTTCGTGGCCTATCTGTCGTTCCTGACCGTTTTGGTTTCTGTCTTGTTTAATAAAAGGTACATTGTTTTATCCAACGAAGATAGTTCGAGTGAGGGGAATGTCGATTATTGCGGAAGGAATATCAACCATCAGTATTCGAAGAGCCTGGACTTCGAGAACAAGTTCAGGGATTATTGTCCGCAAATATCTGTCAGATGAAGTGGACTATTTCAGCGCCTTAAGACCTTTGTATGAGATACAGATTGCGAGGATATTCGCATCCTTGGAGAAATACTTGCCAGTATTCTTGAGCTGCAACGAAGCTCAAAAGACGTATTCCGGGACCAGGAAGGCGAAAGGAGAATGGTGTGGGCATTGCTCTAAGTGCCTTTTCGTTTTCATGGTTCTTTATCCTTTCGTTGCCGAAAAGAAATTACTTTCCATCTTCAAGAATAGTTTATTCGAGAAAGATTTTTTACTTCCGACCATGCTTGAATTGATAGGCGAAAGGGAAGTGAAGCCGTTCGAATGCGTGGGAACGAGAAAAGAGTCTCTGGTTGCTCTGTATTTATCCCTGCAGAAAGCCAAAGAAGGAGGCCGGGTTCCCCTGCTTTTGCAATACTTTGAGATAGAGATAATTCCCAAGCACAAGAATTGGGAAAAGATGGTCAAGGAAGTAATGGAGCACTGGAATGACAGGAATAACGTGCCTTGGGAGGACTGACATTGACAAATAATGCATATATTGTATAATTGTAATATAACTTTACAACATTTTTGGAGTGGGTTTGAACGACACCAAAGCTAATTATACTAGCTGTCGCTGGCTGGTCCGGCAATAGCTCTGAACAGAATTTCTCAATTCTCCGAAAGAGGGTTGAGGCAACTCCAGGAGTGCTATTCTTCGCTCCCGAGTACTTGGACGCAAAAGGATTTGCCTCCAAGTTCCGGTCACATTTGACCGTTGAGCAGTACGCGGAAATCGTAGAACAGTTCCTTCTCTGGATAGAGAAACACTATCCCAGCGTCCCGATTGTGGCAATCGGCCACAGTATGGGGGGATTAATTTTGAAAATTCTTTACAGGAAGAAGCATCGCTTCGAAAGAATAGTTTTTGCGGCGACACCACATCGAGGATTCATACTTCTTCCTTTCGACGAGAAAGGGAGAATATTCAAAGTCCTCGGTAAAATATTCCACGTCCCATGCGTTATTCAGATGCTTCCGGGAAGTAAATTTCTCGAAGATCTGGATAAGGATGGCTTGCCACCCGGAGATTATATCAGTGGATTAACTGATAATATCGTGCCCGCGTGGTCAAGTATACCTACTGCCGGACTTGGCGGTGCGGATATAACTTGCCATTCGGTCCGTTGCGGACACAGAATGTTCCCGCATAATCCCGAAGAGGCAGAATCCAGCGCGATTCCGGTAGTGGTAAAAATTGTGAAAGAAAGGCTCGTAAAAATTACGAGTTCATGAGCAACGTACGTAAGTACGCCTCTTTTTTATCCCCCAACTATGTTAAATTATACCTAATGAAGATAAAAGACTTGGAAAACAAAAAAGTATTGATATTAGGGATGGGCAGAGAAGGTGCCGATTCTTTTGTTTTTTTAAGGAAAATCTTCCCAAAGAAGAAAATATATGTCGCCGACAAGAAGGAATTGAAAGGCCTTGATCTTAAAGTGAGGAAAATACTGAAAACCGATAAGAACATCGTTATGTTTTTAGGAGACAGGTATTTGGAAAGCATAAAAGACTTTGAGGTAATCATTAAAACCCCGGGGATTAATTTTTTGAGTATTAAGAAATACATGGAACCGAAGACAGTATTAACCAGCCAGACCGAATTATTTTTCGACAACTGTCCGGGGATGATCATCGGGATTACGGGAACGAAGGGGAAAAGTACGACTTCTTCTCTAATCTATTCCGTTTTGAAAGAATCGGGATTCAATGCATACTTAGTAGGAAACATCGAGACTCCTTCTCTGTCATTTTTATTGAAAGCTAAAAAGAAAGACATCTTTGTCTACGAATTGTCTTCCCATCAATTACAGGGATTGAAGAAGAGCCCGCATATTTCCATATTTCTGAACATCTATCCCGAACATCTAGATTATTATAAAGATTTCAAGGAATATTTTCGGGCTAAGGCGAGTATCGCCGAATACCAGAAGAAGAACGACTATTTCATCTTCAATCCGAAGCTTAAAGAGATTAAATCTTTAGCCGAAAACGTAAAGTCAAAAAAGATTGCAATCAATCCTAACGATTTCAGAAAATTCTTCAAAGACAACGAAAAACTGTTAAGCATTACGCATATCGACAACCTTACGGCGGTTTTAGACGTCTGCAAAATCTTAAGGATCAAGGAAGAAGAGATAATCAAGGCTTTTAAGAAATTCAAAAGGCCAGCTCATAGGCTGGAATTGGTGGGAACATACAAGGGAATCAAGTTCTACGACGATTCTATAGCCACTATTCCCGAAGCGACCATGTTCGCGATGGATTCGTTGGGAGAAGACGTAGAGACATTGATCCTCGGGGGATATGACAGGGGAATAAGACATAATAAATTGGCGGAGAGGGTCATTAAGAGGAAGATAAAGAATCTGATTCTTTTTCCGTCTTCCGGAGAAATAATTTGGAAAGAGATTGAGAAAAGAGGGGGAAAGATGAGTCATTTCTTCGTTGAAGATATGGAGTCGGCGGTCAAGAAATGTTTCAAGCTAACTTCCAAGGGGAAAATTTGTCTCTTGTCTCCTGCGTCGCCCTCCTTTGGAATATTTAAGGATTACAAAGAAAGAGGAGAATTGTTCCAAAAATATATTAAAGTTTTTAAATAATGAAGGCCAAGAATATACCCGATATCACATTATTGGTAACTATAGCGCTGTTGATAATCGTGGGCGTTTTAGCCTTGGCTACCTCTTCGGTGCCCTTGTCTCTAAAGCTGACTAATAACGCCAATTATTACTTGATACACCAGTTGCTCTGGGGCCTACTACCCGGGCTCTTCTTGGGATTCATTGCTTTTAAGTTTCCCTTGCAGAACCTTAAGAAGTACAGCTTTGCCGTCTTCCTTATAGCCTATATCCTTATGCTTCTCGTTTTTATCCCGGCCTTAAGCAAGACTGAGCTCGGAGCGACAAGATGGATAGATATCGGATTCACCAGTTTTCAACCTTCAGATATCTTGAAGCTGGCCACGATAATATATCTGGCGGCGATATTAACTAATGAAAAAACGAGAAAGAAATTTACGACTTTCATAGCTATCCTTGCCCTTATCTGCGGAGCTTTGATACTCCAGTCCGATATGGGAACTCTTATCGCCATATTTTCTGTGGCCATAATAATGTTCTTCTGTTCGAAGACTCCCATAAGGCAGACACTGGTAATAGGGGCGAGCACGATTGCCGCCTTCGTGGCCTTGATACTCGTAACTCCTTATAGAATGCAAAGACTAATGTCCTTTTTGCATCCGGAAACCGACCCATTGGGAGCGGGATACCACATCAACCAGACTTTGATTGCCATAGGCTCGGGAGGGATTTTCGGCTCGGGCCTTGGATTCAGCATCCAGAAATTCGGATTCGTTCCGCAATCGATTTCCGATTCCATTTTTGCCATTTTCGCCGAGGAGACGGGATTTATCGGGGGATTATTACTGATTATCCTGTTCTCAATTTTTTTCTACACGTCTCTTTCCATAGCCAAGAGGGTCAACGATGATTTTTTAAGATTGTTGGCGATAGGAACTGGATCCTGGATTATTTTCCAGGCATTCGTGAATATCGGGGCGATGACGGCTTTGGTGCCCCTTACGGGAATACCTTTGCCGTTTATAAGCTACGGGGGGTCGCACCTCGTACTCGAACTTGTCGGATGTGGGATCTTATTGAATATTTCCACGCAGGCCAAACATTGAAATTGCTAGCGAATGGGCTCTTTACCGATTTTTCGGAGGAAGCCAATGAGTATCTAGATTAATCTAGATACTTTTTTATTGTGCCTTGTTAAAAAAGGCAAAAAATACTATATTAGATACAGATATGAAAAAAACATTGTTTACAGGAGGAGGAACCGGCGGGCATATTTTCCCCTTGATTGCCATAGGCCGGGAGATGAAAAAGAAAACGTCAGACTTAAGCCTGTCATATATGGGACCGGAAGATTTTACTTCCGACACTTTCATGCCGAAGGACGGCATCGGGGTGCATTATGTTTCTTCGGGGAAGATTAGGAGATATTTCTCGATTGGAGCCTTCTTTTCTAATGCCGTAGATATTATTTTTAAGATTCCTTTAGGGATAATCCAATCTTTTTGTATAATGTTCTTTACCGCGCCAGATGTAATCGTAAGCAAGGGGGGGTTCGGATCAATACCGGTAATAATCGCTGGTTGGATATTGAGGATTCCAATCTTTATGCACGAATCCGATGCCGTTCCCGGTTTGGCCAACAGAATCTGTAGCAAGTTTTCGGAAAAGGTGTTCATTTCTTTTCCGATAAAGGAGACCGAATATTTCCCCAAAGACAAGATGATAGAAACAGGAAATCCGGTAAGAAGAGAATTATTGGACGGAGATAAAGAATACGGCAAGAGGATGTTTGATATCAAAGGAGAAAAGCCAGTCATCTTAGTATTGGGAGGGTCGCAAGGAAGCGAGAGGATCAATGACATAATTACAGACGTTTTAACGGATGCACTGAAAGAGTTTGAGGTTATCCATCAAACGGGTCGGGCTGAATATTGGAGGATCAAGAATGAAGCCTCGGCCATGGTCAACGAGAACCTCCTCAAATATTATCATCCGTATTTCTTTTTGGACGACAATGAATTAAAGAGCGCATACGCAGTAGCTGACTGCATCGTAGCGAGGGCCGGAGCGGGAACCATCTTCGAGATAGCGGCAATCAAGAAGCCGAGCATCTTAATTCCTCTTCCCGAGGCGGCTCAGAACCACCAAGTAAAGAATGCCTATTCTTATGCCAATACCGGGGCGGCCATAGTTATCGAAGAAGGTAACCTTACGCATAATTTCTTTATGGAAAAGATGAGGATAGTCTTCAACCATGAAGACGTCGAGGGAATGAAGAAAGCGGCCGAGATGTTCTCCAAACCTTATGCCGCAAGCGTGATAGCAAGATATATATTGGATTATTTGGCATGATTGTAAAAAAAGAAGAAAAGGAAATAAGAGTAAGATATGCGCCGTCTCCGACGGGTCCTTTGCATATAGGAGGAGTGAGAACGGCTTTGTTCAATTACTTATTCAGCCGGAAGCATAATGGAAAGTTTATCATAAGAGTCGAAGACACGGACAAGGAAAGGTCAAAGAAAGAGTGGGAGTATGGACTGCTGAAGATATTGGAATGGCTGGGGATGGAATGGGACGAAGGCCCGGTCGTTTCCGACCAGAAGGAAATAGAATTTACGAACGGCAAAGGAGGATACATAGGCCCACATACGCCATACAGGCAGAGCGAAAGAATTTCCATCTATGAAAAACATTTAAAGAAGATGGTCGAAGAAGGCCATGCATATTATTGTTTCTGTTCCAAGGAAGACGTCGAGGCGGAGAAGCAATATAAAATGTCCATTGGAGAACCGCCGGTCTACGGGGGCAAATGCAGGGATTTAAGCAAAGAAACGGTTGAAAAATATCTGAAAGAGGGAAGAAGTTACGTAATTAGGTTCAAAACCCCCTTAAATCAGAAAGTCGCATTTGACGATATCATAAGGGGAAATATCGAAGTTGATTCGAGTACCCTCGGCGATTTTGTTATAGCTAAAGATTTTGAAAATTGTTTGTATAACCTTACCTGTGCCATTGACGATATCGATATGCAGATTAGTTACGTCATAAGGGGGGAAGACCATATTCCGAATACCCCGAAGCAGATTTTGATAATTAGAGCCATGGGGTTCGAACCGCCGAAGTACGCCCACCTCTCTCTTATACTGGGCCCGGACAAGAAGAAGCTTTCCAAAAGGGACGGCAAGACATCTATGAACGAATACATGGAAGATGGATATTTACCCGAAGCGTTGGTTAATTTCATAGCTTTCTTAGGGTGGAATCCGGGGACGGAAAAAGAAATATATTCAATGTGGGAATTGATTAACGATTTCTCTTTAGAAAAGGTGCAGAAGGCGGGAGCAATCTTCAATATCGACAAGCTAGACTGGATTAACGGGTATTACATTAGGAGTAAGCATTTATCCGAATTAACCAAGCTCTGTGTTCCGTATCTGGTTAAGGCCGGGTTCGTAAAGGAAAAATCGTTCAATAATTATTCGGTTGTGGAAACGGGCGAAGAGGTTTCTTCCGAATGGATAGCAAGAACTGTTTCTCTGTATCATGAAAGGCTGAAGAAATTGTCAGAAATAGTGGAGTTGACAGACTTCTTTTTCAAGAAGGACTTGGATTATGCAAAGGATTTGCTAAAATGGAAGCAGATGTCGGATCCAGAGATAATTTCTTCTCTAAATCGTTCTCTTGAGATAATTTCCGAAATGGATGATTTCAGCGGGGAAACCCTGGAAGAGATATTAATGGGAGAAGCAGAAAAAGCGGAAAACAGGGGAAATCTCTTGTGGCCCTTGAGGGTTTCGCTCACTGGCAAGAAAAATTCCGCTGGGCCCATGGAAATAGCGGCCGTGTTGGGCAAAGAAAAAACATTATCAAGGATTAAAGAAGCAATTAATAAATTAAAATAACATGCCAAAAAGAAAACTGATTCTTTTAACGCTAGCTTCTCTTCTTGTAATAACTTCTTTTTCTTTTTGTTTTGCTGCTGATTCCAGCAGCAGTAACGCTGGCCTTACCGATCAGATCATCAATTTCTGGAATACGGTCTTGAGGCCGGCCGGGCATGATCTCGTTATCTGGTTCAATAATGATATAAGGCCGTGGGTCGATCAGCAAATGACCCCACAAGCCAAAGATCAGTTTAGGCAAGTACTAAAGCAGGTGCTGGGAGACATCCCGGGAACCATAAGATCCGTAATAGACGGCATAGGGAATTTGTTTAAATAATTGATTAATGGGCTGAATTGGTATAATATCGAATTATGATATCAGAAGAAGAAATCAAGAATATCGCTAAGCTTTCGTATCTCAAGATAAAAGATTCGGAAATAGACAAATCAAGGGATAATTTTTCCTCCATTTTGGATTATATGAAAAAGCTTGAGGAGCTTGACGTTTCAATCGTGGAAGAAACTTCGAACCTGTCGAAAACAGACAATGTTTTCCGGGGAGACGTCGGGGAGAGGAAAGAGGAGGCCGAGGAAGTCTTGAAATCTTTTTCAAAAAAGAGGGACAACTATTTAGAGGTTAAGAAGATATTATACAATGAAGACTGATCTGACAAAATTAACCCTTAAAGAGGCTCACGAAGGATTGAAGAAGGGAGAATTCTCTTCTTTGGATTTGACGCAGGCTTTTTTGAAAAAAATAAAAGAAAAGGATAAAGAAATAAAGGCTTTCATTAGTCTGATGGAAGATTCGGCATTAAAGCAGGCTAAAGTTGCCGATGAAATGATAAAGAAAGGAGAGATTTCTATTCTAACGGGGATTCCCTGTGCAATTAAGGACAATATTTTAATTAAAGGGGTTAAGTGTACGGCCGCCTCCAAAATATTAGAGAATTATGTCGCTCCGTATGATGCCACAGTAATCAAGAGGATGAAAGAACGGGGGGCGGTGTTTCTAGGAAAGACGAATATGGATGAATTCGCCATGGGGTCTTCCTGCGAAAACTCAGCCTTTCTTTCCGACAAGGAATCCGCATGATTTGGAAAGAGTTCCCAGGAGGATCTTCGGGCGGTTCGGCCGCTGCGGTGGCTTCCGAGATGTGCGTTTTGCCTTAGGCTCGGATACTGGAGGATCCATAAGGCAGCCGGCTTCCTTCTGTGGGATTGCCGGATTAAAGCCAACCTACGGAGACGGTTTCTAGGTACGGATTGATAGCTTATGCTTCTTCTTTGGATCAGATAGGACCGTTGGCTAAGAACTGTTGAGGATGCAAAATTAATTTTTGAAGCGATTAAGGGTAGCGATAAGATGGATTCCACGAGCGTAAATATTTCAAAAAAGACAGCAAGATTGAAAAAGCTAAAGATAGGTATCCCTAGAGAATACTTTGCCGTGGGCCTGGACGAGGAAGTGGAGAAATCCATTAATGAGGCCATTGAAACCTACAAAAAATTGGGAGCGGAGATAGTCGATATTATCTTACCTCACGCTGGCTATGCCTTGGCATGTTATTATATAATTGCTCCGGCCGAGGCCAGTGCTAACTTGGCCCGCTTTGACGGATTGAGATATGGCTAATTTCAGTTGATGAAGAAATTGGAGATGAATTGATGGATATATATTTAAAGAACAGGACTCAAGGGTTCGGGAAAGAAGTAAGGAATAGGATAATGCTTGGTACGTATACTTTGTCATCGGGCTATTACGACGCCTATTACAAAAGGGCATTGAAAGCGAGGACATTAATCAAGGGAGATTTTGAAAAAGCTTTTGAAGAGGTTGATGTTATTTTAGGTCCGACTTCGCCGGTTCTGCCATTTAAGATAGGGGAGAAGTCAGACGATCCATTAGCCATGTATTTGGCGGATATCTATACTGTTTCCATTAATTTAGCCGGGGTCCCGGCAATCTCCATTCCCTGTGGAATGTCTCAAAGGGTCTTCCCGTAGGGATGCAGTTAATTGGTGCTCAATTTGAAGAGAATAAATTATTAGAAATAGCATCTATCTTTGAAAAAAACCATGGACATTAACACTATTACACAATTTTTAGAATCAAGAGAGCTTTCAGACTTCCTCTTTCCCTGGAAGATTCTTGCTTTTATTATTTCCATTTTTTTTCTCTTCGGAATCGGCTATTATTACAAGAAGCAGGGGTTTATACTGAAAGATGCAAAAAGAAGGATAACGGATTTCTTGAGTTTTCAAAAATTCACTCCGCCCAAATCTTTTTTGAACAGGAGTGACGAAGTGTGGGAGTTACTGCAGAAGAAAGATTACAGGAGAGCCGTTTTAAGAGGAGAATCCCTGTTTCATGCCCTGTTGCACAGGTTTGGTTATTTGGGCGGCGATCTCGCGGAGATAGTTTCCACGCCCGATGCGGAGAACATACCTAATGTGGAAGACCTAAGGAAGCTGGCTGCGACTGCGGAAATAGCCAAGAAGAACAAACTATATACTATCGGTGACGATGAGGCAAAAGGGATTTTCAATACTTTTGAAGACACCTTAAGGAAGCTCGACGTCATCACTGATGAAATTGAGGACTAATCCCTTGATTTTATCCTGTTTTTTGTTAGAATACTCTTATCCATAGCGGTTTAGAGGAGTAGTACCTCGCCAGTCTCATAAGCTGGAGACCCTGGTGCAATTCCAGGAACCGCAACATTTTTGTTTATTTAAGCTGAGTCTCGCTTTTAAGGCCAGGGTAGCTCAGTGGTAGAGCACTCGTTTCATAAGCGAGAAGTCATGGGTTCGATCCCCATTCCTGGCACATACATGGGCCCGTAGCGAAATTGGTCATCGCGCCTCCCTGTCACGGAGGAGACTGCCGGTTCGAGTCCGGTCGGGCCCGCAAATCTAGGAAGCCTTTATTTACAAGGCTTTTTATGATACTCATCGTGGACGGCGGTAGAACTTTTAGGACAAACAACAAACAAATTGACAAATAGAAGATTTATGCCATATTCATAGCAAGCTGGAATTTAACCAGCAGGAAACTTTACAAGTGATACAAATGAATTCGAGATTGCCTAAGGGCGGAACAAATCTGTTCCAAGGGATAAAAATGGTAGCTCTGGAAGCTGAAAAAAGCGGACAGACAATTTACCGCTTATCAATCGGACAACCATCTGGACCGGCGTTTCTTTCCGCAAGAGTATTTGCGGCAGAAACGGTAATGAGTTCGGAGGAGCGTGTCCACGAGTATCAGGACAATGGATCGCCGGGAGTGCCCGATTTCGCACCGAGATTCGTCCAGGCTCATCTACCGAAAACTAGCCTTAAGGACAGGAATGTAGCCTATCTGCCTACTCCGGGCAACAAACCAATGCTCGGCATAGTGATTCTGGCTTGTAATTTACAAGCAGGCGAAATGATCGCAACCACTACAGATCCGGGATACCCGACGCCGGCCGATCAGGCCAGCTATCATAAGGTTGCGCAATACGCACTACCGACTAACCCGAAAAATTTCTTCCTGTTTAATACAGCGGATATTAAGCGCGAGACAAAGCTGATGATGGTGAATTACCCACACAATCCGTCCGGAAGAATTGCCACCCACAGAAGGTGGGAAATTATTTGCGGGTTCTGCGAAAAGAATGACATAAGACTGTTCAACGATAACCCTTATCAGCTATTGTCGCACACATCCAGAAGTTCTACTCTTGCCGAGGCCGCCATCGGCTTCCCGGAATTATCCTGGGCAGAAGCTTTCTCGGCCTCGAAGGTTATCGGTAACGGAACCGGCTGGAGAGTGGGTGCAATGGTTGGCTCACCGGACTTTATCGGAGATATTGCCACGATAAAGAGCAATTCCGACAGCGGATTCGCTGCTCCCATGGCAGCCGGAGCTTTACATGCTATCGAAAACGACCAGCAGAGCATCCTATCTATGCGTAGAACATATGCAAGGCGCATAAACATTCTGGTTGGTATTCTATCCAGATACGACATGGTCCTCGCTGCAAAGCCAAGAGCAGGATTTTTCACTCTCTGGAAGACTCCCAAAATGGCCTTCGGACAGAAAATTGAAACCGCAGAGCAATTCAACTTCTTGATGATCAAGAAGACCGGCGTTGTCGGAGTTCATTTCAACCCATCGTACATTCGCTACTCCGTAACCGGGGATATCGAAAGTATGGCAACCGCTATCGAAAAGGCATTCGTAAGTGCAAACGTTTCGTACTAGGAATCAACTTTCCATGTTTAATACTGGAGATTATTGGTTCCTTTTTTTATACATATACATAGGCGTGACGAAAATTGCATTGAATTTATCACCATGATATAATTCAGACATGAATTTATTGACTAATTTATCAAAAATTTGGCGAACGAATAATGGTCCCGAGGCATGTCGTCAAATGTTGAGGAAGGTTCCAGAAGTTACCATCTACTTTTGGATTATTAAAGTCTTGTGCACTACGGTGGGCGAGACTGCCGCTGATTTTTTGAATACAACCATTAACCTGGGCCTAACTAATACGACCTATATTATGGGAGCTTTCTTGATAATCGTCCTAGTCTTACAATTTAAATCAAGGAAATACATACCATGGATTTATTGGCTTTCGGTCGTATTGATTAGCATAGTCGGTACACTTATCACAGATAACCTTACAGACAATCTTGGAGTGTCTCTGGTTACAACTACCATAATATTCGGTATCGCATTGATAATTACTTTTATAGTGTGGTATCTGAATGAAAAAACATTATCTATTCACACAATCTGTACTACAAGAAGAGAATCATTCTATTGGCTTACGATTCTGTTCACTTTTGCGTTGGGAACGGCGGCGGGAGATTTAACGGCAGAAACTCTTAATGTGGGGTATCTGAACTCAGCCTTCCTTTTTGCCTCACTGATTGCGGTCATAACGATAGTGCACTTTATTATTAGGTCTATTTTATCCGCAGAGCACCGATTGCAGGGTGCGAATGCCGACTTGGCTTTTTGGCTAGCCTACATTCTAACCAGGCCCCTCGGAGCTTCTATCGGGGACTATTTATCTCAAACCCATACTGATGGCGGTCTTGGTCTCGGTACAACAGTAACAAGCATAATCTTTCTTGTTGCAATTTTGCTTACCATTATTTACCTTACAATTACCAAAAGAGATGAAATCTCCGTTGAAGCCATATAAATATTTCTTATCTAGAATATGACTAATGAAAATTTTCTGAATAGTTTCAAGACGGCATTTAAGGGGGTTATCACAGCACTTAAGAAAGAGGGTAATTTTAGAATACAGTTCTCGATAGGGCTTGCTGTCATATTCTTTATGATAATTCTTGACTTAAGCTCAATAGAAAAATCTATTTTATTTTTGACTATTTTGGTTGTTTTAAGCTTGGAATTGATCAATTCTCAAATCGAGAAATTTTTGGACTTAATCCATCCAGACCTTCATCCGAAAGTAAAGATAATTAAAGATTTTTCAGCCGGTGCAGTTTTAATTTCGGCACTAGGGTCGGTTATTATCGGACTCATGATATTTTTGCCCCACATAATCAAGCTAGGTCTAGGAAGATAGATACATGTATTGCGACCTTAAAATTTTTGAGGCTATCAACGGCTTGGCAAATAACTCAAGAATTATAGACTCATTAGGAATATTTATGGCAGACTATTTGCCGTATCTATTGGGGATATTGTTAATATCTTTTTTATTTTGGCCGCGAAAAGACAGGGTTAAAAATAGAGCGATGGTTTTAGTTTCCATAGTTTCCGCATTTATAGCCTTATTCGTAGTTAAGAATACAATCCTGCTCTTTTATGATCGTCCGAGGCCCTACATGATTCTTCCCACGGCTCACAAGCTCATATATACTAGTCTTGCTGAAAACCTGCAATCTTTTCCTTCCGGTCACACTCTTTTCTTTTTTGCGTTAAGTGCCGTAATATATAGCTTTAATAAAAAATTGGGTATATTCTTCCTTTTATGTTCTACCCTAATGAGCATAGCAAGAGTATTTGTCGGAGTCCATTGGCCAAGCGATATATTGGCAGGTGCTATTTTGGGAATAACAGCCGGTCTTGTAATTAAATGGGTTTATATAAAATATCGTGCTTTTATAGATAACCTCATTTCGATATAGTATTTAATAAAATATTTACTCTCAAAAGGGTTCCATCACGTTTCTTTGAGACTGTGTTTACAGGAGAATAGGAAATTAGTATAATGATTGCATATGCATCAAGAAGTTGAAATTCAGGCTAAGATAAAAAACCCGAGAGAGGTTGAGAAAAAACTTAGAAAAGCTGGTAAATTCGTTAAAGTTCGCAAACAGACCGATAAGTACTTTGTGACCCCACAGAGAGACTTCTTTTCCAAGAATCCTCCAATCGAATATCTTCGTGTCAGATATGAGGAGGGCAGAAGCCATCTGAATTACTCTTTTTTACATTTTAAAAATGATGGCTGGCTGGACGTAACCGATGAATACGAGACCCTTGTAAATAATCCTAAAATAGTCGAACAAATTTTTAAAAAGATTGGCCTGATTCAGAAAGTAACGGTTTCCAAAACAAGGAAATACTTTGATTTCGGAAAATTCGAGGTAACATTGGATCATGTCAATAATTTGGGAGACTTTATGGAGGTTGAAGCCAAAAATGTTAAAGGTAGTGTAGGTAAAACAAAAAAAGCTTGCATGGACTTCCTAAACAGCCTTGATATTGAATACGAAGTTAAAGCCGAGATGGGATATCCGAGGATGCTCTACCAAAAAATTAAAAAGAAGAAATAACTATTTATGAACAAAAAAACTTTAGGTTATCTGGGGTTTCTCAGTCTACTTGCCCCTGTCGGCGTATATCTCGCAGCTGAGAGAGAGAATAGCGCCTTTCTCGGTTTTCTCGGATTTTTCGGCTTTTTAGGTTTTTTTACTTACTTTAATTCCGATACCGACAAAAAATGGAACCAATACACGAATAAAGAAAAGGTCGGGACCTTATTGTTGTTCCTTCTCGGCCTGGGCCTGATTTTTGGAACCTTCGTAGGGGTACTTATCACCTTCAAATAGCCAGCCTATTGAGGGAATTTTGTCTTTTATGGTATTATATAAACAGCGGAAATTGGTTGATTTTTCTAAGATTTTAAGGTAAAATATGATTAGTTGAACAGCTAACCCGTTATATTTTTTTATGGATTTTTCGGAGATTAAAAACAGCACTGAAAAAGAGCTCCAAAACATCAAAAACTCAAGAGAATTGAAGGCTTTTTACGATAAATATCTCGGCAAAAAAGGGGAAATAAGAGGCCTTTTTTCTTTAGTTAAGGATCTGGCCGGCGAGGAAAAGAAAAGAATGGGGCAGGAGATAAATAATTTTTCTTTGTTTTTAGAGGAGAAAGTCTCGCAGATGGAGATGAATCTGAAGAGGGCCGAATCAAGAACTGTCGATTTACAATCCAGGGGAGATATTAGCCTTACCGAAAATAAGATAGAAATTGGACATCTACATCCTTTGACCCAAGTGAGGCGAGAAATAGAGAACATCTTTGAACTTATGGGATTTACAGTTGTCGAAGGGCCGGAAGTCGAAGACGAGTGGCACAACTTCGATTCCTTAAATATTCCAGAAGGACACCCTGCTAGAGATGCGCTGTCTTTGGGGAAGACCTTCTATTTGGAGAACGGCGAAGTCTTGAGGACGCAGACTTCTTCGTCTCAGACGAGATACATGAAAAAGATGAAGCCGCCCATAAGGATAGTAATTCCCGGAAAGACATATAGGTATGAAACCACCGACGCTTCGCACGAGATTAACTTTTACCAGATAGAAGGACTGTACGTTGACGAGAATGTTTCCGTGGCTAATTTAAAGGCCGTTCTGCAGAGGTTTTTGAGAGAATTCTTTAAAAGAGAGGTGGAGATTAGGCTTCGGCCGAGCTATTTTCCTTTTACCGAACCGAGCTTTGAAGTCGATATGCTTTGCACCGTCTGCGGAGGGAAAGGATGTTCTTCTTGTAAGAGGACCGGCTGGGTTGAATTGCTTGGGTCGGGAATAGTCCATCCCAACGTTATCAGAAACGGCGGTCTTGACCCTAACAAATACAAGGGATTTGCCTTCGGGATGGCCATAGACAGGCTGGCGATGATGAAATACAAGGTGAATGATATAAGGCTGTTCCACAGCGGAAATCTTAGGTTCTTAAAGCAATTCTAAAATGATATTTTCATACAACTGGTTAAAATCTTTTTTCAAGAGTCCGTTGCCCCAGCCGGAGAAGCTGGCCGAGATTTTGACCATGCACTCTTTTGAGAACGAGACTTTGGAAAAGAAGAAAGGAGATTACTTGTTGGGAATAGACGTGTTGCCCGATAGGGCTGGAGATTGTTTGTCGCATCTGGGAATCGCAAGAGAATGCTCGGCATTATTGGATAAGAAGATAATCCTTCCCTCAATTAAGATAAATGAGGATAAAAAGTTGAAGATAAAAGACTTTTTATCGGTTAAGGTTGAGAAACCGAAAGACTGTCCTAGGTATACAGTAAGGGTTCTGACCGAAGTTAATGTTTGCCCGTCTCCCAATTGGTTAAAAGAAAAGCTACTTGCCTGCGGATTGAATTCCATAAATAACGTGGTCGATGCCACCAACTACGTAATGCTTGAAATGGGGCAACCCCTCCACGCTTTCGATTACGATAAAGTCGGTAAAGAGATAATAGTTAGAAGAGCCGGAAAAGGAGAAAGGATAATGACTCTAAGCGGAAAGGAATATGTTCTAGACAAAGATACGCTCTTGATATCCGACCCAAAGAGACCCTTGGCCCTGGCGGGGATAAAGGGAGGAATAGGGGCGGAAATCACCAATGCCACGAAAACCATTATTTTAGAATCGGCCAACTTCAACCCCAAACTCATATCCCAGACCGCAAGAAGACTAAATTTGAGAACTGACGCTTCGATGAGATTCGAGCATAATCTTGATCCCAATCTGACCGAGGCTGCGATTGACAGAGTCGCTTCGATAATTAAGGAAGTAGCCGGAGCGAAAGTTATCAGCGGAAAGATAGATGTTTACAAGAACAAAGTGAAGCCTAAAAAGATCAAGCTCAATTTCGGTGATATTAAAAGAATCATCGGAGTAGAGATAAGCAGGATGGAAATAGTTAAGATATTGTCCAAATTGGGATTTGAAGTTTCGGGAACCGGCGATTTATCGGTTTTGGTTCCGACTTTTAGGCAGGATGTCGTAATTCCCGAAAACTTGATTGAAGAAATCGGAAGAGTTTATGGATACGATAAAATTTTAAGCATCCTTCCTTATTCCTATCTCGAACCAGCAACGAGGAACGAAGAACTATTCTGGCAGAACAAAAGTAAGGACGTATTCAAGGAGCTGGGATTCTCCGAAATTTATACATATTCTTTCGTGGGAGACGAAGAGAAGGGTATCTTTAATTTTGAGGCAGAGGAAATCATTAATCCGGTAAGCGGCTTTTACAAATATCTGAGGCCGACCTTGGTTCCCCAGATGATGAAGATTGCCAAAGAAAACTTGAAATTTTTCAACGATTTGAAAATATTCGAATTAAATACAGTATTTATTAAAAGCAAAAAAATTCGTGAGAAAATGATGCTGTCGGGAGCCGTCGCCGGATACGATTTTTATTATTTGAAAGACTGCCTTAATGTTTTGTTCGGTAATTTAAATATTAAGGTTTCTTACGAATCTATGGCGGGAAGTCTGATTTGGCACAATAATAAGACGGCGGAGATAAAGATAGGCAATGAATCCATTGGGTATATCGGGTATTTGGCGCCAGATATTATGGATGTTTTAAATATAAAGAAAGAAGTTCTTGCATTCGAACTCGATTTCGACAAGCTGCAGAAACATGCTTCGGAAAAGAGGGAATATCAGCAAATATCTTATCACCCTCCGGCAATGAGGGATATATCCGGCGTGGTTCCCGAGAAGATAAAGATAGAAGAAATAATGGAAACAATTAAAAAGAATGGAGGAGGATTATTGAAATCGGTTGAAGTATTCGATATCTACAAAGGTAAAGGAATTCCCGAAGATAAGAAGAGCGTTTCATTTCACTTGATTTACCAGTCCGAAGAAAAGACTCTCGATCCAAAGACGATTGATTCTCTACACGACGGATTAATCAACAAATTAAAAGAAGCGGTGAACTGGGAAGAAAGAAAATAATAAAAACTACCATGGCAAAAGAAAAAGCAAGCTCGTACAGCGCAAAAGATATATATGTTTTGGAAGGATTGGACCCGGTGAGGAAAAGACCGGGGATGTATATCGGATCCACGGGGCCATCTGGACTCCATCATCTGGTCTACGAAGTCGTTGATAATTCCCTAGACGAGGCATTGGCCGGATACTGCGATAAGATAGAAGTATATCTTCTTCCCGGAAATCAGGTTAAGGTGATTGACAACGGGAGAGGAATTCCGGTTGATATCCATGAAAAAACCAAGAAATCGGCCCTAGAGACAATCATGACTACCCTTCATGCCGGAGGAAAATTCGGCAGCGACGCCTATAAGATTTCTGGAGGATTGCACGGGGTTGGAGTTTCGGTTGTCTGCGCATTATCCAAATACACGAGGGCTGAAGTCTGCAGGGAGGGAAAATTATATGCTCAAGATTACAAGCAAGGAAAACCCCAGGCAGCGGTTAAGAAGATAGGGGACTGCAAGAAAAGAGGAACGACTATCATTTTCGAACCCGATCCGGAGATATTCAAGGAAATAATCTTTGACAGGAAAAAATTGTTGGCCCATTTGAGGCAGCAGGCTTATCTGACCAAGGGAATTAGGATCGATTTCTACGATTCAAGAGATTCAAAAGATTTGTACGAATACCACTTCTACTTCGAAGGAGGAGTTGTTTCGTATTTGAAATACATGTACCGCGGTTCGACCCCGGTACACAATACTCCTTTCTATGGTTCCGGAGAAAAAGAAGGGGTGCAGGTCGAAGCTGCTTTCCAGTACACAGACGATTACGAGACCCAGGAAGAAAGCTTCACAAATAATATCTTTACTGTCGAGGGGGGGATGCATTTGACTGGATTTAGGGCGGCATTAACAAGACTCATTAATGACTATGCGAGAAAGGGAGGATTCCTTAAAGAATCCGAGCCCAACCTCACCGGAGACGATATCAGGGAAGGATTGAATGCCATCGTTTCGGTCAAGATCAGGGAGCCACAGTTCGAAGGGCAGACCAAGTCAAAGCTGGGCAATCCGGAAGCCAGAACGGCGACCGAAGCGGTAGTTTCCGAAGCACTTTCCGATTATTTGGAAAAATATCCGCAGGATGCAAAGATTGTCATCGAGAAATCGGTCCTTTCCTACAAGGCGAGGAAAGCGGCTAAAGCGGCCAAGGAAACCGTTTTGAGGAAAGGTGTTCTCGAGGGGCTGTCTCTGCCGGGAAAACTGGCCGACTGCACGTCAAGGACTCCCGAGGAATCAGAAATATATATCGTAGAAGGAGAATCTGCAGGAGGATCTTCAAGGCAGGCGAGGAACAGGAAATTCCAGGCCATTCTTCCTTTAAAAGGAAAGATTTTGAACATCGAAAGGGTGAGGCTGGATAAGATGCTCTCTTCGGTTGAGGTCAAGTCTTTGATTATTGCCCTGGGAACTGCCATCGCCGACGATTTTGACATCGAGAAATTGAGATACCACAGGATCATCGTCATGTGCGATGCGGATTCCGATGGAAACCACATTAAGACATTGTTGCTTACATTGTTCTTCAGGCATTTCAGGCCGATCATTGAAAAAGGATATCTGTATCTGGCCCAGCCGCCACTATATAAGATACAGATGGGTAAAGATGCGAAATATGCGTACTCGGACGACGAGAAGGAGAAAATATTGAAAGGTATGAAGGATAATACCAAGTTCTCTATCCAAAGGTATAAAGGTCTGGGAGAGATGAATCCAGAGCAGCTCTGGGAGACTACCATGGATCCTGCGAACAGGGTGCTTTTGCAAGTCACGATAGAAGACGCCATAGAGGCGGATAGGACCTTGGACATGCTCATGGGCAAGGAAGTCGCCCCGAGAAAGAGATTCATTCAGGCTTCAGCCAAGAACGTGAAGAATCTTGATATTTAATTGACATTTAGGGTCCTTTTTGATAACCTCTAACTATGAAATCGTCTAACAAAATATCCAATTTTTTTGGCGGTGCTTGGTCTGAAATAAGGAAAATTACTTGGCCGACCCGACAGGAAACAATAGTATATACCATAACGGTAATAGTGATTTGCGTAATAGTGGCTATTTTCTTGGGCGCTTTTGACACTTTGTATCAGTACCTATTACAAAAGTTTGTTTTTTAATTATGTCAAAACAACAGGTTACAAACGAAAGAAGGTGGTACGTCCTGCATACTTATTCCGGATACGAAGACGCAGTGGCCAAGAGCTTAAAGCAGAGAATAGAGTCTTTGGGGATGGAAGACAAGATTTTTAACGTCCTTGTTCCTAAAGAGAAGAAGATAAAGATAAGGAACGGGAAAAAGAAGACAGTCGAGGAAAAAATATATCCGGGATATGTTCTTGTGGAAATGATAGTTACTGATGATTCCTGGTACGTGGTGAGGAACACTCCCAACGTGACCGGATTCGTCGGATCGGGAACGGTTCCCTTGCCGGTATCATTGGAAGAGATGCTAGCCCTTAAAAAGAGGACCGATACCGAAGAGCCCAAATACAAAATGGACTTCAAGAAGGGAGAAGCGGTTAAGATAATCGACGGACCGTTTAAGGATTCGGACGGTAAGGTTTCTGGGATAGACAAGGAGAAAGGAAAAGTAAAGGTCTTGATAAATATGTTCGGCAGAGATACGCCGCTAGAACTCGATTCGTTACAAATTAAGAAGATTTAATATGGCAAAGAAAGTAAAAGCGATAGTAAAACTACACATTCAGGCCGGAAAGGCCACGCCCGCTCCTCCCGTAGGTCCGGCTTTGGCTTCCCAGGGCGTCAACATCGCCGAGTTCTGTTCCAGATTTAATGAAGCGACCAGGGACAAGGGGAACTTCAAGATACCAGTTGACATCACCGTCTACGAGGACAGAACTTATAGCATGCTGATGAAACAGCCTCCCGCAGCGGAGCTTATAAAGTACGCCATAGGCCTGGAAAAGGGCTCTGGAGAGGCGAATAAGAAGAAAGTGGGCAAGATTACAAAGGCCCAGCTAAAAGAGGTCTTGAAGCAAAAGATGCCCGACATGAATACTAAGAACTCAGAACAGGCCCTAAAGACCCTTGAAGGGACGGCCAAATCACTCGGCATTGAAGTCATCGATTAATCCTAAATTTAAAAATCGTGATACTATCAGACAGAGAAATCAAAAAGCTTATCGAAGAAGGGAAGATTCAGATTTCTCCGAAGCCAAACCTTGACGAACAGTTAGGTTCGGCTTCTTTAGATTTAAGGCTGGATTCGGAGTTTATGGTGTTCGAGCATACCAAGAAAGCCTTTATAGATACTCGCGACGCAGATAGTTTTAAGGGAATGACGAGAACGGTAAAGATAGGGCCCGACGAACCCTTCGTCTTCCAACCAGGGGAATTCGTCCTGGGAGTGACCGAAGAAGAGATATTTCTTCCCGATGATCTTGCGGCAAGGATTGACGGCAGGTCGAGCTTGGGAAGGCTCGGCATTGTGATTCATTCGACGGCCGGGCACATCGACCCAGGATTTAAGGGAAAGATTGTTCTTGAAATGGAAAATATAGGGATGATACCGATACTGTTATATCCCGGTACGAGAATTTGCCAATTGGTATTCGAACCCCTGTCTTCTCCGACGCTGAATCCTTATTACAAGAAGAAAGGTGCGAAGTATGTCAATGTTCAGCATCCTCAGGAGAGTAAACTAGAACAGGATTAAATTCAACCAATGGAAAAAGCTTTGGGGAAATTTATCGTGATAGAGGGGATTGACGGATGCGGAGGGGAAACTCAGACAAATTTTCTGTCTGATTTTTTTTCTAAAAATGGACATCGGGTAAATAAATTGTCATATCCCGATTACGATGGACCTATAGGAAACCTGCTCCACCATTACCTCCACAGGAAGTACGAGTTCAATTTGGGAGCCAAGGCCTTGATATATTTCACCGATTTCGTCAAAGACAAGGAGAAGATGCAGGAATTTCTTAAAAGTGGTAACATATTGATAGCGGATAGGTATTTTACGTCAACAATGGTTTACCAGCATTTAGAAGGGCTTGAGATGGAAAAATTACTTGAATTGGCCAAAATATTTGAACTTCCTAAGCCCGATTTGTGCATATATGTCAAGATATCGGCCGAAACCTCAATTAAAAGGAAAGTGAAGGAAAAGGAAGGCAATTTGGATAGGCACGAGGAAGATAATAAATTCTTGAGCGATGTAGCTAGCACGTATGATAAGATAGCGAAAGACAATATCTTTTGCGATTGGGCTGTAATCGACGGAGAAAAATCGATTGAAGAGGTTTCAAAAAAAATATTAAGCGTAATTAATAAAAAACTGGGAATATGAAGCCATTAAACCAATACATCGACCAAACAAATATCGATCACGAAGCCAAGAGAGAAGACATATTGAAAACGATAAACGAAGCCAAGGAATATAAATTCAGGGGAATTTGTATCCGTTCGCAATGGGTAAAACTGGTAAGCCAGCAACTGAAAGGAACCGGTATTAAAACCACCCTGATAGTCGACGACCCCATAGGAGATTCGAGCCATGAAGAAAGGATAAGGATTTGTAAGAAAGCCAAGGCTGACGGAAGCAACGAATTGGACGTTGTGATGAGCGTTCCAGATGTCAAACACGAGCGATGGGGAAAGATAGAAAAAGATTTGAAGGAAATATGTAAGATTTTACCGACCAAGGTGATTATAGGGAGCGGGTACCTTATCGATTCCGAGATTGCCAAGGCATCGCAAATAGTTAAGAAAGCCGGAGCAATCTGTGTCAAAACGGCCACCGACAAGGATCCTCTAGAGAACAGGGAACTAAAAGAGAAAGCGATCCACCTAAAAATAATGAAGAAGAATGCTCCAGGGCTCTTGATTAAAGCTTCAGGAAAGATACAGTCCTTAAAGGATGCTAAGATGATGATAAGGGCGGGAGCTGACATCCTTGGCACTTCGAACGGAGTCAAGATTATGAAAGAGTTAAAGAAATAACATGCTTAAACCGACCATAGGACTGGAAATACACTTTGAATCAAAGACCAAGTCAAAGATGTTCTGTTCGTGCTTCAACGACCCGGATGAGAAGAAGCCCAACCATAATGTCTGTGCCATCTGCACGGGCCAGCCAGGAACCCTGCCGGTAATTAATGAAGAGGCGATAAATAATATCATACTTACTGGCTTGGCTTTAAATTGCGAGATTGCAAATCATTCCAAGTTCGACCGGAAAAACTATTTCTATCCCGATCTGCCCAAGGGATACCAGATTTCCCAATTCGACCTGCCTTTGTGCAAGAACGGGTATTTGGACATTCATCTGGATGACGGGGAGAACAAGAGGATAAGGATCAACAGGATTCATATGGAAGAAGATACGGGAAGATTGTACCACTCTCCGGATGGCTCAAGCCTCGTCGATTTCAACAGGGCTGGCGTTCCTTTGATGGAATTAGTAACCGAGCCGGACATCAATTCCGCTGATGAAGCGAAGAAATTCGGCCAGGAACTGCAGACGATATTGAGATACTTAGGTGTTTCCGATGCCGATATGGAAAAAGGACAACTGCGCTGCGAAGTAAATATTTCTTTGAGCGATACGGATAAATTAGGAACGAAAGTCGAGATTAAGAATCTTAATTCATTCAAGGTAGTTGAGAGGTCCATCGAATTCGAGATAAAAAGGCAGACTGAAATAATCGAGAAGGGAGACAAGGTTTTTCAAGAAACCAGAGGCTGGCACGACACAAAACAGATTACGATGGAACAGAGGAGTAAAGAAGATGCTTTCGAATACAGGTATTTCCCGGAGCCCGATCTCCCACCGATGAATATATCCTTGGAAAAGATAGACGAAATTAGGGGAAGACTGCCCGAACTTCCGGAGCAGAAAAGATTAAGATTCAAGGAAGAATTCGGTTTAGATGATAAGAGTGTAGAATTTTTCGTTAAAGACGTCGAACTCGGTAATTACTTTGAGAACGTCGTTTCGGAGATCAAATGCTGCTTTGAAGACAATGGTAAACATTTAATGAAGGAAGGAAAGAAGTGTGCTGACGTTGTCAAGACCTGCTCCAATTATATTACAACTGATTTTCAGGCAATACTCAAAAACGATGAGAGTATGAGAAAATACAATGAGGATGATTTGGAGAAAAAAATTACTGGAGAAAACTTTGCTGAATTCATATGTATGATTACAACCGGAGAAATATCAAGCAAGATCGCCAAGATGGTCCTGGCTGAGATGTATGAAAACCAGACAGATCCTTCGAATATTGTCGAAAAAAAAGGATGGGTGCAGATAAAAGACGGGGCCGCCGCAGCGGCGGGATCTCGATCTCGAACGTGATCAGCCGGAAGTAGAGGTCGTGGCGAAACGCGCCCTCGACCACCCGCTGGCCGAGGTCCTGGTGCGTCGCCGAGATCGAGCCGGAAATCGCTCCGCACCGGGCGGTCGGCCGCCGACGGGCAGGATCTCGCCGTGCTCCAGCACCCGCAGCAGCTTGACCTGCAGGGCCAGGGGGATGTCGGCCACTTCGTCGAGGAAGATCGTGCCGCCGTCGGCCTGCTCCAGCAGTCCCTTGCGGGCCTGCTCGGCGCCGGTGAACGCGCCGCGGGCGTGGCCGAACAGCTCGCTTTCGGCCAGCGTGGGGCTGAGCGAGGCCATGTTCACCGCCACGAACGGCCCGCCCGCCCGGCGGCTGTAGCGGTGGATGGCCCGGGCCGCCAGTTCCTTGCCCGTGCCGCTCTCGCCGCGGAGGTGGACGCAGGCCTCGGAGGGCGCGACCAGGGCGATCCGCTTGAAGACCTCCTGCATGGCGGGCGAGGCGCCGACGATCGGCCTCGGCGGCTCGCTGCGGGCGGCAGCGCGGGCGGCGACTCCGGCGGCCGGGCCGGCGTGCTCCAGCGCCCGGCCGATCGCCCGCTGCGGCCACCGCCAGGTCGAACGGCTTGGTCAGGTAGTCGAAGGCCCCGTTGCGGACCGCGCTGCACGGCCGTGGCCAGTTCGCCGTAGGCGGTCATGACGATGATCGGCGACGCCGGGCCGGCGGCCTGGCGGAAATGCTGCATGGCCGCCAGGCCGTCCATGCCCGGCAGGCGGACGTCCAGCACGATCACGTCGGGCCGCTGCTGGCGGGCCGCGTCGAGGCCCTGCTCGGCCGAGGCGGCCGTGGCCGCGGTGTGCCCCAGCTCCTCGGCCAGCTTCGCCAGCCCCCAGCAGATGCTCTGTTCGTCGTCAACGATCAGCCAGATGGGCCATGGGCCAGAGGTCCGGGTTGAGGGCGGTTAAGGACCGGGCGACAAATAAATCGGGGACTGTCCCAATTTTCGCCCCAGCGAAAATGGGACTGTCCCCCTCGAAGTCGGGAAGTTATTCTTCGCCCGGTCCTAAGGGGCCAATGTACCTATTGTAATATATTTCCGGCCGTCTTGAATCGCGATGCCTTGGCGGGAGAACGGTTCGGGGAATCCTTGACCGACCCCGGAGGCCGAGCTCGCTCGATGCCCGATTGCGCAGCAGTGGTGCCCGTCGCCCCACCCTACCAATCGTTGCCGCAGAGATCGATCGGGCCGGCGGGAAAGACCGCGACCGCCAGCGGATAGAACAGGGACACGTTCTCGCCGGGCAGCGGCAGCCGGCGGCCCTCCTCGATGCGGACGATCTCCCGCGGGCCGAGGGCCTGCCAGCCGATGGCGATGTAAAGCCGCTCCAGCGCAGGCACGCAGAAGAGCAACCCGCAATCGAAACCGCGGCGGCGGGCCTCGTCCATCGCCGCTTGCAACACCCGGCCCGAAAGCCCCCGGCCGCGGAACTCCGGCAAGACGAAGACATTTTGCACGCCGGCCACCCGCAGCGGCGAGCCGCCTACGGCAATGGTCCGCTCGACGATGCCCGCATGGGCCAGCACCCGGCCGGCTTCTTCCAGCACGATGCTGTACCGCGGCGGGCTTCCATGCCACGCCCTGGTCTGGCTGAACACTGGCGCGGTCGGCCGGGAAACAGTCACACAGGCCGGTGCGGATCCGCTCGTCCAGGCCCGGCGGCATCTCGGCTTCGTCGAACGACGGTGGGTTTGGTATCGGGAGATCCATACCAACTCCGGCACGTCCACCCAGCGGCGCTCCTGCCAGGACTGCAGGCCCAGCTCGGCCAACTGCACGCCCTTGGCCCCTTCCAGCAGCGTCCAGCGGAACGGCGTGTCGTTGACCACGTGCTTGAGGAACAGCTCCCACTGGACCTTGAAGGCGTTGTCGTACGGCGACGTTCGAGGGCACTTCCTGCCAGCCGGCGTAGAAGTCGATCGGCTGCTCGATGTCGGGGTTCCAGACCGGCCTGGGCGTGAACGGCGTCGTGCTGGATGCGGCACTCGCGCAGGCCCGGCCACCGCGCTGCCCTCCGTGCCGTCGACCTGGATCGTCAGCAGGTCGTCGCGGCGCACCCGCACGCACCAGGAGGAATTGAACTGCACGGGCACGCCGCTGCGGAGCTCGAAGATGGCGTAGGCGGCGTCGTCGGCGGTGCAGTCGTAGGGCCGGCCCTGCTCGTCGACCCGCCGCGGGACGTGCGTCGCCCCCAGGGCCACCAGCGACTCGATCTCGCCGAACAGGTTGTCGATCACGTAGCGCCAGTGGCAGAACATGTCGATGATGATGCTGCCGCCCTCTTCCTTGCGGTAGTTCCAGCTCGGCCGCTGGCAGGGCTGGCGGAAGCCGTCGAACACCCAGTAGCCGAACTCGCCGCGGACCGAGAGGATGCGGCCGAAGAAGCCCTGTGTCGATCAGGTACTTCAGCTTCAGCAGGCCCGGCAGCCAGAGCTTGTCCTGCACCACGCCGTTCTTCACGCCCGCCGCCGCGGCCTCGCCGGTACAGGGCCAGGGCGTCGGCGGCGGTGGTGGCCGTGGGCTTTTCGGCGTAGATGTGCTTGCCGGCGGCGATGGCCTTGCGGACGCCGCGGCACGCGCAGGCTGGTCGTCAGGGCGTCGAAGTAGACGCGTGTAGCGGCGGGTCGCCCAGCGCGGCGTCCAGGTCGGTGGTGAACCGCTCGATGCCGTGCTGCCTCGGCCAGGGCCTTGAGCTTGTCGGCGTTGCGGCCGACCAGGATCGGCTCGGGCATGATCGCCTCGTCCGCGCCGAGCTTGACGCCGCCCTGCTGGCGGATGGCCAGGATCGAGCGGACCAGGTGCTGGTTGGTGCCCATGCGCCCGGTGACGCCGTTCATGATGATGCCGACGGTGTGGGTTTTCATGTGTGGTTCCTGCGAGGTATCAGCTATCAGGTGTCAGCTATCAGTTCAGCTCAGTTGGTCAGTTGTCAGCTCTGTCATTGCACGCTTCATGCGTTCGTCACACGTGTCAGGTACGCCGCTTTGATCTTCGCCAGGAATCGTCCTGGTCGGTGGCCCAGTAGCGGTTGGAAAAGATCTCGACCTCGATCAAGCCGTGGAAGCCGGCCTCTTCGACCCAGCCGCGGATCTGGCGGATGTCGATGCAGCCTTCGCCCATCAGGCCGCGGTCGTTCAGCAGGTCGTCGGTCGGGCGTCGCCAGTCGCAGACGTGGAAGGCCCAGAGCCGGCCCGCCGCGGCCGCGCGCGTTCGATCTCGGTCCGCAAGCTCGGGTCCCACCAGACGTGATACACGTCCACGGCCACGCCCACCTGGGGCGAGGCCGAGCCGGTCGCACAGGTCGTTGGCCTGGCGGAGCGTGTTGATGGCCGAACGGGCGTCGGCATACATCGGGTGCAGCGGCTCGATGGCCAGGCGGACGCCGGCCTGGCGGCGCGGTCGGCCACCGCCGCGATGCCGTCGGCGATCTGGCCGCGGGAGATCTCCAGCGGCTGGCCCGGCACGGCCCCGCAGACCAGCACGATCAGCGGCGCGCCCAGCGCCGCGGCCTCGTCGATCGCCCGCAGGTTGTCGTCAATGGCGGCCTGCCGGCCGGCGGCGTCCGTGGCGGGAAAGAACCCGCCGCGGCAGAGCGAAACGACCGCCAGCCCGGCGTCGCGGAGAGTCCCTGCCCACCCGCGGCGATGTCCCGCCCCTCAAGCCATTGCCGCCAGACGGTCACGCCTCGCACGCCCGCCGCCGCGTAGCGCCGCGTCGCCTCTTCGATCGACCACGGCTTGGTGGTGATGTGTGCAGGCACAGCCGGGAAAAGTCGGTCAGCGGGGTGGCGGACATGGAGGCTCCGACGGAAATGATGCAAAGCGTTTTGACTAGCGGGGGTGATAACGTCGACGTGCCCGCACTCGCTGCCTAGCCCGAAATCCCGGTGGTGGCGGCAGGTGTAGCTGCCGACGCAGCCGATTGAAAGGCTCTACAGCCGCGTCTGTGGTGCGTCGGTCCGCGGTTTTCCCCTACGGCTTCGTCCAACGAAAATCGCGCCCTGCCGCCCGGCGCGGTAAACGGGAGGGCTCTGGTCTGGACCGCAAACGGTAACACGGCCAGATGCCATAGCATTACTGAGTCCTGGCAACGCGGAAGCCTGCGCCGTTGTCCCGGTCGTCCGGCGTGACCCTGACGCGACTGGCGGAACGGGCGAAGTACGGCCCGTTGCACCAGGAACCGCCACGAAGGACACGGCCATCGCCGGAATCTGGGCCGGTTGGGTCGTCTGCGGGGGACTTGGCGTAGTATTCCGCGCCGTACCAATCCGCGCACCACTGCCAGGCATTTCCGTGCATGTCGTAGAGCCCGAAGGCATTGGGCTTGAACTTTCCCACCGGAGCCGTGAACACATAGCCGTCGCTGGCTTTGATCGTGTATTTCCAATCCGGGAACTTCGCCTTGGCCGCCGCGTCGGCCACGTTGCCGACCTTGGCCAGCGTCTCGGGATCGTCGCCGCTGTAGTAGCGGGTTGTCGTCCCGGCACGGCAGGCGTATTCCCACTCGGCCTCCGTGGGCAGTCGGTAGGTCTTGCCTTCCTTGCTGCTGAGCCACTTGCAGAAGGCCACCGCGTCGTTCCAGCTCACGTTGACCACCGGGTGCTCGTCGGTCTGCTCGAAACCCGCGTTCCGCCAGGAATACTTCTCGTTGAAGCCGAACTCCTTCTTGTCAGGGTCCCAGCCGCAGGCCCCCGGCTTCTCTCCCTTCTCCGCGTCCGTCTTGTACCCGGTGTCGGCGACGAACTGCCGGAACTGGCCCCGCGTGACATGGTAGGTGCCCAGGTAGAACGGCTTCGTGATCCGCACGCGGTGCTGCGGATGCTCGTCCTTGAAGAAGTCTGCTTTCAGAAGATCCTCGCCGTAGGTCTTGTTGAAGAAGGCAGCCGTGGCCTCCGCCGACTCGCCGCTGCCCATCTTGAACTCGCCCGCCGGGATGAGGACCATCTTCAACTTCACGCCGCCGCCGAGATCGACGGCGATCTGCTTCTCGCCGCCCGCCTCCTTGGATTCCTGGGCGGTTGCGAGGGTAAGACTGCCGAGTGCCGTTAGGACCACCAACGCGACTGTCCATACTTGTCGGAACATGGGCCAAACCTCCTTCAGCGAAGCCAGTTGCGGCGGATCGCCGTGACGCACGATGCCCAGCGGTCGAGACCGTTCCGCCCACCGCAGCCAGTTTACAGGCGGCTCTTGTTGGCCGTCAATGCGGCCCCTGGCGGGCTGGAAGAATGAGGGTGGGCGCCGGGCGGGCAAAGTCGCGGCGACCACGCTGCTGCGTGGTGCCCGGTGGTGCGCGATCAGCGAGCGGGTGCGAAAGGTGCGAAGGGCGTGGAGGGCGGCTCGGAGGGCACCGCGCTTCCGCAACCCCGCGGCCTTGAAAATAAGCTATCCTTATGATAAGATGCCCTTATGAACATCGAGACGATCCGCATCTTCTGCGATGTCGTCCAGCACCAGAGCTTCTCCCGCGGGGCGGCGGTCAACGAGGTCAGCCAGTCGGCGGCCACCCAGTCGGTCCACCGCATGGAGCAGCATTTCGGCGTGCAACTGGTCGATCGCACCAAGCGGCCGTTCGTGCTCACGCCCGAAGGGCAGGCCTGTTACGAGGGCTTCCGCGAGGTCCTGGAACTGTACGACGCGGTCGAGGCCCGGGTCCGCTCGCTGCGCATGGAGATCAGCCGGGCTGGTCCGCGTGGCGTCGATCTATTCGGTCGGGCTGCACGACATGAGCCGCTGCATGCAGGACTTCATGCGGCGCTATCCCAAGGCCAAGGTGCGGCTGGAGTACCTGCGGCCCAACAAGGTCTACGACGCGGTGCTGAACGCCGAGGTGGACCTGGGGATCGTCTCCTACCCGGCGGCGTCGCCCGAGTTGCAGCGTGATTCCGCTGCGATCGGAGCGGATGGTGCTGGTCTGCCAGCCCAAGCACCGCCTGGCCCGGCAACAGGCGGTCACCGCCGAGCACCTCCAGGGCGAGGATTTCGTGGCCTTCGACCGCGACCTGATCATCCGCAAGGAGATCGACCGCTACCTGCGGCAGCGGTCGGTCGGCGATCCGCGTGGTGATGGAGTTCGACAACATCGAGACGATCAAGCAGGCGGTGGAGATCGGGGCCGGGCGTCAGCATCCTGCCGGAGCCGACGGTCCGCGAGGCGAGCCGCAGACGGCAGCGCTGGCGGCCGTGCGGCTGATCGCCCCGGAGTTGCGGCGGCCGATCGGCATCATCCACCGCCAGCGGAAGGTCTTCACGCCCACCGCCGCCAAGTTCGTCGAACTGCTGCAAGCAGAGTGCAGAGCCGACGGCGACGGAGGACGCCTGATGCGCGAAGCGGAAGTCCCGGTCACGTTCCAGCCGCCGGACAAGACCGTCTACGTGCTGCCGGGAACCGGCTGCTGGAGGCGGCCGCCGAGGCCGACCTGGTGCTGGATGTCGCCCTGCGGCGGCGAAGGGCATCTGCGGCAAGTGCCGCGTGCGTGGTCGCCGACGGCGCCGGCGAGCCCACGGCCGCCGAACGCGAAGTCTTCTCGCGCCGAGGAGCTGCGAGCCGGCTGCCGGCTGGCCTGCCAGATGCGCGGTCGACGGGCCCGATGAGCGTGCTGAGTCCCGCAGTCGTCGCTGCTCGGCGCGCCGCCACCAGATCCTCGTCCAGTCGCGACGGCACCGTCGGCCGCCGAGGTCGATCCGGTGGTCGCGCAAGCGCTACGTCGAGCTGCCCGCCGCCGACCGCGGCGACGACGACCGCCGACCTGGTCGCGGCTGGAAAAGGCCCTCGGGCCGTTGGAGGTCGACCTGGAGCTGCTCCGCGAGCTGCCGCGGCGGCTGCGCGAGGCGGACTTCCGCGGCACGGCCGTGCTGGCCGACGGCCGGCTGATGGATTTCGAGCCCGGCAACACCGAGTGGGACGCCTATGCCGTGGCCGTCGACGTCGGCACCACCACGCTGGCGGCCGCGCTGCTGGACCTGGCCACGGGCCGCGAGCTGGCCGTCGCCGTCGCGGCTGAATCCGCAGACCCGCTTCGGCGACGACGTGCTCTCGCGCATCCTCCACGCCCGCGAACCGACCCGAGGGCCTGCGGCAAGCTTCAGCAGGCCGTCGCCGCGGCCGTCGACGAGATGATCGGCGAGCTGTGCCGCGCAGGCCGGCGTCGCCCGCGAGCAGATCTACGAGGTCACCTTCTCCGGCAACACCACCATGCAGCAGTTGCTCTGCGGCGTCGACCCGCGGCCGCTGGGCGAGGTGCCGTTCGTGCCGGCCGACCGGCCGGAGCCTCGTCGCTGCCGGCCGGCCGAGCTCGGGCTGCACATCCATCCCCGCGGCCGGGCCTACGTCCTGCCGGTGATCGGCGGCTTCGTCGGCGGCGACACCGTGGCCGGCATCCTGGCCACCGGGCTGGCCGACTGCCCGGCAGCCGACGCTGCTTGGTCGACATCGGCACCAACGGCGAGATCGTGCTGTGCGGCCGACGGGCAGACTGCTCGGCCGCCTCGACCGCCGCCGGGCCGGCCTTCGAGGGCGCCCGGATCTCGCACGGCATGCGGGCCAGCGCCGGGGCCATCGAAAAGGTCGTCGTCGACGGCCGGCTGCGGATCAACGTGATCGGCAACGTGCCGCCGGTCGGGCTGTGCGGCTCGGCCCTGATCGACGCGGCCGCCGAGCTGCTGCGGCACGGCATGCTCACGCCCGCAGGGCCGGCTGCGCGCCGCCCGACGAGTTGCCCGCCGGCGTGCCGCCCGACCTGGCGCCGGCGGATCGTGCTCGACGACGGGCAAGCCGGCCTTCGTGCTGGCCGACGAGGACGAGGCGGCCGGCGGCCGGCCGATCCTGCTCACCCAGCGCGACGTCCGCGAGCTGCAACTGGCCACCGGGGCGATCCGCGCGGGCATCGCCATCCTGCTTGCGCCGGGCCGGCCTGGAGCCGGCGGACCTCGACGCGTGCTCGTCGGCGGCGGCTTCGGCAATTTCATCCGCCGCAGCAACGCCCAGCGGATCGGGCTGTTGCCGCCGCGAGATCGAGCACCGCCGGATCCGCTACCAGGGCAACACCTCGCTGGCCGGGGCGCGGCTGGCGGCCCTTTCGCAGCGTGCCCGCGGCGCTGGCCGACGAACTGGCCCGCGCGGACCGAGCACGTCGATCTCTCGCGCGACCCCGACTTCCACTCGGCCTTCGCCGAGGCGATGGTCTTTCCGGAGGGATGAGGTAGGGCGGGCCGAAGATCGTCCCCTCTCCCTCCGGGAGAGGGGGTAGGGTGAGGGTCGGCGACGGCAGCGGCCACCCCTTCCAGCATGGCTGCTGCAGGATAGAATGGGTCGGACGCGAGGTGATTTATGGAAGCCATGTACCTCAGTCGTTTCGGCGTGAAGAACTACAAGTGTCTGGGCGAGATCGACATCCCGCTGACGCCGATCCACGTCCTGATCGGCCAGAACGACGCCGGCAAGACAAGCCTGCTGGAGGCGATGGACGTTCTGTGCAGTTATGCCCGGAGGCCCAACGACGTGTTTCCGGAGACCCTGGACCGGGCGCGAACTCGTCTTCCACCGCGCGGCGGAGGCGGCCCTCGAGCTCTGGGGTGAATGGTCGAAAATGGACGGCAGCGCCAGCGGCGCGCGGCCGAGCTCGCCATTCGTAAGGACCGGCTTTGTCTTTGAGTTTCCGGCGGAGGGCGCCGAATACCGGCTGCGCGAGAGAGCGGCTGGCGATACCTGAGAATTCGAGGGAGGCGTGGGAACCAAGCGCTCCCGGCGCGACCGTTGAAGATGGCTGGGTGGGTGTCGACACCGTTCCGGGCCATCCATTCCAGGGTGGGGAGGCCCTCGGCAGGGCACATTTACGGTTGTTGAAATCCCTTCTTTCCAAAGCCGCCCACATGTATGCCTTGAGCGCGAAGGCCATGAGGCCGCCCGCTGCGCTCGACTACAAGCGGCGGTTCCGCATGGACCCCAACGGGTTCGGGCTGCCAACGTTGCTCGACGACATTCTCGGTCACGACAGCCAGCGATTTGACGAGCTGAACGAGGAGTTCTGCCACTACTTCCACCAATTCCGGCGCGTAAGGATAGAGCGTAACCGTTCATGCCCGACTTTGCGTTTTCTTGGCGAATTGATTCGGACTCGCGGGCCGGTTGTGTGCCAAAACCATTGGCATGGAAGCGGTAGTCACCGAAGAAATCATCGCCCGCCAGCCGCCGGAAGCCCAGGCCATCATCCGCCTGTTGTTGGCGAAGATTGCCGAGCTGGAAGCACGGATCGAGCAACTGGAACGGCAGGCGAAGGGCAAGACGCCGCAAAACTCCTCGCTGCCACCCAGCACGCAACACCCTCACGCCCGGCCGCAGCCACCGAGAAGGAAGTCGAAAAGGAACCGTGGCGGACAGCCCGGCCACAAGAAGCCCAACAAGCGTGATTCCCACGGACCAATGCGCTGAGGTGTAGCCGCTGCGGCCCAGCGAATGCCGGCATGCGGGGCGAAGCTCTCGGGCAGCGACCCGCAGCCGTTGCGGCATCAGGTCTGGGAATTGCCGCAAATCAAGCCGCACGTGACCGAGTACCAACGGCACCGGCTGACGTGTCCTTGCGTGGAGCAACGACGTGTGCGGAGTTGCCCGCGGGCGTGCCACAGGGGCAGTCGGGGCCGCAGTTGATGACCTTCGTCGCCCTGTTGATGGCCTACTATCGCCAAAGCAAACGACGGACGGCCGACTTTCTCGGCACGCTGTTGGGCCAGCCGTGTTCTGGTGCATCTGGAAGCGAGTATGCCGGCGCATTCAGTCTGCGCGCGCGGTTACACCGGGGCGGGTTCGCTGAAAAATGTAAAAGGGATTGCCTCCTAAAGGAGTGCTCACATATTTTAGATTTTTCGCCTTCCCGTGCTTTTGCGCTCGGAAGGCCGCTCACACACCGCAGGCTTCGTCCGCTCACTTTGGTTCGCTTGCACTTCGCCAGTGCTCGACCTGCAGGCTTGCGCATATTGAAATCTTCATGGGGACATTGAAAGCAGGTTTTCAAGAAAGATGGAGAATTTAGAAAAGCTATTGCAGTCGCAAGAATTCAGGCAGGTACAAAGCAAGACGTGTCTATGGTGGTTTGACGAAGTGTTTTCGACAAACGAAAGCGAAGAAGAGGTTCGCAGGCACATGATTGACGACCAATATAT